>NZ_JH414711.1:375248-561658 GCF_000238655.1 Bacillus sp. 7_6_55CFAA_CT2 | reverse complement strand
TTCAATTCTGGTTCCTTCGGTTCTTTCGGATCTTCTGGCTTCACTTCTGGTTCCTTCGGTTCTTTCGGATCTTCCGGCTTCACTTCTGGTTCCTTCGGTTCTTTCGGCTTCACTTCTGGTTCCTTCGGTTCTTTCGGCTCTTCCGGCTTCACTTCTGGTTCCTTCGGTTCTTTCGGATCTTCCGGCTTCACTTCTGGTTCTTTCGGTTCTTTCGGATCTTCCGGCTTCACTTCTGGTTCCTTCGGTTCTTTCGGCTCTTCCGGTTTCACTTCTGGTTCCTTCGGTTCTTTCGGATCTTCCGGCTTCACTTCTGGTTCCTTCGGTTCTTTCGGATCTTCCGGCTTCACTTCTGGTTCTTTCGGCTCTTCTGGTATCTTAAGATCTTCTTTTGTTTTCGGTAAAATTGTAACTGTAGGCTCAAGTGGTGGATTTATTTTATCGTCCACTACCGCTCTATTTGTTATCCCTTTACTTGGTGCTGCTTTTACCTTCACTTTAAAAATAATACTACGTTCTTTCGTATCTGTAATTTCTAGATACTTTGCTATTACTTTTCCAAACTCCATTTTTAACTCTATTGGATTTGGTTCAGCCCCTTCAAATCTAATGCTATCTTGCACGTACTCTAAACCGGCTGGAATTTCATCTTCTACCTTTACCTCTGCTAGTTTGCCGTTTTCTACCGTATTTTTGAAACTAATTCGGTATTCTACTTCTTCTCCTAGCTTCGGTTCTTTATTATTTACTGTCTTCGTCGCTTTTAACTTACCATCTTTATATTCTGGCTTTATTGTCGCTGTCGGTTCCATAACTGGATGATCTGGATCATCTACATGAATGATCGCTTTATTTGTTATTTCCTCTCCAACTTTTACTGATTCTTTTACCTTTACTTTAAAGATGATACTTCTTTCTTTCGTATCCGTAATTTCTGGATACTTCACTGTTACTTTTCCATTCTCGACTTTAAGTTCTGTTGGCACAGGCTTATCACCTACGGCCTCCAGACTTTCTTTCACATACTCTAAACCAGACGGAATTTCATCTTCAATCTTTACATCAACTAACTTCCCGCCATCTACTGTGCCGTTAAAAGTAATTCGATATTCGATTTCTTCCCCTAACTTTGGTTCATGGTTACTTACTTCTTTCCTTGCCTCTAGTTTCCTATCTTTATATTGAGGTGTAATTGGTATAAGTGACTCAACTGGTGGATTTGTCGGATTATTATCATCCACAACCGCCTTGTTTATAATTTCTTTTCCTACTTGTACCGTTTCTTGTACTTTCACTTTAAAGATGATACTTCTTTTTTTCGTATCCGTAATTTCTGGATACTTTGCTGTTACTTTTCCATTCTCAACTTTAAGTTCTACTGGATTTGGTTCCGGCCCATCAGACTTTATACTATCCTGTACGTATTCTAAACCAGCTGGAATTTCGTCCTCTACTTTCACCTCAGTTAGTTTGCCGTTTTCTACCGTATTTTCAAAACTAATTCGATATTCTACTTCTTCTCCTAACTTCGGTTCATGGTTACTCACTGTTTTTTCAGCTTGTAATACACCCTCTTTATGTTGAGGTTGTATCGCGACATTCGGTTTCTCTCGTGGATTTATAGTATCTTCCACAACCGCCGTATTCACAATCGCTTCGCCAATTTTAGCTTTTTCTTTCACTTTTGCTTTAAAGACGATACTTCTTTCTTTCGTATCCGTAATTTCTGGATATTCTGCGAGTACTATGCCGTTTTTCACTTTTACATGCAACGGTTTTGGATTATCCCCCTCAGCTCTTTCGCTACCTTCTACAAACTCTAAACTGTTTGGTAATTCATCCTTAATTTTCACCTTCGCTAATTTTCCGTGCTCAACTACGTTACGGAACGTAATTCGATACTCTACTTCTTCTCCTAATTTTGGAGCTGGGTTATTTACTGTTTTCTCAGCTTTTATTTTTCCATTCTTATACTCCGGTGTAATAATCGCTTCTGGTTTTTGCGGAGGATTCTTCGGATTATCATCATCCACAATTGCCGTATTCACGATTTTCTTCCCGACTTTTACTGCTTCTGTTACTTTTACCTTAAAGATAATGCTACGCTCAGCTGTATCAGTAATATTTTCATACTTCGCTGTAATTTTTCCAGCTTCTTCTTTTAACTCTACCGGATTTGGTTCATTACCTTCTGCTTTTAAACTATCCTTCACATACTCTAATCCATTTGGTAGTTGATCCTCAATTTTCACTTCTGCTAGTTTTCCGTTTTCTACCGTATTTTTAAAACTAATTCGGTACTCTACTTCTTCTCCTAGCTTTGGATCTTTTTTACTTACCTTTTTATCAGCTTTAAATTTACCATCTTTATGCTGCGGTGTAATATCTACTTCTGGTCGCTCTGGTGGATTTTTTGTATCATCAACAATTGCTTTATTTACAATTGCCTTGTCCACTTCAACAGAATCTTTCACCTTCACTTTAAAAATAATGCTTCTTTCTTTCATGTCAGTGATATTTTCATACTTCGCACCAACCTTACCAGCTTCTTCTTTCAACTCTACTGGGGCCGGCTTATCACCTTCTGCTTTTAGACTATCTTTCACATACTCTAAACCAAACGGAATTTCATCCTCAATTTTAACCTCTGCCAGTTTTCCATCTTTCACCGTATTATTAAATGAAATTCGATATTCGATTTCTTCACCTAGCTTCGGTTTATGATTATTCACCTTTTTATGAGCAGCAATTTTACCATCTTTATATTGTGGTGTAATTTTTGCTGTCGGATCAATTACTGGATGGTTCGGATCATCAACATGGATAATCGCTTTATTTGTAATGTCCTTCCCTATTGTAACCGAATCTTTTACCTTCACTTTAAAGACAATACTTCTTTCTTGCGTATCTATAATCTCTGAATACTTTGCCATTACCTTACCATTTTCTACTTTCAACTCCACTGGTTTTGGCTCTTCACCTTCAGCTTTTTCGCTTCCTTCTACAAACTCTAATCCAGCTGGAATTTTATCTTCTATTTTTACCTCTGCTAGTTTTCCATCTTTCACCGTGTTATTAAAAATAATTCGATATTCGATTTCCTCACCTAACTTCGGTTCATGGTTACTTACTTCTTTTCTTGCCTCAATTTTCCCATCTTTATATTGTGGTGTAATCGGTACATAAGGCTCTTCTGGCAGATTCTTTGTATCATCTACAATTGCCTCATTTACGATTTCTTCTCCCACTTTTACGCTTTCTTTTACCTTCGCTTTAAAGACAATGCTTCTTTCCCCTGTATCTGTAATTTCTGGATACTTTGCCATTACCTTATTATTTTTCACATGTAGCTCTACTGGTTTCGGTTTAGAACCTTCTGCCGTGATACTGCCTTCCACATACTCTAAACCATTTGGTAATGCATCCTTTATATTTACCTCTGCTAGTTTTCCGTTTTCTACCGTGTTTTTAAAACTAATTCGGTATTCTACTTCTTCTCCTAGTTTCGGTTTATGATTATTCGCCACTTTCTGCGCAGCAATTTTACCATCTTTATATTGCGGAGTAATTTCCACATGAGGCTCTTCGGGCTCATTTTTTGTATCTACTACGATTGCTTTATTAACAATCTCCTTGCCTATTTCTGCCTCTTCTTTTACTCTCACTTTAAAGATAATACTTCTTTCTTTTGTATCCGTAATTTCTAGATACTTTGCCATTACTTTACCGTTTTCAAATTTCAATTCTACCGGACTAGGCTTAGATCCTTCTGCTTGTAAACTGTTTTCTACATACTCTAATCCAGCTGGAATTTCATCTTCTACTTTAACCTCTGCTAGTTTTCCGTTTTCTACCGTATTTTTAAAACTAATTCGGTATTCTATTTCTTCTCCTAATTTCGGTTTTTTATTGTTTACAAATTTCTCTGCTTTAAGCTTACCGTCTTTATATTCTGGCATAATTGTTACTTCTGAAGTTGTTGGATCTTTTGTATCATCAACAACTACTTTATTGACAAGACCTTCACCAACTTTAAATTCTTCTTTTACTTTCGCTTTAAAGACGATACTTCTTTCTTCTGTATCCGTAATCTCTGGATATTTGGCGATTACTTTTCCATCTTTCACTTTCAGTTCTACTGGATCCGGCTTAGTACCTTCCGCTCGTAAACTATCTTTCACATACTCTAATCCATTTGGTAAATCGTCTTCTATTTTTACCTCTGCTAGCTTTCCGTTTTCTACCGTATTTTTAAAACTAATTCGGTATTCTACTTCTTCTCCTAACTTCGGCGTTTCATTATTTACCGTCTTCTTCGCTTCCACTTTTCCGTCTTTATGCTGCGGAGTAATTTCTGCCGTCGGTGTTTCTGGTTCATTTTTCGTATCATCAACAATTGCTTTGTTGACGATTTTTTTACCGACTTTCACTTCTTCCTTTACTTTCACTTTAAAAGTGATACTTCTTTCTTCTGTGTCCGTAATCTCTGGATACTTCGCCATTACCTTACCATTTTCCATTTTCAATTCTACTGGATCTGGCTTAGTACCTTCTGCTTTCACACTGTTTTCTACATACTCTAAACCTTCTGGTAAAGTATCTTCTATTTTTACCTCTGCTAGTTTTCCGTCTTCTACCGTGTTTTTAAAACTAATTCGGTATTCTACTTCTTCTCCTAACTTCGGCGTTTCATTATTTACCGTCTTCTTCGCTTTCACTTTTCCGTCTTTATGTTGCGGAATAATTTCTGCTGTCGGTGTTTCTGGCGGATGTTTCGTATCGCTCACAATCGCTTCATTAACAATTGAATCGCTCACTTTACCTTTTACTTTCACTTTAAAGGTAATACTTCTCTCTTTTGTATCTGTAATCTCAGGATACTTTGCCATTACCTTACCGTTTTCAAATTTTAATTCCACTGGATCTGGCTTAGAACCTTCTACTTTTAAACTATCTTTCACATACTCTAATCCATTTGGTAAATCATCTTCTATTTTTACCTCTGTTAGCTTTCCATGTTCTACCGTATTTTTAAAGCTAATTCGGTATTCCACTTCTTCTCCTAACTTCGGCGTTTCATTATTTACTATCTTTTTTGCTTCAAGTTTTCCATCTTTATACTGAGGAGTAATTTCCGCTGTCGGATTAACTGGCTTATTTTGCGAATCATCAATAGTTGCTTTATTAATGATTTTTTTACCGACTTTTACTTCTTCTTTTACTTTCACTTTAAAAACGATACTTCTTTCTTCTGTATCCGTAATTTCTGGATATTTTGCCATTACTTTACCGTTTTCAAATTTCAGCTCTACTGAATCTATTCCGGCACCTTCTGCTTTCAAACTATTTTCTACATACTCTAAACCTTCTGGTAAAGTATCCTCTACTGTCACGTCTGTTAGCTTTCCGTTCTTTACCGTATTTTTCATACTAATTCGGTATTCTACTTCTTCTCCTAACTTCGGTGTTTCATTATTTACGATTTTCTTCGCTTTAATTTTTCCATCTTTGTGTAATGGTGTAATTTTCGCTTCTGGTTCTTTCGGATCTTTCATATCATCAACAATTGCCTTATTGATGATTTCCTTCCCCACTTCCGCTTCTTCCTTCACCTTTACCTTAAAGACAATACTTCTTTCTTTCATATCCGTAATATTGTCGTATTCAGCAATAACTTTTCCATCTTTCACACTTAACTTTAATGGAGCTGGTTTATCACCTTCAGCCTTTTCACTGCCTTTTACATACTCTAAACCGTTAGGAATTGTATCCTCTATTATTACCTTTTCTAGTTTTCCGTTTTCTACCGTATTCTTAAAGCTAATTCGGTATTCTACTTCTTCTCCTAGTTTTGGTGATGGATTATCTACTGTCTTCTTCGAATCAATTATTCCATCCTTATGTTGCGGAGTAATCCTTTCCTCCGGTTCAATCGGTGGATTTTTCGTATCATCAACAATTGCTTTATTGACAATCTCTTTATCTACTTTTACTTCTTCCTTCACCTTTACTTTAAAGACGATACTTCTTTCTTTCATATCCATAATATCGATATACTTAGCTTTGACTATCCCATTTTCAACAGCTAATTCTACTGGTTCAGGTGCTTCTCCTTCGGCCTTGATGCTATTTTCTACATATTCAAGACCTTTTGGAATTGTATCTTCCACTCGCACCTCTTCAAGTTTTCCGTTCTCAACCGTATTATGAAAACTAATGCGGTACTCGATTTCTTCGCCTAACTTTGGCTTCTTATTATTAACTACCTTTGTAGCAGCAATTTCACCTTTTTTACTTTGCGGTGTAATAACAACCTTTGATTCAACAGGCTCATTTTTCGGATCTTTTGCAATTGCTTTATTTACGATTGCCTCCCCTACTTTTGCCGAATCTTTTACTTTCACTTTAAAAACAATACTTCTTTTTTCTGTATCCGTAATTTCTGGATACTTTGCCATTACTTTGCCGTCTTCCACTTTTAGTTCTACTGGCTCTGGTTTTATACCTTCAGCTTTCAAACTATCTTTCACGTATTCAACACCTTTAGGTAGTGTATCTTCTACTAGCACCTTTTCTAGTTTTCCGTTTTCTACCGTATTATAAAATGTAATTCGGTATTCCACTTCTTCTCCTAGTTTTGGTGTTTGATTCGTTACGCTTTTTTCAACATCCACTTTACCGTATTTATAATCCGGCGTAATCTTTTCTTCTGGATGCTCAGTTTGTCCATTCGGCTCACTCACAACCGCTTTATTAACAATCGTTTCTCCGGCTTTTGCCTCTTCTTTTACTTTCACTTTAAAGGCAATGCTTCGCTCTTTTGTATCCGTAATCTCTGGATATTTTGCGATTACCTTACCATTTTCTACTTTTAACTCTACTGGATTTGGTTCAGCACCTTCAGCTCTCTCACTGCCTTGAACAAATTCTAAGTTAGCTGGAATTTCATCTTCTATTGTAACTGCATCTAGTTTTCCGTTTTCCACCGTATTTTGGAAGCTAATTTGATATTCAAATTCTTCTCCTAGCTTTGGCTTCTTATTTGTTGCTTTTTTCTTTGCAGCAATTTTACCGGCCTTATGCTGTGGTGTAATCTTCTCTTCTAGATTCTTTGGTGGATTTGTTTTATCACTAACGGTTGCTTTATTAACAATTTCTTCACCAATTTTTGCAGTTTCTTTTACTTTTGTTTTAAAGACGATACTTCTTTCTTCCATATCCATAATTTCTGGATACTTTGCAATTACTTTTCCATTTTCAAACTTCAGCTCTACTGGCTCTGGTTTTGCACCTTCTGCTTTCAAACTATCTTTCACGTATTCAAGATTGCTTGGTAATTCATCTTCAATCGTCAATACATCTAGACGTCCATCTTTTGTCTTATTTTTAAATGTAATACGATACTCTACTTCGTCACCTAGTTTCGGTGTTTTATTAGATGCTATTTTTTTAGCTTCTATTTCTCCAGGGATCTCTTTTGGAGTCGTAACCGTAATATCTGCATCATCTGCAGTTTCATAATTTACCTCGGTACTATCTTGTCCCTTTACAACAACGATATTTTTTACTGTTGTATCTGATTGTACAGAAGCTTTCACTTTTACTTTGAATGTAATAATGGCACTTTCACCAGGCTTTAAAACACCGCCGTCTTTAGCATTAGCACCTTCACCAACACGGAAATCAATTTGATTATTTACAAACTCTGCTTCATCATCGCTTGCATCATCTGTTTTATTTCCTTTATTACTTCCAGAAATATATTGTATAGATCCCGGAACATACTCTAAACGATCATCTAATTTATCAAAACCTTTTACATTCGATACCGGCGCTTGATTATTTTTCGTATCATTTTTCACTTCAATTTGATACGTAAACTCTTCACCAGCTTTAATTTCCTTAATTTCTTTACCGGTACTATCTAATGCCTTTTTATCAACTTGTAAGTTTGGAGCATTATGTTCTGTAACAAATGTGGCGTTGTTTAATACGTAAATATCACCAGTACCAGCATATGCTCTAAAACGCATTTTTCCTTCTTTCAAATCATTCTTTACTTGAGTCGGTCCTTCAAGATGATACGTATGAATGTCAGTACTGAATGAATTTGTCCAATCCGGGTTATATCCTGGATATTTTTTTGTAACAAACTCGTTAGTACCGTCTACTTGTACTTCTGTCATAGATGAGTCATTAACATCATTATCTTTACCTTTAATATTTTTAAACTTTTGATATCCTAATCCAAAATCATACTCTCCATAATCATAGGCATACCCATCGTTATCAGCTGGATCACCTTGCGATGAAAAATAACTAAATTTCGCCTTAAAAGCACCTTCTTTTGGTGTGTTTATTTTATTAACACTAATATCTGTCCAAGCTGTACTTTTTTGAGCAACTAAACCTTCCCAAATCTTCATATCTTTTACTGTTTCTTTATAGTTTTCATACACTAATATAAGATTCCAGTTGCCCCAGTAGTAACCACTGCCTTTTTCAAATTTAATTTGTGGCACATTCGCAACTGTCACCGTTTGAGAAATACCTTGCTGTGCAATTACATTTGTTACGTCAGCATATGCAACATAACCGGCACCACTACCAGAGTAATTTGAAATATACGGTAAACTAGCTGCTTTTCGTATACTAGTAGCACTTACCTCTTTATATTCTTTATTACCCATTTTCATTTTAACCGGCTGCCTTACATCTTCATCACTAACTCTATACTCTTTATTTGCATAAGTTGGCGTTCCCATAGCTGCTGTCCAAAATAAATAAGCCTTTTTCACTTTACTTCCAGCAGGAATGTTAGGAAAAGCTCCTGTTGACGAATTAAAAGTACTATCATCGTTATCAACGTCCACAGTCATTTTATTCGTCTTATACCCCAGACTTTGTCTGCCATAATGATCGGTCGTCAAACCAAGTGTTACATTACCAGTCTGTACTAAATTACCAGCAGTAATTGTAGAATACAGTGGATCTCCAAATCCTTGCTTATCCCCTGTTTGCATTTGAACCTTCGAAGCATTCTCTGATGCAGCTTGTACTTCTGCAACACTCTGCTTTACTGCCTCTTTTTCTGGCTGTTTCTCAGCTTCGGTTACTGGTTGTTTTGGTAGTTCTGTTTTTGATGTAGGGTTATTTTTATCTTCTACAGATACTTTTTTAATTGTATTATTAGCTGATGGGCCAACTTCTTTCTTACTACTGTCAGCCTCATCATCGGTATTAGCTTCTAACTTCTCTTCAGAAGGAAGCCCTTCAACATCTACAGACATGTTTCCTATCTGTAGTTGATCCTTTTGCACACTAATTTTTTGCTTATACTCTTTATTAAAATGTTGCGCACGACGAGCTTTTATTAATACAGTCATTTTTTCATGTGATTTTAAATCTTGAATTTTAAGATTAGAAGAAAGAACCTTTCCTCCCTTATCTTTTTCCTCTACATAGAAATCCGCTACCTTATTTTCAAGTAACTTCTCTCCGTTTACTTTCACAGATTGCGAAAGAAACTCAATTCCATTGTCATTATTTTGTTTAATTACTAATTCTCGGATTGGTGTATCTCCCGTATTTTCAATCTTATATTGAAATACGTGCTCCCTCTCAGCTACTTCTCCCCTATACATTTCAGCATTCACTTTCTCTGCCTTAATTTTCACATCATTTCCTTGTAACTCATCCCAGCTTTTTTTATTTATCTCTGTAGCAAAAGCACTGGGCGAAGGCAATATGATGGATAGGAGAAGTGTAATCATTGTTACGACATTAAAACACTTCAATACTTGCTTCATATTTTCTACCTTTCTCCTTTCTATATACTTGCTATCCGGCTACTAAATTGCAGCAACCCTTTCATTTAGTAGCCGAATACATAGCAATATATATCCACTCGCAACAATCCGACCTACGAAAATGTATCGTTGAAATCCCAATGTCAACAATATAAATCTCATAGAATATTACTATTTTAATTTATCAAAAATAGCATATATACCGGACACTTATACAAACCTTTACCATACTTTTAATATAGTAAAAACACCGTGCTGTATAGGTTTATATAACAGTTAAAGGATACTTAAAAATTTTAACATACTCCTCATCCTATTTATACATACAATAGAAAATTTACCATTTTTTAGTTATTTTCAGTTTGTTTTTTATGATTAAAATTTTCTAAAAATAACAACCGTTACATGTAAAAATATGTTATATTAAAACAAGAACAAACGTTCTTTTTTTAAAAGAAGGAGGAATTTTTTATGCTACAAGAACCTATTATCGTAAAAAAAGAAGCTTTCCACGCAATCGGCGTTTCGGTTACGACGACTAATGAAAAAGAGGCATCTACTGAAGGAAACATTCCACAACTTTGGAACCGATACTTTCAAGAACAAATGATGCATCACATCCCAAATCAACAAACGAAAGAAACATTCGCTTTCTACTCAAACTACGAATCAGATGAAACCGGTACATATCAATTTACAATCGGTATGCCTGTTTCTTCATTAGAAGACGTTCCTGAAAATATGACAACTTTAACAATACCTGCCGCTACATATGCGGTATTTACAACAAGAAAAGGACCAGTTGCTGAAGTCGTTTGTGAAGCTTGGGAATATATTTGGAAATGGTCGAAAGAAAATAAACGTGCCTTCACAACAGACTTTGAGCTTTACGATGAAAGAGCGTTAGACCCAAATCATGCACAATTGGATATTTATATTGCGTTAGCCTAAAAAAAGATGCCCATTCGGCATCTTTTTTTGTCGTTAAATAGCTACTGGGCAAATTCATTATTATTGTCTACAATGAGAAAGTGCAGTATAGAAATATTAGAAACTGTATAAAACGATTGTTAATAGGTTTTTTAGTTTAAATTCGTCACATAGAAAGGAAGCAATATGGAGGAACTACAACAAAATAAAACTGCTTTAGAAGGAAGCGGAAAACCGTTATTAAAAAATACGAATTTCCTTTTTCTTTGGGCAGCTACTCTTTTTTCAAGCTTTGCTTTAGCCTTTTTTACTTTTTCACAAACGTGGTACATAGCAAAAACATTAAACCTTGAAGCTTCACTCGGTGTTGTTTTCGTAGCCCTTAGTGTTCCAAGGCTTATTTTTATGATTGTCGGCGGCGCTGTAGCTGATAAATTCCCGAAAAAAAACATTATGTTTTACTCCAATATCATTCGAGCGATTCTTGTCGCAACCATTCTCACATGGTTCATTGTCGGTGATGTAACACTATATACATTTGCTTTATTCGCTTTATTCTTTGGACTTGCTGATGCTTTCTTCTGGTCAGCAGATGGATCTATCTTACCGGAATTGGTAGAAAAAAGCCGGTTAACACAAGCAAATTCACTTACACAAATGACGAACCAAGCATCGGTCATCTTAGGCCCTGTACTTGGTGGTATACTCATTAAATTTACGAACTATGAGACAATCTTTTCCATTACGATTTTATTACTGATTTTCGCTGCCATACTCGTCCAAAAAATACAATTTACGATGCCAGAACAAAAAGATACAGATAAAGGTATGTTCACTTCCATTAAAGAAGGAATCTTATATGTAAAGGAATCGCCATTCCTTTCAACTTTCCTTATTTGTAGCGCTTTTTTAAATTTATTTTTAATCGGCCCGATGCAAGTTGGTTTCCCGCTTTTTGTTAAAAACGTTCTGCATGGTGATTCGCTCCAGTTTAGTTACTTAGAAGCATCTGTAGGCGGCGGAATGGCAATCGGTGCTATCATTGTCGGTTTAAAAAATATTAATCGTAGACGCGGTCTATTTTGTATTATCATGATGCTATTGTCTGGTGTATTCTTCTTAGCCATCAACTTTAGCACCGTACTTTGGCAAGCACTATTAGCCGGCATGTTTTATGGTATTACAATCGCAATGGCGATTGTACCGCTTATGGCAATGATTCAATCGACAGTAAAAGAAGAAATGATGGGACGCGTAATGAGTTTACTTATGCTATCATCAATGGGCTTTATCCCGCTCTCTTATGCATTCACATCACTTGCACTTGCAATGGGAATTCCAATCGTAACCGTTATGAAAAGTGGTGCAATAGCTGTTATTGTATTCGTACTATTTGTAGCGATTCGTGTTCCAGTTGTAAGGAAGTTCGATTAGCCACTTAGAGTCATGTATTATACGCATGGCTCTTTTTTGAATGGATCAAATAGTGATATTCCCTTACTTCTCCTTAATGCTGCTCCCCATTCTAATCCAACCTCTAAAAATAAATCTCGCACTGTACTGTATAAAAGTGCCCCAATGTCTTTACGAATTTCCCCATATTTATACGCTCTCACAACACTCTTCACTCGCCAAATGAAGTTTCCATACACTTCGTCATCAGCTAATATTTGCTCCAGTAACACACCTTGCTCTAGTAATCCGCTCTTTTTATACGCAAGTTCCACCTTACTCCAAAATATATTGATCTTCTTCGGATTACGCGTCATCGGCACAAGTGCATATATAAAAGGCTTCGGTATATCGTGACGGCAATACGTCTCATCAAGCTCGTACGTTTCTTTTCTATTCTCTTTTATTTGTGGAATGTTTTTAGAAAAAATTGTTTCCCCCTCATTTTTTTGCTCATTTTTACTACAGCCAGCTGCACGATTCTCACTTTCACATGCGGACATTTTCATACGGTCATCCATGCGGTCAATTGCAGATATAAGAAATACATATAAGTTCGCACTATAGCCGCCGCGTTTATGTCTTTCTTTTGTTGCAACACGCTTTATAATTCCTAGTTCCTCTAACTTTGCAATTGAACGGCGTACTGTACGAATACTCTTTCCAACATTCGTCGCAATCGTCCCCATTAATGGACAAGCGACTCCTACTGTTTTTTGTTTCTCATTCACAGCATATTTTCCTAAAAAATGAATAATGATAGAATCAGTTTTATTCAATTGAAATCGGTAGCACTTCAAAACTTGTTTTTGATATGTATTAAACTCTTCTTTACTTCGAAATTCACTATATGGTTTCATTAAATTATATAAGCTTCCCATTTATATCACCTCATTTATAAGTAAGAGGCAGGAAGCGAAATTGGCGGGATAGTTAATATTTTTTAATGGAGATGAAAATATGATCGTAATTAGCGCTTGTTTAGGTGGGATTGCTTGCCGTTATGACGGGAATGACAATCTCGTTTCAAAAATAGAGGAGCTTCAGCAAAAAGAAGATACAGTCCTCATTTGCCCTGAAGTATTAGGAGGACTACCAACACCTCGTCCTTCCGCTGAAATTATTGGCGGGAATGGCGACGACGTTTTAGACGGAAAAGCGAAAGTGATAACAAAAAATGGTGAAGATGTCACAGCAGCTTTCGTAAATGGTGCTTATACAGCATTAGAACAAATTAAAGATTTACACCCAGAATATATTATTTTAAAAGAACGCAGCCCATCTTGTGGTAGTTCTACGATTTACACTGGAGAATTTAACGGTAATAAGCAAACTGGTTTCGGAGTGACAACTGCTTTATTTAAAAGACACGGATTTAAAGTCATTTCAGAAGAAGAATTTGAAAACAAAAAAAGGAATTGACCCTGTTCGTCAATTCCTTTTTATCTGTCTTATTTCACACTTAGTTTTTCTTTCACTTTCGCTGGAAGCTCGTCTTTTTTCACTTCTTCCCAAGCTGTTACACCTTTTTTATCTGAGTGGTATACGCGTAGGAATGCTTCTTTACGAAGATTTTTTTGAGCTATGAATTCTAATTCTTTCTCTTTACCGTCTTTATCAAAGCCAGTCAGCTTATATTCATAATCTTTAAATTTCTGCCCATTACTAGCTTTACTATCAAATTCTTTTCCATCTACTGTAATTTGAACATAATACTCATCTTTACCCATACGGTTTAAATCACAACCAACTAACAAACTTGCAAATACAACTAAAATACTAAATAGTGCAATGTATCTTTTCATTTCCTTCACCTCATATGTTTTTTCTTATATTCTTATCTTAAAGCCCGGAGCTTAAAGAAGAAATTCAAAAACATGACATGAACATTACACTTTTGTAAGATAATAATTATTTCTTCACTTTAGAAATTGTCATTCCATTAAGCTTCTGTATAACGTTTTTGTTTCGCACGCTCATCAGCTACACTACCGCCAATAACGTCTTTCACGCCAATTCCGCCACTTATCACGTAATTTCCTTATACCGTTTATTACGCCTTCTATTATGCCCTCAATTATAATCTCTATTACAAGATATCTCACTAAACTAATAATAGGTTTAATTACGTATCTCCTTAGGAATTCAAGAATATCCTCCATCATATTTTCCTCCTTCTTTTAAAAGGAAGCTGCTACTCCTCCGCGTCCTTTTACGTCCAGTTACAATTGCTGCCCTACTGCGGTATATATCAACAAAGATAATACGACAACAACATCCACGATAACGCTATTGAATTTGGAAGAAACTTCGGTAAATACTAATACTGTAGTTAACATGGCTAAGAGAATTATTTTTTCACCTATATTCGGAGATGCTCCCAAAAACTTTATAAAATCAAAGACAACTTTACTACAATTCTTCCTGTAACTAATTTATTATCGTGGTAAACCGTCTTCCACTACATCCGTAACAGTTCCATTCGGTTCAAAGTTTACATTTTTTCTACATAATCTTATCTTAAAATGAACAATATGAATCTCGAATTCACAGCATTAATCATATATACCGTATATAATAACATTTAAATTAAAATCTAAAGTAACTCTACATGCATTTTCTGTTTTAACGCAAAAAGAAAAGGCCTTTCTAACGATTTTATTCCATCGCTAAAAAGGCCTTTTCTTTTTTGGCTAAAAACTTAGCACTCTTCTGGCTTACCAGCATTCGATGCTGTACGGAAAGATGATCCACATCCGCATGATGCGATTGCGTTTGGATTGTCGATTGTAAAACCGCCGCCAAGCATAGATTGTTTATAGTCAATTTTTACTCCTTTAACTATCGGAGCACTTTCTGTATCAATAACAAATTCAACACCGAAAAACTCAAGAACTGTGTCGTCTTCTTTTGGTTCTACTTCAAATCCTAAGCCGTAAGAAAGACCGCTACATCCGCCGCCGTGTACAGCAAGGCGCACATACTTCTCTCCATCTTCAGCATCTTTTAACATATCTTTAATTTGAAAAGCTGCTTGTTCTGTTACTTCAATCATGAAATACACCTTCCTTTCTGTTCTTAGTCCATTATACATCTTTACGCTTCTATCTTGTACTCATACACTCCGCGGCAAATTACTTCCGCAGGTCCTTTCATCAACACGTTTCCTTCTTCAGTCCACGCAATCATTAAATCGCCGCCAGCTAAATGGACTGTAATTTCCTTACCACGTTCCATCTTTCCATTTAAAATAGCAGCTACAACTGCAGCGCACGCTCCTGTTCCGCAAGCTTGCGTTACACCAGATCCACGTTCCCAAACGCGGAAGTTCATCTCGTCATTATTCAAAATTTCGATAAACTCAACATTTACTCGCTCTGGGAACATTTCATGTGTCTCGAGAACTGGTCCAAGTGTTGTAAGAGGTGCTTTTTCTACATCATCAACAAAAATAACCGCATGCGGATTTCCCATTGAAACAGCTGTAAATGCATAACGATGATTATTGTATAAGAAGTTTTCACGAATAAATGGTGTTTCACCTTCACCAAGCATCGGTATTTCTGCACGTGTTAGACGAGGTGCTCCCATATCGATTTTTGCTAATGTCACGACACCATCTTCTACTGTTACTTCAGCCGTTACAATACCAGCTAACGTTTCAATTGTGAAAACTGTTTCTTCTACTAGTTTATGCTCATACGCATATTTCGCTACGCAGCGTAAACCGTTACCACAGCTCTTTCCTTCAGAACCATCATTATTAAACATACGCATCTTCACCGGAGCTACGTCTGAAGGGCAAATTAAAATCATCCCGTCTGCTCCAATACCAGTATTAATATTTGAAACCTTTTCGGCCACAAGGGCTAAATCTTCTTCAGGAATTTGCTCTTCAAACATATTTACATATATATAACTATTGCCAAGACCATGCATTTTTGTAAAAGAAAATTGGCTCATTTATATTCACTCCAAAATAATTTGTTATGTTAAGTATAAAATGCATGCTTTTAGAACACAATATGAATGTCCCCCGTTTCTCATATTTGACAACGTTTGGCGATGAGCCACTCTTACACAATTTGTGTAAGAAAAAAGCCCTTCTAAAAAGGGCCTTTTTTTATTTATCCTACTATTTTCGATTGGGGAAGACTAATACTCAGTATTAGTCTTCCCCACGAAATAAAGTTTTATCTAATGAAAAAGGTGCTGCTAATTCGCAACACCTTAAAACATTGGATTTTCATCCAAATACTCATATACATTATTAACAAGCTCTTCTACTGTTGCACCTTGTACAACTTCACCATTTACAAGTGCAAATGGTCCTTCAAAACAAATGCCACAATATCCTAAACAACCATACTCCATTACATCTAAATTCGGATCTTTTTCTAATTTTTCTAGAGCTGCTTGTGAACCACTTGCAAGGTTACCTACACAAAATTCAATTAATGGTTTAATCAAAATTCTCCCCCCTGTACTACAAAACAAATTACCTTTTCACTTTATCTATAAGAAGAAAACTAAGCTGTTTCTTGTTGTTTTCGTTACACAGTCTAAACTATTTAGTTACTTCATTACTTCACTTCAAAGTAGATGATTTCTTCTATATAACATGCTACTTACAATGAAAGAGTAACTTAAAAAGAAAAACAGTTTACTTTTCTTCTTATTGTACAACAGAGTATTCATTCATGCATTGTTATTTGTTCACAAATTCGATATAATTTGATTGAGTAAAGTCAAAATATTTTATTAATATAAAATTTTATGATTAGGGGATATTTCAACAGAAAAGGGGTAATCCATCATGAAACACCTCGTAATACTAGGTGGCGGCTACGGTGGAATGAGAATTCTGCAAAGGCTACTTCCAAGCAACCAACTTCCAGATGATGTACAAGTGACATTAATCGACAAAGTACCATATCATTGCTTCAAAACTGAATATTATGCATTAGTTGCGGGTACTATTTCAGAAACGCATATTCGTATACCGTTTCCTGAACACCCACGCCTCAATATTCAATACGGCACAGTAACAAATATTGACCTCGAAGAAAAAGCTGTTCATCTTGATGGCGGCGAAGCGATCCAATATGATGATTTAATTATCGGACTTGGCTGTGAAGATAAATATCATAACGTTCCTGGAGCTAGAGAATATACACATAGTCTACAATCAATTGAACAAACACGTAAGACATATGAACAATTAAATAGTCTAGAACCAAATGCAACAGTAGCTGTCGTTGGTGCTGGCTTAAGTGGCGTTGAAGTAGCAAGTGAACTTCGTGAAAGCCGTTCTGATTTAAAAATCTATTTATTTGATCGAAAAGATAGAATTTTATTCCCATATCCAGAGAAATTAAGTAGATACGTAGAAGAATGGTTTGTAAAGCATAAAGTTAACATCATACGAAACTCTAACATTACAAAAGTAGAACCAAATATTGTGTACAACCACGATGAACCACTTGAATGTGATGCAATCGTTTGGACAGCTGGTATTCAAGCAAATGAAGTTGTTCGAAACCTTCCAGTTGAACAAGATGGTAGCGGACGGGTTGTCTTAACTAAATATCATAATATTCCAAATAACGATCATGTTTACGTTGTAGGAGATTGCGCAGCACTTCCACATGCACCATCTGCCCAACTGGCTGAAGGTCAAGGAGAACAAATTGTCCAAATATTATTAAAACGTTGGAATAATGAACCACTCCCGGATGAACTACCTGTTATTAAATTAAAAGGTGTTCTAGGATCTCTTGGTAAGAAGCACGGCTTTGGTTTACTAGCAAACCAACCATTAATGGGACGTGTACCGAGATTATTAAAATCTGGTCTTCTTTGGATGTACAAATATCATAAAGGTTAATACCTTACAGGCTGTCTACTATGTAGGCAGCCTCTTTGCATCAGTTTTTAAAAATTATCAGACACATCTTTCTCAATATTTATAATGATTTATTTTTCATTTTTATATTAAAAAATATTGATAAACATTGTATGCTATTTGTAAGTTGTTTTATTACTTCCTTTAAGACCGAGTTCATTCGGTCTTATTTTTCATGTGATAAATACTTTTGTAGGAGGCATTACATTCCACTTATGAACTTATCGAAACTAAACAATCGAATAGAAGCGAAAAAGAAAGAGCTAATCTATCTCGTTGAACGATACGGATTCACTCATGATAAAGTGATTTCTTTCAGCCAAGAATTAGATCGTTTACTTAACTTATTAATAAAACTCAAGACGAAGAAAAAACGTTGTTCGTTATAACCATTTTCCCCTCTTTTTTTGATACGATATAACTAGAATCAGAAAGGAGCGATTTATGTTTATATTAAAAGACGTTATATATAAAGATATACTACACATTCCTTATTTACAGATTCAAAAAGAAAAGATTACTTGTATTATCGGTGAAAGCGGAAGCGGAAAAAGCACATTACTTCGCATGTTAAACGATTTACAATCCCCAACATCCGGCACAATTGAATATAACGGAAATTTAATTTCTGATTATCACCCTATTCAATTACGTCGTGACGTAGTTATGCTTGGGCAAACTCCACCTATTTTTGATGGAACCGTTAAAGACAACCTATTAATGGGACTTCGTCTTTCTGAAAAACCATTTCCAAATGATGATGCCCTGCGGAGTGCATTACAAACCGTTAGCTTAGACAAGCAATTAGAAGATAGCACCTCCTCATTATCCGGCGGTGAAAAACAAAGACTTGCCTTTGCACGTATCGTACTTATGGATTCGCCTGTCTATTTATTAGATGAACCAACTTCAGCATTAGATAGTGATACAGAACGCCGCATTATGAAACAATTTACTGAACTAGCACGAAAAAAGAAAAAAAACAGTTATCTTCATCACACACTCACAACAACTTCCAGAAGAAATTGCAGATGATATTATTGAAATTAGCAAAACAAAGGGTGCAACTAGAAAGGAAGTGCTCTCAGTTGAAGGGCGTTATTGAACTCCAAATTTGGCAACTTGCAGCTGCCTATATTTTCATTCTTATTTTAATTGGACTTGTAAAATTAAAAGGAATACCTCGCGAAAAACAAATCGCGCTCGCAACATTCCGTATGACGATTCAGCTCGTACTTGTTGCATATGTCCTTACATACGTATTTGAAAACAGTAATCCATTTTATACAATCGCTCTCATCACTTCTATTACTACCTTTGCAATTTTTAATATTTATAAACGGGTTAACATCCCAATGTCTAAAGAATTAAAACGAGTAGCCGCCCTTTCCATGGTCACCGGATCAATTGGGCCACTTCTACTATTTATCTTTGTTATTATCGGTCATGACCCTTGGTATGCTCCGCAATATATCGTCCCTATTACAGGAATGTTAGTTGGGAATGCCATGACTGGTGTTTCTCTTGGTGCAAATACGTTCTTAAACAATATGAAATCGCAAAGAGGTCAAATTGAAGGTGCACTTATGCTCGGCGCAACACCGAAAGAAGCTGCTGCTCCGCTCATTCGAGACGCTTTTGATTCTGCTATTTTACCAACAATTAATTCTATGGTCGGAATGGGAATTATAAGCTTACCAGGCATGATGACTGGTCAAATATTATCCGGTGTATCACCATTCACAGCCATTCAATATCAAATCGCTATCATACTCGGTATTTCTGGAAGTACTGCCTTTGCTGTCATTATCTTTTTACAGCTTGGATATAAAACGTTCTTTAATAAGCGATGTCAGTTGAAAGAAATTGACTATGGTGCACGGTGAATCGTGCGTAGTTCACGATGAATGAAATTATATTAACGATTTTTTCAATATATCTATCATAACTTGCAATATATCAACGATTTTTCAAATATATCTATCATAACTCAGAATATATCAACGATTTTGTACGAAATAAATATCGATTTACCGACAAAAAGTGACATAATAAAAAGAGGAGGCTATTCGCCTCCTCTTCTATTTACTTACGCCTTCTTAACGAACTGTGATTTTAGCTTCATAGCTCCGAAACCGTCGATTTTGCAATCGATATCGTGATCGCCATCAACTAGACGGATACTCTTTACTTTCGTACCGATCTTCACAACTGAAGAAGTTCCTTTTACTTTTAAATCTTTAATAACAGTAACAGCATCGCCATCTTGAAGAACGTTTCCGTTCGCATCTTTTACAACTTTTGCACCATCATTATTTTCAGCTTCTGCTTCTTGGCCCCACTCATGAGCACATTCTGGACATACGAAAAGAACACCATCCTCATACGTATATTCTGAATTACATTTTGGACAATTTGGTAAAGTAGCCATAAATTCATTTCCTCCGTTCATTATTTATACGTAAAAATCAAAATTGATGTTTACATCTCGATAAATAAAATTTGTATAGCATTTCTTTATAGTGCCATAGTCTCACGTTATTGACAACCCTACCTCAAATTCTCATTTTTTATTGTATTTTACAAAATTTCAATTTGTATGCCGTTTTTCTATTTGCTCTTCTACTAATTTTAAAAATCTTCGTTGTGCATTTTTATTTTTTACGAGCAATCGAACTCTTAGCTTACTTTGTAAATATGAGCGAACTTTGTAGTTCGTAATAAATAACTTTCGATACTTCTCGTCTTCATATATCATTAGAAACCATTCATACTGCTGCAAGTAACGTATGTTAACATCAATATTTTTCGTGTGTAAACCCGTACTTAAACTAATAGATCCTATTAGAGCTTCTATTCATGCTGAAATCATTTCTCTCCCCCTGATAAACAAAAGAAGAACCTTCGCAAGATTCTTCTTTTCAAAATGAACGAGTTCCCTCTAGAACCCCCAATTATTTTCTTCAATGTAAATTTGATATTCTTCTAATTCTTCTTCACTTAACTTCTTATTATTTTCATATATCTCTTGCCACTCGAAATAATCTTCATCGAAATAAACAGCAAATTTAATTTTCACGTTTTTCTTCTCTGTATAATCATAACCAGTAAACTCTACTACGTCATAATCTTTTTCTTTCTTCACAAACTTCCAAGTTGGATTATCAGTCATAATCTCTAACGTAACCCCTTCACCACTTGAACGAACAACGTTTTTAATATTCGGTTCAGTTGGTAAAAAGGACAGCCCGAACGCAGCTAACCCAAACACAATCCCGACTATAACTTGTAAACCAATCATACCAGCAATACTCACGCCACCCTTTGATTGTAAGAAATACGCCTTCTCATGATCAGACGCATCTTCTCCCTTACGAAAAACACGAACAGCATGCTTGTAATATAAACGGTTTCCTTGCCATCCAGTAAATATCATCATTCCTAATTGAAGAGCTAAATTAAATGTTACATAAATCCCATCTGGAATATCTATAAAAGGGGGTATAACTATACTAGGTATAGCCAATAACGCAAATATAATAAATAACTTATACATTTTTCGATAAGCTAACCAAAAAGTTGGGAAGAAAAAGGCTACCCAATTCCATGTATTCCCTTGCGCTGGATTTTCTACTTTACCCCACTTAAAGTCATAATAAGCTGTATTCTTTTGAACAACTTTATGTAATTCTTGTGGAGAAATCGTTTCTTGTAAAACAGTGTCCTTCACGTACATCATCCTTTTCTTATTTCTATATACATTTATTGTATATGCACAAAATGAAGGAATCTAACAAAAAGTACACATATTTCATAAAAATGAACGGAAATCGAATATATTCCGACAATTATCCGTTTCTTATTTCATTTTACTTTTAAATATATTAAAATAATCATGTATCATATCTTTAATACACTAAGTTAATTATTTTATATATTCACTAAAAAGGATGCATCAAAATCATTTTTATACATCTTTTTTAGTGAATATATACTATTATTTTAAAACAAACATCTCGACTTAAAAGAGCTCACAAATTAGCCTTCTACTAGTTCAAACATATTTCCACTTACACAACTAATGAATAGTTCATTATTAACTTTCTCTGCATAATGTTTCACATGAAACTATCAACATTCCGAATTACCTTTCTACTATTTTCGACTGGTTTCAAACGTGGGCATCTTATGAAAATTTAGTGGAAATAAATATACATTCCATTACTCCGGTACTAGCTGTCGTTCCAATATTAGAAGAAAAAGCGTTTCTACTTCTTACCTGTTTTTCTTTCTACAAATTAAAACAGTACGAACAAGCTAATCGCTACTTACAGCAATATTTACATTGCACCGTGCATCTGAATACCGAGGAAAAAGAGCCCATATTCTTTCACGAAATTGATATGTATATGAAAAAACTAGTAGAAAGTACAATGTAATTTCACATTGTGCTTTCTACTAGTCCTTTATCACAATGTTATATCCTATCCTACAACTCCCAAGTAATATTCATTTCTGCAAATGACTCCTTGCTAGCTTCCAATCCTTCGCTATCTTCCGTTCCAATCATTTCTACTTCTTCTTTAGACAACTTAATTTCCTCATTTGGCCTTTGGATTTTTTTCTCATACACGAGTTGTAAAAGCTCTATTTGTTCCTCTGTCAGTTCATACTCTTCTTCCAGTCTTTCCATTGCTGATTCTGTATCAAGTAATGGAATTTCTAATAAGAATCCACCGTGCTCTTCCATCTCTTCAAATGAATCAATTGAATACGCACCACTATCCTCAATCCAAAATGCAGTTGTAATAAAAGGAACTGTTTCGCCTTCTACTTCTTCTAATACGTATTGAAGTGCTTCTTCTTTCGCAATATCTATTACTTCCGAAGGTGCCCCTTCAAAATAACTTTTCGCATCAATCCACTCATCCATTCTCTCACTATTCACATCTTGAAGACATACAATCGTGTAATTCGGATGAAACGTAATTGCCCCTTGTCCGCCTTGGCTATCTTGCATACTATAGTTAAATCCATCCCATGAACTTTCATATGAGAAATCTGGACAATGCGCTACATTAATTGCATGGGCAATCGAATTTAAAACGCAGCCTTTCCATAATTGTTCTCTATCTATATGTAATTTATATTTACTCATCATCTTCCCCCATGCACATATTTTTTTCTATTATCTTTCCTCTACACAATACTTGTAAATACTTTTCTATCTACTACAAAATAAAAAAGACGCCTTTTTAAAAGGCGTCTTTTTATAGTTGAAAATTTACTAATAAATAAAACGAATTATTTAATAAATGAATCCCAATTGGAACGAGTAAATTCTTCGTTTTCTTATATGTGTATGCCAAACATATGCCCATACCAAAAATATATAAAATACTCCCTACTGTAAGGGGGTGCCCTAAAGTAAATATGAAAGCACTTATAGCAGCACTACTAAGTGTAGAGAAGCGCTGAGATAATTTCATAAAAAACATACCTCGAAATACAATTTCCTCCCAAATAGGCGCAAAAGTTGTGAGCACAACTACGTATAGAATGATTTCACTTGTAGTAGGTTCTATTACTATATTAGATTCATCCACACCAAGCCCATGTGGTAAAACTACATTTAATACCGCAAGATACATAAGCATTACAATCGTTGTTATTACTATCGTTACATAATGTTTAAGATTATTGAATTGTAATGATTTTATTAAATGTAAGCAGCAATTTCTTGCCGGTGCATACATTACGATAATCATACAAAACGTGAAAGGTGGAATAAGATGATCTACATACCATGGGTATAAGGAAGAATCATATAAAAGGTTCAAAAAACCAATTCCATGCATGACCCCAAAAATAATTAATAGAATGCTAATTACTTGGCGCATACTCATTTGTTCATTCTTTTCTTCATATGTAGCTAATTCCGTTTCCATTATATCCCCTCCAGTATAATTAAACCTTTTTAACCATTATATACCAAATAAAACGTAAAAAAAGACAATACCTCAACTGTATTGTCCATTTTCTTCCCTACCATTTCTCTCTACACATCTCAATTAAATGCAGTAAGTACCTCTTCGTCATATCTGCCCTTCTCCACCTTGAGAGCATTCGCTTTTCTTTTGGGTTCTGCCGTATTCTCGCTACTTCTTTTAATAAAAGCTCCCATTCTTCCGCTGAACGTTCTGACAAGTATTGCAAGCCTCTATCTTTTGAAACGATTGTTTTATGATCTAGTGTATATAAAATACGTCCCATCGTAACGACAGCTGATTCTACCCACTCTTCTATAAAAAATAAATATGGCTTCTTCGCCTTTTCACTCCAGTACTGTTCTACGTTGTATTTCATCGTATTTACTACATCATTCCATTGTATTTGCAGCGGAAGATCTTCTGCTTCTTTTCCTGTAACTGTAATGCCTTGATTTTTCAACGTCCACCATGTGACCGCATTAATGTCCCAATGACCAACATTAGCTTTACCATCTGCACAATACACGTACTCGTTCATTTCATCATTGTATTTCCCTAAGTCAGCAAGCGGAATATACATACCGTCCATTCTTTTACCTAGCATATTATCACTAAGTTTCTTATGTAGTTCCACAAGCTGCTGTTTTTCAGCTTCATTCACGGAATCATTTATCACTGTAACAAAATCAACATCGCTCGTTTCCTTATGAAATGCACCTAGTGCGATGGATCCGTAAATATATACCCCGACTATTTTTTCATCCAAAAAAATTTCTTTTAATTCTACTGTGTACCGCTCCATTAACTGCTCTACTTCCGTTGGTAACGCATGCTTCACTCCATTTTTCATATCTATCCCTCCAATAAAAAAAGCCTTTGCAAATTCGCAAAGACTTCTTGTTTTATAAATATTTCTCGATTTCTTCGTAAACATCCTTCAAACGAGGATTTCCTTCTCCAACAATTTCTCCATTTACAAGAACGACCGGATAAAATAAATCTTCTTCCACTACGCGCTCTGCGAATGCTTTTTTATCCGCATCTTCTTGTTCTTCTTGGAAATCAATATACTCGAAATTAAATTTATTTTCTTGTCCTTCATATTTACGACCAATTGCCGCTTGTAACCATTCAAACGTTTCTGTTGAAGATGGCATTCCAACGCAGCTCGCACAAATTACTTTCGTCCCATACACTTGAACATTAACCATTTCTTCTCCCCCACTTCTTGTCCCAACAGTATATTCAGATGTCTTATTACATAAGCACATCATTTTACAAACTTATTCCATACCCCTATACTGAAAAAACACGATACAAAATTTCGACAATAAAACAAGAAGAGAAAAAATAGATTTTCCCCTCTATCTTGATTATAATAAAACTGATGAAAGGAGTCGATAAAAATGGAAAACCCACATATGCAAGAACAAGTATTAGAAGTATTAGATAAATTACGTCCATTCTTACTTCGCGATGGCGGAGACGTTGAATTAGTAGACATTGAAGAAGGTATCGTAAAACTACGCCTTATGGGTGCATGCGGAAGCTGCCCAAGTTCTACAATCACACTAAAAGCTGGTATCGAGCGCGCGTTACTTGAAGAAGTACCAGGCGTTATCGAAGTAGAGCAAGTATTTTAATTAAAAGCGGAAGCGGCTCGTTCAGAGTCACTTGCTAAAAGGAGACCAAATTTGGTCTCCTTTTTTTATTCAAATCACATTTATCCGTTAACATCATAAAACAAAATTGGAAATCCCTCTCAAAAAATGCGATAATTAATACTATATAGTGAATCGTTCACACATATAAAGTAAAAAACATAGGGGGACGACAGATGCCAAAAATGGGGAACACTTTTTTAACAATTCAAGAACTAGAAAAGAAAAAAGAGTATTTATTAGGCCTTTCATCCGCTATACCAACGTGGAATACAAGCTATCAATTTTTATTTAAAGAAATCCAGCAAGAATTATTGGGTAAAGTAAATGAAAAACTCGAAGGGCATCAATTCGTTTTAAATATATGTGCAGATCAGCAGGTAGGGGCATAATGTATTACATAAAATTGTGGTATAAAAAAGAGACCTCCATCGGTCTCTTTTTTATACTTTTAAGATAGCCAATCTAATTTTCTAATCCCGAGCTTATCTACTGGTAAACGAAGTGAGCCATAAAAATGCTTCATAAATTGCTCTGAGCGGTTCACATCGTGTAAAATGGCTTCTAAGCGATCTCTATATATGCTTTTTTGTTCTTCGTTTCCAGTTTGGTAATATCGTTCGACCGTTTCAAAATAGTGCAGCGGGAACAGGAGCCTTGCAAATAATAAGCGCCAGCCAAATGAGGATAGCGAATAATTCCGTTCATAATCCGTAACAAATTGAACGATTGTTTGCTCCCAGTCTTTCTTTTTTTCTATTGTCATATGGCGGATCCATTCTGCAATATCTCGACTCGGGTGATCATACACCCAATCAAAAGGAAGTTTGAGACGCTTCGTTTGATGCCATAATAAAGGTGTGAATCGTTCTTGACAAATTGTTGCTGCATCCGTTAGTTGCGGCGTATCATCCATTTCTGTATCGACAACATATTGAATTGCATTTTCTGCAACTCCTAAGTAATACGGGAAGGATTCAATAAACAATTGATCGAATACATCTGAAGGGTGGTTCATCACTTGTGATTGCCAAAACTTTTCTAATTGATCGAGCCTTTTTTCCCATAACGCTTTCCATTCACCAATTCGGCTTAATTGCTCAATTTCTTCTGGAAAGAATGCACCTCGTTTATGGAATATAGAAAGCTCACTTCCTAATGACATAGCATGTCGTTCTAACGTGCGCATACCTTTTAATAAGCAGTAATTTTGTTCTTCTATCTCACTTACATAGTAGCCGTGTATAGTCGGAACGAAAGTCGCTACAGTTATATCCCCTTGCTGGTTCATATAATCACTGAGCTTTTTCATCTCTACAAGTACTTCTTCCTCCATTTCTCCAATTGGAACAAGTACATAAATTTTGTTGCGAATCCAAAAGCTTTTATAGGGGCCAAGGGGGATTAATTCTTTAACATGCATGTGATAATGCTCATAAATATGCTGAATCATCGCAGTCGCCACCTATGGTTTTTCTTTATATATATGAGCTTGTGCTCGCCTTTCATTCCTATGCACATGATAAAGCAACGAAACGTATACAAATACTAAAAAGAAAAAAAGGTGATAAACATGAAAGAATCAAATCAACTACAAGAAAGAGCATTAAAACTATTACAAGAACGCGGTGTAACAATTGACGATATTGCTGAACTTGTTCATTTTCTTCAAAAAAAATATCATCCAAATTTAGAGATGTCAGAATGCCGTTACAATGTAGAACGTGTACTATCAAAACGTGAAGTACAAAACGCACTGATTACTGGTATCGAGCTTGATGTCCTTGCTGAAAAGGGAATGCTAAGTGAACCGTTACAAGATATTGTAAAACGTGATGAAGGCTTATACGGAATTGATGAAGTTATCGCACTTTCTATCGTGAATGTGTACGGCTCTATCGGTTTCACGAACTTTGGATATATTGATAAATTAAAACCTGGTATTTTAGAATACTTAAATGATAAATCAACTGGAAAGGTGCATACGTTCCTTGATGATATCGTTGGCGGAATCGCTGCCGCTGCTTCAAGCCGTTTAGCGCACCGAGCTGAGCACTCAGAATAATAGTGTTTTCTAGGCCGTCAGGTTCATGCTGACGGTCTTTCATATTCCATCAGCATAAATTCTCTTCCGCGACTCAAAAAAATAGGCCCTTGCTTAAATCCGATATTTTTATATAACGTAATCGCTCTTGTATTAAATGTCGCTACGCTTAATCGAAACATTTTTGCATTAAACTCTTTCGTGGCAAACGCTATTCCAGCTTGGAAGAATTCTTTCCCCATTCCTTTCCCGGTTAACGCCGGCTTCATGCCAAGTCCGATATCAATCACATCTTCTCCACCATATAAATGAGCATCTCTTCCACCTGGTACTTGTGCATTTGCTCCAAAACAAAAATAACCGATGAAGTCTCCTTGATCATCACAACAGCCATAATACGTTCCATCTAATAGCTCTTCCATTACTTCTTTCTCGCCTGAAAAACTATATAAATTATATGGTTCCTCGTACGTCCAAGTATTTATCTCATTTGCTTCTTCCTCTGTTAATTTATGTATATCCACTTTCTCTTTCCCCCTATTATATTTCTATTAACAATATTCGATATTCATCTTATAATTCATCTTTCTCAATATATTTTTTTAATTTCTTGCTTCATTTTTATGGAAGATTTTTCTTATTATGTTACGATTAAACAGAATCATTATAAATAAGGTGGTGACAATTTGAATTACTTTTCTTATCTCTCCTCAGAAGAACGGCAAAATTTTTTCTATAAAGAACCTCTTAATTTTTCAAAAAATATAGGGAAAGAACAACTAGCTTACGCACTAGGTGCCACACTATATACTCCTGGCACGAAAGAAACGATTGCGGAAGATATAATTATAAGGAAACATGTGGATGCTATCTCAATTATTCTTTGTCTAGAGGACGCTATAAGCGATGAGGAAGTAAAACTTGCAGAGCAAAACATCGTCGTTCAAATACAGCAAATCGCTAACTTAGTCAGTGCCAACATACTAAATCAAGCAGACATCCCACTTCTTTTTATTAGAGTTCGACAGCCAAGTCAAATGAAGAAAATTGTTACTGAATTAGGTAGTGCTGTTCATTGTTTATGTGGTTTTGTCTTTCCAAAATTCACACCAATTAACGGAAAGACTTATATCGATCAGCTTGCATATATAAACGAGTTATACTCATTATCGCTATATGGCATGCCGATTTTAGAATCACCCGAAATTATGTATAAGGAAACACGGGCAGAATCATTATTACAAATAAAGGATTTACTAGATTCTTATCACGATTACATCTTAAATGTACGTATTGGTGCTACTGATTTTTCAAGTATATTTAGTATTCGGCGCAATAAATACACACCTATCTATCATATTACTGTTGTCCGTGATTGTATTTCAGACATTATTAACGTTTTCTCAAGGGCAACAAATGAATATATTATTTCAGGATGTGTATGGGAATATTTTTCTAATGATCATGAAGAAGGGCTTATTCAAGAGGTATCACTTGACCATGCAAATGGCTTAATCGGAAAGACAGTTATTCATCCATCTCATATTAAAGTTGTACAGGCAATGCACATTGTCACAATGGAAGATTATTTAGATGCGAGATTAATTTTACAAAATGCAGATACGTATAATGGAGTGCTAAAAAGCAGTTTTTCTAACAAGATGAATGAAGTAAAACCTCATTATGGCTGGGCTCGCAAAACCATTTTAAAATCTAATATTTACGGGGTGCTACATGAAAACAAACAATTTACCGATCTCCTTATTACAAACGCAAAGCAACACGTATAACGTTTTAAATAATATACAAGTTCATGTAGAAGTACGTGATAATCCATATAATTTAGCGCTAGACAATCTTTTTCAAATGGCTGCGAGAATAAATAAGAAACGTAGTTTTTTATTTGTGAGTACAATCCTTGGAAAGCATCTTCCTATTAAACCTGCAGTCTCTCTATCAAGTGGAGTTGCTCTCGCTGCAAGATATATGGAAATACTACATAATATTTCTCATCCATTTCAAAAAGAAATTTTAAATCTCATTTCATTAGAAATTGATGAAATCCCAGAGGAAGTATTTCGTTATCAATATCCTCTGCAACAAGAAGTTTTGTTCATCGGATTCGCTGAAACAGCGACATCACTTGGTCATTCTATGTTTCAATGCTTTCAAAATGCAAAGTATGTACATACAACTAGGGAATCGATACCCCACCTAGAATCTGTCATTACATTTGAGGAAGAACATTCTCATGCAACATCACACCGTTGTTATGTAGATGAAAGCTTTTTTCAAAACAACAATTCAATTGTTCTCGTAGATGATGAGATGACAACAGGAAAAACAGCATTAAATATTATTAGATCTATTCAAAATAAATTCCCACGAGAAGAATATATAATTGCTTCTTTGTTAGACTGGCGTTCTCATACTAATAGAAAACAATTTAAACAATTAGAAGAAGAACTTCAAATTAAGGTTCATGTTATTTCTTTATTAGAAGGCAGTATTCATACAACTGGCCAACCATTAAATATTGCAAAAAAAGAGATTCAAATTAAAGAAACAAAACCTGATTTCAAAAAACATGCCCTTACCTGCCCAAAATCACCCTATACATCAAATTATATAAAATATACTGGGCGATTTGGCATTTCAGCATATGAACAAAAGCACATTCATTCTTTCGCCCAAGAAGCAGGAAAAACTTTAAAAAGAGAAAGAATGGGAAAACGAACACTCTGTCTCGGAACGGGTGAATTTATGTATATCCCAATGAAAATTGCTGCTGAAATGGGTGAAAATATTTTATATCAATCTACAACAAGAAGCCCTATCCATCCTGTTTCAAATGATGTGAACTACGCCATTCATAATCATTTCTCATATCCAAGTCCTGAAGATTCTACTATTACAAATTACTTTTATAATATTTCACCTCATGATTACGATGAAGTATTTGTTTTTATTGAGCGTGATTTAGGAGAAGAAGCCCTATCTCCTCTTCTACAGCAGTTACAAACAGTTATTCCTTTTATTCATATCGTCTCATTTTCAAATAGCATAGAAAAGGAAGGTTGATAATTATGGTGAAATTAAATTCTCATATTAGTAGTTACAATCCAAATGATGCTATTTTTCTATTAAAAGATATTAGTGATTTAATGAAAGAAAGTTCCACGGAAACTAGAGAACAAGCAATTCAAGCTGGCACACATTATTCCGAAATGTTACCAATGGAATATAAACCCTCTAAAGCGTATATGGATTTATTCTTTTCTTCCCTGCAACAATACAAACACAAACTAGCCATCGCTGTTGGAGTTGTCGCCGAACAGATTATACAAACTAAAGGAACTAACCTTGTCCTCGTTTCATTAGCTCGTGCTGGTACACCTATTGGCATTCTTATCAAACGCTACATACGCTATCAATACAACCTTGATGTACCTCACTATTGTATTTCTATTGTTCGCGGACGCGGTATTGATGAAAATGCACTCCATTATATTTTGGAACATCACCCTAAAGAAACAATTCAATTCATTGATGGGTGGACTGGAAAAGGTGCAATAAAAAAAGAATTAGAATATGCAGTACACACATTTAACGAACGAAATAATACACACATTTCTCATTGTATGGCTGTGCTTGCTGATCCCGGTTACTGTACTTCAATTTACGGTACACGTGAAGATTTTCTTATTCCTAGCGCTTGCTTAAATGCAACAGTCTCTGGACTCATTAGCCGCACTGTACTAAATGACACCTATATCGGTCCAAATGATTTTCATGGTGTTAAATATTATAAAGAGCTAGAGCAAGAAGACTTATCAAATTTCTTCGTTGATGAGGTAACAGATTTATTCCCTTCTGTTCATTCTCATATAGATAATCAATTACGTTATATTACTTCAACTTACACTGATCCCTCTTGGCAAGGATTAAAAGATATACAGTCTATCCAAAATCACTTTGAAATTGACGATATTAACTTAATTAAACCAGGAGTCGGTGAAACAACTCGCGTATTACTCCGGAGAATACCGTGGAAAATTTTAATACGTAAGCAAAACAATCCCGATTTAAAGCATATTTTACTTCTTGCTAAAGAAAAGAATGTCCCTATTGAAATCTATGAGAATATGGCTTATTCATGTTGCGGGCTCATTAAGCCTCTTAAGGGGGAAACGATATGATTTTCGCCAGTGATCTTGATCAGACGCTTATTTATTCCCGGAAATCGTTTCGTGCCCCTATAGAAGATGAATCAATTCAACTCATTGAAACTTTAGATGGGAAAGAAATTTCTTTCATATCACATAAAACCATTTCACTACTAAAAAAATTGCAACTGCACTCACATTTCATCCCAGTTACAACAAGAACTATTGAGCAGTTTCAGCGTATTTCTTTATTCCAAGACGAAATCATTCCCGAATACGCCATTACAAGTAACGGCGGTAATATCCTTCATAACGGTAAACAAGATGGTACTTGGAACAGGATAGTAAAAGAAAGACTATCGTTTGAATGTATAGAGGGAAACGACATACTAAAGGAATTTGGACAAATAGCTCATAAAGATTGGGTTATATCACAAAAAACAGCTGATGATCTATTCCATTATTGCATTATTAAACGGGAGAACATTCCTTATGATGAATTATCATCCTTCACTTCCTGGTTAGGCAAACAAGGCTGGAATCATTCACTTCAAGGTAGAAAGCTATACTTTGTACCAAAACCAATTAACAAATGGGACGCCGTGCAATATATAAAAGAAATTTTGCAAATAGATACGATTATTACAGCTGGGGATTCTTTACTTGATTTATGCATGCTTGAAAAGGCGAACCATGCCTTCGCACCACTTCATGGTGAGTTAGGGGCAATGCATGATAACTTACAACCTCATATTTTAAAAACAGACGCAATCGGCATATATGCCGCAGAAGAAATCGTAAATAAATCACTTCAAATTATTCACAGTTCATTACCTACCTCATGATCATAATATGCACAATTGCATACGCACCACAATTAAACAAATGGTACAATCTATTTGAATCGCTGTTGCTACACTTCTTGATTAAAGAAAAGGCGTTAACACGGAAATTAGCGTCTTATCAACCTCAAGAAATTGGTACATTTTGTCATCTTAAAAGACACTCCACGAGTGTCTTTTTTTCTATATCCAACAAGGACTTACTCATTTCAAAGTATAAATACATAAAATAATGTAAATCATTACACGCATGAATCACTTTCTAAAAGTTATAAAGTAGATTCAAAATAAAAAAGCACTCTTAACTAGAGTGCTTTTTACTTTCAAACAAGGAGGCTACATATATGGATAGTACTCTCGTATTTAACTTCGGCATTGGTATTGTCATTATTTTATTTGTTTTCTTTGTTCTTTGTATGAGCGGGGTGTAGTAATCTTTTATGCTGATAACTCCTTTAAAGTATCACTTAATTTGAACTTTCTTAATTGTAATGAAGCAATCATTGCTGCACCTGCTCCAAGCATCACGCTAGCTAGGGCCAATATGACAACTTGATTATACGGAATGATAATCACTGTTAGCTCTAAGCTCGATAACACAATATAACTAAACAAAATCCCGCCAAAAATCCCTATACAACCAGCTATCGCTCCAAGTAAAGTTCCCTCTAATAAAACGATCCGTCTCATTTGCTTTGGGATAGCCCCTACCGCACGAATCATACTAATTTCAGCACGTCTTTCATGTAAACTTGCGACTATCGCATTCATTAATCCTATACCAGAAATAATGAAAACAATTACAACTAACAAGCGAATTAACATCATCATTTGCGATAATAACTGCTCTTGTTCTTTCAATAAATCATAACTGTTTATAACTTCTACATTCTCTTTATTATTTGTAATTTCTTTTACTTGCTTCTTAATCACTTCAAATGATTGATTAGAATTTGTCATAATTTGAATCGCTTCATATCCTTGTACGCGAAACTTATCCCGAGCCCATTGTTCATTTACGAAAATATCCAAACTCCTTAACCTTAATCCTTGCTCAATAATCGAAACGACTTTAATTGTTTGTTTTTCTTTCCCTTTTCCTTGTACGTCAACCGTATCATGCAACTGAAGCCCTAAATTTTTAGCAACTTCCTTCGTAACGACTCCCTCACCATCTTGTAATGGCTTATTTAAAGCTTGTCCTGCAATCACTTTCGCCTTTGTTACTTTCTGGTACGCTACAATATCGTTACCTACAACTTCCATTGAATCATAGTTCAAGTTATTTTTTTTCATAAATTCATACCATTCTTGATTCGCTTTTTTAAAGTCATAATTCACAAGCTTTGCAGTAAAGTCAGTAGCATTCCCAACACTCGATTCCACACCATCAATTTTTCTAACCTTCTCCATCCAACTAAACGGTAATGTTTCTATTCCTTGCGATTCTACTGGAATTCTTACTACTAAGTCCGCTGGTAAATGTTTTTGTAATCCTTTTTTCATACCTTCATACATAGAATTTACATACATCGTTCCAACAAGTGCTAACATAAAACCAAATGCTAATATAGCAACCGACACAGCTGCCTTGTTTCGATAACGAATGACATTCCGGCTACTAATCGTCGTTTCAATTCGTAATATCATTTGAAACGGTTTTGCAATCACTGGTGCTATCATACGAATAAATAACGGAATCGCTAATAACAAACCGACCGCAAATAAAAATGCTCCTATCGCACTTGGATTAAAACCGATATACTGCTCTAATACGCTACCCGTGAGTCCAATAACGGTACCAATGATTAAAATGCTAAGGCTAAAAGCACTCCATCTTTTTTCTTTTTTTTCATTACTAGGAAGACCAGGCCGAAGTGCTTGAACTGGTGGAATCTTTCTAACCATGAAAGCTGGTATAATGGCCCCTATGATAGACATAACAATCCCTAGTAAAAACGTAATGAGTAAAATCTCACCTGAAATCGAGAATGATGCTTTCCCTGCGCCCTCAATATTCACCCATTTATTAATGAATGATGCAGCGATTGTTTGCGTACCTGCTCCAAGAATAACTCCTGCTAGCGATCCGATTGCTCCGATGCATAAAGCCTCTAATAAAACGACGACTATAATTTGATTTGTGTTACTACCAAGCGCACGTAATAATGCCCACTGCTTAAATCGACTTCTAACAGATAAGAAGAAACTTCCCATTATTAACAGAGCTACAACAAATAAAGCAATACCACCTAAACTAAAAATTAAAGGCTTCATTACATTTAGTCGTTCAAACGCCTTATCAACATAAGTACGTTGATCCACCTTTATATTTTCTATCTTCTTATTTACATCAAGAGCAATTGCTCTTTTCACATTTACATCGACTGTTTTAACTTGAACGAGGTTAAATTGATTTGGTAGATTTAATTCTTTTTGAAGCCAATGAATTGGAAAATACGCACTATGCCCCATTGCTGCCATTAGCGGCGGATTTAAAATGCCGACGACTTTCACATTCTTTTCTCCATGTTGCGGGAATGGCAAAGGAATCGTATCTCCTACCCGTATATTTTCACGATCTGTATATCCTTTTGTCAGTGCTACTTCAGCCCCTTCTTTCGGATATCGACCTTCTAATATTTTATAAGAATGCATTTCTGGAGAATCTTGCTCCACACCCCAATAGGACGGTTTTCCCGATAACTCTTTATAATTTGGAAAAGGATATGGTATAAGTACTTTTGATATTTTTTCAGCATTTTCTAAGCCATCTATTCCTTTTAAACTTTCATTATTTAAATACATATCATTTTTTATATAACCAAATTGTAAATTATAATCCCCATACCGGCTTACTACTTGTTCTTTCACACTTTTCTCTACTGATTGATTGCCTAATAATAACATCGTCGCTAACATAACACCTAAAGCTGCACCGAGAGCAATCAACATATTTCGCAGCCAATTTTGTTTCATCGATTTTACTGCATACTTAATTACCCATCGCATCACCTTTACCCCCTACTTTAAAGTGACGATTCATAATCTCTTGAATGTGAGTAACTTGTTGCGGGATATTTCGAAACTTCCACCCTTTACTTTCAGCATGTTCATGTATCACTTCACCATCTAATAAAAAAACAACTTTATCCGCATGGGCCGCTACGAACGGGTCGTGCGTTACAATGACAGCTGTTTGCCCTAACTCATCACACGCATTGCGAAGTGCCGCAATTATGTTTTTACTATTTTCCGAATCTAGTGCCCCTGTTGGTTCATCTGCTAATATAATAGCCGGCTCATTTGCAAAAGCTCTTGCGATCGCAACCCTTTGCTGTTGCCCACCTGATAACTGTGCTGGTAAATGTTTTTCTTTTCCCTTCAATCCGACAAGTTCTAATAATCGCGTTGCTGTCACCGTTGCCTTCTTTTGAGAGACATTATCTAACAGTAAAGGTAATCCTACATTTTCCTCCGCACTAAACACTGGAATCAAATTAAACTGCTGAAAAATAAAACCGATTTTATGCCTTCTAAATAAAGCGAGCTCTTTTTCTTTTAATGTTGAAATCTCTGTACCATCAACTCGAATACTACCTACCGATGGAATATCTAATCCACCTAATAGCTGCAATAAAGTCGTTTTCCCTGAACCACTTGCCCCCATAATACAAACAAAATCTCCTTTTTGAATTTGAAGATTAATGCCTTTTAATATCCTGACTTTACTATCCCCAATATCAAATGATTTTTCTAACCTTTCAATTTCAATAATATTCATCCCCATATCCCCTTCTCTCTCTATTTACCAATTTATATATTCTATCCAGAATGCAAAATCCCTACTTTTTTGTATTTTTTTGTCACATACTAACATGTATCCCATGTTAGCCAATTACGTTTTCACTTTTTTCTCACGTCAGAAAAGTTGACTCTCACAACAGAAGTAACCATAATGGTTACATAAATAAAAAAACTATTCACATATCCACAAATAGGAGGAAGAAAAATGAAACATGTAATCGTTTATGCACACCCGAATACAGAAAGCTTCAACCATGCGATTTTAGAAACGGTAAAAAGTGAATTAGAAGGAAAAGGTCACGAAGTACGCGTTCGCGATCTATACGAATTAAACTTTAATCCAGTATTAGGCGCTTCCGATTTCATCTCATTTTCTAAAGGAAATACACCAGAAGATATTAAAGAAGAACAAGAGCATATCTCTTGGGCTGACAGCATTACATTTATTTATCCAGTTTGGTGGGCGGGACTTCCTGCTATTTTAAAAGGATACGTTGACCGTGTGTTTAGCCATGGATTTGCTTATGCTTACGGTGAAAACGGTATTGAAAAGTTATTAAGCGGTAAAAAAGGATTGTTATTATCTACAATGGGTAATACGAAAGAGGCATACACAGCAGGCGGCATGTTTGATGCAATGAAGAAAACAGCGGATGTTGGTATTTTTGAATTTACAGGCATTGAAACAATTGAGCATACATTCTATACAAGTGTTCCTTCTGTGGATAACAGTGTGCGTAAGCAATATCTTGAAGAGGTTAAAGACGTTGTGAATCGTGCTTTTTAATAAAATTATATCAGTGATTTTCTAAATATATCAGCGCAACTCAGATTATATCAGCGATTTTCTAAATATATCGGCGCAACTCAGATTATATCGGCGATTTTTCAAATATATCGACTTACCGACAAAAATCGACACTAGTCACAACCGAATGTTAGCCCACACCAATCGGGCTGCCCGCAAATATTAGAAAAAAAGCTGTTCCAAAGTTTGGAACAGCTTTCTTCATTACATCTTCTCAATCCACTCCGTCAAGTTATGCACAACTTGCGTTGGTTGTACTTCGTATTCTGTTAACTTCTCCACAGTTGTGACTCCAGTGTGGACAAGAAGGGTATGCATGCCAGCATTTATTCCTGCTAAAATGTCTGTATCGTAGTTATCCCCAACCATTAATGCTTCATTTTTTTCTATGCCAAGTACTTTTAAAGCTTGTTCCATAATAATTGATTCTGGTTTTCCGATAAAGATTGGATCCACACCTGTTGATACTGCTACAACTGATGTTAATGAGCCGTTACCTGGTAATAATCCGCGCTCAGTCGGAATGGCAATGTCTCCATTTGTGGAAATAAACGTTGCGCCGTTACGCACAGCAAGACACGCTTTTGCTAACTTTTCATATGTGATGTCACGATCTAAACCAACAACAACGAAATCAGGATTTTCATCCACAAGTTCAAATCCTTTTTCCACAAGTGCATCGTGTAAGCCTTCTTCACCAATCATATATACAGTTGCGTCTTGTTTACGTTCATAAATGAAGTTCGCAGTCGCCATACTCGTTGTGAATACTTGCTCTGCTTTCGCTGGAATATCGAAACGAACAAGTTTTTCTGCCACTTGTTCTGGTTTACGCGTTGAGTTATTCGTAACGAATAAATAAGGAATGCCGCGCTCTCCTAATGCTTTTACGAAGTCGCTTGCCTCTTCAATTTGTTCTTCCCCGCGATACATCGTACCGTCTAAGTCAATTAAGTAACCTTTATACATCGATTATGTCTCTCCTTCTATGCTAACGTTCTCACCTTATCATACCACTCTTATATTACCCGCTTTTTCCAAAGAAAAAAACGCTTTACCTAAAAGCGCCCCATAACGTTCATTTTTTCTCTTTTACTTGGTAAGAACAACTACAATCGCCCTCACACATATTTGCTAACGTCTTTACATCTGCTCCTGCAAATAAACGCTTATACATCTCTTTTTCATCTTTACATACTTGCGGGAATCTCTCTGCAATTTCCTTTAACGGACAGTTTTGTTTTTCAATTACGAAAGAATTCTCTCCATCTCTCTTTATTTGAACCATATAACCGTTTTTCTCTTGCATAGCTGCTATCTCTTGCACTTTATATGCTAAATTCTTTTGATTACTCACTCTCTTTTGTAACTGTTCTTCCATTCGCTTCGTTCTCTCTTTTAAAACGTAACGAAGTATTTTTTCATCACCCATTCGAGCTAAATCTTCTAGCATATCAATCGCAAATTGCTTATACTCTTTCGGGAATGTATCTTCTCCCTTTTCACTTAATCCATACAAATAAGTTGGTCTTCCGACATGTTGCCTTACCATCTTAGAATAAATAAGTCCGTCTTTCTCAAGATTACTTAAATGTCTTCGGATCGCCATTTCTGTAATCTCTAAAACGTCAGCTAGTTCCGCTACCGTGTGCTCTCCCTTTACTTTCAACAATTGTACAATTTCGTCTTTCGTAGTACGTGCTTCCCCCATACTTCACCCTTCTCCCTTTTCTTTCTCACATACAATATAAGATCCCCAAAAGGCATTCTCTGGGGATCTTATAAGCATAATTATTCTGGTACAAATGCAGATACAGGTCCTAATTCCTTTTCTAAATAACTGCGAACATTTGCTGGGTATTTCTCTACCACTGCAATATGTTTTTGAATCGTCTTATATAATTCATCATGATTCATTTGAATATAGTCTTGCGTAAGCATTTTTCGAAGAAGGATAATTTCTTTCATCCCTTGTCCATCTTCTTCACTTATCACTCGCTCGTCCATTAAAATATCAATAATATCTTCATAGCTTCCTGGATCGCGCATAATAAATCCATCAATCATCGCATTCCCGGCATCTAATACAGTATCAATAATAAGATGGGCTATGCGCTCTAATGCGTAAAATTCAAACTCGGTTTCATATATCTTTTTCTCTTGAAATGTACTTGTTGCTCGTTCTAAACATACTAGCATTTGTTCTATTTTCTTTCTGTCTACAAAATACATGAATGTCACCTACCTGGAAATTAAAGCATTTACATTTTAATTGTAACGCTTTCTTCTGAAAAAATCGACAATTTTTCGAATTCACCTTTTCTCCGTTATTTGTTATAGTTATATTTGTATGATTTTTGAAATTGGAGGAATGAAATCTTGGAACGTGAACTCGCACTAGAAATTGTCCGTGTAACAGAAGCAGCAGCATTAGCATCCGCACAGTGGATGGGCCGCGGAAAGAAAAATGAAGCAGATGATGCAGCAACTACAGCAATGCGTGATATGTTCGATTCAGTAAACATGGCAGGTACAGTTGTAATTGGTGAAGGAGAACTTGATGAAGCACCGATGTTGTATATTGGTGAAGAACTAGGAACAGGTAACGGTCCAGAAGTAGACATCGCCGTTGATCCATTAGAAGGTACAAACATCGTTGCAAAAGGTCTTGCAAATGCAATGGCAGTTATTGCAATCGCAGACAAAGGGAACCTTCTTCATGCTCCTGATATGTACATGGAAAAAATCGCGGTTGGTCCAAAAGCAGCTGGTAAAATTAGCTTAGATGATCCAATTGAAAAAACAATTGAAATTGTAGCAGAAGCTAACAATAAAAAGATTCGCGATCTAACAGTTATCGTTCAAGAACGTGAACGTCATCAAGATATTATTGACCGTGTTCGTGCAAAAGGTGCACGCGTAAAATTATTTGGTGACGGTGATGTTGGTGCGTCAATCGCAACAGCACTACCTGGAACGGGTATCGACTTATTCGTAGGTATTGGCGGAGCTCCAGAAGGTGTTATTTCTGCAGCAGCATTAAAATGCCTTGAAGGTGAAATGCAAGCTCGTTTAGTTCCAATGAACGAAGAAGAAGAAGCTCGTTGTCGTGAAATGGGATTAGAAGATCCTCGTCAACTTCTTATGTTAGATGACTTAGTATCTGGGGATGATGCAATCTTCTCAGCAACTGGTGTATCTGCTGGTGAGTTATTAGACGGTGTTAAATTCCTTGGCGGAGATTTAGCTGAAACATATTCTATCGTAATGCGTTACAAAACAAGAACAGTACGATTCATTAAAACGCATCACCATTTAGATCATAAGCCACACTTAAACTTAGATATTTAATAAAGGAGCCATGTGTATGGAAGAACGTTTCTTTCTGTACGACGATACTGTCGCTACAAAAACGCGTTTCGTTAGCTTTATGGGAGAAAATGAGCGTCACGATTTAGCGCTTTTATACTCTGATCGTCATTACGGTAAAACAATTGTCCTTGATATGCAGCGCAATAAATTTGCAATCATCGGCGCTGACGATTTAAACGAACCAGGCTACTTAGAGCACGCATTTTCTATGACTGAAGAAATTGCAGAAGAACTACGCTCATTTTTATTTGAACTTATATAATTTATCTTAGGCACCAGCTAAAACAGCTGGTGTTTTTTCATTGTAAGTATTTTTAATTTTCAAACTAATATGTTATAATTAAGAATAAATCTATTTGGATAGAAAGGACGTTATCTACGTATGCCAACATTTACTTTGTAATGGACCAGCAATTGGATAGCATTACTCTCAAAAAAGCACCACGCTTTTTCAAGGGAGTAGTCTGCCCATTCCCATTACAAAGGAACGTAACGCATCTGTAGTATGATGTTTACGGAGGTTCCTAAGGGAACCTCCTTTTATTTTTGTCTTTTTCTCATGTCTTCATACTACAAGACATCCAAATAGCTGTATTACGTTCCTTTGCCACTACTATAAGAGGTGAAGGAAAATGCAGAAAGTACAACTTTCTTGGAGTTTATATGAAAATGAACAAAACACAATCGAAAAGTATTGTAAAAATTGCAGACGCACTACCCTATTTACCGACACAAATATTCGTAGGCATAACGCCAACGGAAAAAACATATATCGCTTTGCCATTTATAAATGTCCGAAAGATCATACGTGGAATCAAAAACTGCGTATTTATAAATCATTTACTGATCACGTTGAAACAGTCGATATGACGCAGCAAGATCAAGCCGAAACAACTACTACTATTTCCATTATGCAACATAAAGAAAACGGCATAGCTAAAATCACGATCGTATTAGACATCGTTTTCGGTTCCCACCGCATGGATAAAGCCTTATCCACATATATTTCCGACTGGAGCCGTACACTCATTGTGGATAAAATTAAAAATGGGGATATTCAATTGAATGGACAACAAATGAAGCCAAATACAATACTATCTGAAGGAGATTATATCTCGATTTGTTTATAATGCAAAAAATCCTCTTACAATCGTAAGAGGATTTTTTTATTTCTTCATTTTTCGTAATACGAAGTGTGCGCAACCGAAGTTACAGTACTCGTATAAATACTCCGTTAACGTACTAATTTTCGTATCATATGTCGCACGCTGGTTACTATCATCAAAGAATCCGCGCAATCTAAGTTGCTCATATCCCCAGTCTCCAACGATATAATCATATTTATTTAAAATTTCTGCATAGCGCTCTTTAAATGCTTCTTCACTAAAACCGTCACGAAAGTTTTTAATTACTTCGTACTGAACATTATTAATGCTCACCGTAGCATGAATTTCTTGCTTTTGCTCCATCATTAACTTCCTCTCTAAGCATTCTTCTTTTTATCGTATCACAAAGCATAACAACCAACAATTTCAAATACAAAAAATTGCAAATTAGTACATGCTATGGAGAAGGAGGTGATACATCGTGAAAAAACAAATTTTACTTTCCCTTCTCACTATTTCCTTATTTGCAGGCTGCCAATCAGCGAACAAAGCTGAAATGGAACGTGAAGAAGGAAGCCGTGTTCTTGTTTCCAATAAAAATGACATGTATCATACGGAAAATACAAATACACGGCTCACAAGGGTCGGCTATTCATCTAAACAAAAGCATGAAGTATCTAACAAACAAGTAGGAGCCATTAACCGTGAGAAAGTTGCTGAAATGATTACAAGTATGACAGTCAAACTTCCTGACGTTACAAACGCTGCTACGCTCGTTACCGATGATGAAGTATTTGTTGTATACCGTGCAAACACAACGGATCCAAAACTCGTAGCAGATCAAGTATATAGAGCTGCTTTGTCCATCGTCCCTCGCTATTATAAAGGATATGTATCAACAGACCAAAAGTTGATTTCCCAAATTCAAGGTCTTCAATCTGGCGCATTAAATGATACAGAATATACGCAAAGCCTCGATATGCTAAAACGTGAAATGAGTAAAAATCCTCATTTGAACAATACGGGAGATCAGACTTTGAATGATATGATTAAAAAGTAAAACAGGTGGAGAAAACCTCCACCTGTTTTACTTTTTATTTTTTATTACGATCCGCATAAACCTCCATCGCATCACACATAAACTGCGCTAACCCTTCACCAAACTTATCGATATTTTTCGTGAAGCGCTCATCAGCGACGTACATTTGACCAAGTCCTTTAAAAGCATCTAATGAATATTCACCGAAGTTTTGCAAGTAATCGTACCACACCCCAATTGCTTCTTGTGCCTCTTTAGAATCTGGTGCTCCGTGTCTAAGCGCTGCTAAATTTCTATAAATAGCATTAAACTCCTCTTGGTTCTCTTTTGACATACCTTTTGCATATTCATTTGCTTTATCTACAGCTGCGTCTCCCCATTTTTCACGTGCTTCTTCTTCATATGGGTTATGGCTGAAATCGAATCCTTCAAATTTCTCTTTGTTCGTCATTTCAATCTCTCCTTTTGTATGCTGAATTGTTTTATCAATCGTCGCAATCACCTTATCTAATCTGGCACGCTTTTCAAGAAGCATTTTCTTATGAAGCTGTAGTGCCTCTTCGCGATCAAATGATGGACTCATGATAATCTCTTTAATTTTTTTCAAAGGGAAGCCAAGCTCTTTAAAAAACAAAATTTGCTGCAATGTCTCTAAATTTTCATTGGAATACAGACGATATCCAGACTCTGTCGTCTCGTCTGGGGTTAACAACCCAATTTCATCGTAATGATGCAGTGTGCGCACACTAATTCCAACTAAATCAGCTACTTCTTTTACTCTCATTGTCATTTGTATCTCCCCCTTAATACATACGATAAAGTATGACGCAACGTTAGAGTCAATAAGTAAATTCATTTTATCTTAAAAAGTTTCATCTCTCCTATATTTCATGCATAATAGATATGTACATATATTAGAAAGCGGTGAAAGTATGGTTTCAAATACTGTAATTGCCAGCATCATCTTTCAACTCATTGTCTCGATTCTGGTCCCAATTATTGTACTCGTTTATTTCCGTAAAAAATATAATATGAGTTGGAAAGTGGTCGGCATTGGTGTTCTTATCTTTATCGGATTTACCCAAATTCTTGAAACACCATTCCACCTATTTATGCGCGGTAATCCAACAATCGCTCCATTTTTAGAAAATCCGTTTGTCTTCGCAATTTATGGCGGATTGACTGCTGGTATTTTTGAAGAATTAGGACGCTTCGTTGCCTTCTTCTTCTTACTAAAAAAATATCTAGAATATAAAGATGGCTTCGCTTATGGAATTGGTCACGGCGGAATTGAATCTATTTTAATTGGCGGTTTTTCTGCATTACAAGCATTAATCTTTGCTAATTCTATTAACGATGGTAGCTTCGCTCGACTGATTGAACAAAAACCCGAGCTGAGCATTTTACAGGACATGTTAATTCAGCAACCTGCCTACTTATACTTCCTTGGTAGCTTAGAAAGAATTATGGCACTCGTGCTTCAAATTGCCTTTACAATGCTTGTTTTATACGCAGTAAAACAGAAGAAATATATCTTCCTAGTATACGCTATACTATTCCACGCATTTGTAGACTTTTTCGCGGCACTTTACCAAACAAAAACAATCAATATCTTCGTTGCAGAAGGAATTACACTTCTTTGTACAATTGGCGCTGTCGTTCTTATTCGCAAAATGAAAGCGAAATTAATGAGTGTACCGGAGTAAAAAATAAACCACCGATTGGTGGTTTATTTTTTATGGATTGTCGCAATGGTGATAGCTTTTTCCTTCTTGCAGCTCCCTCTTTGTTTCTGCATCTATAACGATATATTTATGAAACTCTTCTACTTCATTTTGAGAAAAGGAAGCAAAAAAATAAACTTGGCGATCAGGATGAACAAAAAAATCTTGAAGCATCACACTACTCCGACAACCCACGGCTGTTTTTTGTAGGAAAGAAAATTCTTCATCGGGCACTTCTTTAAATAAGATTTTTTTTCGAACACTATATGCTGCATTATTGTATTCTTTATAGATTTTCTTATCTAACTGTTTATAAAAAATATCCTCACTCACAAATGACTTATTTCGATTGCTTGGATAATTTACTTTGTGATTCGACTCTGCATAAGTTGTGGACAAGTGTATAAAAAAACAAAGACTAACTACAATACATATCATTTTATTCATGATTGCACCTCAAATGTTCATTATCCACATTACTTTTCCACATATTTAAATCCATATGCCGTTTTCCAAGAAAAAGGAATTATTTCCACATTTGTCGAAGTATATAGCGTCAACTTGAAAGATGGGGATGAATTATGAAGAAAATTATTGTAATACGACATTGTTCAGCAACTGGGCAAAAACGTGATGCTGAATTAACGACCGATGGAAAAGACCAAGCAAATACCCTTGCTACATTCCTCTTAGAAAATCATCTACAAATCGATCATATTATTTCAAGCCCATTTGTCCGAGCTATCGATTCCATTCGGCCCTATGCGCTCCAAGCTAACTTATCTATCCAAGAAGATGAACGATTAACTGAACGCATATTGAGCAACGTTCCAATGGATGATTGGATACAAAAACTAGAATCTACTTTTACAAATATAGATATTGCCTTTTCAGGCGGAGAGTCAACAAAACAAGCAACAGACCGTGCCATATCGCTTATTCAAGACGTTTTACAATTAAACCATACGACAACACTACTTGTTACACATGGCAATTTACTTACGCTCATTTTAAAGCATTTTGATCATACGATTGGCTTTAATGAATGGAGAACTTTAACGAATCCTGATATTTACGAAATTACAATCGACGAACAATGTATCATAAAACGCTTATGGGAAGCATCGTCCAAGTAATATCCCTTTCCAAAACATTCAGTTGACGCCACGAGAAGAAACTGTACTAATAATAGAAAGGGGTATCACTCCATATGTACGAAGATGTACTTGCTCTACTACATAAAACAAATGTTTCTTATGAAAAATTTGAACACGAACCAGTACTCGATTATGAGACAGATCGGATTGTACGTGAGAGACTCGGCTTACAAGGCACTCCAAGTAAAAGCTTATTTTTAAAATCAAAGTCTGGAGATTATTACGTATTTTTTACGTTAGAGGGCACAAGACTCAACCGGGGAGAAATGAAAGAACTAACAGGAGAACGGTTATCTCTCTGTTCTCCTGATGAACTGCGAGACAAAACTGGTTGTACGCCGGGATGTGTGGCTCCTTTCGGATATTCACACGATGTAACAATTATTGTGGATAACGCTATTTATACGTACGATAAAATTTTAATTACACCTGGTGTACCTGAATTTACAATTGAATTATCCACAGAAGAATTAAAAAAGATTTTATTAACATGTCCAAATACCGTTTTAGAGTATAAACAAAAAGAGAGCTAATCGTTAGCTCTCTTTTTTCATTATTTAGCTTCTGCTGTTTTTTCTTTTGCAGAACGTACTTGCTCGTCCGCATGGTAAGAAGAACGCACAAGTGGGCCAGCTTCACAGTGGCTAAATCCTTTGCTAAGTGCAATTTCTTTAAGCTCTGCAAATTCTGCTGGTGGGTAATATTTAAGAACTGGTAAGTGCTTCTTAGATGGTTGTAGGTATTGCCCAAGAGTTAAAATATCCACATTGTTTGCACGTAAGTCATCCATTGCTTCAATTAAATCTTCTCTCGTTTCACCTAAGCCCACCATAATGCTCGATTTAGTTGGAATATCAGGCTGCATTTCTTTCGCTCGACGTAAAAACTCTAATGAACGTTCATATTTTGCTCTAGCGCGAACTCGGTCAGATAATCGACGTACTGTTTCAATGTTATGGTTTAAAATATCTGGTTTTGCATCCATTAACATTTTTAAGTTTTCTTCTACTCCACCCATATCAGATGGTAATACTTCGATTGACGTAAATGGATTTTTACGACGTACAGCGCGTACTGTTTCAGCAAAAACAGCTGCTCCGCCGTCTTTTAAATCATCACGTGCAACCGCTGTTATAACAACGTGCTTTAAGCCCATTTGTACTACTGAATCTGCCACGCGTTCTGGTTCTTGTAAATCAAGCTCAGTTGGTAAGCCTGTTTTAACCGCACAAAAACGACAAGCACGTGTACAAACCGCACCTAAAATCATAAATGTTGCTGTTTTTCTTACAGCCCAGCATTCATGAATATTCGGACATTTTGCTTCCTCACAAACGGTATGAAGATTTTTAGAACGCATCATTTTCTTTAAGCCTGTATAGTTTTCATTCGTGTTTAACTTAATTTTCAACCATTCGGGCTTGCGCTTATATTCTGTTTGTTTTGTCATGGTTATCAACTCCGCACAATATGAAATAGTTTACCGTGTTCGCTTCTTTCAATGTAACATATCTATTCTAACGTATGAAAGCGATTTGCTCAAATGAAGATTCTAAGATTTTTTCCAATCGTTCCCTATAATGAAATACTCCGTATATCCCACACTAAAAAGAGTGATGTTGTGAAAGGAGTCTATTTCATGCTTCGAAAAATTTCTCTTTTGCTTTCTATTTGTTTTCTTCTCCACCAAAACATCGCTTACGGTGAAGATAATCAGCAAAGCATATACGAAAAGCGCATGGCACTATATAAAGAAACCGAGCAGTCTTCAGGCATTCCATGGTATTACTTAGCTGCAATGGATCAATATGAAAGAAATATACGGAGCGTAAGAAAAGATATTCCGAAAAAACCAGATGCCATCATTTCCCTTTATTTCAAACCAGAAATATGGGCTGGACCTATTAATAGTAACAATACTCTCCCCCATACAATTTCTCTATTTGGCGGAATAGGTTTAGATGGTGACAAAGATGGATTTGCAAATGCAAATAGCGACCGTGATCTTCTGCATACCGCAGCGACTATTTTAAGGAAACAAGGAACATCAGAAGACCGTATTAAAATTATGCTCTGGGAATATTATAGACGTGCCAAAACAGTTGATTTAATTAGCGAATACGCCCAAATTTATAAACATTATGGACGTATTAATTTAGAAGGAAATGCTTTTCCTCTTCCGATCCGTAGTGACCATAGCTACCGTAGTACTTTCGGTGCTGGAAGAAGTTTTGGCGGCAGAAGGATTCATGAAGGAACCGATATTTTTGCCGGATATGGCGTGCCAGTAAGATCGACTTGCTATGGCATTATTGAAACGAAAGGTTGGAACCGCCTTGGTGGATGGCGCATCGGTATTCGCGACCTTCATAACAATTACCATTATTACGCTCATTTAGGCGGGTTTTCAAAAGAAATACAGCTTGGACAAATTGTTGAGCCAGGGAAAGTAATCGGATTTGTTGGTAGCACTGGTTATGGACCTCCTGGTACAGCCGGAAAATTTCCGCCCCACTTACATTTTGGCATGTATAAAGACAATGGCTATACAGAATGGGCCTTCGATCCATACATGCATTTAAGCCTTTGGGAGCGCAAAGAACGAGCAAATACAAAACGATAACCGTAGCTGCATTGCTACGGTTATTTTTTATCCAGTAAAAGTCTGACTGAGCCGGGTTTCACTTTATTTACAACTAACTATCTGTTTTCTTTTTATCAGGTACAGCAACACTTCCGCTTCCGTAATAAGTAGGCACTTCCCCTTGAACAATGCGCGTTGCAATTGGAACGTCTTGCTTTACTGTTATTTCTTTCGTGTGAAATGGAATAATTACTTGCAACGTGACTTCCATCTCCATAATAATTTGAATCGCTGTCGTATTGATCCCGTGCGGTTCAATTTTTTGTTTAATATCCGTATTCACATGACCAATCGTCGTGAAATCAATTGGAATATCGGGTCCTATATTTCCAAGAAGCGCATTATCCGTTACACGACCAAAAGGAACTGCCATCGTTGCTCCATTTTTTTCAGAAATACCTAGTCCCTTCAAATCACCTTGTTCTACTTGCTGTAAATATTTTTCTATGTATGTGGTCGTTGATGTTACGATTTCATTTACTTGCTTCGTATTTAAATTAATTGTGGATACTTTCCCGTTTTTATCATTTTGTACTTTCATTAATGAATCTACATCGAATCCTTCATTAATTCTATCTTTTACCGCCTTCGTCATAATCGCTGTCGCCATTTTATGTGTCTCTACTTCCCCATATTTAATTAAGGTCGGCTGAATATTATTATTCACAATCCACAACCCTTGCGTAAGTAATATAACAAAAAGAATAAACGACATAAGCAGTATGTACCGAAAGGAAATAGGCCCCCTTCGAAACCGCGAATTTTTCGAACGAAATATACTCATAAAAAAACCTCCTTCTTATATCATTTCTATGCAAGAAGGAGGGACGATATATGCTTATCTCATTTTTAATAATGCTTCTTTTCCGATTGTGCCAGCCGTAATACCTAAAGATTCGGCTTCAATCGTTACTGATTCTAGCGGTGCTTCAAGAAGTTGTTCAATCGTTCTTACACCAACCGCGCGGCCAGCAATAATTCCTCGATCACCTAACTTCTCATTTAAAAGACCTACATCTAACGCACCGCACATAATATATCCTTTATCGCTCATTACAGCTAGCAAATTTGTCTTTGGAAGTTTGACGCTAACTGCAATAAACGTATAATTATCAATTATAATTGGCTCCACATTAACCATAGTTCACACTCCTCTCTTTCTTATCTGTATGACAAGAGAAAAATGAGTGTTACAAGTTAACTAGCCTATAGTTTAACGGAAGATGTATAAGTTATTAACATATCTGTTAACACATCTCTAAGTAGTTCTGGCATATAATATTGTTTGTCAGAAAGTGTGGATAGCTCTGGGTATAAGTAGCCAAATGTAAACATATCAATCGTTCCTACTGTATATATACGATCTAATTCCAGCGATTCCCCGTTAATTAATACATCTTCGAGTAAAATTTTATTCCCGGGAATCGTATCTGGAATGACTTCTACACCAGCGTAAATCATTTTCCCCATCACTTTTCCCCGAAATCCGAATCCTTTCACCTCAAGATTCTCCATATTCGGCTTACGTGCTTTCAAAATAACTTCTCTTAATATCTTTCCTGGAACTTTCAAAGCACACGGATTAATTGGATGTGGACAAATTCTGTGAATATCTCCGCGCGTTACAACACCCTCTTCTAACCCTTCAAGAAGTACACCAGCGTTCACCATGCCAATCTCTGCATTGCACCATGTTTTCAGCGCACTTGCTAACATGTGAGAAAACGGCGTCTCATGAAACCAATCAACCGGTAATGACTCTTTTAAATGAACGACAGACTCTGCCATTATATGCTCACTTTCTTCCTGCAGTATTTCAATTGTGGATAACGGCTTGCTATAAGCACCTAACCGTTCCGTCTTAATCGCTCTACCGTCTTTTTTCAGCAATTTCTTCATCTCGATATCCACAGTAAGCTGCACGTGACCAACGTAACGTCCCCACTTTTCACAACAACAAAGTAAAGTATTATTCAGTAGAATACCACGCTCAAATAAATGATGCGTATGTGCTCCTAAAATAACATCTATATCATAATGCTCTGCCATATACTCATCCATACTTTTTCCAAGGTGAGAAAGGACAACCGTAATATGAGCCTCATCTTTCACTTCTTCTAAAATAGACTCTAAATGAATAATGGGATCTTCAATATGCCAATCGAGCATCTGATAAAACTCTGGATAAGCTACCGTTAATCCGATAAAAGCAATGGTAATCCCATCCGTCGTTGTATGCAATTTATAAGGCCTTGCCCATGACGGACGTACCCCTTCTTTTTCAAATAAATTTGCGACAAGTATTTCAAATCCAGCATCATCATAGAGCCGATTCAAATGCTCCTTCGCTAACGTAATTCCTTCATTATTTCCGATCGTTACATAATCATATAACGCCTCATTCAAAAGCTTCGTATTCCCAAGTCCATTCGTCGCTTCCGAAATACTATGAAAACGATCCACATGATCGCCGATATCAACCGTCAAAACAGTCTCTCCCGCTTCCTGTCTTCGCTTTTTCTCCCCTAGAACAAACCGAGAAATTTGCGGCCAATTTTCAAAATGACTATGTATATCGTTTGTATGATAAAGGTGGATGATTGTTTCTTTATTTGTATTCAGAGAAAAAACCTCCTCTCAGTTCCTTACTGCCATTTACGCTATGCGCACACAATAATCCTGTAAATACTTTTCGTCTTTTCTTGCTATTTTACATTGTACTCGCATTGTGAGAAAAAGCAAAAGATTGTCCTTTTTATACGAGAAACTTTATTTTTGCCAGTGTGGGGATTAGTTGGTAGAGCGGGGATTTGTCAGAAAGTTAGCCGTGGGGATTTTCCCATAAGTTCTTTGCTGCATTTGTCATTATTTTAATCTAAATTACTTCCAGTCGCCCTCTTTATATATAAATGCTCCTTTCCTGTTTGAAGGGTGCGAGGTATTCGTTCCTCTTGCTATGTCGTAATTTGTTGATAAGTCGATATCCCTTGTCGAATCGTCGATATATTGAAATAATCGCTGATATATTCCGAGTTATGGTCGATATATTTGAAAAATCGCTGATATATTTAACTGAACACCCACCCGGGTATCCTCTCCCAAGCCAAGACAAATCCGCAAAACAAAAAAGCGCCCTGCACAGCAGGGCGCTTTCTTCATGCATATATTATCCAGCTTTGCCTCCTAGACCCTCATGTCTAAGAACCTTCCGCACGAGAAGATAAAAAGCATCTTCTGTGCGAAAGAACCTTAGCCAACGGGTCTGAACAGTCGGCTCCGCATTTCTATTTAACCAATAGAACCTTCCATCTCAAACTTGATTAGGCGGTTCATTTCAACTGCGTATTCCATTGGAAGTTCGCGAGTGAATGGTTCAATGAAGCCCATTACGATCATTTCTGTAGCTTCTTGCTCAGAAATACCACGGCTCATTAGGTAGAATAATTGTTCTTCTGATACTTTAGATACTTTCGCTTCGTGCTCAAGTGAAACGTAATCGTTTTTGATTTCGTTGTAAGGAATTGTATCAGATGTAGATTGGTTATCCATGATTAACGTGTCACACTCGATGTTAGAGCGAGAGTTTTTCGCTTTTGGTCCGAAGTGTACGATACCACGGTAAGTTACTTTACCACCATGCTTCGCAATCGATTTAGAAACGATTGTTGAAGACGTGTTTGGTGCTAAGTGAATCATTTTCGCACCAGCATCTTGGTGTTGGCCTTTACCAGCAATCGCGATAGATAATGTTAAACCACGAGCGCCTTCGCCTTTTAAGATAACTGCTGGGTATTTCATCGTTAATTTAGATCCGATGTTACCGTCAATCCATTCCATCGTTGCGTTTTCTTCACAAACCGCACGTTTTGTAACTAGGTTGTATACGTTGTTCGCCCAGTTTTGGATTGTTGTATAACGGCAATAAGCATCTTTTTTAATGATGATTTCTACTACCGCACTGTGAAGTGAGTTAGTAGTGTAAACAGGTGCTGTACACCCTTCTACGTAGTGTACGTGTGCGCCTTCGTCTACGATGATAAGCGTACGCTCGAATTGTCCCATATTTTCAGAGTTAATACGGAAATACGCTTGAAGTGGTGTATCAACTTTAACACCTTTTGGAACGTAGATGAATGATCCACCAGACCAAACTGCAGAGTTTAATGCAGAGAATTTGTTGTCTGTTGGTGGGATTACTTTTCCGAAATGTTCACGGAAAATATCTTCGTTCTCTTTTAATGCGCTATCTGTATCTTTGAAGACGATTCCTAGAGCTTCTAGGTCTTCTTTCATGTTGTGGTATACAACTTCAGATTCGTACTGTGCAGATACACCAGCTAAATATTTTTGCTCAGCTTCTGGAATACCTAATTTATCAAATGTTGCTTTAATTTCATCAGGTACTTCATCCCAAGACTTCTCAGATTTCTCAGATGGTTTTACGTAGTACGTAATTTCATCGAAATCTAAGTCGTTTAAGTCGCCGCCCCATTGTGGCATTGGCATTTCGTAGAACTTATCCAGTGATTTTAAACGGAAGTCTAACATCCACTGTGGTTCTTCTTTCATACGTGAAATTTCTTCAACGATTTCTTTTGTTAAACCGCGTCCAGCACGGAAAATCGAAACGTCTTTGTCTTTGAAACCATATTTATAATCGCCGATATCTGGCAGTTGCTTCGCCATGTTGGTGTGTCCCTCCTTAGATAACCTCGTTTTTAGGAACCTGTAACATTACTTATCTTCGTTTAAGCCCTTTTCTAACGCTTTCCACGCTAATGTTGCACATTTAATACGTGCAGGGAACTTGCATACGCCTTGTAATGCTTCAATATCTCCTAAATCGATGCTGTCATCGTACTCTTTTCCTAGCATCATGTCAGAGAAAATTTTCGAAAGCTGAAGTGCTTCTTCAATTTTCTTACCTTTTACTGCTTGTGTCATCATTGAAGCTGAAGACATTGAGATTGAACATCCTTCACCTTCAAACTTCGCCTCTTGTACAATACCTTCTTCTACTTTCATCGTAAGTTGAATACGATCACCGCAAGTTGGATTGTTCAAGTTAACGGTAACACTATCTTCTAATACGCCATGGTTACGAGGATTTTTATAATGATCCATAATAACTTGACGATATAACGTATCTAAATTATTAAATGACATTTGTGAAATACTCCTTTGTCTTGATTAGCGAGTCAACAAATGTATCAATTTCTTCTTTTGTATTATATAAATAGAAGCTCGCACGTGCTGTTGAAGAAGCTTTTAGCCACTTCATAAGCGGTTGTGCACAGTGATGTCCTGCGCGAACTGCAATGCCTTCTACATCTAATACAGTCGCTACATCGTGAGGATGTACGTCTTCAATATTAAATGTAACAAGACCAGCGCGATGCTTTGGACCATAAATTGTAACGCCATCTACTTCTGATAGTCTTTCTAAAGCGTATTGCGCTAATTCATGCTCATGCTTTTCAATATTATGAAGACCGATTTCTTCTAGGAAATCAATTGCCGCACCAAGTCCGATTGCATTACCGATAATCGGTGTACCTGCTTCAAACTTCCACGGAAGCTCTTTCCAAGTAGATTCTTGTAAATCTACGAAATCAATCATTTCACCACCAAATTCAATTGGCTCCATATTGTTTAGCAATTCTTTCTTACCATATAATACGCCGATACCTGTAGGTCCGCACATCTTATGAGCAGATAATGCATAGAAATCACAGTTTAAATCTTGTACATCCACTTTCATGTGAGGTGTACTTTGTGCACCGTCAACGACCATAATTGCGCCGTTTTCGTGTGCGATTGCTCCGATTTCTTTTACAGGGTTAATCGTTCCAAGTACGTTTGATACTTGCATAATAGAAACGATTTTTGTATTCGGTGTAACAGTTTGACGAACATCTTCTAAAGAGATCGTACCGTCTGGTTGAAGCGGAAGGTATTTCAAAGTTGCGCCAGTTTTCTTCGCAACTTGTTGCCACGGAATGATATTACTATGGTGCTCCATGTAAGAAATAACGATCTCATCGCCTTCTTTTACATTTTCAAGACCATAGCTAGCTGCTACTGTATTTAATGCAGTTGTCGTTCCGCGTGTGAAAATAATCTCTTCCATTGATTTCGCATTGATAAACTTGCGAACTTTCTCACGTGCACCTTCATACGCGTCGGTAGCTTTCGTACCGAGCGTATGAACACCGCGATGCACGTTAGAATTATATTCTTTATAGTAACGTTCTAACGTTTCAATGACTTGAATTGGTTTTTGAGAAGTTGCTGCACTATCGAAATAAACAAGTTGTTTGCCGTTCACTTTTTGATCAAGAATTGGAAACTGTTTGCGTATTTCATGAATATTCATTAGCGAACTTTCCTTTCAATTACCTCAACAAGCTGTGCCTTTACTCCTTCAATTGGAAGCTCATTAACTACAGGTGCTAAGAATCCATGGATGACTAAACGTTCTGCTTCGCGTTTTGGAATACCACGGCTCATCAAGTAGTATAGTTGGACTGGATCTACGCGACCTACTGAAGCTGCGTGACCTGCCATTACATCATCTTCGTCGATTAAAAGAATTGGGTTTGCATCACCGCGAGCTTTTTCATCTAACATAAGAACGCGAGAAGATTGTTGTGCATTTGATTTAGATGCACCGTGTTCAATTTTACCAATTCCGTTAAAGATAGATGTTGCACTATCTTTTTGTACACCGTGTTTTAAAATCCAACCTTCAGAATGTTTACCGAAGTGAACAACTTTAGTTGTAAAGTTTTGTGTTTGGTTACCACGGCCAATTGTTACTGTTTTCGTATCAGCATATGAACCGTCGCCCATTAAGTTCGTAACGTTCTCTGAAATTGTGTTTCCGTCATTCATAAGGCCTAGAGCCCAATCAATACGGCCGTCGCGTCCTACAACGCCGCGGCGGTTAACGTAAGTTGTTACGTCTTTTGCTAATAGATCAACCGCACCGAATTTCACTTGTGCGCCTTGTTCCACGATTACTTCTGCTACGATATTTGCAATACCTTTAGCATTTTCATTTGCAACATAGTTTTCTACATAAGTTGCAGTACTGTTCGCATCAGCTACGAATAGTACGTGGTTATATACGTTAGCTTCTTCGCCGTCTACTAAGAATACAGCTTGAAGTGGAGTTTCAAGAACAACGTTTTTCGGAACATATACGAATGCACCACCGTTGATTAATGCAGCATGAAGTGCAGTTAGACGATGCTCGTCTACTTTCACGCCGTCTTTCATTAAGTACTTTTGTACTAGTTCAGCATGCTCAGTTGCTGCTGTTACAATGTCTGTAAAAATAACACCTTTTTCTTTTGCTTCGTCTGCTAAAGAAACGAATGCAGTTGTACCAGTACGTTGCACTAATACGCTGTTATTTTCATCGATTAAGTTTTTCACTGCTTCTGGAAGTTCAGTTAAAGAACTTACAGGCTCTTGCTTAGCAGCGTCGCCTTTTCCGATAAAGTCCCATTTGTCAATTTTCGTTTTATCAGGCGTTGGCATTGGAAGTTCAGTTGCTTGTGCAAGAGCTTGTAAGCGGAACTCAGTCAACCAAGCAGCTTCGTTTACTTCGCTTGCGCGTTGACGGATTGTTTCTTGATCGAAAGGTAATGTACCGATTGTCATGTTTATGCTCCTCTCTTACGCTTCTTGCTCTGTTGTTTCGTCTTCAATACCTAATTCTTTTTTAATCCAGTCGTAACCTTCAGCTTCTAGACGTTGTGCAAGCTCAGGGCCACCAGATTTAACGATACGACCGTTCATCATAACGTGAACGAAGTCTGGAGTGATGTAGTTTAATAAACGTTGGTAATGCGTAATCATTAGGCAACCGAACTCTTCGCCGCGCATTTCGTTAATACCTTTAGATACAACTTTTAATGCATCGATATCAAGACCTGAGTCGATTTCATCTAAGATTGCGATTTTTGGCTCAATCATCATTAATTGAAGAATTTCGTTACGTTTTTTCTCTCCACCAGAGAAACCTTCGTTTAAATAACGTTGTGCCATTTCTGGATCCATTTCTAGGAATTCCATGTTTTTATCTAATGTACGGATAAATTTCATAAGAGAAATTTCATCGCCTTCTTCACGACGTGCGTTAATTGCAGAACGTAAGAAGTCAGCGTTTGTTACTCCGCTAATTTCACTTGGATATTGCATTGCTAGGAATAGACCCGCTTGTGCGCGCTCATCTACTTCCATTTCTAATACATCTTCACCGTCGATGATGATGCTACCTTCTGTTACTTCATACTTTGGGTGACCCATAATTGCAGAAGATAAAGTTGATTTACCTGTTCCGTTAGGTCCCATAATTGCGTGGATTTCTCCACCTTTTACTTCAAGGTTTACACCCTTTAAAATTTCTTTGCCATCAATTGATACGTGTAAGTCTTTAACCGTTAATGTAGAACCAGCCATCTCAATACCTCCATTAATCCTATATATACATTTTAAAAATTCCTAAAACGTTCATATTCTCATTTTATTCTCATTCTAATCTTATATCAAATAAAATGATATCGCAAACGACGAAAAAAAGTAACAATTTTTTCACAAATGTATATAAGTATTTCATTTACATCTTTCTATGATACACCTTTCTTCTTATTTATATAAAGAAAAAAGAACTGGAAAATTACCAGTCCTTTCCTTATATTTATTCACTTATCGGAAGTACAGCACCTTTATATTCTTTAGTAATAAAGTCTTGAATTTCTTTTGAATGCAATACTTCTACTAGCTCTTTAATCGCCTTTTTATCTTTATCACCTTTACGAACCACTACTACGTTTGCATACGGTGAATCATCACCTTCAATTGCAATTGCATCTTTTTCTGGGTTTAATTTCGCATCAATTGCATAGTTTGAATTAATTAAAACAGCGTCGCCTTCTTTATTGTTATACACCTGTGGTAACAAACCAGGCTCAATATCCGTTTTGAACTTTAAGTTTTTAGGATTATCTGCAATATCTTTTGGAGTTGCACTAACTGGATCTACTCCGTCTTTAATTTTTAAAATGCCTTCTTTTTGTAAAATTGCTAAACCACGTCCATGGTCAGTAACGGAATTACTCATAATAATTGTCGCCCCGTCTGGAAGTTCTTTTAAGCTCTTATATTTTTGAGAGTATACACCAATTGGTTCAATATGAATTTTCCCTGCTATTTCAAAATCATATTTTTTATCTTTAATTTCTTTTTCTAAATACGGAATGTGCTGGAAGTAGTTTGCATCTAAATCCTTATCCGCTAACGATTTATTTGGCAACACGTAATCTTGGAATTTTTTCACTTCTAATTCAATTCCTTTTTTCTCAAGTAACGGTTTTGCTTTTTCTAAAATTTCAGCATGCGGTACGTTAGAAGCACCAACAACAAGTTTCTTTTCATCTTTATCTTTCCCGCCACAAGCAGCTAACCCAAAAATTGAAGTTGAAATAAGTGCCGTAAGTAATAATTTTTTCATTTAAAATATCCTCCCGTTTTTATTATCGTTTATCTATTCGAGTCGTTAAACTATCACCAATCCACTGGATTAAAAATACAACTAGTAATACACAAATTGTCGCAACGATTGTTACATCGTTATTCCCTCTCTGGAATCCTTCTAAGTAAGCAAGTGTTCCAAGGCCACCAGCACCAACAACTCCCGCCATTGCTGTATAGCCTACTAAAGCAATTGTCGTAACCGTAATACCAGATACTAATGCTGGTAATGATTCTGGAATTAACACTTTCAAAATAATTGTGCTTGTTTTTGCTCCCATTGCTTTTGAAGCTTCAATTACACCTTTATCAATTTCGCGAAGTGCAATTTCAACCATTCTCGCATAGAATGGTGCCGCTCCAATAATTAAAGCCGGCAAAGCTGCACTTGCTCCAAGAATTGTTCCAAGAAGAATCTTTGTGAATGGGATTAATAAAATAATTAAAATGATGAACGGTATAGAGCGGAATATATTTACGAATGCTCCAATCACCGTATTAATTGATTTGTTTTCCCATAAATTATCTTTCGCTGTCATGAAGAGTAACAATCCTAAAATTAGTCCTAAAACAAATGTCGCAAGAGCTGCGATTGCCGTCATATATAACGTTTCACCAGTTGCTTCTAACATTTGATTCCAATCAACATTTGCGAGTAACTTATCCATGTGCAATCACCTCCAGCTCTACTTGATCTTGATGAATTCCTTCTATTGCTTGCTGGATCGCTGTTTCCTCACCATTTAAATGAACAACTAAACTACCGTAAGAACCGTTATTCGTTTGTGCAATATTTCCTTGCAAAATGCTAACTTCTATATCACTGCGTTGCATTAATCGTTGAAGCACTGGTCTTTCTACAGCCTCACCGATAAACTGCAAACGAATTACTTTTCCATCTGGATATTTTTCAATTAAACTTTCAATTGTTTCATTTGTATCTTCAGAATCTGTTAACTGCTGTACAAATCGTTTCGTAATATCTTGCTTCGGATTACGGAATACATCAAGTACTGGACCTGTTTCTACAATCTTTCCTCTCTCCATTACCGCTACTCGGTTACATATCTTTCGAATCACGTGCATTTCATGTGTAATGAGTACAATTGTTAAACCAAGACGCTTATTAATGTCTAATAGTAAATCTAAAATTTGATCTGTCGTTTCCGGATCAAGAGCTGACGTTGCTTCATCACATAAAAGCACTTGTGGATTGTTAGCTAATGCTCTTGCAATCCCGACGCGTTGCTTTTGGCCTCCACTCAGCTGAGATGGGTACGCGTCTCCTCTTCCTTCTAATCCAACAAGATGAATTAATTCATCAACACGTTTTCTTCTCTTTGCTTTATCAACACCTGCAATTTCAAGTGGAAACTCAATATTTTCACGTACAGTTCGTGACCAAAGTAAGTTGAAGTGCTGAAAAATCATTCCGATTTCTTGCCTTGCCTTACGAAGTTCACTTCCTGTAATTGCTGATATAACACGATTCGCAATTGTAATTTGACCAGAAGTCGGTTTCTCTAACTGATTAAACAATCTGATTAAAGAACTTTTCCCAGCGCCGCTATATCCAATAACACCAAATATTTCACCTTTTTCTATTTTTAAATTGGCGTTATCTACAGCAGTGACATCACCGCTTTTCGCCTTATATATTTTCTTTACGTTCTCTAATAGAATCATGATGTTCACCCCTTTTTTAAATAAAAAGCGCAAGCGGCTCGTTTAGAACAAGAGGACGCCCGAATCCCTGACGTAGAGGCGCTTTTGGCCTCATAGGAAGGGATGAAACGACCGACTGTTCTAGCCGCTGGAGCTAGATTTCATAAAGATTTTAGATCGACTCCGCAATTTCTTATGTTTAATGCGTGTAGTCCAACGTTATCACTACCTTTATTGTTTGAATGTCCTCCACATTCAAACAATAAAAAAACCTTTCTGCTTTAGAGAAGCAGAAAGGTTTATATGCGTATATAACAACATTATCCCTCTCTCATCTCTCAAAGCATTCGCTTTGCAGGAATTGGCACCATTTCAACATAAGTTGACGGTTGCCGGGCTTCACAGGGCACAGTCCCTCCACCTCTCTTGATAAGAGAAATCAGATTACATTTTCATCTGATTTGTAATTTATTAAATTGTCTATATTTTATGAATTGAATTGTATCAATATCCAAACACCATGTCAACAGAAATTTTCGTAAAAAATGAACCTTCAGAATTTTAAGCCCCTACTGACATCGGTTTACATATGTGAAACATCGATTCGACTAATAACATCGTTCGGTATGTTCCCGAATATTGTACACGTCCATCGTTCATTAACATTTGCAATCGTACATTTCCATTCACCAATTGTTCTATATCCTTTTCATCTAAGCAAATGATTTGTTCCGTTCCTCTTTCCTCATGTACCAGCTCTATATAATCTCTTGAAATTTGTAACGAACAACTTTCATCTCCAAAGCGAAAATTAACAGTTTTTTCTTCTTGTCTTAAAAGCGGTTCTAAATGATATTGACCATTAGCGTAATTTACAAATGATTGAAGCAAAGAATATAATCTCACCCTAAATCACATCCTTCATATCACTTTCTATTACATACCATTCCCTCTCACTAAAGAGCAATCCTGTTATTTTCGCTCGACAAATACTGTATCCACCCTGCATCTCGACATATTTCCCAAGAAATATGTCGAGGCGGCAAAAATTTTGCCGCCTACTTTAATTCCGTATATAAATATTCAACCGAATGAAATGCGTATATCTTCTTCATCAGTGTCCCATTTTCAAAAACAAGTAAACAAGGTACACTTTCAATCCCATACTCTTTCGCTAAATACGGAGCATAATTTAAATCTAACATCCCAATTTTGAGGCCTTCAATTGTCATCTCAACAACTGTTAACATCTTTTTTGCTAATTGGCATGTTCCACACATTGGAGTATATACATATAATACTGTTTTTTCTTCGTTCTCTATTAGGGCTGTAGCTTCGGCTCCTGTCCAATCAATCACTTCTATCATTCCTTACCGTAAATATTCTGTATAAACGTCAATGTCGGCTCCCCATAATACATTTGCTAAGTGTGTAGATGGCGCAGTTGCCACTTCTCGGTACGAGCGATCAATATAGATATGCTCGGCTTGCGGAAATTCTTTTCGAAATTGTTTCCTTAACTTTTCTCCAGCATCATCAGCATCCACTAGCACATACACTTCCTTATCAAAAAACTGATCAACGAGCTCATCCATTTTCGACAAACCAATTGTACCATTTGTACAAACAATTTCCACCGGTTCACGAATAATAGATTCAATCTTTCTTCTATCTGATGTACCTTCTACAATAATGACTTTTTCTACATAAATCATATGTCATCACCCGATCACCATATACTATATAACCTTGAACTTAGTATATAGTATATTCGTTATTTTCATGTTGTTTCCTGTTTATTTTTGCAAAAGAAAAGCGGAAGCGGCTTGCTCAGAACAAGAGGACATTGGAACTCCTGAACTAGAGGCGCTTTTTGCCTCAAGTGAAGGAGTGAAATGACCGACTGTTCTAGCCGCTGGAGCTGGATCATAAAGAAAAGCGGAACCGATTGTTTAGCCCTGTTGGCTAAGGTTCTTTCGTACAGAAGACGCTTTTTGTCTTCTCGTATGGAAGGTTCTTAGACATGAAGGGCTAGGAGGTGGAGCTGGACAATGAAAAGCGCAAGCGGCTCATTCAGATTGTGAAGACTTATGAAACCTTACCACAAAACAGTTTTTCTCATAATAGCTTATTTATTTACATATAACTTGAATTTCATTATTTCACACAAAATAAAAAAGGACAGCACAAAGGCTGTCCTTTAGTCGACTATAATTAGTCTTGGTTTGTCATTTCTGCATATTTTTCTGCAGTTAATAACTTCTCAACTTGGCTTGCATCAGAAAGTTCAACTTTAACCATCCATGCACCCTCGTATGGAGATTCGTTAACAAGTTCTGGTTGGTCACTTAATTCTTCGTTTACTGCTACAACTTTACCGCTTACAGGTGCGTATAACTCAGAAACTGTTTTAACAGATTCTACGCTTCCGAATGGCTCGTCAGCTTCGATTGTTGCACCTACTTCAGGAAGTTCAACGAATACGATATCGCCTAGCTCACCTTGTGCAAAGTGAGTGATACCGATAACAACTTCATTACCTTCAGTTTTTACCCATTCGTGTTCTTCAGAGTAACGTAAATTATTTGGAATGCTCATGACTGTACCTCCAGTGAATGTATTAATTATGTAAAAATACCTTATTGGTACTTTTTCCACACACTTTCAAACTGCTCTTCGTTAAAACCAAGTGTTACATTCGTTCCATCTGTTACAATTGGACGTTTAATCAACATGCCATCAGATGCTAAAAGCTCATACATTTCGTCTTCGCTTGCATCTTTCAACTTATCTTTTAGACCCAGTTCACGGTAACGCATTCCACTTGTATTAAAGAATTTTTTTAATGGTAATTCACTTTTTTCATGTAAATTACGTAAATCTTCTTTTGATGGTGGATTTTCAACAATATGAATCATCTCATATGCTACATCGTTTGCCTCAAACCATTTCTTTGCCTTTTGACATGTGCCACACTTTGGATATGAATAAAATGTTACTGTCATAAATTCACCTACTTTTTTACTAACCTTTACCTTTATCATATAGAAAACGTTTTATTATTTCAAACCATTATTCGCTAAACTTTTACTTATTTCGTGATAATTTTTAATAATCCTGCGAATTTTTCTTATTTTTCCGCCATTTGTTAAGAAAAAAATAAATATATAAATTTTTTAGATTCTTCACCAAACATATATCTTAAACAAGCCTTTGATTAATTCTCCATTTTTCTTTCTTAACCTTTGAACTACAGGAGTTTCTTCCTACCGAACATACAGCTTAAACAAACGTTTGATTAATTCTCCATTTCTCTTTGTTAACCCTTGAGTTACATCGGTTTCTTCCTACCGAACATACAGCTTAAACAAACGTTTATTTAAAAAAATAAGAAGCCTCTTTTACAGGCTCCTTCATCATCTATTCAAATAATCTGCAATTGTTTGAAATACTACGATATACATATTATGAATACTTTCTTCTGTGTTTCCACCATTTGATAAACCAATTGCCCATTGTTGCCCTTCACCACTTCCGATATTCGCAAAACCTTGCGTATACATCGCATTTACATCTTTTCGTGCACTGTTATACTCTATCCCTTTTGTAATAAAAATTGAATATGATTTATCTTGTAAACCGATAAAAAACACTGGTTTCTTTAGCGATGAAAATACATTTTTATACTGCTCTGTTGAGGCTTCTTGAAAGTGATCTTTCATTATTAGAAAACCATCCACTTCCTTAGATTTCTTTTCCAGTGCCTCTAACTTCATTTCCTCAAACTTTACATTCCTAAACGTATCTTTCGGCTTTTCTCCAACAACTCCAATTACGAGTGCTCTTCCGTTATATTCTAATTTCTCTCCTTCTTTATCCTTTGCACACCCAGCACCAACTAGGCATATCAATATAAAAAATAAGAAATACGATAAACGCTTCATTTAGCACCCTTCCCTTCTTTTTAGTCAAGTGACAAAAACGTAAGGTTAATTCAAGAAAATGTAAGTAAAATCGATAGCCCAATTCACGTTTCTATATTATAATCAATTGAATTTACTTACATTACTAAACATAGGAGATCAACATGAAGAAATTTAAACTTTCATCTTTTCTTCCGTTAAGTTATATACTTCTACTCGTACTCGTAAGTCCCCTTTACGACGTATTAAATAAATCGACTGTTCACGCAGTAGACGTTACAACTGTAGTAGATGATTGGATTCCATTTGTAAAAGCATTTATTATTCCTTATTTACTTTGGTTTCCATACTTATACGGCGCACTTATTTATTACTGCTTTGCAGACCGAAAGCAATATTATGTCACTTTAAGTAGTATTATTTTTGGAAAGCTTGCTTGTTTTTCTATTTATTATTTTTGGCAAACAACTGTACCGCGTCCGACTGTCGTTGGGACAGATGTATTTTCTGAACTAGTTCGCTATATTTATAGTATCGATCAACCTGTAAACTGTTTCCCTAGCATTCACGTTCTTACTACATTCGTAATTATGTTAGCTGCCTTTAAGCGTAGAGAACAGCATGCTTTTGAATATTACATCCTTACTTTCTTCGGTACACTTATTATTTTATCAACGCTATTTACGAAGCAGCATGCCTTTGTAGATGCCATTTCTGGAATGACGCTTGCAAGTATACTTTACTTCGGCGTTCAGCTCTTATTGGCCAAAGAACCGATAAGAGTTCCAGTAAAACAAAATCATAGAATGTAGCATGACAAAAAAGCAGACTGTGGCTTCTCAGTCTGCTTTTATATATTATTAAGGAGATTTTCAACTTAAGATTGCGGTACAGTCATATCACCAGAGTGAATACGACCTGCTTTTTTTAGAGCAATGTAAAGTATATAAGAAACAGCTACTGGAATGACGATATAAGTAATTACCATCGCCGGGAGAACTTCCCATCCTTGGCTGGAAATTAAATTAATTGGTGCGATAAGAGAACTTAATCCAAGACCTGCAATTTCCTTTCCTGCTTCCAGTTGGAAAATTAATGCGGATACTGGACCGACTATAGCACTGGCAACGACAGTTGGGACGAGAATCATTGGATTTTTAGTGATATTTGGTAACTGTACTTTCGGAGTACAAAGTGCTTGAGCTAATATGCCACCTAAATTATTTTCTTTCGCTGAGATGACAGAGAATCCGATAAACTGAGCGACGCATCCGGCAAGAGCAGCACCACCTGCAACACCGTCTAAGCTAAGTGCAATTGCTAACGCAGCTGATGAAGCTGGAGAGATAAGTAATAGTCCCCAAACGACTGCAATGACGATAGAAGCGATGAATGGGCTACCAGCTGAGCTATCTTTAATAAACGCTCCAACTGTATTTAAAACAGGAGTAATATTATGAGATAACCAAATACCAACTAAACCAGAACCTAATATGGCCGCAAATGGAACGAGCATCATATCTAAAGCAGTTTTTCCGCTTAAACGTTTACCAATATATACAGCTAAAGTTGCTGTTAATAAAGCACCGATTGGCTCACCTGTTTTAATAATTAGACCAGCTTCAGTAATTGAAATGGATCCGGCACCAATTGCTCCAGCCACCATAGCCGAGAAGATTACAAGACCATTTGCACCGAGCATAAAAGCAATTCCAGCACCAATGGCTGGTGCCATAAGTGATTTTGCAACAACTCCAATTGTAATAAGCAACGGAATATCAACAATTCTTCCTATATTTTCGATTAGTAAACCAATTCCGAGGGATACGAAAATACCTTGTGCGATTCCAGCAGATGCTTTAAATACACGAGACATTATATATTCCTTCATTTGTTTCACCTTCTTCTATAAGTTAGTAACCAATTGTTTTCATATAATCACGTAAAATATCGTTTGATTTTGCGAATCGAGATTCTTCATCCTCTGTTAAATTGAGTTCTACAACTTCTCTTATACCGTCTCTAGTAATAATAGCTGGTACTCCTGTACAAATATCGTATTCACCGTACTCACCATCTAAAATGGCTGATACAGCAATGACACGGTGATCATCGTTAAAGATTGAACTCGCAATATACGCTAGAGAGTTTCCGATTCCGTAATAAGTAGTTCCTTTACGTTTATAAATTTCCCAGCCAGCTTTTGCAGTTTTCTCAACAATTTCATCTAAATTTATTTCTCCAAATCGTTCTTTTTGTTCTTCTAAAATTTGCAGAATTGGCTTTCCACCAACAGTTACATGAGACCAAGCAACCATTTGAGAATCACCATGTTCTCCTAATGAATACCCATGAATACTACGAGGGTCTACATGTAGCATTTCAGATAAAATTGTTCTTAAGCGAGAAGAATCTAGTGATGTACCAGTACCGATTACGCGATTTCTAGGTAATCCAGATAATTTCCAAACTTGATATGTAATAATATCAACTGGGTTCGATGCAAGTAAGAAAATACCATCAAATCCACTTTCCATTACGCCACCAACAACACTTTCCATAATCTTCGCACTCGCTCCTAAAGTATCTAAGCGACTTTGCCCTGGTTTTGGTGCTGGTCCTGCTGTAATAATGACAATGTCCATATCTTTGCAGTCTTCATAGCTTCCTGCATATACTTTTGTTCTTGTATTTGTAAAGTTAATGCAATGTGATAAATCCATTGCTTCCCCAACTGCACGTTCATGATTTATATCAATTAATAATAGCTCTTCGCAAATACCTTGATTCACAATAGAATACGCACAACTTGATCCAACTAATCCAGTACCGATAATTGCAATTTTTCTTGTATGTCTTTTCATAGCAATCTCTCCTAATTGATCATATAATCTATTTCTTTTGTTCTTTACAATCCTAATTATAGAGGTTCTCACGATAGAAACCATGGATACTTTGTGAAATATTGAACAAAGTTTTTGTCCTTTTTGTGAATTGTTATATTCCATTTTCGTCATATTTGTTACAACTGGAAAAATATTTATTTTATATTTATTGACATGCTCAAAACAAAAAACGAGCGACTTCATTCGCCCGTTTTTTGTCATCCCGTTATTCCGCACTTAATTGACTTTTTAATTGCTGCACAATCATTGGATTCGCAGGTGCTGCCGGTTTGTAATAACTTTTTTGCTTTGCGTACTCATACATATTACGTTGGCGCATCTCATCTTGATTACGAATTTGAATTAACGTTTGATGTAACTGCTCATTATCAGACTGAGCAATATAATTTGCATAGCTTGTTAAACTTGCATTTAATCCTGCTAAATAATCATTTACCATATCTTTTTCATTCATGTTCCGCTTCCTCCTATCCTAAAAAAGTCATTAATTGTTGCTTCGTATTTCGTGCATCTTGCGCATCCTTTTGTAACATTTGTTTCAATTGTGGATCTGTACACGTTTGTGCATACTGCTCCAACTTGTTAATAATTGTTGCATGTCCACCAATTAAATGACGTAAGTTTTCTACTTCAAGCTCTGTTAAATTTTGCATGGAATACTCCTACCTTTCTTTATTCGTTCACTGTTAGTATTTAGCTATTTTTTGATTGTATACATGAATTAACTTTTTCACGTGCATACAAAATAAAAGATGAATAGCTAAGCCATTCATCTTTTATACTCGTTATGTATTTATTTTTATAGAGATACAATCATACTTATACTCACAAGTAAGTTCCATACAATGTGTAAAATAATACTAGGTATAATCGATTGCGTCTTTTTGTATAACATTGCAAATACCATTCCCATAATCGTTGCTGTAATTAGAAGACCTCCATGAAGAATTCCAAAAATGAAGGAAGGAAGAAATAATGATACTAACTAAAAAATTATATCTCTTTTCTAAAAATCGATATAAAATACCTCGAAATAGAATTTCTTCTTTAACCGGTGTAATGATAGCAACACTTAACACATATATAATACTTTGTATGCTATTTTGAAGCCTTAAACTCCCTAATTGTTCCTTTTGTTCCGCTGCACTTTCAAAACTAAACACATGTAACATTAAATATTGTGATACTGCAATGATAATAAAACCAATTAATAGATATAAATATGTCTTCCCACTCTTCAAAACGGATACATCCCAAATAGATTTAATAAAATGAAAAACCGGTTTATAGGCTAATAAAACGATAGCAACAACAATTGCATCGAATAAGAGTAAATAATATCCTTCTAATTTAGTACTTAATGCTTCTTCTCCATAAATCTCAAAGGCTAAACCAAGAAATAATCCTCCTAGGAGTGAAATCCCTATAATCATTGCTATCATTACAAATAGATTTTTATATGTTATATTCTCGATTTTTCTTTCCACACTATACGCTTCTAACACTGTTTTACTCACAGTATCCCTCCAGTTATTCTCATTTACCTTATTAAAATCCTTGAATTTGAATATAGGGATAATATAACAAATTTTACAAAAAGAATAATATGCAATTTTACATATTATGAAAACTTTATATTTTATAGTTTTAGGAATAGGATTGCTATGCAATAATTATTATATGAAATTTCAAAAAACACTTCCTATCCACCATAATCCTCGCATCATATAAAACTTATTAGTTAAAGGAGCAATGAACATGAAAACACATGACTTCCTTACAGAAATCCAGAAGGGCTCTGAGCCTAGTCCCTATCAAGACCCCATCGTATTCAGTTTCGTTTGCTTTTTCTTAGCGATATATACATTTTTCAAACCTGCAAAATAATATCATTTCATAAGAAAAAGCCTACCATTCTTTTCGAATCATATGCACTAAAAAACCTTAGAATCACTTCTAAGGTTTTTGTTTACCTTGCTTCTTATTCACGTAACCCTTTAATAAACGTTTCCAATAATACATGTAAACTTATATCTAGATCTAACGGCAAACCAAATCCGCCTTGCTGTTCAATCGAAGCAAATCCATGACAAATACTTCTGAATCCGCGTGTCGCATGAAGTGCATTCTCTCCTTCTAAGCCATACTGTTGTAATACTTGAAGACAAAGCTTTACAATTCCGTCACCTGCTTTTCTTACTTCTTCATCTCGTAAAAAAGTTGCTTCATATAGTCCAGGATGTTTTCGGACAAATGCTACATACGCTTCTCCTAATGCATGAATTGCTTCATCCATACGTTTATCCTCGGCCGCTTCTTCCAGTTTGTTATGCAGCTGTTTTATTCCGTAAATACCAAGATTTTTCCGTACATCTTGTAACCCTTTTACATGATTATATAGTGAGGGCGAACGTATCCCTAACCTTTGCGCTAATGAAGCTAACGTTACTTCTTGTATTCCATTTGTATCTGCAATTTCTGCCGCTGTTTCTACAATTTTTTGTAATGTAAGTCCGATTCTCGGTGACATAAATTAACCCTCTTTCTTACTTTCTATATTCCGTTTCGCTTCCTTAATAGCAAGCTCTATGACAGTCCCTGGATTCTTTATCATTTCCCCATGCCCTGCCGCAAGTAAGGAAGGCTCATATTCGCTTAACTTCTCTGCACTTTGTAATGATATTTCTTTGCTCCACGTTGCCATCGCTGGAAACGGAAACCAAAATTTCATTTGTCCCGAAACAGCCATACCTCCTCTTGTTTGAAATGCATCCCCAACAATAAGAGCTTTATTTCGTACATCAAGAAATGACATGGAGCCTGGCGTATGCCCCGGTGTCATAATCGCAAGAAGCGATCCAACTCGGTCGCCATCTTCTAATAAAACATCAGGTACCGTTTTTACTTTTTTAGGCACACCGCCTTTTATCGGTATATTCTGTTCATCCTTTTGTAACGTCGTATCTCCTTCTAACAGCTTTGCGTCCCGCTTAGAAATATAGACTGGAACATGAGGGAGTACTTCCTTTAATGCGTCTAATGCACCGATGTGATCATCATGCGCATGTGTTAATACAATTTTAGTAATTGGTTTTCCTATTTTCTCAGCCGCCTGTAAAATACTTTTTGCGCTATATGGCAAAGCCGCATCAATTAAAGTTAAACCATCTTCTTCCTCCACAAAGTAACAATTCACAGGAAACACTCTTGGCAAAAATGACAATTGATATACCGTTTGTTCATGTATTATTCTCATATTTCCATCTCCCTTTTCACGAAAACTAATACCATTAGTTTCATTATACTAATGGTATTAGTTTTGTGTCACTAAAAAATTTCTTTTTTCAAAAAAAAAGAACAGTAGCCGTATAAACGACTACTGTTCTTTAAAGATATTAAACTGTGTAACGCTCATCTTCTAAAATTTTCGCAGCGATTTCACGTTTCTTCGGAATTACGTTAAGTGGTGTGTGACGAGTTAATTTACGTAATGATGATAACATCATGCGCAGCATGTCGCCGTTTTCAACTGCGATAAGTGTTTCTTTCGCATCTGCTTCGATTTCGTTAAATGCTTCTTGGCAGAATACTTCAGTGTATAACACTTTTTGTTTATTCTTTTCAAGACCAGTTGTTTTGATCGCTTTTTCTGTACGAAGAACAGCTGATTCCATTGCGTATAGATTGCTTACGATGTCAGCGATATTTACAAGAATTTCTTGCTCTTTATCTAATGCTTTACCGTATTTTTGAGCCGCTAATCCAGCTACCATTAAGCCGATTTTCTTTGCATTAGTTACTAAATACTTTTGAAGTGCTAATGGCTCATCGCCTACTTCTTCTGGCATCATCATCATTAACTCTTCTTGTAATTTTTGTGCTTTTTGAAGAAGTGGTAATTCACCTTTCATCGCTTTACGTAAGAACGTACCTGGTACGATTAGGCGGTTAATTTCGTTCGTTCCTTCGAAAATACGGTTAATACGAGAATCGCGGTACATTCTTTCAATCTCGTACTCTGCCATAAATCCATAACCACCGTGAATTTGAACACCTTCATCTACTGTATAGTCTAATACTTCAGAACCGAATACTTTGTTTAAAGAGCACTCGATTGCATATTCAGCGATAGAAGCTGCTACTGCTTTACCATCTTTTACTTCTTCTTCAGATAATGTGCTCATGCGGCTTTCGAATAAACCTACTGTACGATATACAGAGCTTTCAGCTGCATATGTTTTCGCTGCCATATTCGCAAGTTTCTCTTGAATTAATGGGAAGCGAGCGATTGGTTGTTTGAACTGTTGACGTTGGTTTGCATATTGTGCTGAAATTTCTACTGCACGTTTCGCAGATCCAACTGTACCAACACCTAATTTATAACGACCGATATTTAAAATGTTGAATGCGATAATATGACCTTTACCGATTTCACCAAGTAAGTTTTCTTTCGGTACTAACGCATCTTCTAAAATTAACGTACGAGTTGAAGAACATTTAATACCCATTTTCTTTTCTTCTGGGCTTGTAGATACGCCAGCGTAGTCTTTCTCTACGATAAATGCTGAGAAGTGCTCGCCATCAATTTTTGCATATACAACGAATACGTCAGCGAATGCAGAGTTTGTAATCCATTGTTTTTCACCGTTTAATACATAATGTGTACCTTCTGCATTTAAACGTGCAGTTGTTTTTGCGCCTAATGCATCAGATCCTGAACCTGGCTCTGTTAATGCGTATGCAGCTAATTTTTCACCAGTTGCAAGTAATGGTAAATATTTTTTCTTTTGCTCTTCGTTACCGAATAATACGATTGGTAAAGAGCCGATACCTACGTGAGCACCGTGAGTAATTGCAAAGCCACCAGCGCGAGAGAACTTCTCTGCGATTAACGCTGAGCTTACTTTATCAAGACCAATTCCGCCGTACTCTTCTGGTACGTCAGCGCCTAATAAACCAAGTTCTCCAGCTTCTTTTAAAAGACGAACTGAGCGATCAAACTCATGTTGCTCTAAATATTCAAGCTCTGGAAGAACTTCATTTACGATAAAGTCCTCTGTCGTTTTTGCAATCATTTTATGCTCAGATGAAAAATCTTCTGGCGTAAACACTTGATCAATCGTAATCTCATCTACTAAAAAGCTACCGCCTTTAACCGCATTTCCTACTGTTTTTTCCATGAAAATTTCCTCCTTCATATTTTCATGAGCCGCTTCTCTCTTTTTGAAAGAAGCTAGCTCTCCCTTTTGTTTTTATAAACCTTTGTTGCTTCCATTTTTTTATAATCCAGTTCCAGCGGCTAAAACAGTCGGTCGTTTCACCCCTTCCTGTGAGGCAAAAAGCGCCTCTACGTCAGGGCTTCCAACGCCCTCCTGTTCTGAGCAAGCCACTTTCACTTTTTTTATTAGTCCAGTTCCAGCGGCTAGAATGTTCGGTGCCTTCGCTTCTTCCTGCGAGGCAAAGAGCGCCTCTACGTCTGAAGCTCCATCCCCCTCACATTCTGAACAAGCCGATTCTACTTTTTTTATAATCCAGTTCCGGTGGCTAGAACAGTCGGTCGTTTCACCCCTTCCTGTGAGGCAAAAAGCGCCTCTTCGTCAAGGCTTCCAACGCCCTCCTGTTCTGAGCAAGCCACCTGCACTTTTTTTATAGTAATTCAAATACTCCCGCTGCTCCCATTCCGCCGCCGATACACATTGTTACGATACCGAATTGTTCGTTGCGGCGTTTCATTTCGTGAATAAGAGATAGTGTTAGTTTTGCTCCTGTACAGCCAAGTGGATGTCCAAGTGCGATTGCACCGCCGTTTACGTTTACTTTTTCTTCATCTAAACCAAGTTCACGAATAACTTGGATCGATTGAGAAGCGAATGCTTCATTTAGTTCGAATAAGCCAATATCAGATAGCTCTAAGCCAGCTAGTTTTAACGCTTTTGGAATTGCAGCAATTGGGCCAATTCCCATTACTTCTGGTGGTACGCCAGCTACTGCAAATGAACGGAATTTCGCAAGTGGTTTCATGCCATCGCTCACTGCTTTTTCACGATCCATTAATAGTACAGATGCTGCACCGTCACTCATTTGTGAAGAGTTACCAGCTGTTACAGAACCGCGAACGTTAAATGCTGGACGTAATTTACCTAAAATGTCTAGCGTCGTTTCTGCTCTTACACCTTCGTCTTGTGCGAAAATGATTGTTTCTTCTTGCAGTTTGTTATTTGATCCAACAGTACGTAACGTTACATCTACAGATACTGTTTCATCAGCAAAGTTCCCTGCAGCTAATGCTTTCGCAGCACGTTGATGACTTCTTACTGCAAATGCATCTTGCTCTTCACGAGAAATTCCATATTTCACAGCAACTTGCTCCGCTGTATGTCCCATACCCATATAATATTCTGGAGCCGCTTCTACAAGGCGACTATTCGGACGAACGACGTGTCCCATCATCGGAACTAAACTCATTGATTCCGCTCCGCCTGATAATACCGCTTCCGAGTGACCAAGCATAATGCGCTCTGCTCCGTAAGCGATACTTTGTAAACCTGAAGAACAGTAACGGTTAATTGTAATAGCTGGAACATCGTAAGAAAGTCCTGCTAATCCGCCGATATTACGAGCCATATTTAAACCTTGCTCTGCTTCTGGCATCGCACAACCGAAAATTAAATCATCGATTGGTCCTTCATAATTCGCACGCTTTAACGTTTCCTTTACTACTAACGCCCCTAGATCGTCAGGACGAACTGTTTTTAATGAACCCCTCTTTGCTTTTCCAATTGGTGTTCTTGCTCCCGCAACAATGACAGCTTCTCTCATGAACGATATCTCCCCTCGTTATTAGTTACGTAATGGCTTTCCTTTTACAAGCATGTGCTGCATTCTTGCTTGTGATTTCATCTCACTTACTAAGCTAATAAATGCTTCACGTTCTACATCTAATAAATATTGCTCATCAACTTCTGTTCCGTACGGCACTTTTCCGCCCGCAATGACATATGCAAGTTTCTTAGCAATGTGAAGATCGTACTCTGAAATGTAACCAGATAAATGCATTGCTTCAGCACCAAGTGCAAGAGTTGCATATCCTGTTTCCCCAACAACTGGTATCTTTTTACGGATCGGCGCTTTATAACCAGCTTCATATAAAGCAAGTGCTTTCTGTTTCGCATCGTATAGTAAGTGATCACCATTCACACTAATACCATCTTTATCACCTAAGAAGTTATGAGAAACTGCTTCTTGTCCTGAAGTTGAAACTTTCGCCATTGCGACTGTTTCGAACACTTTATTTGCAACTTTTTGCAGATCAAACTCTACACCGTTTGCCATTTTGTTTAAGTGTTTAATGTATAGCTCTTTATTACCGCCTCCGCCAGGGATTAAGCCAACACCAACTTCTACTAAGCCCATATACGTTTCACTAGAAGCTTGAATGCTCGCTGCTGGTAAGCAAACTTCTGTACCTCCGCCAAGCGTCATACCGTATGGTGCTGCTACAACTGGCTTAGAAGAGTACTTAATTTTCGTCATTGCATCTTGGAAGTTTTTCACAACCCACTCAATTTCAAAGTAGTTGTCGTCTTGTGCTTCCATTAAGATCATTGCTAGGTTCGCACCAACGCAGAAGTTCTTCGATTGGTTACCGATAACAAGACCTTTATAATTCTTTTCTACTTCATCAACAGCGTAGTTAATCATTTGCGTAATATCCATACCAATTGCATTGCTCTTCGAATGGAACTCTAAGCAAAGGATGCCGTCGCCTAAATCAATTAAGCTCGCTCCGCTATTTTTCTTTAATACACCATTTTTCGCTTTTAATTGCTTAAGAGAAATTGCTTTTTTATTACGCTCGATTAGCTTATATTCGCCATTATCGTAATAGTAGCTATCGCCGTTATCATGTTTATAGAAAGTAGTGAAACCTTTCTCTAACATTTCTTTCACCCAAGTAGGAACAACTACGCCGTTTTCTTCCATCTTTTGAACAGATTTTTCAACGCCGATTGCATCCCACACTTCAAACGGTCCTTGCTCCCAGCCGAAGCCCCACTTCATCGCTTGGTCAATTGCAACGATATCGTCAGCAATTTCTTTATGAAGTTTTGCAGAGTATAAAAGAGTTGGTGTAATGATGTTCCATAATAACTCTCCTGCGCGGTCTTTTGCGTATACAAGCGCTTTCAATTTATTCGCTAATCCTTTTTCTTGTTTACTTAACTCTACGGATGCAGCTTTTAATTTTTTACGCGCTTCATATTCCATCGTTTCAGGATTTAATTCTAAAATTTCTTTTCCTTGTTTTAAGAAGAAGCCTTGACCTGTTTTGCTTCCAAGCCATTTTTTATCAAGCATGTCATGCATGAAAGCTGGTACTTTAAATACATCACGCTCTTCTTCTTGCACATTTTCATATACGTTATTTGCAACGTGTACGAATGTATCTAAACCGACAACATCTAATGTGCGGAACGTTGCGCTCTTCGGACGACCAATAAGTGGGCCTGTTACAGAATCAACTTCCCCAATGCTATAGCCGCGTTTTACCATCTCTTGAAGAGTAACAAGTAAACCGTACGTACCGATGCGGTTTCCAATAAAGTTTGGTGTGTCTTTTGCGATAACAACGCCTTTTCCAAGAACGTCTTCGCCAAATAGTTTCATGAAGCTTAATACTTGTGGATCTGTTTCTTTCGTCGGTATTACCTCTAGAAGTTTTAAATATCGTGGTGGGTTAAAAAAGTGTGTGCCTAAGAAGTGTTTCTGGAAGTCGTCTGAACGACCTTCTGCCATTTTTTCAACTGAAATGCCTGACGTATTCGAGCTTACAATTGAGCCCGGTTTACGAACAGCGTCTACTTTTTCAAATAATTTCTTTTTAATATCTAAGTTTTCAACTACTACTTCAATAATCCAATCTACATCAGCTAGACGCTCAAGATCATCTTCTAAGTTACCTGCTTCAATCAGTGCTAGATTTCCTTTCACTGTCAGAGGAGCTGGTTTTTGCTTTAATAGTTTTTGCACAGCCGTATTACTAAAACGATTTCTCACACTTTTATGTTCTAATGTAAGTCCCTTCGCTTCTTCTTCTTTCGTAAGCGCAGGTGGTACAATATCAAGCAATAATGTCGGAATACCAATATTAGCTAAGTGTGCCGCAATTCCCGAACCCATTACGCCTGAACCTAGAACAGCAGCCTTTTTAATTTGGAACATCCAATTCTCCCCCTATTCTTGAATGAATGCTCATTCAATTTTTCGACATAAGTCGCAATCAATGAGTGAGCCTCTACTAATAAATATATGATACTGTTTAAATTTTCGCAATATATTTATTGATAAAATTTTCTGAAATAAATATTTTTCTTTCATTTGGCCATGCTATATATGTATTTTCTTCACTAAAATACACTTTCCCTTTTTATAATCTGACGAAACTGGAGGAATATATATGGCAAAACTTAAGAAGAACCCTTCAAAGGCTGGAATTAGTGCAGCTAGTGTAACTGGAAACGCAGGTCCGCATAACCACGGCGTGGAAAAAGGACGTCAAGGTAATAACCAACAATATAAAAAGCATAATATGGGCGAAAAATAACGCTATATTTTTGGGCAGAGAACGTGGCATAATGATTAATGGCTGCTTTTTCTGCCCAATTTATTTGTAACAAATGAGGGAATTATAATGAAACGAACAATAGTTATGCTTGTAATGATTGCTACACTATTTACAGGGATGATTTTCTTCTCTTATGCACAAAGGCAACAATCTGTAAGAGCTGATCAACCTAATATTACTGGGCAATACGGAGTTACAATCGATGCAAACACAGGTGAAATTTTGTATGGGAAACGTGAAGACGAACGCTCTTATCCGGCTAGTATAGCCAAAATGATGACAAGCCTTCTTTTACTAGAGAATGTAAAAGAAGATGAAGAAATTACAGTTACAGAAAACGCAATTAAAACAGAAAGTCAAAGCAAGAAAATTAAACTTCGTGCTGGAGAAAAATTAAAGCGTGATGAGGCATTAAAACTTATGCTTATCATTAGTGCAGATCCAATAGCTGAATCAATTGCAGAACATATTGCAGGATCAAAAAATGAATTTGTGAAAATGATGAATGCTAGAGCGAAGGAACTTGGTACAAAGCATGCGACTTTCAAAAACGCAAGTGGTGCTGATGCAATTGGGAATAAAGTATCACCATATGACATTGCTATTATTACGAAAGAAGCATTAAAGTATCCAGTTGTTTTAGAATATATGAATTCAACGCGTACAACTCTACATACTTCAGAACGCTCTCCAAACATCGCAAACTACGGACGAGAAGAACTATATGACGATCCATATGCGATTGGAAGTAAAAGCGGTCTATCAGCACTTGGCAAATATACAGTCGTAACAGTGGATGAAAAAGACGGTAAACGTGTCATTAATGTTGTATTATCTTCTACCCGCAAGCAACTGTATCCTGATACGAAGAAAATGGCACATTATGCATTTCAGCAATTAAAATAACCAAGGAGTATTTTCTCCTTGGTTATTTTTTAACCATACCTTTTAATACGAACGCAACGTTTGCTGGACGCTCTGCTAGACGACGCATGAAATATCCATACCAGTCGTTTCCATAAGGTACGTAAACACGCATTTTGTAGCCTTCTTTTACTAGCTCAAGTTGACGCTCATTACGAATACCATATAACATTTGGAATTCAAATTGATCCCTTGGAATGTTGTGTTCTTCAGCAAGTTTTTTTGTATATTCAATAATCGCTTCGTCATGTGAAGCAATTGCAGTATAATTTCCATTTAATAAGTGCATTTTAATAATTTTTTTATAATTGTCATCTACATCTTTCTTGTCTGGGAATGCCACTTCTTCAGGTTCTTTATAAGCACCTTTTACAAGACGTAAATTAGGATTATAAGCATTTAAATCTTCAATATCTTTTTCTGTACGATATAGGTAAGCTTGAATAACAGTACCAATATTATCGTATTCAGATTTTAATTGTTTAAAGATATCAATTGTTTTACCACAGCGTGTATAGTCTTCCATATCAATGGTAACGAACACACCATTTTCTTTCGCCGCTTCTAAAATACGGCGCATATTGTTCATTACGATTTCATCAGAGATATCTAATCCCATAGAAGTCATCTTTAAAGAAAGCTGCGAATCAAGACCTTCTCTTCCAATTGCACGGATCGCTTCAATCGATTGGTTAGCCATTTCATTTGCTTCCGCTTCATTATCAACGAATTCCCCTAAATAATCGATTGTTACACAAAGTCCTTGCTTGTTCAATTGTTTAATAGCTGCTGTCGCTAATTCAATTGTCTCCCCTGCGACAAAGCGACCTGCACCAAAGCGTAAACCGTACTTTTTAGCCAGTTTTGTTAGCGCTTTATTTTTTGACAAGAAAAGAAACGAATTTCGCATTAATTGTTCCATGTAATTCACCCCTATGACTGTAATTTATCTGTTTTTTACCCCTCTTCAAAATTATATCATTGTTTAAAATTATTGGATACAAATAATTATTTAGATAATTTATAAAATACTATAAAAACATTTAAAACCCTATATTTTCGCTTATAAATATAACTGAAATATTTTTCGACATTTAGAAAAATGGAGTTTAATAGGCATAAAATAGGCATGTCGAAAATATTCGACATGCCTATAAAACCCTTTATATTCCATGTAAATTATATAAGGATATTAATACAGAAAACTTACGATTATATTTCCCTCAAGTTTTTTTATTGCTCATTTCGCTTCTCTTCATTCAGCCTTTTAATATCTGTAATTAACTGCACCATCTCTTCTTTCGCATCGGGATACGTCTCATTCCAATGCTTCACTAAAGCTGGCATCGTCTTCGCTATGTAAGAATAAAGTGCCCACTTCTGTACCTGTTCTTTTCTCTCTTCATTGCTCTCTCCAAGTAACAGTTCCGTGTATTTCTCTAACAACCCGTCAAATTGTTCGTTAAACTTTTCACTCATCTTATTTACCTCCTATATGAAAAAAGCAGCGAAAATCGCTGCTTTTCTTTATAATTTTGATCGAACAGAGTTTAATTTTTTCTCCATTGTGCTTACTTTATCACGACGATCATCAATACGAATTGTTGTTGCAACACGCTGTGCACCTTTCGTATATGGAACTTCATGCATTTGTTGAATTACTTCTAGAATGACAGGAAGATCTCCTTCAATAATTGTATTCATCGGTGTTAATTGATACTTCACGCGATCCGCATTTTTCTCTAGCACCTTTTGTACTTCTGCTACATATTCACTAACACTTGGATTACCTGTTCCTACTGGAATAATCGATACATCAACAATTGCCATAGTAGTCTTCCTCCTATAATCGTTTCTTATATATCCATTGTCTATTTTACCGAAATCCTCATCATTTTACTAATATGTTACTCTTCCACTTTAAACTGCTCGACTAATCTTTCTAAATCTCTCATATGTTCTGTCAAACTTTCCATCGTGTGAGCTACCTTTTCTAAATGATTCACCTGTGATTCCGTTGCAGCATGTACCTCTTCAGAAACAGCTGCACTTTCTTGACTCGTACCAGCAATTGTATGCATTACCGCTGTAATTTCCCCTTGCTCGTAACCTATGTTATGTACCTCTTCTACAATTTTTTCAACTGAAGTACTAATCGTATTTACGACTGACATAATTGTGCGGAACTCCATTTCCGCCTCTGTCGTCACTTTATTTTGCACATCTGCAATGTCTTTCAATTTACTTACAACTTCTACAACCCTTTTTACTTCTAATTGTACATCACCAATCATCGTTGTGATTTCTCCGGTTGCCTCTTTTGATTGTTCCGCTAATTTCCGAACCTCTTCAGCAACAACCGCAAATCCCTTACCTTGCTCACCTGCACGGGCAGCTTCAATCGATGCATTTAAAGCAAGTAAATTTGTTTGATCCGAAATGCCTTTTATAAGCTCAACAACATTTTGAATCGATCCAACTCTTTGTTCTAACTTATCCGATGCTTCTTCTGTATGAACAACAATCGACGATGATTGTCCCCTCGTACGGATTAAATTCCTCATTGTATTTAATCCTTGCTTAGATGCCTCTTCCGCTTTGCCAGCCACTCCTTTTATTTCACCAACGGAACTATTCATTTGTTCCACTGACTCCGCCATATTCTCGAGCTGAGCTGAAACTTCATCCACACTATTCGCAAGAGTAGAAGCTCCTCCACTCACATCATCCATTGCTCCTGAAACTTCTCTACTAGCCGCTACTGTTTCATTCGTTAAATAGTGTAAACTATTCGTTGATTGTTGCACCGTTGATACGCTGTTTTTAATTTTACTTACCATTTCATTCATTTGTTCAACCATATCATTAAAGTGCTTAGTCAACTCTCCAACTTCATCTTTACTTGTCACTTTCATTCGCAGCGTTAAATCGCCTTCTGCTACTTTTTGCACGTGATTCTTTAATAGTTGCAGTGGTCTTGCTAATCTTCTTGAGAACAAGTAGGAAGCTACGATTCCAACTAATAAACTAATACATGCCATTATAATAACTGTATTTCTCGTACTATTTAATAGCCCATCGATCGTTTCTTTCGGATAAAAGATTCCTATCGTCCATTTCATCGTGTCAAATGATTGACTATAAACAACTACATCTTCACCTTTTATTGTAGTGACCGCATATTTTGTTCCCTCTTTATTTAAGCTCTTTATAAGTGGCTCTTTAGAAACATCTTTCCCTATCTTTTCTGGATAAACAAGAGCCATATTTTTATCATTTATAATAAACATTTCTCCGTCATTATTGTATTGAATATTGTGAAGCAACTTCTGAATCGTACCAAGCGATACATCCATCGCAACAACGCCTAATACAGACCCATCTTGAGCTGTAATTGCTTTAGAAACACCTACACTTAACTTTCCTGTTGCAATTTCATAAGAAGGTTGTCCCCAATGGACCTTTTTTACATCAGCCTCTGAATCTTTATACCATGGTCTTGTCGTTGGATCATATCCTTCTGGCACTTGCCCACCTTCAGCAAGATTGGCACTTAATGTTTTTTTATCTTTCGTACCAATATATAAATCTAAAATACCAGGATGATTCTTTTTATACTCCGCAAACTCTTTCGTTAAAAACGCTTCCTCTTCTGGAGTAACCCCACCTTGAAGTATATTACGAATCATCTCACTGTTCGCGTAATACCCCATATCTTCATCCGTTCTTTGAACAAATGTCGTAAGTTGCTCTGTTACAAGATCCATCGCATTTTGAGAATACTCGTCTAAGGAACGCACTTCCTTTTCTTTCTGTAATTGATACACAGCTGTACCCAATATTACGAACATCATAGAAATAAGAACTGAAAACACTACCGCAATTTTTAAACGTAAACTTCTTAACATCTTCCCCCCAGCATCCCCTTCGCATTAAATTAAAATCTTATTAATCATTATATTAAGTATAATAGATAAAATTAAAAAATTGAAATTAATTCTCACCTTAATACAATTAGAAAACGGACTACCACTTGTGCAAAAACAAATAGTTCATTATCCTTAAAATATAATCTCATTCGTTCGGAGGGAACTATGTTACAAAAATTCGGTTTCTCACAATATGAAAGCCAAGCTTATGAAGTTGTCGTATCAAGCAATGAACCATTAGATGCTACAACGATTGTGAAGCATTCAGGTGTTCCAAAAGCAAAAATATATGAAGTGCTAGCACGCCTAATCGATAAAGGAATGGTAATGGATTCTGTTTCAGAAAAGAAAAAACTGTATACAGCATTACCACTAAAGCTAGCAATTGAAAAATTAACGACAGAATTCCAATCAAATATTAAAGAACTGGAAACAAATATATCAAAAAAATCATTTACAGATGACCGTGTGTGGAGCTTAAAAATGCAATCTTCTATTCGAGTTCAAAGTAAGGAACTCATTGAAAGTGCAAAAGAATCAATCCGTATTTCAGCTTGGAATGATACTCTTTTAGAATATCTTCCTTTACTAGAACAAAAAGCAAAACAAGGTGTTCAAATTGAATCCCTTATTGTTGGAGAAGTAGAAACAGACTTAGAAAACATGCATTTTCTAATCCCAGCTGAAGAACCTAATGCATTAGAGCGCTATTTGCTACTCATCGTTGACGATCGTGAAATTTTATTTGCTGGCGTAGAACAAGATTCATGGCAAGCGATGAAAACAATGTCACAACCTTTCGTGAAGTTCTTTACAGAATTTTTCTATCACGACGTTGCACTTGCAAAGATTACCCAGAAACACCATGACCTCTTTATGGAAGATGAGGAAATTAAGAGTTTGTTAATGAAATTAAGATACTAATTAAATAATAAAAAGGAGTCTAGTTTTTCACTTAGACTCCTTTTCGTTTTGTTCCTTTATCTCCATCAACAGCTCAATGATTTTCTCATTTTGCTCTACCTGTTTCTCTGAATTTTTATAGATGAAACGAACCCATCTAAGTGCAAGAATAATAAGAAACAAGGGGAGCATTGAAATTAGAAGACCAATAATTGAAAAATTCGTATACATATCCATCACCTCGCTATATACAACGTTCTCCATACATCTACTAAAACCTGCAATTTTTTACAAAAAAAAGAACCTATCAAACGATAGATTCTTCTTTTGCAAACTGAGTAGAACGTCCTCTTGTAATCGAGAAAATCGCACAAAGCAGAGCTAATATAATAAAGCCACCGCCTACCCAAGCGTTATATATAACAGATGATTTTTCAATAACAACTCCGCCTACTGTTGAACCGAGCGCAATCCCTAAGTGAAGGGCAGAGTTATTTAAACTTTGCTGAATACCAGCTGATTCTGGTGCAATTTCAATTAAATAGTTTTGTTGCGCTGGTGAAATCGCCCAGCTCAGCATACTCCAAAGTCCCATCATAATGATGAAGAGCGGGAATGAGAATGTCATTAATGGCAGTATGAAGATTGCACACGCAAATACGATAATGATAGAAATAATACTTTTCTTCGATCCCCATTTATCAGCAAGCCAGCCACCGAATCCGCCACCAATTACTGCTGCGATTCCGAAAATAAAGTAAAACACACTAATCCAGTTTGCTTCAACATGCATGACATCTTTTAAAAACGGTGTTAAATATGCATACAATGTTAAATGCCCTGTTAAAAACAAAAATGATGTTAACTGTGCACTTACAATTTTTTTATCTTTTAAAGTAGCAAGTTGTTCTTTTATTGATAATACCGATGTCGGTGGTACTTTCGTTAAGAATAATGAAATACAAGCAATTGCCATAACTGTTAATACCGAAATTAATACAAATGGTGCACGCCATCCGTATGCATTTCCGAGTACAAGACCAAGCGGTACTCCAAGTACGAGTGATCCACTAATTCCCATAAAAATGATTCCAATTGCACGCGCACGAAAATGTGGTTCTACTACACTAGAAGCAAGTGTTACCGATAGTGCAATAATTAATGAACCACTGGCCGCACAAATAACCCTTGAGAACATCAGCATTCCGTAATACACACTAAATGCCGAAATAATATTTCCGATTAAGAAAATCGATAATGCTCCAACATACAATGTTTTTCTTTCAAACTTCCCTGTCAAAGCTAATAAAACTGGACCTGACAAAGCAAATACTACCGAAAATATTGTTATAAGCTGACCAGCTGCACTAATAGATACTCCTAAATCATTGGCAACTAAATCGAGCGTTCCTCCTATAATTAGCTCAACCGTTCCGACTACAAAAGCCGCGATAGCTAAAATATAAACACGAAAATTCAAGTCTTTCCCCACGCTTTCTATTTTGGTTACTACGACTATAGTAACCAAAATAGAAAATGGACGCAAGTACAATTTTTTTACAGTAAAAAAGGTAGGCGTATAATACGCCTACCTTTTCATCATTCTGTTTCTTTCTTCTTATTCAAGTACCAATACACCGGAAGTCCCGTAAATACAATTCCAATCGATAAGAAACAACTTACTGGATCGTTAATAATCGCACTACCAATTACAAAGAACGAACCTAAAATCGCTACGATTGGTACGATTGGGAATAACGGCACACTATATGCACGCTCTTTATTCTTATTACGTTTTCTTAAAATGAAGACACCAATAAACGTCATTACATAGAAAATATAAATAATGAATACGGAAATCTCAGATAGCTTATTCGGATCACTAATAATCATTAAAATAATTCCTAAAATGATTTCAACAGTAATCGCATTTGCTGGTGTTTTAAATCTCGGACTTTCCTTTGCAATAAACTTAGAAAATGGAAGTTGTCCACGCTCTGCCATAGACATTGGAATACGTGGGAATGTTAAAATCTTTCCATTTAAACAACCGAAAATAGAAACGATAATACCGATACTAATAATTTTTCCGCCATATTCTCCAAGTAACATGCCCGCAGCTGTCGCTGTTGCATTTTCTCCAAGGTCTACAATTTTCGCTGCTGGTAATACATTTAATAATGCCAAGTTAATTAATACGTAAGCAGCCGTTACGATTAAAATCCCTACTGTCATTGCTTTCGGTAATAACTTTGTTGGATTCTTCATTTCTCCACCAATCGAAGCAAGTAAAATCCAGCCGTCATAAGCAAATAACGTTGCTAAAATTGCCATACCGATACTTTGATTTTCCGATATCGGCACAACTACGTTAAAAATATCGCTATTCCCTTTCCAGAAACCTAGCACAACAATTAACACAATCGGAATCATCTTCCCAATTGTCGTGATTGTTTGAACGATACCTCCGTATTTTGTTCCCATACTATTTACAACGCCAAGGAACACAACCGTTCCAATTGCGATTGGTAAATTCCACACTTTATCTAAATAGAAAAAATTAATCATTAAAGAACTAAAGTATAAACCTAATGTTCCGATAATAGCAGGTCCATAAACAATTGTTTGCATCCAACCTGATAAATATCCCCAAAAACTTCCGTAAATCTCCTCTAAATACGTATACAACCCACCATTTTTCGGGATTTGCGCTCCAATTTCAGCAACTGTTAAACCACTTGCTAGCGTCAACAGACCACCAATTACCCAAGCAAGAATGGCCATATTAGAACTCCCCGAGTAATCTAATACGCTCCCTGGTTTCATAAACACACCAGATCCAATAATCGTTCCTACTACGATAGAAAGTGCTACTGTTAAACCAATTTTGTTCTTCTCATCATGATGCATGCTGCGTATCCTCCTTCCAATCCTAGTGTGATGCAAAAATGAAATAAAAAAACACTCCTCCCTAAAAAAGGGACGAGTGTTGTATTCGTGGTTCCACCCTTGTTTCAATTCGTAAAGTAACACACTTCACCAATTTCTCAAGTCTAAATAACGGTTTTTGCCGGCAAGCAATTACTAGATGCTCGTTCACTGCTGCAGTTCAGAGGTGGTAATCCATTTTTCCGTATTAGGAAGCTCACAGCCAAAGACTTCCCTCTCTGAGAATCGTAAAAAATTGATCGTGTCCTCATCATCACTTCTTGATGTCGAATTTTGTAGTTATTGTTCATTATATTGAATTGTTAGAAAAAATCAATATATTTTTTATATAACATAGGAAATATTTATCTTCTTATATTATAACAGAAGCTGTAATATTTCTCTAATTCCCTAAAATTGGTATAATTTATATAGGAGGTGCATCAATAATGATTGCTGTTTTTTGTATCATCGCTACATTTCTTTCTGTTCTATTCGCCATCATGCATCGGCACAAATATCCTGGTTATAGCATTTTAGCGGTAGCTATTATACCAGCTGTTTCCTTCTATGTATTAGGTAAATATCAATATACAGAAGTATTTATCGGTTTTGCAATCTTCTACTGCGTCTTTGGATACATACTAACAATGAAAAAAATTTTATTAAATCATTAAAAGGGACCGATTTCTGCTGACAGAAATCGGTCCTCGCACGTGCCTTCCGGTTGCCCCACGAAAGATACATAAATCAATTATTTATCTTCTTTTTTCATAAAAAACTTGTGATGCGGAAGATCCACATTTAATTCCTCTAATTGTTTCTTTTCATTGTCTAAAATCGCTTTTGCTTTTGTTTTTGTTGCCTCATCTAATCCTGCAAAGATGTCTTCATGCTTCTCTTTCTCTGGAAGTTTCACACCTAATTTTGTTAATTCTTCTTTTGCTTGCTCATGCGTTAATTTTCCAGATTTCTTTTGCTCTAAAATTGACTTTGCTTTTGCTTTTGCCTGTTCATCTAAGTTAGCAAACATGTCTCCATGTTTACCTTTCTCCGGCATTTTCACGCCTAGCTTTGTTAATTCCTCTTTTGCTTGCTCATGCGTTAATTTTCCAGATTTCTTTTGCTCTAAAATCGACTTCGCTTTCTCTTTCGCCTGCTCATCTAAGTTAGCAAACATGTCTCCACGCTTACCTTTCTCCGGCATTTTTACGCCTAGCTTTGTCAATTCCTCTTTTGCTTGTTCACGTGTTAATTTTCCAGATTTCTCTTGCTCTAAAATGGATTTCGCTGTTTCTTTTGTTTGTTCATCTAATCCCGCAAACATTTCTTTACGTTTTTCTTTTTCTGGAAGCTTTACACCTAGTTCCTGTAACTGTTTCTTTGTATCGTCCATAATCGTTTTTACTTTTTGTTTTGTAGCGTCATCTAAATCTTTTTTCGCTGTTTTTGTCGCTTGCTCAGCTGTTGGAGTATTTGTTGCCGCGAATACCGGAACACCGACTCCTCCAATGATTCCGAATGATAAAGCACCTGCAATCGCTAAATAACCAACTGTTTTCTTCTTCATAGGAAATTTCCTCCTTCATATTTCTAAAGCATGTACACTTTCGTATACAACGCCAATAGTAATATTGGTTTCTTAAAATTTCCTTAACGATTCAAATAAAAAACACCGCTCGTAATGAGCGGTGTTTCTCTATGCTTTTTGTAATTGTAACTCTTCACGTTCCATTATTTTTCTTAATACAATTGTTTGTGTCATTGTAAATAAGTTACCTGTTATCCAGTACAACACAAGTCCTGATGGCGCCGCAAACCCCATAAATAGAATCATTGCTGGCATCATAATTTGCTGCATCTTTAGCATCTGTACTTGTTCTCCAGGTGTAATATTCGATTGGAAAACTTTCATCTGAATAAATGTCGTTAACGCTGCAATAATCGGTAATATATGATATGGATCTGCATGTCCTAGGTTCACCCATAAAAACGAAGATGTGCGAATCTCTTCCGTTCTGCTAATCGCATAATACAAAGCAGAGAAAATCGGCATTTGTATAAAAATTGGCCAGCAACCAGCAAGTGGATTCCAACCGCCTGATTTCATTAGTTCTGACATTTCTTTTTGATACTGCTTTTGTTTTTCAAGGTCTTTGCTTACATCACCGTATTTTTTCTTTAGCTTCTGCAATTCAGGTTGCATTTTCTTCATTTTCGCTTGGCTGCGATATTGCGAAATAGCTAATGGAATCATGGCTGAACGAATAACGAGCGTCATAATAATGATAGCAACCCCGAAGCTAGCTCCCGGTATATGATGAGCAACAAATTGAATCATATACGAGATTGGATATACAAAATAATGGTTCCATATTCCCGTACTATGTGAATCAATTGTGCCTGCATTACTGCAGCCAGATAAAACAAAAACAAGTACTACTGATAAACTAATGAGCGCAGCTCGGTATGATTTTAACATGTTCATTCCTCCAATGTTTCGTAATTATTTAGCGAAACATTGGTGTATACGGACCAACCTCATCATTCTCTTCACTTGATTCTTGTCTGCGTACGGAACGAATCATTCCATATTTATAAAAAATTGAAAATAGCGGTACATTTCCCGCACTATCTTCACATGTATCAACTAACGCAAAAGCTCTTTGTCTACCGCTTGATGCTTGTTGACGCACAAAGCGAGAAACATTAGCAAGGAAGAAAACTTCTAATAAACAAAGTGCTGTCGTTACAAACGATATATATAGAATTGCATCCTGCAATAAAAATTCCATCGCTTCACATCCTTAATAAGGTCATTTTAGCACATCGGGCAAATATTCTCTATTTCCTTTTATTTTCAAAAAAAGTATTTTGCATATTTTCTCAAGAAAACAATAATTAAGAAACGTTGTATTCGCTTTCTTTAGCATATTCACACACATCAATGAATAGGCTTGATTTATTAGAAATTTATAAAATTTTTGCATTATAATAAAACTATTGCCAGTTTTTGAAAAAACCTTTATTCTCTTCTTGTAATCAAAAATGAATATGGAGATGAAACATACTATGGGTCAACTAGGAGACGCCGATTACGTTCCCGACACCGCCTTTTTATCCTTCCCAGCAGCTAAAACATTTCACTTAGAATTTATGATACAGTTGGTTGTTATTTTTATAGCTTCTATTTTGTATGCAATTTCTATGAATATGTTTTTTATCCCGCATAATATGATTAGCGGTGGATTCGCTGGTGTAGGGATGATTATCGGTTATTTAATGCACTACAATATCGGTGCACTTATCTTTTTACTAAACATTCCTCTTCTTATTTTAAGTCACTTTTACTTAGGCAAGAAGACAACCTTTTTAACAGCGTACTTTGTAGCTGTTTCATCGTTAGCGATGAACATTATCCCGGTACACCAAGTTTCAGACGATATTTTACTTTCTTCTGTATTCGGTGGTGTTATCTGCGGAGCAGCTTCAGGAATTATATTCCGATTTGCTTCTTCAACAGGTGGTTTTGATGTTGTTGGATTGATTGTAGCGAAATATCGAGATGTTTCAATTGGAGCAATCATATTTGTATTCAACTTAATCTTACTTGTAGCAGCAGGTTTTATTTTCGGATGGGATATTACACTTTATACGTTAATTAGTCGATTTGTAGTCAGCAAAGTTATCGACGCTGTGCATACGAAACATATTAAATTAACGATAATGACTATTACAGAAAAAGGCGAGGAAATAAAAAGCGCACTACTACATCACGGCATACGCGGGGTGACAATGGTAGACGCTGTCGGCGGCTATACAAACCATAAGAAAAAAATGATTTACACTGTCGTGACTCGCTATGAGTTAGGCGAAATGAAACGTATTATCCGTCAAGTGGATAACAAAGCATTTATGAACATTACTGAAACAGTTGAAATTGTCGGCCGTTTCAAACGCATATAAAACAGGTTAATAAATTAAAGGGCATAACATATTAGTCATATATGTTATGCCCTTTGTTATTCAACTAACGTACCTTTTAGCATAATAAAATCACTAAGTTTATTACTACAAATCGGAGGATAGCATTCCATATACAATACTATCTGTCCATTCATCTTTATTCCAAAAATCTTGTATGAAATGGGCTTCCTTTCTCATGCCTATTCGTTCACACAATTTTTGTGAAGCTGTATTACGTGCATCAAGATTAGCCTGTATACGATGTACATTACATTCATTAAATAATTTCAATACCAAACTACTTACTGCTTCTGTTGCCAAACCTCTCCCAGCTACTTCATTTGAAAAACTATAACCAATCTCAACAGTGTCTTTCATATTTGTGTACCATACTGATAAATCACCAACTACTTTAGTTTTGTATATAACTGCCAAACTTAATATTGTTTCTTTAGTAAGTACATTATTTGCTAGCTTCTTATTAAATCTTTTCTGCATGTCTTCATGAGTCCACTTATTATGTAATAGGAACTTACATGTATCATCACTATTATAAATAGCAAATACTTCCTGTAAATCAGTACTCTTAAAAGGTCTAATTATTAATCTTTCTGTTGTGAACTCCAAGTTAGCTCTCCTCCCTTACATTCATGCTATAAAACATTTTTTATAGTATTTAAGCCTCATTCTTAGATCTCACCTTGATTACATATTTCATCATAATAAATTAAAATCCTTCTTTCACTAAACTGCACCGTTAATGGTATTTCCTTACGCTTTTTATTTTTTACACTTATTACAAAATCAGATAATTCTATCATTATGTCCCTAAATGTGTTATAATGAAAGCAGACTCACAAAAAAGAGTATATAGACTTGGAAGTTTCTCTTATTTTACAAGCAAAAAGAAACGAGCAGTCGGGTATATTTCAGACACCATACACGTAACGGTTTAAACAACCGATCATCTTAGTTACTCTTCAATGATCTTTTTATAAAAAGATACGTACAATTAAAACTCACTTCAATATACTATACCTACCTTTTTGACTTCCAAATCATCTTATTACATAGGGAGATGAACATATGAATCAATATATACGATATACAATAGCTGTCCTGTTTGCTATTATCGGCGGAACAATCTGCTTCTGGACAAACACTCAGCTTGGAGAGAATATCATCTTTAATGGAATCGAAACACTTGTAAGCGCTTCAATTTTAGGCGGATACATTTACTTCCTCTTCAATCCAGAAGAAAATGCTCAAAAAACAATGTTATTAACAATGATCGGAATCGTTGGTGGATGTATTTCCTACTCAATGACAAACTATACATTACCACTTCAATTAAGCTCAGCTTTCTTCCACGGTCTATGGACTTGGTTCATTGCATTCTGCCTAGCAGACGTATTCAACCTATTACAAGACACTGAAGAAGATAGCGGTCGCCAAATTGAAAGTAACTCGTAAGCTGGAAGATACTCTTCCAGCTTTTTATATTGTTTTGCATATCCCCGCATCACGATAAAAAGAAGTTATCCTCACGGCAACTTCTTTTCCACATACCCCACTTCGTATTCACTAAAATATATCAACGATTTTTCAAATATATCGATCATTTCTCCACTTATATCAGCGATTTTTTCATTATATCGACGGTTCAACACAAGATATCGATTTAACGACATCTTTCGACACTCGAAACGCACAACATACCCTATCCCCCAAGCAACTTACTGCCGAACTCTACGATTAAAAAGATAATTAATAAGATCGCGAGTATCTTTAATGCTACATATGCCACTTTAAAAACAACATAAATGAGCAAGACTATCAAAATAATTGATAAAATTTCCATATTTACTTCCTCCAAGCTTTGCTCTTCTTATCTCATTTTACTCGCCCCGGACTATTTATGGAACGGCATAAGGCGACATAGAAAAAAGAGGATACCTCACCCATCGTAAGATACCCTCACCTTCAACTGCTCAAACCATTCTCTTTCTAATTGTAAATATCCCATCTCACTCTTCTCGGCGCTCTTTAATTCTTTATCAGCTTTCTTCATATAAGTATGGGAAGCTTCTAGATCATTCTCTAAATATTTGATAATTCCTTGTGTACGATAATATCCGTTTAAGTCCATTTTTGTAATAGCCTTTGCATGTTCCTTTGCTTCTTGCAAAGAAAGACTATCCATCTCATAAAGGGCTTTATATAAAAGATACCAACTATGAAAATTACTAACGAAAAACTTATTTTCTTTCGTTACAGGTAATTGAACAATTCGTTCTATATACGGTATCGCTCTTTTCATTCCCTCTTGATCTGCACGAGCAAGGAAGACAAGCATAAGTCTACTCATTATCTCTCTTATCCCTTTATTCTCTTTTATTTTCTCCTCACTCAATTCTACTAATCTTTCATCCCAATCTTTCGGTCTTTTATAACTAAATAACTCACTCGATATTTGAATCTCATATAAATGATTTCTAGCTCTTTCATCATCTTTAATTAAAATAAGAAATTGCATCCCATCACTCATAAGCGTTCCTTTTATCGGCACAATTGTAACCGCAAAGATTGCAAAATGGAAAAAGGAAAAATATAAAAGATATTGATAATAACTCACCATGTATATGTAACCGGAAGTAATACCAAACAGTAAACTCGTAATCGGTCCACCTAAAGTGAGCCATGCCCACTTTTTCGAAAGATTCGGTGTCTCTATAGAAGGTGGTACTAGTGTTGCAACGCCTCCAAAGTAAGCCCATAATTTATTTTCTCGAATGCGTAATTTTCCCTTTTCTTTTTGAATAGTAATGGGTCCTACTGTCATAAATTTAAATGTTAAACCACCTATTACACCAAATACTACATGTCCTAGCTCATGAATGGCTAACACTAATAAAAAAATTCCAACTATTGCCCATAGGTTCAAAATTACTTCTAATTTCCCAGTTCGGATTACTCCGTATAAAATGGACAAAATTAGCGCCACTGTCATTGAGCCAGCTGGCCTTCTTAAAATATCCACCTTTTTCTCCCCTTAATAAATCATTTTCCTCTGCATTTCGTACATGAACTTCCCAAGATGCAATATCCAAATAAATGAGATTAAGCCAATTAATACAAAATCGATATTACTAGCAGCTGTATATATAACGGCAGCCCACCATACATATGCCAATATTGTATTCGTAAATTCATATGCTTTATATCCAGCCTCATGCACAATGTGCTTTAATCCTTCATCTGCGTTTTTCGTCCACATTTTCATAGATTCCATATACGTTACACCTTGTTCAGGATATAGCTTATTATAACGATTTTTTGTTATGAGTCCGATAATTACTACTGTAGTTAAACAAGCAATAGAAGCTACTAAATTCCACACCGCAAATGAAACATTTGTATCCTGCAACAGTGCACGTCTACATGTAATAACCGCATATACAAACCATGCCTGCGTAACTATATCACCTACACGTAAATATATACTTATAATGCCTAATTTTCTGCCTTGTACGCTCTCTTCTTCATCGCGTGCCTCTGCTAACATACGTGTATTCTTCCAAGTATAGTACATCATTAAAATTCCAAAAATAGTACATATACCTATAAATGTATTGGATGATAATTTTCTCGGTTCATCCGAGAGTAAATTTAAAGCTATATAAGACGTTAAAAATCCTCCTATCATACTTAATGCTATTTTCCCCACAGAATCAAATTGTTTTTTTCGCTTACTCTTCATCGTCCTCTTCCCCCTCTACTAACGTAAATATTTCCTCCACCGGTACATTGAAAATTTGTGCAATTTTTAACGACAATACGATAGATGGTGCATAATCCCCACGCTCAATTAAACTAATCGTTTGCCGTGATGATCCAATCGCTTTCCCTAAATCCCCTTGTGATAAACGATGCTTTGCTCGCAATTCCCTCACTCGATTTTGAAGCTTCATGTCTTCCCTCTTTTTCATTTATTTAATTAAAATTGTAAATAATATCCTTATATTTGTCAATTATAATTGTCATTACGACTATAATAATTGACAAGATACTTATTTCTTATCTTGTATCAAATTCCTATAAAGAATGTAAAATGTGCATTAAACATAGTCTTAAAAATAAAATAAAAAAGGCAGTGCTTTTGCACTGCCTTCCTAAATTCTGACATAGAATGGATTTCATATTAACTTGCGTTTTGTAGTAATACTCGTTTTAACTGCTTACGGAAACGAATACCTAACGTAACCGCTACAATCACAATAACTCCAAAAATAATTTTACCGATATGACCTTCTAGCACTCCAAAGATATCATGTAAGTTTCCACCTAACCAGTAACCACCGATTAAGAAGAATGATACCCAAAATAGAGCGCCTGAATAAATTGTAATGGCAAAACGACGGAATGGTAAATTAATAATTCCTGCAAAGTATCCTGTGAAATGACGTACACCAGGAATAAAGAAACCAATAAAAATTAGGAAGTACCCATACTTATCAAACCACATTCTCGTTAAGTCAATTTTTCTTTGTGTTAAAAATACGTATTTCCCATACTTTTGAATGAAAGGCATACCTAATTTATTTCCTAAAAAGTATTGAATCGTCATTCCTACACTTGTCCCAATAAAGGATAGAATAATTAAAATCGGTAAACTTAAATCACCCTTATGTGCTAAAAATCCCGCATATGCTAATGTTGGCTCTCCCGGAAACGGAAGTGCAATATATTCTAACAGCAAGCCGACAAGTACAACATAATACCCGTATTGCTGAAATAATTCATGAATCCATTCCATGTCATCTCTCCTTTCAATCCCGTACAACTTCTTACTATTATTGTATAAAAAAATTGTCGAAATAACTATCACAATAGCTTACATTTTTATTACATTTTTGTAAGGGTCACACTAATGATTTTCGTTCTTTATTAAATAGTAAAAATTATTTTCCAAGTCGAAATAGCGAAAAGACGCATTAATAACATGCAGATTTCATCCATTTTTTAGCACTAAAAAAGCTCTCTTATTTTGTTCTCAATAAAAAACCATCACAAACTCATGCTAACTTCATATTAGCTTCATATACGTATTGTAAGATTATATCGGAATTTGTTGAAAAATTTAACCAATATATGACTAAGCATTAATTTGAATAAATATAAGTCGTTTTTCGAAATTGAAAAAAGGGTGAATACGAAATGGAAGCATATAAAATGCACGATTTTATTAATACAAATGTTGAATCTCATCAAAATGAAACCGTTTTTAATTTACAAATATGTGAAACAAGTGAATTTGACGTAAGTTTAACAAAATCTACAACACTATCTTTTATCGTTTCAAAAAAGAATATTAAAATTGTCACGAAAAAATGGATTAATTCAAATCAAGAAAGCATGATTGGCAAAAGCTACATCATTCCAACAAAAGCTTTTCACTATTTCTTACCAATCATTTCTGAAAATGAAGATGAGCTAAATATTCAAGTTCAAAGTTTTGGCCTACGTGGTGAGCTTTTATTAAATGAAAGATTACTTATTGATAACAACAAACACAACAGCAAAATCACTACATTCTTTGAAACATTAGATGAAAATGTAAATAAAGCATTACGAGGATTACAACTTCATTGTATGTAAGACTATTACGATAGTAAAAGGAGAATAACAATGAAAAAATTATTATTAAGCGCACTATTATCATTAGGATTTTTAACTCTTCCATTCGCTAGTGCAGAGGCAGCTACAACGAAAGATCAATTAATCGTAGACACTCAGTTAAATAAAATGGATTATTATCAGGATGGAAAATTTATAAAAAGTTTTACTGTCGCTACTGGAAAAGCTGCAACACCTACACCTAAAGGCACTTTTCAAATCGTAAATAAAATTAAAAACCGCCCTTATTATACAGGCAAAATTAAAGGCGGCGATCCACGTAATCCACTTGGTGACCGTTGGCTCGGATTAAATATGGCAGGAACTTACGGAACAACTTATGCGATTCACGGAACTAACAATAATCAAGCAATCGGCAAATGGACAACACTTGGTTGTATTCGTATGTATAACAATGATATACACTGGTTATTTGAGCGCGTTCAGCAGCAAGCTACTGTCACTGTAAAATAGCCTAAAAACAAGATTTATGTGTAGCCAAGAATTTTATGTCTTGGCTTATTTTATTTATTCATTTACAGTAGCAAAACAACTGTATTTACATATATAATAGGAATAGATTTGATTAGCTAATATCTAAACATTGATAAACGTAGATATTAAAATTATACAGTTATAATATTTTATAAATTTTATAATACATACTATAATAGAACTACTGTAATTCTGAATTATTCAGTAACACTAAACTATTCCCCTTGCTACCTTCATGATTATTTTATAGCGGGGGCTTATTATATGTATAAACAATCTGAGTCACTCGAAAAATGATGAATTCGAATATTGCAGTAAAAAGCGTTATTTAGGAGGTGTTACTATGACGCATATACTGGTGATTGAAGACAACCCAGATATACAAGAACTGATTCGTGAATTTCTAATGGCACAAAACTTTACCGTTGATGTAGTTGGTGCCGGAACAGAAGGTATTCTTCTTTTCCAAAAAAATTCATACGATCTTGTCCTCCTCGATGTAATGTTACCAGATATAGATGGCTATAGTATTTGTAAAATTATGCGAGGACAATCTGATGTACCAATCATTATGTTAACAGGCTTACATAATGAAGAAAGTGAAATTAAAGGATTTGAGTTAGGTATTGATGACTATATTACGAAACCGTTCCATTACACTGTATTTATTAAGCGTGTAGAGGCTGTATTAAGAAGAGCAGCAACGAAGGAAGCAGAAGCTGCAACTATACTACAATTCCATGAATTGATGTTAAACTCTACAGCATATGCAGCTTATGTTCATGGTAATCAAATTGAATTGACAACAAAAGAATTTGAAATTATTTATACTTTACTGCAAAATCGAGGAAAAGTATTATCAAGAAGTGATTTGTTGAATAAGGTATGGGGCTATGAACATTATGGTGATGTAAGAGTTATAGATACACATATTAAAAACTTAAGAAAAAAATTAGGAATTCCTTATATTAAAACGGTGAAAGGCATTGGCTACAAAATCGAATCGTAGCAAAGACAACATCACCAAAAATATTTTCATCAAAACCTTATTATTTTGTATTCTTTTATCACTTTGTCTTTATCAAATTATTTACTTTCTAGCTTCAAACTACGATAAAGAACGTTTTGCGAAAGAAAATGGAACGCCGACTACAGAACAGGCCGATTCAGATAAGCAAAACGACGGAAGTAAAACGAAGCAAAATAAAGCTGTGTCAAAGGGGAGTATTTCTAATTTCCAATCTTCTATTATAGATTATAAATCTCTTTCTACAGCTATCAATCACCTTTTGCAGCCTAGCCAAACTGCAAAGGCAAAAGAACATACACAAAATCTTTCGGGGAAAAATAGCACTTCTAATCCGCCTACAGAAGCAGAAAAGAAAGCCGCTAATAATGATGCCTTACATACACAAAATGCAGCAAGTAAAACAAATGATACAAATGATAATCCAAAGTTAGCAGATGCGTTGCAGCAATTAGCTCCACATATTGGCGCGACAATGCTTGCATTATCACTACTCGGATCATTAATTTATACAAAACTAATTGCCAAACCTTTTCAATATATGAGTGATGCTTTAAAAGATATTATGAATCTTGATTTCTCCGATAAAAAGCTACTTAACAAAAATGCAGATCAAACAGATTTTAATTTGCAAGTAGCTGCTTCACAAGTACCAAATATTGTGAAGAATTTACATGCAAGCAATCAAGATTTAAGAAACGAGCTCAAGAAGGAACAACAATTAGAACAATCTCGTAAAGAATTTATGTCTATGGTGTCCCATGAATTAAAAACACCAATCGCAGCCGTCATGGGACAACTAGATGGCATGATTCACGGAATTGGAGCTTATAAAGATAGAGATAAGTATTTGAAACGTTCCTACGAGATGATGCAAGACATTAACATATTAACGGAAAAAATGTCGGAATTATCCAAAATACAAAACCCTCAATTTAAACCGAATTTAGAAGTCATTTCTTTATCTAATATTATTGAGGATGTTATGAAGAAGGTAGATTACTTTGTATCTGTAAAACAATTAAATGTACAATCTAATATTAAACACGACGTACAAATTTTAGCTGATCCTAAATTTATTCAAACTGCTATTTTTAACATTATTTCAAATGCAATTCATTATACAATTGACCATCAACACGTATATATAAAGCTTTATGAAAAACCAAATGGTTACGCATTAGAAGTATTAAATACAGGTTCACAAATTGATGAAGATAAACTTGCTCATTTATTTGAGCCTTTCTATCGCGCAAATCCTGATAAACACGGGTTAGTACAAGGTAGTGGTCTTGGATTATATATCGTGAAACAAATATTAGATAAACATCAGTTTCCTTACGGGATACAAAACACAGCTCAAGGTGTAAAATGCTCCATTGTATTCCCAAAAGCAATGTAACATTTACTATAATTACATATCCCAAACTCATACTTCATGTGTGAGTGGCGGAATTTTGTAGAGTGTCTTACTCTGTTTCGTTCGCCCGTTATCCTTATTTGGATAGCGGGCGTTTTTTATTACTTAAAAGGAGGATTTTTTTATGGAAAAGTTTAAATATTCATTGCTCGTTTTATTCGGTGCTTGCAGCTACGGCATACTTTCAACTATTTTCAAACTCGGATTCATAAATGGATTTTCAGCACATCAACTACTAGGGGGACAATATGTCTTCGGATGGATTGGACTATTTCTACTCGTTCTTTTCTTTTCACGTCATAAAGTAACAAAAAAACAATTTTTTTCATTACTAACCGTCGGAACAACAATGAGTATGACTGGGATTTTTTATGCTATTTCTGTAGAAGAACTACCCGCATCTATCGCTGTCGTCCTACTCTTTCAGTTCACTTGGATTGGTGTCATTATCGAAGCCATTGCAAATCGAACATTTCCAAGTCGCGATAAGATCATATCTATCCTTATTTTATTTGCTGGTACATTGTTTGCAGGTGGTGTATTTGAAGGCCTCGGACAAAGTTTTTCTACGAAAGGGATTATCTTTGGGCTATTAGCTGCTGTCTCTTTTTCATTCTATGTTTTTGCAAGCGGACGCGTCGCTACAGATGTTCCGCCTTATACAAAAAGCTTTCTTATGACAACAAGTGCTACTCTTATCGTATGCCTATTCTTTCCGCCAACCTTTTTAACAGACGGTGCTTTGCAAGCCGGTCTATGGAAATATGCTTTCTTCCTCGGATTATTCGGCGTTGTTGTACCTGTCATTTGTTTTTCAATCGGTGTACCAAAGGTTGGAACAGGGCTTAGTACGATATTAGGTGCAGCTGAATTACCAACTGCTATTATCGCTTCTATTACACTTGTACATGAAGTCGTAACGTTCATGCAGTGGATTGGTATTATTTTTATATTGGTTGGGATTTTCACTCCTCAGCTGCTTACGGCTAGGAAAGAAAGGAAACACAATCGCGTGCATAGCGCTTGAAAAAATACAGAATTTATATAAAAGATATAACTGCAATTAAAATAAGTAAATTTATCTGGAGGTATAAATGACTATTTTAAGCATCATATTTTTTGCTATTATGTGTATCTTCTTCCTAATAAGATATATGAAAGAAAAGAAATCTTACGATTTACTTCTCGTTCCCGTTTGTATATATGCAGGAGCAGTGAAAACTCCTTTCGTAGAGTACTTAAACTTTAATACTACATTTAAAATAACGTATGATATTGCAGCTATTATTCTTGTAATCCTTGCTGTACTTTTCTTTTTGAAAGATAAGAAAGAGAACCATACTGCATAACAAAAGACCTTTCATTTACTTGAAAGGTCTTTTTCTCTATCTCATTTTACCGCTCCATACAGCTTCTCTATCTCATGCTCAATTTGTTTTACATCGATTCGCTCAAATAATGGCTGTACGCTATCAATTCTACTTGGCAACGTATTTTGCGGTTCCCAATTTCGTTTCACAATCGACAATGTGCTTCTAACTCTTTCACTTGAAAATGGTAAAAATGGCTCAAGGAGATGGGCAAAATTAGCGATAAGATACACACAGTTATAAATCGTTTCTTCACATGAAACTGGATCATCTTCTCTTTGTTTCCAAGGCTGCTTTTCATCAAAATATTTATTTGCAAAACGTACTGTATCAAATACTGTCTCTAACGCCACCTTAAATTTAGTTTGCTCAATCGCCTCTCCTACACGCTTATATAATCCTTCTACTTTATCTTTCAGCTCTACTTCAATACTTCCTTTCGGCACGATACCACCATAATATTTTTCAATAAACTTTAATGTCCGGTTCACAAAGTTCCCGTATGCACCTAATAATTCACTATTATGACTGTAAATAAATTCCCGCCATGAAAAATCAGTATCGCGATTTTCTGGTGCGTTGACGGTTAAAAAGTAACGAATAGAATCTGGATCATAGCGTTCTAATATGTCAGGCACCCATACTGCCCAGTTTTTACTTGTAGATAATTTTCTTTTTTCAACTGTTAAATATTCATTCGAAACGATATGACGCGGGATTGCTTCCTCCCCTATTCCAAGTAATACCGCTGGCCAAATGACGGAATGAAACGGAATATTATCCTTTCCGTGCACATAATATGTTTTCGCTTCGCTAGCCCAAAACTCTTGATCATCTTTCCCTGTTTCTTCAACCCAATGTTTACTCGCTGAATAATAGCCTGTCACTGCTTCAATCCATACGTAAATTTTCTTATCTTCATACCCTTCTACTGGAATTGGTACCCCAATTGGTAAATCTCTTGATACTGCCCTATCTTGTAACCCTTCTTTTACATATCTTTCTGTTAATTGAATTGCATTATCACGCCATGTTCCTTTTTCTTTTGCGATTTCTACAACTTTTTTAATTTTCTGCTGAAATGTATGCAACGCAAAATAGAAATGCTCTGTTTCCTCTACAGATGGCGTACTACCACATAATTTACATTTCTTTTCTAACAAATCGAGAGGATCTAAAATAGCAGAACAAGCATCGCATTGATCTCCTCTTGCTGCTTCATGGCAATGTGGACATATTCCTTCTACATAACGATCCGGTAAAAACTGCGTACACGTTTCACAATACGCTTGTTCCACTGTTTTTTTATAAATATGTCCTTCTTCTAATAAACGTAAAAAAACATTTTGAACCGTTTCATGATGGTGCTCACTATCTGTACGTGTATAGCAATCATAAGTAAAACCAAGGCTACGAAAACATCGCTGGAACTCTTCATGATACTTATCAGCAATTTCTTTCGCTGTCACACCTTCTTGTTTTGCTCTAATTGCAATCGGTGTTCCATTACAATCACTCCCTGAAACATACAGCACATTCTCACCTTTTGCCCTGTAATAACGCGCTAAAATATCTCCAGGTAACAAACTCGCAATATGGCCAAGGTGTAACGAACCATTTGCATACGGCCAAGCGCCTCCAATAAAAATACTCATCTTACATTCCTCCTTTTAAATATAAAAAGCCCCGCCCTTATCTTAAAAAAGATAAGGGCGGGGCTGTATAAACAGTCGCGGTACCACCTTATTTCGCCAATTACTCACATAATTAGCCTTAACAAGTACGGAGCTATATGCTCTTATACTGTGGTTTTGATAACGAGTACCAACTCTCGTCGCCACCTACTATTATCATTTGATAAGTTCAGGACGAAGCTCAAAGACCATTGTTCAAATGAATATTCTTGCTTCTTCTCAGCTACCGAAGCTCTCTGGAAAGAATGTGTTCATCCTACTTTTCCTTTTCAACGCTTTTACGTATAAAAAGTATTGTACGACTTAATAACAGAAAAATCAAACTTTTATTCAGAAAGAAAAGGAAATCCCATCCCTCTGCCGAATAACTATACGTTCACAAAAGGAGTGATAACATTGAACCAAAAACAACTAAGCACTATAAATGAAAAAAGCTGGAATACAGCTGCTTATGAAGCTTGGACGAATCACCACGGGGCACCAGCTGATTATGCGAAAAAAATCATGAAAGATCCCACGCGCGAAGTAGCACATTATTTACCTTACATACAATCTCCAAAAGGAAAATGTATTATTAATTTACTCGGCTCAAAAGGAAATAAAGCTGTCGCACTCGCTCTTTTAGGAGCTGACGTAACAGTTGTTGATATTTCAGCAAGTAATGCAAAATATGCAAATGAACTTGCGGAAGCCGCAGGCGTCTCTATTCATTACATCGTTTCTGATGTACTAGATGTAAATCTCTCCAAATCATTTGATATCGTATTACTGGAACTTGGTGTACTTCATTACTTTCTAGATTTAAAGCCACTTTTTATAACAATCTCTCAACTACTAAAGCCCGGTGGAATACTTATCCTTCGCGATTACCATCCAATATACACAAAGCTATTAGGAGTAGACCATCCATCATTTCGAGCAAGTGGAAATTATTTCGATGAAGAATTAATTGAAGATGATGTTGCTTATAGCATCCTTCTTACAGAAGCACAGAAAGAATCGCTACCTAAAACAACCATCCGTCGCTGGACGTTAGGAGAAATTATTACAACACTCGCGGAAGAACATTTTAAAATTGAAAAACTAGTTGAAGAACACGGACCTCATCAAAGATGGCTCTTCCCTTCTACTGCACCGGAAGGAATCGAAGAACGTATCCCTGGTCTATATACAATAATTACGACAGCATGCAAAAAAGGATCCCTTCACGGATAGGATCCTTTTTGCATGCTCACGCATATAAGTTGAGGTTGGAGATTACCATAATTCTGTAGAATAGGACACAAGATATTTCAACATTTCGTCTCTGACTTACGTCGTCAAAAAGGGGTATGACCAACATAACGAAGAGTAATGTTTTAGTTGATACTGATAATCGTTATCAACTAATTAGAAGTATACATGATGTCATTTCAAATTTCAATAGCATTTCTAATATTTATTTATGAATTTTATGATATGCAAATGTATACATTTTAAGAACTTTTTCTAATACCAATCTGACTCCTTCCATTATCTGCTATAATTTTTATTGAACAGATTAATAACTTCATAATAATGTTTTTATTAATTTCGTTTTAAATATCCATAAATCATAATAAACAGTTTAAATGAGGGTAGGGGTAACGATGAAATATGTTAGTATTCGAAAAAAACTACTGTTCACACTCTTAAGCATTTCTTCTTTATTTAGCATTGCTCTTATAGTTATTCTTTCATTCGCCATGAATCAAGCAAGTGAAATCGAAACGTTAAAAAATGATGTATCAAAAAGAGCGACGATTTTAAAAGAACGTGGCGATTGGTTCCAAGCACAAGTTGCTGGTTTACAAGAATATTTACTATCACATGATCAAAAAGGATTAGATAAGTTCAACCGAGAAGGGAAAAAATTAGCTGATACTAGAGAGAAAGTAACAAGTGACAAGAAGCTCCCAGAAGGAATGAAAGAAGCTATTTTAATGGGGGGAAAATGGCGTAGCGTCATAGATAATGAGGTACTACCTCTTGCTCGTGAAGGAAAATGGGACGAAGCATCCAAAATTGCTTTAGCACAAACAGATTATGTAAATGATCTTTTAGATCGTTTTAATAAATATACAAATGAAGAGAATGAGAAACGTGACGCATTAATTGCTGACGTCGAGTCTTCTTCATCACTTATTCAATATATTATTTTCTTCTCACTCATTACATGTACATTAACGTCTATTTTATTAGCATGGTGGTTCTCTGGTAAACTCGTTAAACCAATTCGACAAATTGATGAGAAGTTAAAAGAATTAGCTTCTCAAGATGGAGATTTAACGGCTAGATTACACGTAACAAGTAAAGATGAAATAGGTGACATTGCAAATTCCTTTAATCAAATGCTCACTAACTTACAGCATATAATAAAACAAGTTCAACAAACATCAACAAGTGTAAAAGAAGCTTCCGAAAATGTATTTATCGAAACGACTGCTTCTATGGAAAATACCGCAAGGACCCAAGAAACTATGAATGCTCTTGAACACAATATTCGTTCACAAGTTTCTAGCATTGAAGAAAGTTCAACTGCAATGGATGACATGGCAACAAGTGTTCAGCGTATCGCTGAGTCCGCCTCTTCTGTTACTAGTTTAGCTGTCACAACTTCAGAAAAAGCAGATGATGGGAATAAAGTCATTGAGAAATCTATTACACAAATGCACACAATTAACGAAGCTGTTAACGCTACATCACAAGTAGTTGAGCGACTCATTACACATACAAATCATATCGATACTGCACTTCAATCTATTTCGAATATCGCCGAGCAAACAAATTTACTCGCTTTAAATGCTTCTATTGAAGCAGCTCGTGCTGGTGAACATGGAAAAGGATTCGCTGTTGTTGCTGATGAAGTTCGAAAACTTGCTGAACAATCTCAACTAGCCGCAACTGACATTAACCATTTACTGCATCAAATTCAAGCCGATACTAAAATAGCAAATGACATGATGACACAAGGTCAAGCAGAAGCTTCTGAAGGAATTACTGTTATTCGTACTGCCGGATCTTCATTCTCAGAAATTGTTAACCACATTAACAAAGTCTCTACGCAAATGCAAGAAATGTCTGCAACTGCTGAAGAGATGGCTGCAAGCTCTGAAGAAATGAACGCAGCTTTAAATAATATCGCCTCTATTTCAAATGAAGTTGCTGCAGAAACATCACAAACAGCACATTCAGCTGGTGATCAAGTAAACAAAATGAGTATCGTGGCTAACAAATCATCTGAAATGAAAACAATCGTACAAGAACTTGAAGTTCTCGTCTCTCATTTCAAAACAAACGCTTAAAGTGAAAATGACACGAGCTCAAAGGTATAGGAAAGAAAGTTTTACAGGTTCTCCTTTTTCACTTTAAAATATCTCTTTCTATCTCTCATTCCGTCTGCTATAATTCCTAAAGGAAATAAGAAAGCTTTATTCCAACTGGAGTAAAGCTTTCTTTCAATTTTTTACATTTATTAATTCTAATACTAAGATTTCACAAAGGAGGCTTTTAATTATATGAATTTTGTAAGTATCAGAAAAAAACTTATCTTCATGATGGGAACGATTTGCGCTTTATTTGGCATCGCCTTAGCTTTTATTTTATTTTTTGCTATTGACCAATCTCGTAAAGCTGAAACATTACAAAAAGAAATTTCTCCACTGGCAACAGAATTGAAAGAACGTGGAGACGCTTATCAAGTACAGCTATCTGCTTTAAGAGGTTATTTACTACAACATGATCAAGTCGAATTAGACAAGTTTAATGAGATGAGTAAACGTCTTGAGGATTCAAAAGATAAACTTCTTTCTAATCCAAATCTTTCTTCATCCGTAAAAAGTACAATGGAATTAGGGTCTACTTGGAGAAAGTTCGTTGAAGAAAAAGTATTCACTCTTGCAAAAGAACAAAAATGGGAAGAAGCTTTACAAGTAGCTTCTTCAGAAAACGGAACGGTCTATAAAGTAATTGGTGACTTCACAAATTACAGTAATGAACAAGCTAAATTACGTGAACAATCTATTGAACAAATTGATCAATCTTCACTAGGAATTGAATATGCAGTCTTTCTATCACTTGTTATTTGTATTGTCGTTGCAATTATTCTTGCATGGTGGTTCTCTGGTAAACTTGTGAAACCAATTCAACAAATTGATACAAAACTAAAAGAATTAGCCTCTGAAGAAGGTGACTTAACGGCACGTCTACAAGTAAATAGCAACGATGAAATAGGTGCTATCGCAACATCATTTAATAAAATGTTAGAAAACCTACAACATATCATTAATCGTGTTCAAAAAACATCAGTGGAAGTACAAACCGCTTCTGAAAATATGCTGGAAAAAACGAATACATCACGTGAGGCGACATTAAGAGTCCAAAGCTCGATGTCCAACTTAAATGCAAGTATTCAATCACAAACTTCTAGTATGGAAGAAAGTTCAACTGCAATGGACGATATGGCAGTAAGTGTTCAGCGTATCGCTGAATCTGCTTCATCTGTAGCGGAACTTGCTGTTGCCACATCTGAACATGCTAGCGATGGAAGTACCGTTATCCAAAAATCTGTTTCACAAATGACAACAATACACGAAGCTGTAAATGCTACGTCAGAAGTGGTTGAACGTCTAATCACTCATACGAAATATATTGATACTGCTGTACAATCTATTTCTAATATTGCTGAGCAAACAAACTTACTTGCTTTAAATGCTTCTATTGAGGCAGCTCGTGCTGGCGAGCACGGAAAAGGATTTGCTGTCGTAGCTGACGAAGTTCGAAAACTTGCTGAACAATCTAAAACAGCTGCAACAGACATTAATCAATTACTACATCAAATTCAAAATGATACAGAAACTGCTAGCTCTATGATGTCTCAAGGCCGTTCTGAAGCATTTGAAGGTATCAATGTTATTCGTGAAGCTGGTACTTCTTTCACAACAATTGTGGAACAAGTAAATAAAGTATCTACTCAAATGCAAGATATATCAGCAACTGCTGAAGAAATGGCTGCAAGTGCTGAAGAAATGAATGCTTCACTTAATAACATCGCTTCTATCTCTACTGAAGTATCCAGCGAAACTGCCGCAACGGCGCAATCTGCTGAACAGAAAGTTATTGTTATGAATGAAATGACAGTAACTGCTAGAAAAATGAAACAAACAGTTGAAGAGTTAGATCAACTCGTATCTCATTTTAAAACAGAATAGATGTTCAAAAATATCCCTTCTTTGAAAGAGGGATATTTTTTTGAGCTCATTTCCTGCACATTATGCTCATTTCCGTTATAATGAGAATCGATATCATTAAAGTGTAGGAGGGGCTGCTTATGTCACAAGAAGCATTTGAAAATAAATTACTTGCCAATTTAGAAGCTGTTATTGACCCTGAACTAGGTGTTGATATCGTTAATCTTGGATTAGTGTATGACGTTACAGCAGATGAAAATAATAATGCTGTCATTACGATGACTATGACTTCTATCGGTTGTCCAATGGCTGGGCAAATCGTATCAGACGTTAAAAAAGTATTATCAACAAACGTACCTGAAGTTAATGAAATAGAAGTAAATGTCGTTTGGAATCCACCGTGGTCGAAAGAACGTATGTCACGTATGGCGAAAATCGCATTAGGTATTCGCGACTAAATAAAGTGGAAATTTCATCATTTGCGGATAGCGGGATAAAGAAAAGACCTGACTAGGATGTCAGGTCTTTTCTCTTATTATTTTACACCTACTGCATCATAAGCTTTCGTTACAGCTTGTACAGCTTTAGAGTTTTTACCGTATAAATCTTCAGCTGACTGAAGTGCCGCTTGACGCATCATTTTGAAGTCAGAGTTTGCAGTTAAATATTTCGTAAGCGCACGGTAGTAAATTTTTTCTGTCGCTTCACGGCCCACTCCAGTTACTTTCACGCCGTAATGATCTCCGCCTTCAGAAACTAAATAAGCAGCTTTATTATTAATACTACTGTTAATATGAACGCCGCCATTATCAGCTGTTCCAGTATAACGTTTACTATAGTGATCTGGGTAACCTTCACTTGGTTTTAATGGGTTTGGAATAGACGCTGGATCTTTTAATGAACGAAGCGCATCACCAGGTTTATCAGGTGTATAAATATCAGCACCTAAATCCCAGCTCTTCTTCTCAACCATAACACCCATAATATCAGATAACGATTCATTTAACGCCCCTGACTCATTTTTGTAAACAAGGTTTGCTGTATGTTCAGTTACAGCATGCGTTAATTCGTGACCGATAACATCAAGTCCAGCAGATAATGGAATGAATGTTTTTCCATCGCCATCACCGTACATCATTTGCACACCATTCCAAGCTGCGTTATTCCAAGCTGTACCTACGTGAACAGTTGAAATAAGCTTCGCACCTTTATCATCGAAAGAGTCACGATTAAATGTCTTTTTGTAGTAATCATATACTTTTCCTGCATTTACATGCGCATCAACTGCAGCTTTATCTTCGAAGAACTTAGATTTACTTTCAACTTCTTCTCCTGTATATCCAAGCCATTGTGAGAATAAATTAAACCAGTTCTCGTCCATATTTTCTGCATCAAATGTATGAACACCTTGTCCTCGTTTACCATCAAACAAGTTGAATTGTCCTGTTTTCGTATCTTGAGCAATTTCAAATGATTGTCTAGCACCTAATACTCCGTAACCAAATCCAGTAATGTTATCTACAGCGTTATATTTCTCAATAACATTTCCATTCGTTGCATCAACAAAATAATGCCAATATCCTGGAGCTGGTTTTGAAATCGATGCCTTAACTAAGTATGCAAGGTAGTAATTACCGTCCTTTTCATATACAAATAAATCTTTTTTCACACCGTCATAACTCTTTACTTTACCAATTTCTTTCTCAATATCTGCCTTTGCAATCGTTTCTGCTTGTTCCGCAGTAATGCTTGCAGCTGCAGGAATATTTTTATCATCTAAATTCGGAATAACTTGTCCGAAGAATGCTTTTACATTATTCTCTTTATCAAGTGTAACAGTTTGATCAGAACCGTACACAGGAATGTTATTATGTTTTTCAACTAGCTTCACATGTGTCGTATCAGATTCAGCGTCTTTTTCTTCCCCAACGATATTAAAATGCTTTTCAATATTTCCTGCTAATTTAAACATATCTTTCTTACTCTCTAAGTATTGAAAGACTGTCTCTTTTTTATCTAGTCCTTCCGGTGCTTTCCATTCTTCACCTATGTATGCAGGTGTTTTAAATTCTTGATGATATTGAATTTTTTGTTCTTCCGCTTTCGTTGTCGTTGCCCCAAACGCTCCAAATCCCCCTGCGATAACAGTTAACGCTAATGCTGATGAAATGACTTGCTTTTTCACTATAACATTCCCCATTCCCATAAAGATTTTTGACACTTTTATACAATTCTTATTTTCCCAGCCGATACCTCTACCAAAATTTTGAGAAACATTTTTCAGACAATTCCAATCAAAAAAAGAGGACATCTATCAGATGTCCTCTTTTCTATAAACCTTTTATTGTTTTTTCAATTCAATTGCTAAATAATGAGATTGCTCTTTTGCTTCAATATGAATATCTTCTTCTACCGCTTCTGCTGCATCACGCATAACAAGATTTTCACCATTGATTACACTGCTTCCTTCAATTTGTACAAGGTACAATTGACGGCCTTCTTTCACTGGAAAATGAATTTCTTTTCCAGCCTCTAATGATAAGGAATATAAATTCGCATCTTGGTGAATTTGAATTGGTGCATTTCCTTCTACTGAAGATACCATATGGAACCATTCATTTTCACGCTTGCTCCAATCAAATTTAAACTCACCATAGTTTGGTTTATGATCTGCACGGTCTGGTAAAATCCAAATTTGTAATAAACGCAGCGTTTTATCGCCTAAATTATGCTCGCTATGAAATACACCCGTGCCAGCACTCATATATTGAACATGTCCACGCTCAATCGTTCCACGATTTCCCATGCTGTCTTCATGTGTTAAAGCACCATCTACAACGTAAGAAATAATCTCCATATCACGATGTGGATGCATATCAAAACCAGTTTGCGCCGCTACTAGATCATCATTAATAACACGTAACGCTCCGAAGTTCATGTTATTTGGATTATAGTAATTGGCAAAAGAAAAATGAAAATGTGTATTTAACCAACCATGATTTGCTCTGCCCATATTTTTATGATCAACTTTTCTAAACATATCCTTCACCTCATACTATCTCGAATTCGAGATTTATTTCAAAATTTTTTCTTACTGTAACTTTTTTAGTAGTGTTAATAATTGCTTTTGTTCCTCTATATTTAAATTATGAAACTTCTCTGCTTGGAACGTTTCTTGAGGTGGGACGATTTCCTCATATAAAGCTCTTCCCTTTTCTGTTAAAGAAATATATTTCGTAGTACCCTCTTGTTCACGCAAAATCCACTCAAGCTGCTCCATTTTATTTAAAAGCTGCGTTACATTTCCTTTCGTAACAAATAGCTTATTTCCAAGTTCTTGCTGCGTTAAACGATTATGTCCTCCCACTTGAGCTAACACATCAAACTGGGCGGCAGATACATTCCATCTTTTCAAATGCTGGTTCGTCTCACGAATACTCTTATTATAAAAGCGTGACAAACGAAACCATAATAGTAGCCCTAGTCTATCTTCTGTTTTCATTTCATCACCTCGCTCGTTTCATATCATTAGTTTAGAACTAAACTTAATAAAAGTCAAATACTTATTTTTAATAGGTAAAAAGGAAGCACAGCGCTATTTCTCCACTATGCTTTACATTAACTTTCTACTCTTATATTCATCCAATTTCCTCTCCGCGAACTTCCTCGCATCTTTTTCAATCCATCGCTCTTCGTACCGTTCACTTTCCACATACAATATATCTCTCTTATGCTGCATCGCATGGCGAAATTCATGCAGTAGCGTTTTGAGAACTTGCTCATACTCTTCCCACATACAAACGAAAATTAATTGCTTTTCTTTATGATAAAAACCACCTACTGGGAATAGGAACTCTTCTTCCTCTTCCCCTAATGATAGAAGTACATCATTTGCATCACACGTATCACAAAAAATAACGGGTGTTTTACATACTTCAATAAGAGAACACAAATCCTCTCTCAGCTTTTTGACATCCCAAGGAAGCTCCGAATCCAACACATACCAATTCTCTACCTGTTGATATACATTTTGAAACTGGAGTTCCATTTCTCTTTATTCCCCTTTCCAAGCACCCTTTTTCTATATGTATGCCACAATATAGTAAATATTAAACGTATTCTTTCATCCTTCAAAAAATGCCAATAAAAAAGGAATCTACGTCGACATAGATTCCTTTTCTGTAATCACTTTTTTTTCATCATTTTTTTTAATACAAAATAACCAATTGCACTAACAATAGCAACAAGTGCAAAGTATTTCACATATGGCCCCGCAACTTTATTAATACTTTCCCACTCTGTTCCTAATTTAAAACCTAAATATACAAACACAATTGACCACGGAATAACAGCTAATGTAGTTAGCGTAATAAACTTAGCATGTGACATTTTCGCAATACCCGCTGGTATCGAAATAGCATGACGCACAACCGGAATAAAACGTGCGGTAAAGATAACGCCAGTTCCATAACGATTAAACCAATCTTCAGCATAATCAATATGTTTCTTCTGAATTAAAATATATTTTCCATATCGCTCAAGAACAGGTCTTCCTCCATATCGACCAATCCAATAAATGAATAGTTATGCAATTACACCACCAATTGTACCGAACGCGACAGCGCCCCAAAATGTAATGCTTCCTGTTGATACTAAATAGCCTGCATAAGACAATACGATTTCACTTGGAATAACCTCTAGCATTAATCCAAGCATAATTCCCCAATAACCAAGTCCTTCTAAAAAAACTAAAACCGAATGAATCAACTCTCCTAACATCATGTACCTCTCTTTACTGTTTTCATCACCAAAATAAAAGTACAAGCAGGAAATATCTTGTACTTTTATTTTTTTAATTTAGTTAGTCTTCGTATCCCACTTAAAGATTTTATTTAAGAATTTATATACATTCTTCGACTCCTTTGTCAGAAGTGGGCCTAAAATGGATAGTATAAGCACGTATAGTGCTGAAAATGGTTTCAATACTGACATTAAACCACCGGCGATACCGATATTAGCCATAATGATGGAGAACTCTCCTCTTGAAACGATGGTTAATCCTATATTTGTTGATGCTTTATGAGATAATCCTGCTTGTCTTCCTGCAATCATTCCTGCTACAAAGTTTCCGATTATTGTAAGAAGGACAGCACCTAACGTTAACCATATCGCTCCGCCTAATGAGAACGGATCAATACTTAACCCGAAGCTGAAGAAGAAAATAGCTCCGAAAAAGTCTCTAAATGGAACAACAAGATGTTCAATTCGGTCACTATGCTCTGTCTCAGAGAAAACTAATCCTAGAAGAAGTGCTCCAATTGCTTCTGCAACGTGAATTGTTTCTGAAAAACCAGCAATGAAGAATAAAGAAGCAAATACTACAATAATAAAGATTTCATCTGAGCTAATATTGAGCAATTTATTTAATAACGGCGTAGCCTTTCTAGCTACTATAAAGAATAGAAGCATATATCCTAAAGCAATTCCAATTGAAGTAAGGGCACCTAAGAAGGAAGCGTGATCCCCAAGTACTAAACCAGAAACAACTGATAAATATACAGCAAGGAATATATCTTCAAACATAATAATTCCTAAAATTAATTCGGTTTCATTATTACCAGTTCTTCTTAAGTCCACTAACACTTTAGCAACGATAGCGCTAGAAGAAATCGTAATAATACCCGCAATAATTAAGATTTCTAATAATGGGAATCCCATTATAAATCCGTATAACAAACCAAGTGAAAAGTTAATTAAAATATAAATCGTTCCGCCAATCGCAATAGAGCGTCCAGATTTAATTAGTTTTTTCATTGAAAATTCTAATCCTAGATAGAATAGAAGGAATAGAACCCCAATCCGTCCAAGGAAAGAAATTACACTTGCACTTTCAATAAATTTGAGATCGATAACACCTATTGTCGGTGCATGCGGTCCTACTAACATTCCAAGAACGATTAGAAAAGGAATTACTGAGAATTTAAATTTTCCAGCAATTACTGCTGCAATTGCCACTAAAACTAAAGCTGTACCAACTTCAAAAATTAACGTATCCATCTAATCAGTCCCCCCTATTTGAAAGTAATTCATTAATGATTTTTTTAATTTCTTCTCTCTCACCTGAAACTACAAGCATATCTCCTTCTTCAATTACTGTTTCTGGTCCTGGATTAAATAGCTTCTTCATGTTCTTCTTCATAACCGCGATTATTGTTACGCTATATGTTTTTCTTATTTCAAGATCGCCAATTGTTTTTCCGATTGCTGGAGCTGTATTCTCCACCTTGAACCACTCAATCGCTAAACCTTCAAAAACCATCTCAACATTTTCTAACGCCCTAGGCTTATATACCATTCCACCTAATATTGCAGCGATTTGTCTTGCCTCTGAGTCACGTAGTGAAATACTTGAGATGCTTTCTTCATGGTCTGAATCAAAATGATACATTTCTCTACGACCATCATCATGAATGACAATTACCATCTTTTCATTACCTTTCGTAACGATTTGAAACTTATAACCAATACCCGGAAGTTCACTTTCTCTAATATTCATTTTTAGCTCCTCCATAACTTGTTTATTTTAATTTTCTGTTTTTCTGTCTTTTATTCATCCAATCAACTTTAGAAATTCTAACCACTCAGGATATTTGTGATTTGGAAATCTTTTATTGTAATAATAAGTGGACCCTAAAAAGATACTTAAAGATGTAATGATAAAAAATATATTACTTCTCATTTTCAAACTCTGAAGGCTTACTTTCCATAAAGAATCTTCTTTCAAATTATCCCCACCTTCTCGCTTTAAATTTAGTTTTTTAAAATGTAAATAATTCTAAAAATATTACGATGTAACATAATCATAACATAAAAAAGTTTTAAGTAACATAATTTTTTAGAAAAATTGATTCTCGTATATTTTTTGCATATAATTTTCTTATTACGAAAAAAAGGAAGTGTATTATATGGTTGATATCTTTAGCAGATTCCTTGAGGTAACGAATAATATTTTATGGTCATATATTCTTATTGCAATGCTAATCGGCTTCGGTCTTTACTTCTCTTTTAAATTAAAATTTGTCCAAATTACTCATTTCAGTGAGATGGTCAGCTTAATTAGTAAAGGGTTTAATCGAAAAGAAAAAAAGAAAGATAGCATCTCACCATTCCAAGCATTTTGCTTAAGTGCAGCAGCACGTATCGGTATCGGAAACTTAGCTGGTGTAGCATTAGCAATTTCAATGGGTGGACCTGGCGCAATATTTTGGATGTGGTTTATCGCAATTATCGGAGCAGCTACTAGTTTTGTAGAATGTACACTTGCGCAAATTTATAAAGTAAAAGATGGCAGTAGGTTCCGTGGTGGACCAGCATATTACATGGAAAAAGGGTTAAACAAACGCTGGATGGGCGTCTGGTTTTCACTTCTTATTACAGTTGCGTATGGATTAATTTTCAATTCAGTGCAAGCAAATACAGTAACAATAGCGTTTGAAAATGCTTTTGGACTAGAGCGAACAATCGTAGGAGCTCTATTAGCCTTATTAGTTGCAGTTATTATTTTTGGTGGCATTAAGAGCATTTCACGTATTACAGAAATGATTGTTCCGCCAATGGCAATCGTTTATATCGGCGTGGCTATTTTTGTCGTTATTAACAACTTCAGTATGTTACCAAGCATTTTCATGGAAATCTTTAACGGTGCATTCGGTTTAGACCAAGCCATCGCTGGTGGTATTGGAGCAGCAATCAAGTTCGGAATTCAGCGCGGTTTATTCGCTACAGAAGCAGGAATGGGTAGTTCTCCTAATGCAGCCGCAACATCTGATGTATCTCACCCTGTAAAACAAGGGCTTGTTCAAGCGTTAGGCGTTTTCGTAGATACATTCTTAGTATGTACATCAACAGCATTTATCGTATTATGTTCTGGACTTTACAAAGGATCAAATTTAGAAGGTATCGAATTAACACAAAACGCATTAAGTTCACAAATTGGACCGTGGGCAAGCACTTTCTTAGCGATTATTATTTTCCTATTCGCTTTCAGTTCACTTCTAGGAAACTACTATTATGGTGAAACAAATATCGCATTCATTAAAGAAAGTAAAACATGGTTAATGATTTATCGTGTTGCAGTTGTCGGAATGGTATTCTTCGGATCAATCGCTGCTCTTAAAACAGTTTGGAGTTTAGCTGATTTATTCATGGGACTAATGGTATTCACAAACTTAATTGCCATCTCATTCCTTAGCAAATTTGCTTACGCTGCATTAGTAGACTATTTGAAGCAAAAGAAACAAGGAAAAGATCCTGTCTTCGTTGCAAACTCTATCCCTGGCTTAAAGAATACAGAGTGTTGGGATGGGCAAGATGTAGAAGAAAAACAAAAGGCTGTTTAACAAACAAAGGCCCTATTACTTCACCGTAATAGGGCCTTTTATTTACAACAGTTCATAATTTGTTCAAATTAATTCCAGCAAAAGGGTTGATTTATACAGATTACTAGATTATAATAATTATAAATTAGTAATTGATATCACATAACAACTCAAAAGGAGATTGAACATAATGAACAAACAAGTAATCGAAGTATTAAACAAACAAGTAGCAGACTGGAGCGTTTTATTCACAAAACTTCACAACTTCCATTGGTACGTAAAAGGACCTCAATTCTTCACATTACACGAGAAATTCGAAGAACTTTACACAGAATCAGCTACTCACATCGATGAAATTGCAGAACGTATTTTAGCAATTGGCGGCAAACCAGTAGCAACAATGAAAGAATACTTAGAACTATCTTCTATTCAAGAAGCAGCATACGGAGAAACTGCAGAAGGGATGGTCGAAGCAATCATGAAAGACTACGAAATGATGCTAGTCGAACTGAAAAAAGGCATGGAAATCGCTCAAGACTCTGACGATGAAATGACATCTGACCTACTACTAGGCATCTACACAGAACTAGAAAAACACGCTTGGATGCTACGTGCGTTCTTGAATCAATAATAATTAAAAGCGGAAGCGGCTCGTTCAGAGTCGCTTTTTTCTATAGATTGATCGCGCATGCTGGTACATGAAATTTATATCAGCGATTTTTCCAATATATCGGCGATTCCCCCCAACATATCAGCGATTTTCCAATTATATCGGCGATTCCCTCCAATATATCAGCGATTTTTCAATTATATCGACTTATCGACAAATCACGACAATATTAACACACCCCTCTCCCCTACTTTTATCAATATATTACAATCTCATCTATGTTAAAATATAGGAAACACCCTTTAGCTTTTCCAAATTCATCATTTACTACTTAAATGACGGGAGTGGTTCAGTTGAAAGACTACTTAATTAGAGCATTTTTTGCGTTAATAACAGTTGGGATTCTCTTACTTATAGCTAATATTTTCAATATACGTGTCGAGGTTAAGGACTATGCTTTCCTCGTTGTCGTAGCAATTGGTGGCGGCTGGGGTGGCTGGTACCTGTATAAAAAACAAAGCAATCAAAATAATAAAGGCATTCCAAAGTAATACGGAATGCCTCTTTTTATTGCCTTCTGTAATAAATAATGAAATTCAGACCACTAATACAACCAATCGCAATAAACATACAAAACGATTGTGGATCTCCACCTAGATTATACTCATCAACGATGAATCCGGACATAAACAACGTTATCGCGGAAACACCGATACACAATACCGAGATAAACCAAAGCGAAAATTCATTAATCAACTCTTTCTTCTGTCTCAAAACAATTAGCATAACAAGAATAGACGCTGCTAAAATACTTTTAAAAACCGGTCTTAAATACACAAACTCCTCCATCTCTTTCTCCTTTTCCAAAAACATTACATCTAAACATTAACATATTTAACCAAATTAAAAACACATGCCGTCTTAAATTAAAACGACATGTGTTTCCGTATTTGCTATGATAGTTGCTTCCACTTCGTTCCCAAAACAGGACGCTCATAATTTTGGATTGCATGAATTAGTTTATCTGCTGTCTCTGCTGAAACGATCAATTCTTTATTTGATGGATTCATAAATCCTTCTTCTGCTGCACGTTCAACCATTTGCAAAATTGGTCCATAAAAACCTTTTATGTTTAATAAACCAACCGGCTTATTATGTATACCAATTTGTGACCAACATACAACTTCAAATAGTTCTTCAAACGTTCCGTATCCGCCTGGAAGCGCAATAAAAGCATCTGCAAGCTCTGCCATTTTAGCTTTACGTTCGTGCATCGTCTCTACTTCAATTAATTCTGTTAATCCTGTATGCACAATTTCTCCTCGGAATAGACCGCGCGGCATAACACCTGTTACACGTCCACCTAAACGAAGAACTTCGTTTGCTACTTCTCCCATTAATCCGACACATGAACCACCGTATACGAGCTCATAGTCGTTCTCAACAAACATTTTACCTAACTGAATTGCCTGCTCTTTAAATTCTGGTCTCTCCCCTAAATTAGAACCTGCAAACACACAAATCTTTCTCATCCCTACACCCCGAAACTATATATTGTTATGATACAATGAACATTGTACAACATATTGAGGAGATGAGGAAGAAATGGATATCGTTGCATTTCAAAGATGGGTTGAGGAATTTTACGAAAAACGAAGCTGGTCACAGTATAATGCCTTTATTCGCTTAAATTTCTTAACCGAGGAAGTTGGGGAAGTTTCACGAGTCGTTCGTGCTATTGAAATTGGCCGCGATCGCCCTGATGAAGATGCGAAAACAGAAGAAGAGCTAAAACAAGAACTAAAAGAAGAACTTGGCGATGTACTATCTAACCTTATTATTCTTTCGCAAAAATATGATTTAGACTTACAAGACATTATGGATGCACACGTCACAAAGCTTTCGAAAAGGTTCGAAGTATCTAAATGAGAATATTATCAATTATGGTATAATATTCTTGTCACAATACTAAGGGGGATTTTATGTTATCAAAAAAATTGCACGACGCATTAAATGAACAAATGAACTTTGAATTTTACTCTGCCCATGCTTATATGGCAATGGCTGCTTACTGTACAGCTGAGAGCTATGATGGATTCGCTAACTTTTTCCTTGTACAAGCTGAAGAAGAACGTTTCCATGCAATGAAGCTTTACAACTATATTAATGACCGCGGAGAGCGCGCTATTATTACTGGATTTGATAACCCGAATAACGAATACGAATCTGTATTAAACGCTTTTGAAGTCGCACTTGAGCACGAGCGTGAAGTAACGAAACGTATTTACAACTTATCTGATATCGCTTGGGACGAGCGTGAACATGCAACAATTACATTCTTAAAATGGTTCGTTGACGAACAAGTTGAAGAAGAAGCTTCATTCGATAACATCATTCAAAAATTAAAACGTATTACAAGCGATTCAAACGCACTGTTTATGCTAGATTCTGAATTAGAGAAACGTACATTTACGCCTCCAGCTGAATAATATTTCAATCACCTTAATACATGTATTAAGGTGATTTTTTTGTTTGCTCTCTATCTTAAAATCACCTTAAATTTCCTCATATTTGACATAGTGCCAGCTATAAAATGGTATTATTTTCAATATAAAAACGAATATACGAGGAGAGGAAAAATGAATCAACGTGTAGAAGCTGTTGATGCAATTCGTGGTTTCGCTTTGTTTGGCATTTTACTAGTCAATATGACATTAATTCAATTCGGGTTCTTCACCAGTGAAAAACCAACTTATCTATTCGGCGATCTTGATAAAGGCGCTAATTGGTTTATTCAATTCTTCGGCACACATAACTTTATATCCCTATTTTCTTTTCTATTTGGGCTTAGCATTATTTTGTTACAAAAAAGTATTATCGCAAAAGGAAAAAAATTCTTCCCCACATACATAAGACGTATTATCATTCTTTTACTACTAGGCTACATTCACGGCACTTTTGTTTGGGAGGGCGATATTTTATTTGCATACGGAATAATCGGGATTTTCTTAATGATGTTCATCAATCGAAAACCGAAAACTTTGCTCATTTGGGCGATTATTCTACTCGCACTTATTACACTTATGTCTTATCAAACTGATCCATCTACAAATACAGATGATTTTGCACCTTATACTGAAAAAGAACATAAAGTCCATCAAACTGGAAGCTATATGGATCACGTCAACTTTAGATTGACTGAAAATCCTTTTGATTACATGGGAATTAACGGTGCATTCGGATTATTTTTCATATCAGTTTTCGCAATAATTTTTATGTCTCCACTGTTCCTACTCGGAATGTATGTAGGGAAAAAAGGCTGGCTATTTGAGGTCAGTAAACATATACCTGCTGTCAAAAAAATATGGTTTGCCACCGGTCTCTTCTCTTTTACAATTAAAATCTTAGCTATGTTCGTAAAGCACCCGCTTTTAATTATGCTACAAGATGGCCTTACACCAGTAACTATGACCTTCTTTTACGGAAGCACAATCATTTTATTATTCCATTACAAAAAAGCAACCCGTCTACTAACATACATGGCGAACATGGGGAAAATGTCCGTTAGTAATTACTTAGCGCAATCTATTATCGCAACAACCATTTTTTACGCATATGGATTTGGCTTATACGGGAAAATTGGCTATTTCTTTGGTATTCTTTTAACCATCGGAATTTATACGATTCAATTATTCGTTAGCACCTATTGGCTCCAAAAATACCGAATGGGGCCAGTGGAATATGCGTGGAGACTAGGAACTTATTTAGAGAAACCACGTTTTAAAAGAGACTTGGATAAAGCAAGTTAAACAAAAAAGCAATGAGCCTACGCTCATTGCTTTTCTTAATTTATTAAAGCATAACCCCAACGATAATCGCTGATAATATACTTACTAACGTTGCACCGTATACAAGTTTTAAACCGAATGATGATACAACGTTTGCTTGTTTGCCATCGATACTCTTCGTTGCACCTGCGATAATTCCGATAGATGAGAAGTTCGCAAATGATACAAGGAAGATAGATAAAATACCTACTGTACGAGCTGATAAATCACCAGCTACTTTACCAAGGTCAAGCATTGCAACGAATTCGTTCGTTACTAATTTTGTTGCCATAATTTGTCCTGCTTGTAGCATCTCTGATGTTGGAATACCCATTACGAATGCTAATGGTGAGAAGATATATCCTAAAATGCTTTGGAACGTGATTCCGAAAATTGAATCGAATACACCGTTAATTGCTGTAATTAATGCTACGAAACCGATTAACATCGCCGCTACTGTTACAGCGATTGAGAAACCAAGCATAATATATTCGCCTAACATTTCAAAGAATGTTTGTTTCTTGTCTTCTTGTAATTCTAAAATATCGTCTTCTTCTTTTACTTCATATGGATTAATGATATGAACGATAATGAATCCACTGAATAAGTTTAATACTAGTGCTGTTACTACATATTTTGGATCAATCATTTTCATATAAGAACCGACGATTGACATCGATACTGTAGACATTGAAGATGCACAAAGTGTGTATAAACGATTTTTCGGTAATTTGCTTAGTTGATCTTTTACTGTAATGAATACTTCCCCTTGACCAACGATTGCAGCTGCTACCGCATTATATGATTCTAGTTTTCCTAAACCGTTAACTTTACTTAATAGGAAACCGACTGCACGAATGATAATCGGTAAAACTTTAATATGTTGCAGAATCCCGATTAATACTGCTAAGAAAATAATCGGTAATAATACTGTTAAGAAGAATGGTGCTTGTCCATCGTTTGCTAGACCACCAAATACGAAATTAACCCCAGCTTCCGCAAATTTTAAAATAGCGCCAAATCCATCTGCGATTCCTTTTACTAATACGAATCCGACCTTTGTATTTAGTAAGAAATACGCAAGTACCAATTGAATGACAAGCATAAGTGCAATTGGTTTATATTTAATTTTCTTACGATCTGAACTGATAAGGAAACCTAGTACAAACACTACAAGTAAACCGACTAGAAACATTACGAACTTCATATGTGAATCCTCCACTTCTCCCACGAGTTATTGGTCGTATAACGTATAACGAATGACGTCTGACCATTGTTGTTAAAAAAATTTAAAACCCCTAAAACTATTCAACTGTCATCTAAAATCAGTAAGCGTTTACATAAATTGCAATTTATAAAAGGTAGCTTCTTCTCTCCTACCATAATTGAAAGTCTGAAATTGATACCACCTACAAATCAAATTGTAAGCGTTATCTAGACGAAATGCAATATAAATTTTAAAAGATTTTTATATGTTAATATATTCCTAATTAATTGGTTTTTTCATGCAAATTTACCATAAAAATAGCCCTAGCTATGAGCTAGGACCATCTTTTTTTATAACATAACACCAACGATAATCGCTGATAGAATACTTACTAATGTCGCACCGTACACAAGGCGTAGACCAAATGATGATACAACATTTGATTGATTTTCATCGATACCTTTCGTTGCACCTGCGATAATTCCGATAGATGAGAAGTTCGCAAATGATACAAGGAATACAGAAAGGATACCAACTGTACGAGCCGATAAATCACCAGCTACTTTTCCAAGATCAAGCATCGCAACAAACTCGTTTGATACTAATTTTGTTGCCATAATTTGTCCCGCTGTTACCATCTCAGCTTGCGGGATACCCATTACGAATGCTAATGGTGAGAAAATATATCCTAAAATAGCTTGGAATGTAATACCGAACATTGAATCAAACAAGCTATTAATTGCTGTAATTAATGCTACGAAACCAAGTAACATAGCTGCTACTGTAATCGCAATCGTGAAACCAAGCATAATGTACTCGCTTAGCATTTCAAAGAATGATTGTTTTTTCTTATTTTCTAATTTCAGTGTATCTTCTTCTTCTGTAATATCGTACGGGTTAATAATATGAATGATAATGAAACCACTAAATAAATTTAATACAAGTGCTGTTACTACATATTTCGGTTCGATCATTTTCATATAAGAACCAACGATTGACATCGACACTGTCGACATAGAAGATGCACATAATGTATATAAACGATGTTTTGGGATTTTACTTAATTGATCTTTTACTGTAATAAATACTTCTGCTTGTCCAACAATGGCAGCTGCTACTGCATTATATGATTCTAGTTTTCCTAGACCATTTACTTTACTTAACAACGTACCAATAGCACGAATAAATATCGGTAAAATTTTAAAGTGTTGCAGAATTCCGATTAAAACCGCAAAGAATACGATTGGTAATAGCGCTGTTAAGAAGAATGAAACCTCTCCTTTATTAACAAGACCACCAAATACGAAAACGATTCCAGCTTCCGCATATCCAAGAAGTGCGCCAAATCCATCTGAAATTCCTTTTACTAAAATATAACCAACTTGCGTATTTAATAAGAAATAAGATAATGCTAGCTGAATAATAAGCATAATTGCGATTGGTTTATACTTAATCTTCTTTCGATCGGCACTTATAAGAAAACCGAGTACAAATACAACGAGTAATCCTACAAGGAACATAACAAACTTCATTAATAAAATCCTCCATTTAACTCTTCATTAACGTTGAACGTCTGACCATTCAAAACAAGAAATAATCCGAACTTTCCATTTCTCCTCCGTAACCTTCGATTGGATAGGAAATGTCATAAAAACTCTTGTTTCAAAGGCATTTTCCATTCTAACATAAATCACAACTCATATCCGCACTTTTCTTTAAAAAATTACATTTAATTATGAAATGCTCATAAATGTTCGTCTTTTACCATCTATAAACAGCTGGATAAAACAAAAAATGAGCATCAAGTTTCACTTGATGCTCACCTCATTATACTGCTTTTTCTTTATCAGCTACTGCTGACTTATCCCAGCACTCTGTATTTTTCAAACCTGGAATAGAATCCACATAGAATACCGGATCTTTCCCTTGTTTCTTTTGCTTTACGTAATCTGATAATGCCGCAAAAGCATACTTAGAGAGGAATACAATCGCCACTAAGTTAATAACAGCCATAATACCCATGAATAAATCTGCTACATCCCAAACGATTTGAATTGTCGCTACAGATCCTAACATAACCATACCAAGTACAGCAATGCGGTACGCTGTTAATAGCACTTTACTTCCATTTAAGAATTCAATATTTGTTTCACCATAGTAGTAGTTACCTACTAATGAACTGAATGCAAACAAGAAGATTGCAACTGCTACAAATATAGAAGCCCATGGACCGATATGTTGACTTAACGCCTGCTGCGTTAATTGAATTCCATTTAAATCAGCTGCATTATGCACATCTGATAAAAGAATAATAAATGCTGTACAACTACAAATTAATAATGTATCTGTAAATACCCCTAAAGTTTGAATAAAACCTTGTTTAACTGGATGCGTTACGTTTGCAGTCGCTGCTGCGTTCGGCGCACTACCCATACCTGCTTCATTTGAGAATAACCCACGTTTTACTCCTAATAAAATCGCAGCTCCTAATCCTCCGCCTACTACTTCTTTAATTCCGAAAGCATGTAAGAAAATTTCTTTAAATACATATGGAATTGACGTAATGTTTGTTACGACAACGAATAATGCCACTGCTACATAAATAATTGCCATTACTGGAACAATCATTTCAACCGCGCGAGCAATTCGTTTTACTCCGCCGAAAATGATAACGGCAAGTAAACCAGCCATAACAAGACCTACTAATCTACTATCTGTTTTGAATGCCCCATCAAAAGCTGCCGCTACAGTATTAGACTGTACAGCATTAAAAATCAATCCGAAACTTACTGTTATTAGAACAGAGAACACAACACCTAACCAGCGTTTATTTAAACCCTTTTCCATATAATACGCTGGGCCCCCACGGAATGCATTCCCATCTTTCACTTTATAAATTTGCGCTAATGTGCTCTCTACAAATGCAGAAGCACCCCCAATTACCGCGATTAACCACATCCAAAATACTGCTCCTGGACCACCCGCTGAGATTGCGATAGCTACACCAGCTAAGTTACCAGTACCTACACGAGAAGCTGTACTCATACAAAATGCTTGGAATGATGATACGCCACTCTTCTCTTTTTGCGCTTTTCTCGTTTTCGAGCTTGCTCCATCCCCAAGTAATCGAATCATTTCACCGAAGTAACGAACTTGGACAAATTTCACACGAAATGAAAAATAGAGCCCTAACCCAATTAACATCGCAATAATGACATATGACCAAAGGATATTATTTACATCCCCAATTACCCTAGCTAAAAAATCCATATTTGCATTGCCCCCTCTTCCTAACAATAAGAAAATTATATTCTAAAAACTTTTAGTAATCAAGAACTTTATGTTAGGTTTTATGACATGAATACGTTAACTATCTTAACATACGTGTTTTTTTCATAAAAATATAGCTATTACATGCATTTATCCAATACTCAATCTCTTATCCTCTTCGACCAGCCATACTTTTAAAACAGTACGTTCCCCACAAATAACGAGAGGAACAAACAAAAAAGTTATATTAATAATTACCCCTCACCCTTTTCATCATTTACTACAACAAAAAAGGCGAGCATCAAATTTACCTCGATGCTCGCCTTTTCAATTACACTGCTTTTTCTTTATCTGTTACCACTGGCTTATCCCAGCACTCTGTATTCGTTAAACCAGGAATAGAATCTGCACTGAAGACTGGATCTTTCCCTTGTTTCTTTTGCCTTACATAGTCTGTTAATGCCGCGTACGCAAATCGGCCAAGAAGTGTAATCGCAATTAAGTTCGTTATTACCATTAGACCCATAAATAAGTCTGCCATATTCCATACAACTTGAAGCGTCGCAACAGAACCGAATAATACCATTCCAACTACCGCAACACGGTAAATTGTTAACCACGTTTTACTTTGCTTAATAAATTCAATATTTGTTTCACCATAGTAGTAGTTTCCTAGAAGTGAACTGAAAGCGAATAAGAAAATAATAATCGCTAAGAAACTGCTCGCCCATGGGCCAATTTGTGAGCTTAATGCATTTTGTGTTAATTCAATACCTTCTAAGTTCGTTGCTTTATATGCACCAGAACATAGTACGATAAATGCTGTTGATGTACATACTAAGAATGTATCTACTAAAACGCCGATTGTTTGAATAAAACCTTGTTTGGCTGGATGCGTTACATCAGCTGTTGCTGCCGCGTTCGGCGCACTACCCATACCTGCTTCGTTCGCAAATAACCCGCGCTGAATACCATATTTCATCGCAGCACCGATACCACCGCCTACAGCTGAATCTAAACCGAATGCACCTTTAAAGATTTCTGTAAACACATCTGGTAGTAAATAGAAGTTTTTAATAACAACGAAAATCGCTACTGCAATATAAAGAATTGCCATTGGCGGAACAATCATTTCCGACATACGCGCAATACTTTTTACACCACCAAAAATAATAACCGCAACTAATACTGCTAATACAATCCCAACAACGTAACGCTCAATACCAAATGCATTTTTAAACGCTAATGTAACTGTATTTGCTTGTACTGAGTTGAAAATTAAACCGTAACTAATTGTAATCAGAATAGAGAACCAAATCCCCATCCAACGTTTATTTAAACCTTTTTCCATATAATAAGCAGGACCACCACGGAATCCACTGCCATCTTTTATTTTATAAATTTGTGCAAGCGTACTTTCGACGAAACTTGAAGAAGCCCCGATAATCGCAATAACCCACATCCAAAATACTGCTCCAGGTCCTCCCATAGAAATAGCTAACGCTACACCAGCTAAGTTACCTATACCAATACGAGCTGCAGAACTCATACAAAATGCTTGGAAAGAAGATACACTGCCTTTTTTACGCGTCTTTCCAGTTAACCCATCACTCATTAAACGAATCATTTCCCCTAAATGAGTAATTTGTACGAATTTCAATTTAATAGAAAAATAAAGACCTAAACCAATTAACATTGCAATAAGAATATATGACCAAAGAATTGTATTCGTTGACGAAACGAATTGTTCCAAAATATTCATACAATTAACCCCTCCTTTTCTCCATAAAACGAATTATATTTAAAAAACATTCAAAAATCAACATTTTTCGACAATTTGCAATTTCCAAATATTAGCCAGGTTCACAGTAACAATATCTTTATGACTGACTACCCTCCCTCTAACTGTGCATACTAAAACAAAAAATAAATCTACAAACTACCCCATTGACAAAAGCGTCTACCTGTAACTATAATGATTACATCAAGTTGTAACAAACCTTATTACAACGCATTCATTTACTTTCAGATATACACTTTAACAAAACACTTTGGAGGGATTTATTATGAAAATCGGAATCATCGGAGCAAATGGTAAAGCAGGAAGTCGTATTTTAAAAGAAGCATTAGATCGCGGACATGAAGTAACTGCAATCGTAAGAAACGCTGCAAAAATTAAGGAAGACAATGTAAAGGTTTTAGAGAAAGATGTATTCTCTCTTACATCTAACGACTTGCAAGCATTCGATGTAGTTGTAAATGCATTCGGTGCTCCAGCAGGACAAGAACACCTTCACGTAGATGCAGGAAACGTACTAATTGAAGCGATGAAAGGTGCACCTAACACAAAATTACTTGTAGTTGGTGGCGCTGGAAGCTTATTTGTAGACGAAGAGAAAACAACACGTGTATTTGAGACACCAGGTTTCCCGAAAGAATATCTTGCAACAGCTCAAAACCAAGGTAAAAACTTAGAAATCTTACAACAAACAAATGACATCACTTGGACATTCATCAGCCCTTCTGCACTATTCGCATTAGGAAAACGTACTGGTTCTTATAAAGCTGGTAAAGACAACCTTCTTGTTAACGCAAAAGGTGATAGCTACGTAAGTTACGAAGACTTCGCAGTTGCAGCACTTGATGAAATTGAAAACCCAAAACATGTAAACGAACGCTTCACAGTAGTTTCTGAAGCTGAATAATAAAAAAAGCTCGTAAAACATAATGTTTTACGAGCTTTTTCTTATTATTGCACTTGCTCTAAACCATTTGGAGTAATCTTAAAGGAAATTTCTTTAAACTTTTTCTTATCTCCTTTTCCAACTAACTCACTATTTTTATACCAATTCAAACGATCTGACTCGGCATGATACACTTTCAATACGTCACCATACTCGAACGCCATACCATTTACTTGTTCTGCAAAATTCTGCGAAGTTTCTTGTCCTTCTGCGGTTACATGCTTTTTCTCAGTTCCATTTTGATCATAAATCGTAAGGCCTATATACTGTTCATTTACAAAGCGATAATGAATCTCATCATTTGTAAATGTTGCATGTAATTTCTTTTCAGCGTGGTTTAACGTAATAATTGAACGTGTAACATCGGACACACCTTGATAGACTAGACTATCCCCATATGTCACTTCTACAGGAACTTCCGTCACTTTCTTATTTCCAAAACGATCTTTCGTTTCTACTTTCACTGTTTGCTGACCAATTTTTGTCATATCTATTTTCCCTACAAAATCTACTACTTCTCCACCCTGTACTTCAACAAAGTTCTTCACGTCTAGCGTTTCGCTATTTGTTCCGATTACTACTTGCTGCGGATTTGCTTTTACTGTTTGCTCACCGTCTAATCTTTCAAATCCATTTTCAGTTATTTTGAAGACTAATTCCTTTATCTCTTTACTTTTTCCTTCGCCCACATATACATCTTTTTGATACCAATGTAAACGAGAAGATTCCGCATGATATACTTTCACTACATCTCCATACTCAAATGCAATTCCATTTACTTCCTTAGCAAATTCTTGCGTATTCTCTAAACCTTTTACTGCTATATTTTTCTTCACTCTTCCTTCTTTATCGTACAATGTGAATTCAAAATACTTTTCATCTTTAAAGTAATCATGAATTAGGTTCTTTGTATCTGTCGCACTCAGTTTTTTCGTATCATGATGCAAAGTTACAATTGATTTTAAGTCACCATCTCTATAACTTAGCCCATATACAAGTAGGCTATCTCCATATGTTACTGTTAGAGGAACTTCTGTCACTTTCTTATTTCCAAATCGATCTTTCGTTTCTACTTTTACTTTTTGTTCTCCGATTTTTGATGTATTTGGTTTTTCTGCAAAACCAACCACTTCTCCATTTTTTACTTGTACAAATTCTTTCGGATCTAGTTTGTCTACATCCATTCCGACTACTACTTTTTGCGGTTTCGCCGTCACTTCTTGTAAACTATCTTTTAATTCGAACCCTTGCTCAGTGATTTGGAATAATTTCTCTTTTTTATTTTTAGCCTTCCCTTGATCTACAAGTGTATTATTTTGGTACCACTTCAGACGATCCGGTTCTGCATGGAATACTTTTACTACATCACCATATTCAAAATCCAATTCATTTAGTTCCATCGCAAATCTTTTTCCCGTTTCTTGTCCTTCTGCAGATACACGTTTCTTTTCAATCCCATTTCGGTCATATAGCGTTAAGCCCATATATTCTTCTTTTTCAAAACGGTAATGTATTTCATTATTAGTAAAGTTTACATTTAATTTCTTCTTATTGTGGTGAAGTGTCACTGTCGACATTACATCATCTGAAAGTCCTTGAAAAACTATACTGTCATCATAAAATCCGTTAACTTGGACAGGAATTGAATTTTTATTTCCTTTCTCATCCCCAATTTCTACTAACACTTCCTGTTTACCATTCTCTAGTTTAGGCCATACAATCTTTCCTGTTACTTTTACATTCTCACCTAAATTTCGAACAAGTTTACTTGCTTCATTCTCGTCAGAATCTGTACCAACTAAAAGATTTTGTACTTCATTAGCAGGTTCACCATATGGAACCTTATACGGTTCAACTTGCTTCTCACGAATATCATTACTATCTGTAGCTTTCCAGATTTCCTTTTCTAATTTAGGTAACTTTGATTTTTCTATTTTCTCTCTAATATCATCATTTGGTGTTAATCCCCATTCCTCAAAGAAAGGAATTAAATTTTGCCCTGCCACTTGCGATGTCATATAAATAAATAGCTGCTTTTTCTCTTCATCAGAATGAGGCATTTCACTCTGAGGTAACAAACGATAAACTTGATGTAACCTAGGATAAAAATGTTCTCCATACACTACATTTAATTGCCAAAACATTGTAAGAGGATTAATGTCATCAATGAATCTTTCTGCTTTAGGCTTCTCTAAATACTCAAATGAGTTTTTATAGTGCTCATCCATTTCTAATTGATTCCCTAACGCCTTTTGAACAGCTAATGAGTAAATATTTACTGTTACTTCCCTTACTTTAGACCACTTCCACGGTTCTTGCTGATGTAAATGACCAACTTCATGCCACGGTCCCCATCCATCCTTCTCAAGTACCTCTATATCTAAAACTCTATTCATTGCAGTTGGAATATATCCTGTATGATAATGTTTTGCAAACATAAAGTCCCCTTTAGCAGGCTTCCGTTTTTCAACAAACTGAACATAATGAGTTGGAGATTTTGCAACCCCAACACTGTCCTCAGATAATCCTGCCACTGCGTTTTCTAAACGGATAATCTTATCATGCAATTTCATTAAATCTGTTGGATCCGTATTCTTCATATATTTCTGCACAGAATCGTAAGTAGTAGTAATTAAGCTTCTCTCACCTTTTAATTCAACTGCATAAGGATCCTTATATTTTTTTAACATTTCATCCCAATCTTTTTTTGTATGCTTACCTAAAATAAATAAAGGAAAGTGACTACCACCATTTGTAACGGAAGCTGTTACTTCTCCTTCGTTATTCATATTATAAAAATATAAAATACCGCCTCTTGAAGATGAAATAACATTTTTCCCTGGTTTTAAATCAAACTCCTCTGGGTCCTTTTCATCATAAGATCTCGTTCCAATAAAAGCTTGGATAGACTGCGTTCCTTTTATGTCAATTGTAATCTCTTCATTTGGCTCTGCATAAATTCCAGTCGGTTCATTAGCGGAAAGTTTCCAAGTAACTCTTAAACGATTATTTTCTTCTTCTACGCTACCTTTCCCCGGCAACTGAAATACTCTCTGCTCAAACTTATTCTCTTTTACCTCTTCTAATTTCCCACCTTTATTTTCTTCCAAAGGCGCCGCATACCCGTTCGATGCTTCGAAAGCTACTGGCGATAATAATGTAGATATACATATTCCAGCTACTAATACCCTACTCGTCTTTTTCTTCGACATAATCTGTGTCCCCTGTTCCTTTATTTAGATAAACTACCCTATATATTCATCTAATAAGTAATCCTATTATTTATATAAAAACATTTTATGAATGGACTAACACCTCGCGCACCTGTATATATTACTACCGCATTTCTCTCCATGCATTCGCTTTCTTACATTGTAAAATTTTTATGTAATATGCCCTCCTCACTTCTCTCTATTTGTGATGAGTTCTCTTGCTACATAAAAAAGAGAATAGTAAAAGATATTTTTCAGTATTGTCATCTATACATCTAAAAATAAAAATAGCAATAAAAAATTACATTTTCTTCATATATGACCATCTATAGGTAGTTTTTCCAAATGAATTTTACACGCTTTTACCTTCATTTAATAGCCTCCCTCCAAGAATAATATTACAATTTTGTGAATTTAATCTATTAATCGTAACGTCAGGATTTTATTATATTTATATTATTTTTAAATATAATTTAACCTTTAAAAACACTATTTCTATCCATTTTATTTTTTTCAATATAACTTTTATCCTCACATACAAAAAGCATTGGCATATGCCAATGCTTTTTCATTATCTCTTTTGATTCGGTTTATGCGGTTCATTTGGAGTATATGGCTTATTTGGTTTATTTGGAGCCTCAGCCTTTTTCCAACTTACCGCTAACTCTGGACTTGTTTTTTCTTCACTACGCTCAAGTAATACTACTGCATTTTGAATAGTCGGTGTACCTTTATGCGCAATCCCTTGTAATTTCGTTAAATTTCCTGATACTTTAAAGCTAAATCCACCAGCTGGTGTTTGTTTCGGAATTAAAATGCGGAACTTTTCTCCTACATTAAATTCTGTTTTTGTTTCGCCTTTTTCATTTGCAAATTTCACGCCCGCTGGCGCACCTGTTGCTTGCACTTTATACGTTCCGCTTTTTGCATTTGTTTCTACTGTATATAAACCTGTTTCAAAGAAATCATTTTTTAATACTGCTTCTTGTTCTTCTGTAGGAGTTACACTCATCGTAATTTCTTGTAACTCTTCACTAGCGCTTGCTTTTGCAACGATGTCTTTCGTTACTTTCTCTACATTTTTATTTCGGAAATCTAAATCATTAATATCGATTTGTTTTAACGCATTCCACACTGCAAGCTGCGTTGCGTAATGTGCTTCTCTCCAATCAGAAACACCTAATTCTTGTGGACTCTTTTGTGGATATCCATTCAATAGTACACGGTATACGTTAATATCCACTTTCCCCATTTCCGGTAAATCTTGACCGCTTGGAGATTTCAAATCTACATTTAAGCAAAAAGCAATTTTGCCATCTGCGGTTTTAATAAGCTCTGTTCGAATTGGTTTCTTCTTTGACTTACTATAACTCCAATTCATTTCATACTTTGTATGGTCCATAACTTCTGCAAATGCTTTTTGAAGCGGGAATAACACAAATAAAACACTTAAAAACATAGCTAAAATCTTGAACGATTGCTTTATATTCATGTTTACAGCCCCTTATCACAAACTTAATACTAAGTAGTATTTATTTAGAAACTATTTTTATGCACAAAAAAAGAGTGCTTTTACGCACTCTTCTTTCTTACTTTAATCTTAGAAATCGAAGTTATCAGGATCTGGACCAACGCGGTGATTTTGATTTAACGCATCGATTTTTTCCATATCTTCTTTCGTTAATTCGAAATTAAATATATCGGCATTTGCAATAATGCGGTGTTCTTTCGTTGATTTTGGAATAGTGATTACTCCATTTTGCAGATCCCAACGTAAAATAACTTGCGCTGTTGTTTTATCGTGTTTCTCAGCAATTTCTTGTAATGTTTCATTATCTAATAATTGACCTTGCATAAGTGGTGACCATGCTTCCATTTGAATACCTTGTTCTTTACAGAAAGCTTGTAATTCTTTTTGTGTTAAACGAGGGTGGTATTCTACTTGGTTAATCATTGGTTTAATTTCTGCATCTTTCATTACATCTTGTAAGTGATGAATTTGGAAATTACTTACCCCAATTGCACGTACGCGTTTTTCTTTATAAAGTGTTTCTAACGCTCTCCACGTATCTTTGTATTTCCCTTCTACAGGCCAATGAACAAGGTATAAATCTAAATAATCCAGCTCTAATTTTTTTAAGCTTTCTTCATATGCAGCAAGTGTCGTTTCATATCCTTGATCCGAATTCCACACTTTTGAAGTAATGAATAAATCTTCACGAGAAATGCCTGCTTCTTTTATACCTGCGCGAATTCCTTCACCTACAGCTTTTTCATTTCCGTAAATTGCAGCTGTATCAATGCTGCGGTATCCTGCTTTAATTGCCGATTTCACTGCTTCTACAAGTTCTGGTCCATCCTCTACTTTAAATACACCTAAACCGAACCAAGGCATTTCTACACCATTATTTAATACTGTTTTACTTTGTAAGTTTTTCATTTTATTTTCTCTCCTTTTATTTTACTTGATCTCTTTTTTCTAATGTCATACTCCACGCAGTTAAAACAACAGCACCTACTACCATAATTCCACCTACCCAAGCCGTATGAATTAATCCTAACGAGTTCGTTACAATACCGCCCAAGTAAGCACCAAGAGCAATTCCTGCGTTAAATGCTGCAATGTTAATCGCCGATGCTACATCAACAGCGCTAGGTACAAACCTCTCAGCTAATATAACAACATACACTTGTAGCCCTGGAACATTCATAAATGCGAATAGTCCCATGAAAATAATTGTGATGAATCCAGCGACTTTAAATGGCGCTGTAAATGTTAAAACAAATAATCCAATCGCTTGAATAAAGAACATGTAAAATAACGCTCGAATCGGATTATGATTTGATAATTTTCCCCCGACCATATTCCCAATCGCAATTGCAATTCCGTATACTAACAAAATAATTGTAACGGTACTTGCTTTAAATCCTGTTACTTCTTGTAATAACGGAGATAAATACGTAAATGTTACGAACGTTCCCCCGTATCCTAATGCAGTAATAATAAATACAAGTAACAGTCTTCCATTCGTAATCAGCTTAAATTGATCGCGAAATGATACAGACGTACCTTTTTTTAAATTAGAAGGAATTAGCATACTATTGGCGATTAAAGCAACGATTCCAATGGCCACAATAACAATAAACGAGGCCCTCCAGCCAAATTGTTGACCGATAAATGTTCCAATTGGTACACCTGTAATAGTCGCAACAGTTAAACCAGTAAACATAAATGCTATTGCACTTGCACGTTTATTCTCAGGTACAAGCGCAGCCGCAATTGTAGATCCAATTGACATAAAAATACCATGCGCAAATGCAGATACAACCCTCGCAATAAGTAACACAGTAAAACTTGTTGCTACCGCCGCAATTCCATTACCAATAATGAAAATAATCATAATCCACATTAATAACGTCTTTCGCGACATACTAGCTGTTAATGACGTTAATACTGGAGCACCAAACGCTACTCCTAATGCATATAAAGAAACAGTTAACCCCGCTGTTGTAACAGAAACATGTAAATCCTCTGAGATAGATGGTAATAAGCCGACACTAATAAATTCAGTTGTACCAATTCCAAACGCACTAATTGCTAGTGCTAATAAAGCAAACATACTTCTCCGATTCGTCTGCATAACCGAAGAAGATACTGTATATGAATTCAATTGAACTCCTCCTTAATGCGAGAAATCCAATCATAATAGTATGATAAAAAGGCCTTTTTATCTTCTACAAAAATAACTTTACTGTTGATATACGCTATTATGAATGGCTTTACTCTTTTTTTGAAGAACGCACTTAAAAGTACGATAGGTACCTAAAAGTAACATAGGCACTTTTTAGTACCGTACTACTCATTTCCCTCTTACGTATGCTATTATGGAACATATTCAACATGATAAAAAGTACGTACTTTAAAGTGCTATAGGCACTTTTTAGTAACATTTAATTATTTAGCTTCTTTTGTTGGAGAACTTAAATCTACATTCATCAAAGGAGATTTTTATATGAAGAAATATAATATTCCCGTTGAAGCGACTTTAGAGGTTATCGGTGGAAAATGGAAGGTTGTTATCCTTTGTCATCTAACGAAAGGCACAAAAAGAACGAGTGAACTAAAACGTTTAATGCCTGGGATTACACAAAAAATGTTAACTCAGCAATTACGTGAATTAGAAGACGATGGGGTTATTCAAAGAAAGGTATACAATCAAGTACCACCAAAAGTAGAATATTCACTTACAGAATACGGTTGGTCTTTAGAGTCCATTCTTGATTCTCTTTGTACTTGGGGCGAATGCCATCTTGAAAAAAGCGGTAACACATCGATGCTAATTGTAGAAGGTGAATAATAGGAAAAAGGAAAAAACGAACATGAATTTGTTCATTTTTTCCTTTTTTTCTTTATATGTATATACATTTCTAACTGGAACAAAATATTTTATACGCTTTCATACCTTGTCAGCACTACGTTATACACTTAATATCAAATAATTAGGAATCATTTTTATGTTAACATAGGTGTATATAGTATATAATATAGGATATATATTATATACACTTTCCGGTAACGGAGCTTTTCCATTATGCGGACAAGCCATGTATCGGACAGTTCATAAATAATAAGTAAGACGTTATGGTTTTAGATTTATGTTTGCAGCTTACTTGCTTTCATAAATTTAAAGGCATTTTATTGTGTTTTGTGAAACTTTGTATAAAGTTTCGTAAACGTTTACTATCTTACTTATAAAAAATAAGAGTATTGCTATCGTAAAGGAGAATTGGAGATGCCAGAAACTATGACTCAAACAAAGCCAGAACAAGAAACTGTACAAATTTCTGCTAGCCAAGGACAACTTGATGTACTTGATCAGTTGTTAAAACCTGAGGTACAAGAATCATTAACAACACTAGTAGAACAGCTTCCAAAATTAACTGAGCTTGTTAACATTTTAACTAAGTCTTATGACTTCGCTCAAACTGTTGCTACTGATGAAGTATTAAAAAGCGACACTGTTGGTGCAATTACAGAGCTTGTAGAACCTGTAAAAGATACAGTGAAAAGCATGGCTGCAACTGCAATCGAAGCGAAAGATCGTGCTGAAGAAAGCAACGAAGTTATCGGCCTATTCGGTCTGTTAAAATTACTAAAAGATCCACAAGCACAAAAAATGTTCCGCTTTGTGAACGCATATCTTCAAATTAGTGCAGAACGTAACAATAAATAATTTAACTTATAACAACAATTAGTAAAGACGGGGGATATCATACTATGTCAAAACAAATTGTCATCTTAGGCGCTGGTTATGGCGGTCTTCTTGCCGCTTTAAACGTACGTAAATATTACAGCAAATCAGAAGCACAAGTTACAGTGATTAACCAATACCCAACACACCAAATCATCACTGAACTACACCGCCTTGCAGCTGGTAACGTGTCTGAGCAAGCAGTTGCAATGCCACTTACAAAGCTTTTCAAAGGGAAAGACATCGATCTTAAAATCGCAACAGTTGAGTCATTCTCAGTTGATAGCAAAGAAATCAAACTAGCTGATGGCACTACTTTATCTTACGATGCACTTGTAGTTGCTTTAGGAAGTAAAACTGCTTACTTCGGTATTCCAGGACTAGAAGAAAACAGCATGGTATTAAAATCTGCTGCTGATGCAAACAAAATCTACAAACACGTTGAAGACCGCATTCGTGAATACGCGAAAACGAAAAACGAAGCTGATGCTACAATCGTAATCGGTGGTGGCGGATTAACTGGCGTTGAGCTAGTTGGTGAGCTTGCTGACATTATGCCTAAACTTGCAAAAAGCCACGGCGTAAATCCAAAAGAAGTGAAACTTCTTCTTGTTGAAGCAGGTCCAAAAATCCTTCCAGTATTACCAGACCACTTAATCGAACGTGCAACTACTAGCCTAGAAGCACGCGGTGTTACATTCTTAACTGGTCTTCCTGTAACAAACGTTGCTGGCAATGAAATCGACTTAAAAGACGGTCAAAAACTTGTTGCTAACACATTCGTTTGGACAGGCGGCGTACAAGGTAACCCATTAATCGGTGAATCAGGTCTTGAAGTTAACCGTGGACGTGCAACAGTTGATGCATACCTACAATCTACTTCTCACAAAGACGTATTCGTTGCTGGAGACAGCGCAGTTGTCTTCGCTCCAGACGGACGTCCATACCCACCAACTGCACAAATCGCTTGGCAAATGGGTGAGTTAATTGGATACAACTTATACGCAGCACTAGAAGGCAAAGCATTCGAAGAGTTCGCACCTGTAAACTCTGGAACACTTGCTAGTCTAGGACGTAAAGATGCGGTTGCTACAATTGGAGCAAGCAATACTCCACTTAAAGGCTTACCAGCATCATTAATGAAAGAAGCAAGTAACGTTCGTTACTTATCACACATTAAAGGTCTATTCAGCTTAGCTTACTAATCTGAATATAAGCCCGAATCATGCCCAGCATGGTTCGGGCTATTTTTATCCGTAATTTTCTCTAACTTATTTATTCGGCAGAAGAATAATATAACCCTTTTAATTATCTAAATTTACTGATTATTTTATGTCCAAATTGTGTATACGAAAAGATGGAAGTATTCTTCCTACTCCCATCCTTTCACACAAACTATTCGCCTAACTTCACAAGGCTGTAGTTCTTCTTCCCTTTACGAATAATAATAAATCTTCCATCAAATGAATTTTCTACAGTAACATCCGTACCCACATCTGTTACTTTCTCACCATTCATAGAAATCGCACCATTATTAATGTCCTCGCGTGCTTGTCGTCTAGATGGTTCAATCCCTAAATCGACTAGCCACTCTACGATGTTTTTCGTCTCTTTTGAAGACTGGAATGTTGGCATTTCTTTAAAGCCTTGTTCAATTTCATCAGCTGTTAACGATTTAATATCTCCGCTAAATAACGCTGCTGTAATTTTCTCAGCTTGCAGGAACGCCTCTTCTCCATGAACAAATTTCGTCATTTCTTCCGCTAACACTTTTTGCGCTTCACGTTTATGAGGTTCCGCTTCTACCTTCGTTGCTAATTCATTAATACGCTCTTTCGTTAAGAACGTAAAGTATTTCAAGTATTTAATTACGTCACGGTCATCTGTATTTACCCAGAACTGGTAAAATTCAAACGGTGTCGTTTTTTCAGGATCAAGCCAAACCGCACCACCCGCTGATTTACCAAACTTCGTACCGTCCGATTTTAATAATAACGGAATCGTTAATCCGAATACTTTCGCCTCATGACCTTCTAACTTACGAATTAAATCTAAACCACTCGTAATATTTCCCCATTGGTCACTACCACCAATTTGCAGCTGAACATCCTCTTTCGTGTATAAATGGTGGAAATCCATCGCTTGCAAAATTTGGTACGTGAATTCTGTGAAAGAAATACCTGTATCTAAACGGCTTGCTACAATATCCTTCGCTAACATGCTATTGATGCTAAAGTTTTTCCCGTAATCACGTAAAAACTCAATAATATTTATTTCATGTGTCCAATCATAGTTATTTACCATCTTCACTTCGCTATTTCCACCAAAATCAAATAGCTTTTTCATTTGTGCTGTTAACGCATCTACATTATGCTGAACCACTTCTAACGTTTGAAGCTGACGCTCTGATTGTCGTCCACTCGGATCACCAATTGTTCCTGTTGCCCCGCCAATTAAAATAACAGGATGATGGCCAGCTAATTGGAATCTCTTCATCATCATAAACGGAATCAAATGTCCGATATGCATACTATCACCAGTTGGATCAACTCCGCAATATAGTGAAATCTTTTTCTCTTCTACTAGCTTACGTAAGCCTTCTTCGTCAGTCTGCTGATTAACGGCGCCGCGCCATTCTAATTCATCAATAATATTCATCTTTTGTCATCCCCTTTATTTTTAAAAAACAAAAAAGCCCCTATGTCTACGATAGACATAGGGACGATTATTCACCGTGTTACCACCCAGTTTGCATAAATAGCATAGCTACTCATACCACTCTTAGCAATAATATCGATTGCTAGTCCGCTTAGCATTACCTAAGATACTCCAGAGTGTAATTCGCAAGTTTGTTTGTGCTAGGTTCCAGCAACCCCTAGCTCTCTCGTTAACAGTGACAAACTGCTACTGGGCTCTTTCAACGTATGTTATTTGTTAAATTATTAGCCATTATATTGAATTGAAAACAAATTGTCAACAATACCCAAATGTTATTTTAAAATAATTCATATCTTCATACGTATTTCGTTATTCTTTATCCTCTCCAATAATCCTTACTTCTCGCTCCAACTTCACGCCAAATTTCTCTTCAACTGTCTTTTGTACAAAGTGAATTAAATCGATGTAATCTTGTGCTGTTCCGTTATCAACATTCACCATAAATCCAGCGTGTTTTAAAGAAACTTCTACTCCACCAATTCGCTTACCTTGTAGTCCTGAGTCTTGAATTAACTTACCAGCAAAGTTATTTGGTGGACGCTTAAATACGCTACCACATGAAGGATATTCTAGAGGCTGTTTTGACTCACGTTTAAACGTTAAATCATCCATTTTGGCTTTAATTTCTTCATGTACACCTTCTTCAAGTTCAAATCTCGCTTCAAGAATAATGTAATGGTTGTTCGCAAATACACTCTTACGATATCCAAATTCAAATGCTTCTTTCGTCAAAGTACGTAGCTCTCCATCACCTGTCATTACGACAGCTTCTGTTAATACAAACGAAATTTCACCGCCGTATGCACCAGCATTCATATATAATGCTCCGCCAACTGAACCTGGAATACCACAAGCAAACTCAAGACCCGTTAAGTTATGGTCTAAGGCAATACGTGATACGTCAATAATTGCTGCACCACACTGTGCTACAATCGTCGTTCCTATTACAGTAACACCTGTAATATGAATTAAACTTACTGTAATCCCGCGAATTCCACCATCTTTAATAATGACATTCGATCCATTTCCTAAAAACGTAACTGGAATATTATATTCGTTCGCATATTTAATAACTTCTTGAATTTCATCATAATTTGTAGGCGCAACAAAAACATCTGCTTTTCCGCCAACTTTAATATGCGTATGATTCTTTAACATTTCATCTTGTTTAACATGTCCTTCAGGCAATACCGTACTTAAATATTTATAAACCTCTTGCATATTCATTTTACGATTCCTCTATTTCTATATTCATTTTATCCCGTTATACGGGCCCATAATATCCCCACGTACATGAAAGAACCTAAAGTGGTGGATACAGTGTACCCAAAATCAATTCGAGACACCTATAAACCTCTTAATTTATAAGAGGTGCCAATCATATTAAAATATATATTGCATAATAAAGCAACCCAAATGGACTACTAAACTTGACATGTCATCAGAAAGACAACAATTTGTAAAATATGTGACTTTTTCAAAACACTATCCCTCAGTATCTTACTATACCATATAAAAAGAAAGTGGTATTTTTTTGTACTTTTTACTTTATTTACATCAATAAAAAAGAGCACATCCCACAGAATGTGCTCTTTCTATACTCTTTATATTACTTTTCGTTCTCTTCTTTTTCTTTATCAAACCATAACAGCTCATCGTTATCAACTTCACCATTATAATTGATTAAAATTTCTTCTCCTGCTTTTATATCTTTATAAGCATAGAAGTTAAATGTATGATTCTCAAAAACGATGTCATACGTTGCATTCGGTGTATATGAATGATTAAATAACATACCATATCCTAAAAGGATTGCCGTATGATTGATTCCATACTCAAATGCGTAATCAGCAAGTAACGTTTTCTCAATATGTTCATGCTGTTCATTCGGATAAGAGATAACTGGTGCTGCGTGTATCAACTCACCCTTTTTAATATCACGAGTTGCAAATACACCTCTATTAAATTCTCCATCACTAAGTTCAGAAGTCTTAACTTCGATCATATGCGTCACCTATATAATTCTTTCTTTGAAGTATTTTATTCCGCTATTTGCGGATAGCTTGATTGGTGAGGGCTAATAATCAGTATGTACTAGTCTCACTTTATCTCCTTAAGCTTGGCAGAAAACGCGCAGAAAAGCAATTAAATTCCTATCAAGTATTCGTTTCAATGAAAAAAGAGCACATCACTCGTGCTCTTTCTAAGCAATATTACTTTTCTAAAATATCTTCTAACAACTTCACTTGCTCGCTAACAGTTTGTAACGTCTTCACTGACGTATCATTTCGATGTTTTTCTTCTTCCACACTCGCTAGCACTTCTTCTGTAGCTGTAGAAGTTTGCTGAATTACGTTAGAAGCATGCGTAACATCCTTTACGATATTCGTCGTTTTAACTTGGAAACTTTCTTGTTGAACAACAACCTCTCGCATTACTTCATTAATCGCATCAATAAACTTCCCTAAATCAGTTACATTTGTTAAAACGCTTGCTAACATCTCGTTACATTCTTCTTGTACTCTTTCTGACTTCTCTACTTGCACTTCTACCTTACTTGCTTGATTACTAAACTCCTTCAAAATCCCTTGAATTCTTCCCGCAGAACGATTTGATTCTTCAGCAAGCTTTAACACTTCACTCGCTACAATAGCAAAACCTTTTCCATGCTCGCCTGCCCTCGCAGCTTCAATATTTGCATTTAAAGCTAGCAAACTCGTCTGACTTGAAATATTCGTTATTACATCTACAATTTCATTAATTTGTTTCGATTGCATCATTAAATCTCTAAATATAATTCCAGACTGTGAAACAACATCATTTAAACTTCTCATGTTAGTTTCAAAATTTCTTAGAGTATGTACACTACCTTTTGAAATTTCTAAGCTTTCATCCACATGAGCCGATGCAGTTCTTACTTGAGAGATGATTTTTTCAATATTTCCCTCCATATCATTCAATACTTCTACCGAACGATACATCATCTCTGATTGTGATTGTGTACCAACTGCCACCTCTTCAAAGGCAAAATTAATTTCACTCATCGATTCCATCGACGTGTTCATATTTTGTCTTAAATGATTGAAATTACTATCTAGTTTCACAACTGTTTCTTCAATAAGTCTTTGCGTCTCTTCTAACTCCTGAGCTTTTCTCATTACTTCTTGCTTCTCATCACTTAAACGAAGGAGCAGATTAGAACCGATTTTCGTGACGCCCCACATAGCGATTGTTACAATCGCTAACAAACTTGCGAAATTAGCAGCTTCAGACGAGGCTGTATAAGCAAAAAATTGCTCCGGCCAATAGCTACAAAGGATAAATGTGATCACAACAGCTATCCCGCCAAGAATTAAAATGAGGCGCTCACTTAAGTAAATAAGTGAAACAGCTAATGTAAAATAGACCATTTGAAATACAGCCGGGCTTTCATTAAAAGCTTGTACCATAATGTAAGACATTGTAAGCAACATAAATGTCATGATATATTTATACACTGATTCCATACTTTTTATAAAAGTAAAAAGCGTTCCAAATGCAACGACAGAAATACCACAAATCCAAAATGCTATTGCTCTCTCTGTAAAAATATATCCATAATACCCAATCGCGATTATCCCAAGGAAGAAACTACAAATCGTTATAAACAGTAATAAATGATTTTTCTGTGATTCTTTCTCAAGGTTAGAAAAACAAGTCCTCTTTAACCACTCCATATGAAGCCCCACCTTCTACTTATACATATCAATTACTTCAGTTTAAATACCGCACTTACTGGGTTATGATCGCTATTTTCAAACTTTAAATCTTTCCCTTGTACATTTACAATCTCTACATTCGGTGAAACGATAAAGCCATCAATAATAGTGACGAAATTTTCACCTTCTACATATTTCTTTACATCATCTCTTACAGTCATAACAGACGGATCTACAGCCCACTTAAAGCCACCGTCTGTAAAGTCCTTCGGTAACTCTACTAACCACTCAGGACGCTCTTTCACGAACTTCGGATCACTTAATTGAGCGTTCGAAACCAATTGATTCCAATCTCCACCCATTATTACGTAATCACCATTTTCATAATGCTTGTTCATATATTCTTTTAAATACTCTACTTGCTGTTTTCTAATTTTCCCGCCTTCATCATAAGCAGACAAATGTAAATTTACGAGTCTAACATGTTTTCCATTATTAACAGGAATTTTATATTCCACAATTGCTCGATCTAAATCAAACAAACGCTTTGGCCAAGGCTCCATTCCAGGCAGCTGGAACCTCTTCGCTTCTTGAACAGTGTATTTAGAAAACGTACTTAATCCAGCCTCCGCATATCCCATTGGATTTGTTATTGGCACTGGAACCCATTTCGTATCGTAGTTCTTGCCAAATGACGAAACATAATCAGGTAATCCTTTTTTCAAAAATTCATGTCCATTTACATCAAATGAACGAAGTGACTTTATATCAACTTCTTGTAATAGCGCAAAATCACTATTCTCATTTTGTAAAAACGAAAGCATATTCTTTAAATTAGTTTCCGTTTGCTCTTTACTACTTGAACCAGATCCCTTTCCACCATCCATAAAGAAATCTTGATCCTTATCTAACCCAGCATATCCAATATTAAATGTTGTAACTTTAAACTCATTTCCAGTCGCTAATACGCGCTCCTTATTATTCTCTACCTTCAAGCTTATAACATCAGCAGGCTGTTCTTTAGTAAGTGTCATATAAGCTAGAAATCCTCCTACAATGCCCGCTACTACTAAAACACATGTAAATACGATTTTTAAAAATTTCTTCAAATAAATGACTCCTTTTCACGCAAATTTATTTTTCTTTATTTTCAGTCAAATAAAACAAAACGACACACATAAGAAACATTTTATCATAATTAAAACCGTATATCACTATATTTAGTTGATAAGTAATCGATCCCATTTTAATTACTTAAAAAGCCTTCAGACATCAAAAAAAGAAAAGTTACACCCTCCTCCTCACTGGAAATTAAACGGTATATTTAGTACACTATATGTAATAATCATAGGCGATGGAGTTCGCCATAAACGCTGCTTAGCTAATGACTCCTACCAGTATGGATACTGGTAGGAGTCTATTTTTTTGAGCAAGCTATTTAAAGAGGTGAGAAAATTGATTTATATTATCGTCGGCATTGCTGGTATATTAGGAGCTCTTTCTCGTTATTATTTAGGTCTTAATATCAACACATTTTGGCATCATTCATTTCCATTGGCAACATTACTCATTAACTTAATCGGTTGCTTTTTCTTAGCGTGGCTAACTACTTATATCGCTCGGCTAAACATCTTACCTTCAGAGGTTATCACAGGCATCGGAACTGGATTCATCGGTTCCTTTACGACTTTTTCAACATTTAGTGTAGAAACTGTGCAATTGATCAATCATTCTGAGTGGAGCATAGCCTTCTTATATGTATCATGTAGCATACTTGGTGGCCTCATTATGTCTGGCCTTGGCTATACACTTGGAGATTTCTTAATTAAGAAATCTCTTACGGAAGGTGATTACTCATGATAGAAGCTTTATTAGTCGCAACAGGAGGATTTTTCGGTGCGATTACACGATTTGCAATTAGCAATTGGTTTAAGAAAAGAAATAAAACACAATTTCCAATTGCTACATTCCTTATTAATATAACAGGGGCATTTTTACTTGGATATATAATCGGCAACGGAGTTACTACAGGCTGGCAACTATTATTAGGTACTGGATTTATGGGCGCATTCACTACATTTTCTACGCTTAAATTAGAATCTGTTCAGCTTCTCAATCGTAAAAAGCTATACATCTTCCTTTTATATTTAAGTGCTACTTACATAATTGGTATCCTCTTCGCCTTCCTTGGAATGAAGCTAGGCGGAATATAAAAAAAGCGACTCTATTGAGTCGCTTTCTTTCATAAGAAATATGTCCCGCCATATGGAATGGAAAATAAACCAGCTGGATGTACATCGTAATGTACAATTTGCATCGGAAGTTGTGAATAGGGCATATACTGACTTTGCATCATTTGTGCAAAATATGCTTGTTGCTGCATTTGAATAGTTTGATTCACAGCATGAATTGTCCCTTGTGCCCCAGCCAGCGTAATAGCTGCCCCTACTTGTCTACCATTATAAAAATAATGATTCATCATGATTCATCTCACTTATTCTTTTTCTTCCATATGGTATGTTTCTATTTCATAGTGAGTGTTTTGTCCCTATCTATTGCCCTTTTTCAGCTTTGAAGTAATAAATCCAAATAGCAATATACCAATACCACTAAGGAACAATATATAACTTATCGGTACTAGGAAAAAGAAAGGTTCTTCAAGAAATCCATCCGCTCCTACTTTACTGTTTGAAGCATGTATCGTTAAAGAAATAATCGCTAAAATCATGAAAGAAATAGCTACTACGTATTTATTTTTCATTTCACATTCTCCTCTACTTATGTAATTCTTCTTAAATCGTTAACATCATATTATCTAAAATAACATTAATAGTCAATAATTATTTATTGTTTAACAATAAATAATTATTGACTAGACTAATAAAAAAAGGTTTGCGAAGCATCTTAAATTCCTTCACAAACCTTCTAAATTATAAATATTTACACTTCAAACCTCTTGCTTAATACAATATACATTGCGCAAAATAGCACGAATATCCCAGCATAAATTAACAAAATCTCTACACTAAACATATCCGACAACGGACCAAATATTATCATTCCTAAAGGAAGCGCGCATGAATTCGCAATTTGTACAAGGCTGAACATCCGTCCGTGCATCGATGGTTCTACTTTCTCCTGCAATAACACAGTAACTGGTGTATTGAAGCACGGCATTGTTATACCAGTTAAAAAATTAAATACTAAATACATAATAAATATCGGTGCTATTCCGAGTCCAATCATAAGCAGTCCATATAATGCACAAGCTAGCGCTGTTGTATGCATACGATTACGAAAACCACCCCACGCTGCAATCAATACGCCACCAGCTGCCGCACCCGCACTAAAGGTCATCTCACTAGCAGTAAGTCTCCACATTTCGGCCCCGAAAGAACGAGTTACCATTAAAGGTGTTAAAAAAGCAGCTGGACTTATTAAAATCATGACGATAATCAATAAAACGATTAGCCTTTTAATAAATACATTTTCTTTTAAATAAGTGAACCCTTCTTTAATTCCTTGTAGATTAGATTTTTGCTTACTTTCTACATTCACATGTCCTTCCACATGAATGACAAACATAATACTAATTCCAATCATAGCTGTAATAACATCAATAAAAAATGTTGTTTCAATGCTGGCAATAGAAAGAATCGCAGCACTTGCTGCTGGAGAAAGAAACATAATTAAAGATGTAATACTGCTATTTATTCCATTTACTTTCATAAGATACTCTTTCGGAACGATTTGCGGAATTAATGCATTCACAGCTGGCGTTTGTACTCCTGTTCCAGCTGAACGAATGAGTAACACAATAAAAAGTAACCAAATACTTTTATATCCTGTTAAAAATAAAATTGCTAAGACTAACGTCGCAATCGCTATAATTCCATCCGATAACATAATCATCTTTTTACGGTCATAACGATCAATCCAAACACCTGCAAACAAAGATATCGCAATTTGTGGTAGAAAACCGCAAACAGTTGAAATAGTCAACATCACTCCTGATGATGTTGTAAGGGTGATATACCATATAATCGCGTATTGCACGAGAGAGGAACCGAACAACGAAATAGTTTGAGCGGTCAAAAATAATATAATTTTCGTTTTCCAATTGTTTTCACTCATATGTTTCACACCCCCTTAACTAATCCCGTCTCTATATGAAAGATGCTATCTGCCCAATCAAGATAAAAACTTGCTTCGTGAGATACGAGTATAATGCTGCCCTTAAACTTAATTAACGCCTTTTGCAAAGCTTCCTTCGCTTCTGCATCCAAATGATTTGTCGGCTCATCTAAAATTAAGAAGTTACAAGGTGATAGTAATAATCCACACAGTTTCACCTTCGATTGTTCACCACCACTTAACGTACGAATTTCTTGCGAAACGTGCGTATCCTTCACTCCACACGCAGCTAAATGATGGCGTATTTCCTTCATATTCAGTTTAGGAAACTGTTCTGAAATAATTTGAAGCGGCGTTAAAGAATCATTGCTCCAATTTAAATCTTGCTCATAATATCCAATCTTTATTTGCTCTGAAAAGTGAAACTCTCCAGAAATACTAGCAATATTTCCAACGATTGTTTTTAATAAAGTAGATTTCCCTACTCCATTGAAACCTGTAATAACAAGTTTTTGCCCACCCATTACTGAAAAATTCAACTTTGGTAAGAGAGCGAAGTCGTAACCAACTTCAAGATTATTTACTTCAAGAACTGTCTGAACTGAAATGGGAAGTTCCTGAAAATGAATAGACGGTTTATGATTAAAACTTGGTGGCGCAATTCTTTCCATACGCTGTAATTGTTTTCTACGACCTTGCGCTATTTTTGAATTCACCCCAGCAATATTTCTACGAATATACTCTTCCGTTTTTTCAATTTTCTTTTGCTGTGCATAATATTGGCGAATATAATCTTTTCGCAAATGCTCCTTTTGTCTTACAAAATCTGAGTATTTGCCGTAATACTTCTTAACTGTTCCGAACTCTACATCACATATGCAAGAAGTTACCTTTTCCAGAAAATCAAAATCATGTGATACGACAATAAACGCTCCTTCAAAATTCATTAAATAATTAGCAAGCCACTCCACATGCTCCTTATCGAGAAAATTCGTCGGTTCATCTAGCAATAAAATATTAGGCTCTTCTAATAAGAGCTTTGCTAAAATTACCTTTGCACGCTGCCCTCCGCTTAATTCACCAATCACACGATCCATCCCAATCACATCAATACCTAAACCGGCTGCCACCTTATTCGTAATACTATCTACTGAATAAAAATCACGGGCCTCGAGCAGTTCTTGAATTTCTGCCGCTTTCAATAGTTGATTTTCATCTCCAGTCATCGCACTTTCTTCATATAACTTGTTCATTCTCTTTTCCATTGCATACAAATCATAAAAGGCTCTCTTTAAATATTGTGAAATGGTATAACCCTCATCAATTTCTGCGTATTGATCAAGATGTCCAATTTGAATATTAGGTTGCCACTTTATGTCTCCCTTATCAGGAATAATTTCCCCCACCAATATTTTCATTAATGTGCTTTTTCCTGCACCATTCTGCCCAACAATTCCCATATGCTCCCCTTTATGCAAATCAAAAGAAGCATTCTCGTATAATACTTTATCTATAAAACTATGTGATAAACTTTCAACTTTAAGTAAACTCATTTTTATTCCTCTTTTCCTGAAATTAAAAAAAGCAGAGAGATAGCGTCATTCGACACTAGCCCTCTGCTTCGTGGTTTTTCCTATACTACTCCAATTTACGGTAAAGACTCATCGGAATAATATACACAAAGGGCCATAGACAAAGCATTGTCTATGGCCCCTTAATCTATTTTATACACCAGCTGAAAAACCATAACGAAATAAGCATAGATAAACTATACTTTTTTAGAAAAGTTATTCAGCCGATGAATATAGGGGATTTATACCCCTTGATTAAGCTCCGTACAACGCTTCACCGTATACATTTGTGCGGAGCAAAGTTTTCTAATGAGTTTTACAAATTTTATATAAAGCATATTCTGCACCTTCCTTAATACTTAAAAGGGATTTTAGCATACGGTTTTACGAAGCGTCAACATTACTTCCGAATCTTTCAACTACTTGTTTTCAAAATATTGCTTCTGAAACATACACATTCTTATCGCATTATGATAGTTACCATCAACGAAAAACTCATCGATAAGTTCGCCTTCTACCATAAATCCAACCTTTTTATAAACATGTACTGCTTTTTCATTTTCCTTATCCACAACTAAATAAATCTTATGCATATTTAATACAGCGAAAGCATAATCCATTGCTAAACGCGTCGCCTCTACTGCATAACCATATCCTTGATAATTCGGATCAATAATAATTTGGAATTCTGTTCTACGATGAATATAATCGATTTCTACTAACTCAACTAATCCAACCATTTCATTGTCTTTCTCAACGATAAATCGGCGTTCGCTTTGATCATGTATATGTTTATCGTATAAGTCTTGCAGCTCCACAAATGCCTCATATGGCTCTTCAAACCAATACGACATAATATGCGCATTATTATTCAGTTCGTGTACGAACTTTAAATCTTCTCGTTCCAATGGACGTAACTTCAATTCCTGATTCATTCCTATAACCTCCAAGTATAAGAAACCTCTTCACTTAATTTCTCAATTTTTTTCGATTTCAAACGCCCTAATTTCATTGTAAACTTTCAAGCAACTTGAAGGTCAAGATGTAACAATATTATGCCGAAATTTATAACCAATTAATAAAAAATGTAGGTATTTACAGTAACTTAACGAAAAAAGAACAGTCTTTTTGCTTTCCAAAAAGCTCAGTAAGATAAAATAAAATTATAAATATATCATCGCTAAAAATTAAGAAAAGGAGATGAACCTATGAGAATACAATATAGAAAGTATGCATTACCTGTAATCTCGTTAGTCTTATTTACTCTTATTGGTTGTACTAATAATGAGCAAAAAAACGATAAAAACGAGACATATACTTTTGAGGTTTCCAAAAAACGTGGTGATATTATTGAGAAAAACAATGAAGTTTATAACATAGAAAAATTAGATACTTTCGTAAAAAACTATAATTCAAATAAAGACGATTCAGTTAGAATTACTAAATTTAATAATAAGAACGAGCCTGTTATTATTGATTTGACTGTAAAAAAAGAAAAGGGATCTACCTCCGTCTATTATGACGTTGACTACACAAAAACACATGAGAAACATAATGAAAATCAAGAGATTCAATATTCGAATAACACATGTCAAAAGATAAAGAAAGATATTGAAGACAACAAAGTAACTTATAAATTAGAATGTCCTGACACTATTCATTTGATTACATCCCCAAAATCATAGGGTGGAAAATTACAAATAAAAAAGTAGTGCAAACTTATGTCTGCACTACTACTCTTTTCTCAAATCTCTCATATTTGATATGTATAAAGCAATAACTAAAACAAGAATTGCTCCTGCGTATAATAACGTCTCCATCGGTTCCTCATGAGACACAATAATTAATCGAATTAAGGCCGTAATTCCGATATAAATAAAATAACGTAACGGGAAATGATAATTCGATTTAAAATACTTAATAATTAATGCAATGAACTCGAAGTATAAGAAATAGACGATGATACTTTCAACCAATTTATAAGACGTATACTCTTTTGCTGAAAAAATATACTGCACGAACGTAATTGTCTCATTCACTAAGAAAATTGATAACACAATGGATAATATAATTAAGGCTATATTTAATATCCATTGCAAAACACTAGCTATAACATGATCGATATTAAATGACTTCATTTTCTCTTTAGACTCCCCTTCGTATAAGTACTTATTTATTATAGCAAAATTACGATTGGAAAGAAGTTAAATCATATATTCGTCCTTTGTTGTTGCCAGTGTAGGGGAGATTTAGTGTGTGGAGAATTCTGTTTACAACCATACCCGACGAAACATGGAGAAACTCTTTCAAATTACCGTTCGTACATGTCGTACTAATGAGCAATGCATAATCTCGTATAGCATCCTCATGTGCCACTTTTGAAAAATCTTTACAACTTGTACAACGCCAGCCCTTCTTCACTTTAACCATTGGAATAACTAAGCATTTCTCACATTGTACTCCATTTAACAACTCCTCTTTTTCTATTTTATATTGCTCAAGTATATTTTGTTGAAGTGGAGAATGCTCCGTTATTATTTGATGAATGAGCCTATCTACATTATCTATAACTTTTCTCTTATATTTACTTTCAAACCACTTTATTTTATGAGGTAAATTTGCACTATGAATAATTGTATGAAGAAGATTGTCATCTGAAGATTTTATAATGGTACGAGGCGAGCTAATAACAACGAGAGACTCGATTGGAAGACTAGAGGAAAATCCATGTAAGCTTAACCATTTCTTTAATTGTATTTCTTGCCTTTTTATTTGTAAAACCGGATCTGGAAATCCCTCTGAATTTCCTTCTGTTATTCGGATAAGTTGATTAAACTTTGCATCAAACATTAATGTACCTGCTATATTTTTTATCTCAAGAAAAAGAAGAAACTTTGTGGAAATGATAATAGTATCAATTTGAAAGTATTGATCATGATTAGATAAGCGAACATCATGTAAAACACTATACTCTTTCTCAGAAATAAAACTAAGTGGATAATCAATTGCTTGCTCCCCTTTATACCCCGCCATGTGTTTTGCCAAGTTTTCTCCAATTAAATTTCGTTTTGGATGATGTACAGGTAACCTTCTAAGCAGTGCTTCTAACTGTCTTATATAAATCGGCATTTTTCTTTCTTTCACAATCACCTCAAACACCCCTTTACAAATATATCAACGATTTTTTCAATATATCTATCATAACTCACAATATATCAACGATTTTTCCAATATATCTATCACAACTCACAATATATCAACGATTTTTCCAATATATCGATCGGTCGACAATATCTGACACTACCTCACTCCAATCACTCACAGCATATCCTAGAAAAACACCTTCAGCAAAAACTTAAAATCGTATTTCCTCATAAAAAAACCATAACCCGCTCCTCCAGCAAAGTTATGGTTTTTAACCCTGCAATGCCACTCTATCTATAACTTTGCCGTGAAGTCCACAAAATCCATTTGTACTTATAGCAACTTTCACTTTTTTCACACTGAAACTATATACCCCAAAATCGTTTCACAACGTTATTACTTCCGCATAGCTACAATTTATATAATAACGGTACAGTACAAATAACGTGCTGAATCACTAAGTATGAGGGCATAACGATGAACGAAGCGTTGCTATTAGTAGACATACAAAATGATTACTTTGAAGGTGGCAATATGGAATTACATCAACCTGAAAAAGCCGCACAAAAAGCGAAAGAAGTTTTGAAAGCATTTCGTGAAAAACATAAAACAGTTATTCACGTACAACATATTGCGAACAATGAAGGGGCTACTTTCTTCTTACCCGATACAGTAGGTGTTCAAATTTATGATGATGTACAACCGATTGCTAACGAAAGAATCCTACAAAAACACCACCCCTACAGTTTTTCTCAAAAGTTTTGTACTACAATCGATTAGCTATATTAGCAATTACATTATTATTAGCGGCTTTCCTTCTTCTTTACAATGTATTTTTTGGATTACTCGTAGGCACTACAGCAAACTAGCGATTTTTTATAAGTATGAAAAAATTTTAGGAATTAGTTTATCTTTTTTTAATGTTTTATTTAGAGGCAGTTTATAGTCGAGTATTAACATAAGAAACGTAGCAACTAAGTTCGTATATGACGCACTGCTACTATAATCGCTAACCGTACTACCTAAAATCATAAAATAAGGAGACGATAAAACATGAACAAAAAAACAAAAACACTATCATCCATACTGCTCGGATTCACATTAGCATTAACAGGGTGTGCTGGTACTAAAGCTGAAGAAAATCATGGGAAACAAAAGCAAGAACAAGTTGCTAAAGAAACAAAAAAGGAAAATAAATTAACTAAAGGGCAAAAAATGGCTAATATTCTTAGCGAGACAAATTGGCAAGGTACACGAGTGTATGACAAAGATAAGAATGACTTAACAAAAGAGAATGCAAACTTCATCGGTCTTGCAAAATATGATGCGAAGTCAGGCAGATATGAATTTTTTGATGCTAAAACAGGTGCAAGTCGTGGCGATAAAGGAACTTTCTTTATCACAAATGATGGAAAAAAAGAATATTAATTTCAGAATCAATGAAGTATCAAGCTGTCGTTGACATGACAAAACTAAATAAAAATGTATTTACTTATAAACGAATGGGGAAAGACGCTAACGGTAAAGATGTAGAAGTTTTCGTTGAACATGTTCCATATAAAGAAAAAGAACTTTCTTTCACTGATCCGGACAAGCAGCTGAACACGACTACAGGAGATATTGTTAAAAACGTTGATGGAGATAAAATTTTAGGCGGTACCCTTTGGCACGGAACAAAGGTATTAGACGAAACTGGTAACGATGTAACACAGTTTAATTCGAATTTTATAAGTCTAGCAAAATTTGATGACAAATCTAATAAATATGAGTTCTTCAATAGCGAAACAGGTCAAAGCCGCGGTGATTATGGCTACTTCGATGTTGTACACGAAAATAAAATAAGAGCCCATGTTTCAATTGGAAATAACAAATACGGTGCTGCTCTTGAACTTACTGAACTAAATAAAAATAAATTTACGTATAAAAGAACTGGTAAAGACCAAGCTGGTAACGATATAACTATATTCGTTGAACATGAACCTTATAAAGGTGATATGAAACCACAATTTAGCTTTTAAAAACGTTTGATTAAAGATCCTGTACTGAGTTACAGGATCTTTCTTATTAAGCAAGAGAACGAAAAGACGAAAAACATATAGCTTTTCGTCTGCACAATATTCCCACCTTATAGTTGATGATTTACAAAACTTAAAAACATACCGATACAAAATAAAATTTGTGACCAAGTAAAAAGCGCCCTACTTATAGGACGCTTTTTTTATACTTAATGACTAATACTAGCTGTTGGGTATAATGTTGTTCCTCCAATTGAAACTTTTATTTCATTTGTTAATGGAACATTTTGTTCATTAATAATTGTTCTCCACCATTCCCATGCAAGACCTGTACATTCTCTTGCTACAATTTTTATATTTTTTGAGTTCGGTGGAAGAGGGATAACTGTAGAGTAATGAGCCGTTTTGTCTTTTCCGCTACCATCCCACGTTTTATGTGTTAATACTTCGTTACCCTTTTGGTCAAATGTGAATTCATCCCAAGATACATCAAATTGAGCAACGTAAGCACCGTAATGATCAAGTGTCATTTTAGCACTTGAATATTCTGTAGTTGTCGTCTCAATATAATCTGTATTGTTATGAACAGCAGCAGTTGCATTATCTTTTAAGAAAGTACTTGTATATGAAATTGGGTATGCTGGATTTTTAAGACTTAATTCAGCATTATCTTTAATGATATTTCGGATTTCATTGAAATCTTTAGTAACAACCTTGTTATGCTCTTTCGCATCTCCGCCTAATACTACAGCAGTAAAGGTACTTTCTTCAAAAATATCTTTATACTGTCCACTCGTTTCAACGCTGTTATTCTTAAGTAAGGCTTTAAAAGCAGCTTGTACATCTTTGCTCTTAGATGTTGTTTCTAATTTTACATAAATCGTTCTACCATAAGCTACATTTGAAACCATAACAGGTGGAGCCGAATTACTTACGCCTTTTCGAGTTAACTCGTCAAAAGTAACGCTATTATCAAAAAGGTCGGATGGATTGTTAGGTAGTTCAGCACTTACCGTATAAAATATTTGCTTATACGCCGCTACCATCACTTTTTTCTCTCCATTTGCAACCGCATTAAAATCAATGTTTAGACTGTTATCAAGATATTTAGCGTTAACATTAAGAGCACTTGCTATTTGTGATTTACTATAAACCATAGATTCCGTATACTGCATTCTTGCAGGTAACGTATGTGTTGTAGAATACTTTTCATTCCAAGTAGATACTAAATCGTCTACTGCTCCAGCTACATTACCATATGTCGGATTTTGGACAGTGATTGTATTTTCTTTTCTCATGCCCGGTAAGTCTATACTAATATTCAAAGGCTTTCTCTTAGCCACTAATAAACTTGGTTGATTGTCTGCAAAAGCTTTATTTGCAAGTTGTACAGCTCCTGGATACGTGCGATTCACTACAGAATCAATAATTGAAATATCGACTGGTGACGTTGTAAGTGATTTTTTCTCGCGTTCCACTACTACAAATTTACCATTTGAATTGATACTTTCTTTCGGAACAAAACTTTCTACTTTATCACCATTTACAGCTAAAACCTCTTGATTATTATATTTAAGATTTGCTATACCAGTATCAATGCCACTAGCATTTTTGGTTACATCAGTTGCATTACTTGCTTGTGTTTCTGCGAAGGAAATAGATGAATAATTAATAGTGCATAGACTAACTAATAAACATGCAAGGAACTTTCTTCTTTTAGTGTTTTTCTTAATATTCAGAAAAATCACCCCGTTCTTTTTTTAGTAAAATATGATAATGATTGCTAACTAATAAATTTACATAAATGCTTTTAAAAGTTCTTGAATTAACGGGATTACGCCACCTACAAATTTTAAAACTGCCATTGCGATTTCCATATTATTTCCTCCTTTTTATTGCTACGAAAATGTGATTTATCTTTATGCCCTCATTATAGTGACCCCTTACACTTTTATCAATACACTCTGATATGCAATATTACATATCAAAAAACAAGCTGAATTCTTTTAAAAAGTTATACAGGGATATTTTTTTCGTTTAGTACATACTTGAAAAAGTGAAGCATTCTTCTGCATTTTATGAGTAATCACATAAAAAAAGCTGCTGCCTATAAAATACAGACAGCAGCTTCAACTAGATTAGCTTGCATAATCTACGCAAGCTACGGTATTTTTTACATTTTATAACTAATAAACTGCGATTGGCCCATAAGGACCATTAATAATTTCTATTTTTGTTTCAAAAATATCTGTCAAAAGTGTTGAGTCCATAACCTCTTCTACTGTTCCAAAAGCAGCAATTTGTCCATCTTTCATAGCACAAATTTTATCCGAGTATTTAGCTGCAAAATTTATGTCATGCATAACAGTCAAAATTGTTCTTCCAAATTCATTAGCTGCACGTCTTAAATGCTCCATCATTTGAACAGAACGAGCAACATCAAGGTTGTTCAGAGGTTCGTCCAAAAGTACATATTCCGTCTCTTGGCACAATACCATCGCTACATATGCCCTTTGTCTTTGACCACCAGAAAGCTCATCTAAATATCTATTCTCTAAACTAGTTAAATCTAAGAAATCGATATATTTAGAAATGATAACCTCATCTTCTTTAGTCAATCTTCCCTTTGAATAAGGAAAGCGCCCAAATCCAACTAATTGTCTAACTGTAAGCCTAGTTACAAAATGATTTTCTTGTCGCAATATAGTCAAAACTTTTGCTAAGTCTTTTGATTTGGATTCAGAAACATCCATATTTGCTACCTGAATTTGGCCTTCATCCATATCTAAAAGTCTGCCAATCATCAAAAGTGTCGTGGACTTTCCAGCGCCATTTGGTCCAATTAAAGAAGTAAAGCCTGCTTTTGGTATTTCAATATCCAAAGGTCCTATTTTTACCTTATCAGTATAGAACTTTTTAACATTATCAATTTTTATCATAAAGCCCTCTTCCTTAAAACTATAGTTAAGAATATAATTCCACCAAATAATTCAATAATAACTGAAACTACACCTTGAGCATGGAATACATGATACATTAAAAAGTATGCGCTCGTCATTATTAAAAATCCTATAGCAAAAGCCATCGGAAAAATATATCTATGATCATAAGTTGACGCTGCCTGATAACTCAAAGTTGCCACTAAAAAGCCGTAGAAAGTAAGTGGCCCAATTAGAGCTGTTGAAATAGACATCAAAATAGCTACTAATACAAGCGTATAAATTACACTAGGTTGATATTTAACTCCAAAAGAAGTAGCAACATCTTTTCCTAGTGACAAAACATTCAAATTCTTAGAATGAGCAAAAATTAATACCGCTACAATTATGATCATAGGAATTACAATAGGAAAATATGCAGGATCTGCATGATTAACAGAACCAAATAATCTTGCTTGTAAAATATCAAATTCTGAAGGCGCAAGTAGTTTTCTCATGAAAGTTGACACAGAATTTAGCCCGGTACCAATAATAATTCCAACTAAAAGCATAAGTTGTAAATTCCCGTATTTACCGGAAAGTAACCATCCATAAAGTATCAAACTCATGAAGACCATAACAACAACTTGGAATAAAAATGATCCAATTCCATTAAAATTTATTAACGCACTAGCACCAAAGAAGAATACTGTACTCGTTTGAATTGCTGAATAAAGTGATTCGAAACCTAAAAGCGATGGAGTAATAATTTTATTATTCGTAATAGATTGGAAAGCAACTGTCGACAAGCTATGGCAAACCGCAGCAATAATCATTGCAACAATAGCTACTATCCTTCTCTTAACGACTGGGATAAAAGAAGGTGAATCTAGCGGAACTGGATTGTTATAAACTAAAAGTCCATATGAAGAAAGAAGACCTAAAGCAATCAATGTTATCAGTAAAATCCAATAACGTCTTGCTTCCTTCTTAGACCGAAAAGCGCTAGCTGATCTACTTTCATTATGAAGGCTAGAATCGATTTCGACATTTTCTTTTTTTCTATATTCTAATGTGATCATCGTAGCCTCCTTGGTTTTCTTTGTCTCAATAAAATAGTAATAAACACGACTGCTCCCACTGTTGCAAGTATTAAAGAAACAGGTAATTCAAAAGGCTGTATAATTGTTCGAGAAATGATGTCACAGGCAGTTATTGATCCCATTCCGATCACACAAACCCAAGGTAAATTACTCCTAAGATCATCACCTCTAAACATTGAAACGATATTTGGCACAATTAATCCTAAGAAAGGTAAGTGTCCAATAACAGCTGCAACAATTCCAACTGCAACAGAGATAAGAGCAGTCCCAAAAAGAACAATTCTATTGTAATTAACTCCAAGACTTGTTGCGACATCTTCTCCTAGTCCAGCTAAAGTCAATCTATTAGCATACATAAAAATAAGAAAAGTAATGATAACAATCAGCCATAAATATTCATATCTTCCCACCTGAATGTTAGCAAATGAACCTACAAACCAAGTTTCAATACTTTGCGTCTTTTGAAAAAGGAGTCCTAAAAAAGTAGACACTGCAGAAATTACTGCTCCAAGCATCAATCCAATAATCGGAACAATTAAAGACGAACGAAGCTTAACTCTTCTTAAAAATAAGAAAAAAAATCATAGTTCCTATAAAAGAAAAAATGATTGCACCAGTCATTCTTTGAACTAAAGTCGGGGCAGGAAATAATAAATACACAAAAAGCAGGCCTAAGCCTGACCATTCAATAGTCCCCGTTGTAGTAGGTTCAACAAAGCGATTCTGTGTAATAAGTTGCATGACGAGCCCTGCCATCGCCATCGCAGCTCCAGTAAGCATTAATGCAAACGTTCTTGGAACACGAGTGATGAAAAACATCTCCATTCCGTCCTCTTGTCCACGTATATCATAAACTCCAGTAAACAGTGATATAATCCCTAAAATTATAACAACTATAACTGCTATTATAAAAGGTTTTGTCCATATTTTATTTTGATTATAAAACTGGGGTTGAGAAATATTCTCAACCCTAGAAATCATATTTTTTGACACTGTTTCGTACCCCTTTACACTACTTAGCTAAAGTTTTTGCCATATTTCCAAATAACTCTATATAAGTTTGAATTGATTCATTTGTGTAAGTATCTTCTGGTGCATAAATAACTTGTTTTTTAGAAACAGCAGTTGTGTTTTGAAGAGCAGGTGATTTAGAAATAACATCCTTAGCAGGTGTTGACTTAGCTGCATCAGATGTTGCAGCATCACGATCTAATACGAAAAGCCAATCAGGATTTGTTTGTGCAATAGCTTCAACAGAAACGTCATCACCTTTATGACCTGCAGTAGAATTCGAAACTTCTAATGCTGGAGTCCAACCGAAAATGTCATACATAGGTCCCCAAACGCGACCAGAGTGCGGCGCAGCAAAGCCAATATTTCCACCAGTAACGATAACACTCATAACTTTATCTTTTCCGTTATAAGCAGATTTTGCTTTTTCAATAGATTTATCAAAATCAGCTACTAATTGTTTAGCTTCTTTATCTTTAGCAAAGATTTTACCTAAAGTAGTTGTAGAATCTTTAAGTCCTTTTACTAAGTTTTCTCCAGGCTTAGTAGCCTTCTCAGAAACATCAAAATTAAGATCAATAACAGCTGCATTTGGCACTAATTTTTTGATTTCTTCATAATGATCAGCAAATCTTTGACCAACGATTACAAGATCAGGGTTTGCCGCTGCAATAATTTCTAGATTTGGTTCACGGTGATTCCCAATATTTTGAACTTTTTCATCCTTTTTATATGCTGAATCAGCAGGCATGATATCCTTTGGAGCAGCCGCTAATTTAATTCCCCAATCAGATAAAGTTTCAAAAGTTCTGTTATCCAAAGCAACTACATTCTTTGGGTTTACAGGTACTTTAACAGTTCCATGAGCATCAGTGATTTCAACCGTTTTTGGCTTATCACTACCATTATCTTTATTATTAGCCTTCGAAGTTTCTTTACTTGAATCTGAGCAAGCCACTAACATTAAAGTGAAAATTGCTAGAATACTCACTAATTTTAAAAGCATAGATTTTTTCATATGTATACTCCTTATAGTGTGATTTATTTCGAAAATGATGACATCCATAGATTGAATTAGAAGGTAACTTTTATTCAATTGAATCGCTATTGATAATCATTTTCATTTGAACATCCTGTTAATTAGTATAGTCATTAATTCTGTGAAAATCTTGTGAATCGTATGAATTCATAAAATCAAGCATAAAAAGTAATATGTGCGGTCAGGACTGTTGATTAACCTTCATTAAATACTTTCTCAACAAATACGGGACAGAGACCTTCCCTTACAAAATACGCGCAGTAATAGCTAATATTTCACAGAAACTACTTTATTATCTTATTTTTATCATTCAACCATTGAATAGCCTCTGCCATGTATCGTTTGAATATATCTATCTTTCTTCTCGCACTTTAGCTTTTTTCTTACATACCCAATATATAAGTCTACTACATTCGGATTTACTACTACGTCATATCCCCAAACTTGATTCAAAAGCATTTCACGGCTTAATATCGTATTTTTATTCTTAATTAAAAATACAAGTAAATCGTACTCGCGCTTCGTAAGCGAGAGATTTTTGCCACCTTTTTTCACAATATTGCTAGATGCATCAACAAAGAGATCTTTAAACTGAAAAAAGTTTGTCTCATTTTGCTGGTTATAGTCACTTCTTCTTAAAATAGCTTGAACTCTCGCTACTAATTCTTCCTTCACAAATGGTTTTCTAATATAATCATCTGCTCCTGCTTGTAACCCTGCTATGCAATCCTCGCTAGAAATATTGTTGGTCACAATAATGATTGGTGTCGTTTTAACAAGTCGTATTTGTCTACAAATTTCTGGTCCCGATATACTTAATGAATCCCAATCCAATATGATAATATCCCAATCTTGCTCATATGCTATATTTAAACCTTGGTTTTCATTATGAAGTTTTAAAATGAAATGGCCCTCTTGCGTTAAACCGCTTACGATTTTCTTTGCTGAAGACCGTTCATTTTTAATCACCAACACCTGCTTCACCGATGGTTCACCTCTACTTCAATATAAATTATTTAGATAAAAAAATTATCCCGAAAAAATAATTTAAGATTTATAAATTTAAAACCCCTAAATAATCCATTAAAACAGTTTATTAGGAGAACTCTATATAATCTTACAATAGGTATGGATAAAAACACAAAACATATGGAGATTCGAATAAAGTAAAAAAATAATAACTACTTAACAATTGAGCGTTTACAATCTGCTATAGTATCTACCCGCTTATCATCAATAACCATTTTTTATTCTCTCTTTCAGGGATACCGTCCCATCGACTTCAGCATTCTATAAAACCACAAACAAAAAGAACCATAACCTCACCAACCTGGCAAAATTATGGTTCATATTATACAAAATAAAAAACCACCAAATATGTATTGGTGGAGACGGTGGGAGTCGAACCCACGTCCAAAAATATCGGCACTTAAGCTTCTACGAGTGTAGTCGATATATTAGCATTTCGCGAACTCTTCGGCCTATCGACAGGCTTCCAAGTTGCTAGTCTGGTTATTCTCTTCCTTTGTCCTCAGACGGCGAACTCCGGCGTAGTCCACTTAGTTTGAGTCCCTTACCCTACCACATGGACGATGGAGGGAGGAACCTTTAGTGCAATTAAGCAGCTAAAGAAAGATTGTTTTGTTTGCCAATTATAGGCTTTGACGTTTTAACGAGGCCGATCCCCTCGACTCGCAACCTAAGCTCGAACTATCCCTGTCGAATCCGTAACGTCCCCATGATAAAAATGGAGCATACGAAGAAAATATCGTGATAGCTACTAAGAGCTGTTTTTCAATGTGCAACAACCTTACATAAGTTATTATAACATACGCGCTCCATTTTACAAATGTAAATATCTGTATTACATCTTTTGGCGATCACGGAACGCGCGTGCAATTTCACGTTTAGCTTCTTTCTCTTTTAAATCGTGACGTTTATCGTATTGCTTCTTACCTTTTGCTAAACCAAGTGCCATCTTTGCAAATCCATTTTTTAAATAAATTCTAAGTGGAACTAATGCGTAACCTGTTTCTTTCGCAGCGCCCGCTAGTTTATCAATTTCTTTTTTATGCAGAAGTAATTTTCTCGTACGAAGTGGATCATGGTTGAAACGATTCCCTTGTTCGTACGTATTAATGTGCATATTATGAACCCATACTTCACCATTATGTACACGTGCAAACGCATCTTTCAAGTTTACGCGTCCAGCGCGAATCGACTTAATTTCCGTTCCTTGAAGGACAAGCCCTGCTTCGTATGTTTCTTCGATGAAATAATCATGAAATGCTTTTTTATTCTGTGCAATAACCTTACCTGTACCCTTTGGCATATAACGTCCCTCCTCTATTTTTACTATTGTAACAAATGTTAATAAAAAGCGAAAGTGGCTCACTCAGAATCTTTGGACATTGGAACTCCCGACAGAGAAGCGCTTTTTGCTTCGGCCGAGGGAGTGAAATGGCCAACAGATTCTAGCCACTGTAGCTGGATTCCATTAAAAGCGAAAGTGGCTCGCTCAGAATGTGAGGTGGATGGAGCTTCTGACCTTGAGGCGCTCTTTGCCTCTGGGGAAGAAGCGAAGCCGCCGAACATTCTAGCCACTGTAGCTGGATTCCAACAAAAAGCGAAAGTGGCTCGCTCTTAAGCCACGAAGAAAAAAGAAAAGGCCCCGCTTTTCATCAAAGCGAAGCCACTCTTTTCTTACTTACGCTTTTTCTTTTTCTTCTTGAATCCTGGTACGTTTTCGAAGAATGCTTTTTTCTTCTTACCGTTACCATCTTTTTTTCCTGGCTGGCTAGCAGAAGCGGATGCGGATGCAGATCCTCTTCCTTTTCCTTTACCACCACGGTCAAATTTTCTACCTGTGCCACGTTCACCGCCGCGCTCATTACTGCGCTCGCTACGTCCACCGCGTTTCTTTCTGCCTGTTCTTGGCTGCTCGATAACGACTGGACGATCTTTGAACTTACGGCGAGGTGTGCCTTTCATGCCAACGATTTCAAAGTCGATTGCACGCTCGTCTTTGTTTACGTTAATAACGCGAATTGTAATTTCGTCACCGATGCGGAATACGTTTCCTGTACGTTCTCCGATCATAGCGAAATGTTGCTCGTCATAACGGTAGTAATCATCCGTTAAGTAGCTAACGTGTACAAGACCTTCAATTGTATTTGGAAGCTCTACGAATAAACCGAAGTTTGTTACAGAGCTAATCATACCGTCATACTCTTCACCGATCTTATCAACCATATACTCTGCTTTTTTCATCTCATCTGTTTCACGCTCTGCTTCAACAGCACGGCGTTCCATATTAGAAGAGTGCTCTGCAATCTCAGGTAATTGTTCACGCCATTTTGCTTGCGTTTCGTTGTCGACTTTACCATTAATAATGTATTCACGAATTAATCTATGAACGATTGTATCTGGGTAACGACGAATTGGTGATGTGAAATGTGTGTAGAACTCAGTTGATAAACCGAAATGTCCTAAACTATCCGCATCGTAACGAGCTTGCTTCATAGAACGAAGCATAACTGTTGAAATAACTACTTCTTCTGGCTGTCCTTGAACCATTTCAAGAATTTGTTGCAGCGCACGAGGGTGCACTTCATTCGCACGTCCTTTTACCGCATATCCGAAGTTCGTTACAAACTCGAAGAAACGCTCAAGCTTATCTTCTTTCGGATCTTCATGGACACGGTACATAAACGGTACGTTCATCCAGTGGAAGTGCTCTGCTACTGTTTCATTCGCAACAAGCATAAATTCTTCAATTAACTTCTCTGAAACAGAACGATCACGCATAACAACATCAGTCGGTTTTCCTTCTTCATCCACTAATACTTTCGCTTCTTTAAAGTCAAAGTCAATTGCACCACGGCGCATACGTTTTTCACGTAAAATTTGTGCCAATTGCCCCATCTCTTTAAACATCGGTACGAGCGGCTCATAACGCTTAATTAACTCTTCGTCCTCATCTTCTAAAATGCTTCTTACGTCAGCATACGTCATACGCTCTGTCGTTTTAATCACACTTTGGAAAATCTCGTGTTTAACAACATCACCTAAATTGTTGATTTCCATTTCACAAGATAACGTCAGACGGTCTACTTTCGGATTTAATGAACAAATACCGTTAGATAGACGATGCGGAATCATCGGGATTACACGGTCAACAAGATATACACTCGTCGCTCTTTCCGCTGCTTCAACATCAATTGGAGAGCCTTCTTGAACGTAATGACTTACATCCGCAATGTGAACGCCTAGCTTGTAGTTACCGTTCTCAAGCTTCGTTACTGTAACAGCATCATCTAAGTCTTTCGCATCTGCACCATCAATCGTTACGATCATTTGATCGCGCAGGTCGCGGCGATCTTTTAAATCTTCTTCTGAAATCGTTTCTGGTACACTGTTTGCATGCTCCATCACTTCCTCAGGGAATGCTAAAGGTAAATGATGTTTATGAATGACAGATAAAATATCTACTCCTGGATCATTTTTATGACCTAGAATTTGAATAACTTCACCTTCTGCACTTAAACGATTCTCTGGATAGCTCGTAATTTTCACAACTACTTTATGACCTTCTACAGCACCCATCGATGCGCTTTTCAAGATAAAGATATCACTCGTCCAGCGCTTATTGTCAGGTATAACGAATCCAAAGTTTTTCGATTCTGTATATGTACCAACTAGTTCTTTCGTTCCACGCTCTAAAATGCGTACAATTGAACCTTCTTGACGCGAACCGCTCGATTGAGAACTAAGGCGTGCTAATACTGTATCGCCATGAAGTGCACCGTTTAATTCTGTAGGCGGGATGAAAAGATCATCGTCTCCTGTTTTCTTCTCGTCTGGTACAACGAATGCAAAACCACGTGCATGTCCAATTAATTTACCGCGTATTAAATTCATCTTTTCAGGAAGACCGTAACGGTTGCTACGTGTACGAATAACAAGTCCCTTCTCTTCCATCGTTACAAGTGCCTTTACAAAATCTTTAAAACCCTCAGAACCTTCAATTCCAAATGCCTCTTCTAACTCTTGTATCGTTAGCGGTTTATACGCTTCTTCTCTCATAAATAATAACAACTTATCAATATGTTCTTGTATGATTTCTTCCAAGCAAAAATACCTCCTTTAAAACCTTATATTATTTAGTGTATCCGAAAGATAGGGGATGTATAAAGTGAAACTTCAATACTCCCCTTATGATTTTTACAGTTTTCACAAAAAATTCCTTATGAAAAAAAGAGGCAACTAGATCTTACCAATCTAGTTGCTCCAAGAAGTTATATACATCCTCATGTAGCTCGTCACGTTGTTTATCAAGTGTAATGACATGCGTAGAGTCTTCATACCATTTAATGTCTTTTAACGTAGATTCTACACCGTTATAAATAATGTTAGCACTATCTGTATTAATCATTTCGTCATGACGTGCTTGTACAACAAATGTTGGCGCATAAATCATATCCACATTGTTACGTACGTCAGCAATTAATTGTTGTAATGCTTTTAATGTATTCATCGGTGTCTTTTGGAATTCCAACATTTCTTGTTCAATTTGTTCAGGTGATTTTTGCTCACGTTTTTTATATTCGCGGGCATATGCCAATATACCTTGGTACATCGTTTCTTCGCTCTTAATATACATCGGTGCACACATTGGTACGACACCTAAAACCGGTACTGTATAACCTAATTTTAAAGAAAATACGCCGCCGAGTGACAATCCAACAACAGCAATTTTCTCAAAACCTTTATCTTTTAAAAGCTGATATGCCTCCGTTACATCTTGCCACCAATCTGTAGGCCCTGTATGAACAAGCTCTTCTGGTGGTACACCGTGCCCTTTATAAATTGGCGCATGACAAGTATAGCCTTTCTTTTCTAAGAAACGCCCTAACATACGTACATCAGCTGAGTTCCCTGTGAATCCATGTAGTAATAAAACAGCGCGGTCTCCACCCTCAAATGTAAATGGTTTCGGAGATGCTAATTTCATCATGTATTTCTCCTCTTTCTCTTCTGTAATCTAGTCGTATTCTTTCTATATCTAGTGTACCATATTTGTATTTCTATAATCTAATTAGAAACATCTTTCAAATAGCAAAACAAAAAAAGAAGAACCATTAGTACCATTCACTAACGCTTCTTCTTTCAATTCTATAAATTGAAGTACGTAACACCAATTGTTAATACAAAGAACAATACAGCTAAAACAATTGTAATACGGTTTAATACCGCTTCAATTCCACGTGCCTTTTGCTTACCAAATAATTGCTCCGCACCGCCTGAAATTGCACCTGAAAGGCCTGAGCTATTACTAGATTGCATAAGTACCATAACAATCATTAAAATCGATACAATAATAAGTAAAACTGATAATAACGTATGCACTTGGCGTACCTCCTACAAAGATTCAGTTATTGTAACTGTAGCATAAATTCTATAGAAAAGCGAGAGCTATAGAGGCGCTCTCGCTTTTCTTCTATTACATAAACATCATCGCAAATAACGGTCCAAGTAAACATGTCAAAATTGCTGTTAATGTCATTGTTACCGATCCAATAACACCTTCATGCTCGTTATTTTTCATCGCTCTCATCACGCCCATAATATGAGAAGCACATCCAAATCCGATACCTTTACCAACTGAGTTTGTAACACGGCTCCATTTTAATAAAAGGGGTCCTGTAATCGTTCCAGTAATACCTGCGATAACAACGAAAGCTGCTGTTAAGGAAGGTACACCACCGACTTGTTCAGAAACACTCATCGCAACTGGCATTGTCACCGATTTTGGTAATGACGATAAGATTAAGCTTTTATCCGTTCCCATAAGTGAAGCAATCGCAAAATCACTAGCGATTGCAACTGTTGTACCTACTAATACCCCGCCAGCAATCGGTACAACATATTTTTGCAGAACATGACGTTGTTTATAAAGAGGAATTGCAAATGCTACAACACCGGGTCCAAGTAGCTTTGCAATCCAGCCACCACCACTTTCCATATAATGTTGATATGGTATATCAAGCACGATAAATAGGAAAGCCATTAATCCAGTTGCTACAAGCATTGGAATGGTGAATGGTGTTGGAAATAATTTATAGATTTTTTTAGATAATTGATATAATAGCACCGTAAAAAGAACCCAACCGATTCCGATTAATATTTGGCTCATCGCGACTCTCTTTCCTTCCTATTCGCAAGATATTGTCCTGTATGTCCTGCGACAATAATAATTAAAAATGTACTCGCTACAACTGTAATGAAAAGAGAAATTCCTTTACTCATAAAAAAAGCACCGTAATTCATTAGGCCAAGCGTTGGCGGAATTAATAAAAACGGCATAATAGCAACGAGTGTTTCTGCTCCTAAATCGAACCATTTCACTGGAAGAACTTTTAGGCTAAGTAAAACAAGTAAGAGGAACATTCCAATCAAACTTCCTGGAATCGGAATATTTAACATTTCTTGCACCCAAGTTCCAACCATATAAAACACGTAAAGAGCAGCAATTTGGACAAGAATCTTTGTAAATTTCATGTTCATCATCCCTCATGTTTATACGATCTTCTGTTAATATCTTTATCATAGTATAAATTGTAAAAAGCTGCAATTTATCAACTTGACAGCAAAAACAGCCTATGTTATACGCTTACAACCTTGATATGACTGCATTTCTAAACGAAAATTACGTCAAAAACCTTGACCTAATATAAAAAGTTTTTATTTTCTGAATTTAAAAGACTATTATTTCAATAAAATAATCTTTTTATCCTTAAACTTACATATATATAAAGTGAAACTTTAATCATTGAGGTTTTCCTCATCCCCATTAATTATTATCCCTCACCAAGCGGATTTGTACCGGATAAACAAGATAGGTGGTGAACATATGCCCAAAAAAGTTCTCATTTTTTGTGATCCTGGGATTGATGATACGATGGCTCTCCTCTTAGCATTCTTTATCGATGAAATAGAAATCGTCGGTATCGTTGCTGATTACGGCAATGTTCCAAAAAAAATGGCCGTAGAAAATGCTCATTTTTTTAATAACGAAACAAAGAATAGAAATATCAAGATATTCGGTGGTTCAGAACGTCCCCTTACAGGTGCCCCACCTGCGTTTTTTACGGATGTACATGGGAAACAGGGGCTCGGTCCAATTATTCCAAAGGTGAATGTGACTAACGGAGAAATGGAGAATTTTTTTGAAGTCATTCCTCTTATTGAACAGTATAAAGATGAATTAATCATTGTAAGTTTAGGAAGACTTACCTCCCTAGCAATTTTATTCATCGTATGTAAACAGTTAATGAAGCAAGTTAAATCTTACTACGTAATGGGCGGTGCCTTTTTACATCCTGGTAATGTTACCCCTATTTCCGAAGCAAACTTTTATGGCGATCCTACTGCTGCTAATATAGTCCTTCAATCTACAGCTAACATGTACATATACCCATTAAACGTTACCCAATATTCCGTCATTACACCAGAAATGGCAGAGTATATTGAAGCAAAAAGAAAAGCCCCACTTCTCAAACCTTTATTCGATCATTATTACTACGGATATTATAAAGACGCCCTACCACATTTAAAAGGCAGCCCTTTCCATGACACAATGCCAATACTCGCTTTATTTGATAACTCTATGTTCACGTATCATAAATCACCTATTGTTGTCATGACAGAATCCTCTGCACAAGGAGCAACCATAGGGGAATTTCGCTCTTTAGTGAACCAGAAGCCATTTATTGATTGGCCGGTTCATCAAATCGCAATTGATTTTGACTATAACCGCTTCTTCAAACATTTCATGTCACTTATGACGGGTGAACAATTTTAGCATAAAAAAACAGACCGTGATTTCTCACGGTCTGTCGTTTATTTTCTACAATTATCGTTTGATGTTATAGAAAGATTTGATACCATCGTAAACAGCGATTTCGCCTAGTTCGTCTTCGATGCGTAATAATTGGTTGTACTTAGCAATACGGTCAGTACGGCTCATAGAACCAGTTTTGATTTGGCCAGCGTTAGTTGCAACTGCGATGTCAGCGATTGTAGCATCTTCAGTTTCACCAGAACGGTGAGATACAACTGCTGTGTAACCAGCACGTTTAGCCATTTCGATAGCTTCGAAAGTCTCAGTTAAAGTACCGATTTGGTTAACTTTAATTAAGATTGAGTTAGAGATACCTTTTTCGATACCTTCAGCAAGTTTTTGAGTGTTAGTTACGAATAAATCGTCACCAACTAATTGTACTTTATCACCGATACGCTCAGTTAATAATTTGTGACCATCCCAGTCGTTTTCGTCTAAACCATCTTCGATAGAGATGATTGGGAAGTCTTTGCAAAGCTCTTCATAGAAATCAACCATTTCTGCAGAAGTTAAGCCAGTACGGCCTTCGCCTGCAAGGTCATATTTACCAGTTTCTTTGTTGTAGAACTCAGAAGAAGCAACGTCCATTCCTAAGAATACGTTCTCGCCAGCTTTGTAACCAGCTTTTTCGATAGCTTCGATGATTACTTCTAAAGCTTCACGGTTAGAACCAAGGTTTGGAGCGAATCCACCTTCGTCACCTACTGCAGTGTTAAGACCTTTGTCATGTAATACAGCTTTAAGTGCATGGAATACTTCAGCACCCATACGGATTGATTCTTTGAATGTTGGAGCACCAACTGGTAAGATCATGAACTCTTGGAAGTCAACGTTGTTATCAGCGTGAGAACCACCGTTGATGATGTTCATCATTGGAGTTGGTAATTGTTTTGCATTGAATCCACCAAGGTAACGGTATAATGGAAGACCTACGAAGTCAGCTGCTGCGTGAGCTACTGCCATAGATACACCAAGGATAGCGTTAGCGCCTAGTTTACCTTTGTTTGGAGTGCCATCTAATTCGATCATAGCACGGTCGATACCAGCTTGGTCAGTTACATCGAAACCAGCGATTTCTGGAGCGATAATTTCGTTAACGTTGTTTACTGCGTTAACAACACCTTTACCAAGGTAACGAGATTTGTCACCGTCACGTAATTCTACTGCTTCGTGCTCACCAGTAGATGCACCACTTGGTACGATAGCGCGTCCGAAAGCGCCGCTTTCTGTGTAAACTTCTACTTCTACAGTTGGGTTACCACGAGAGTCAAGGACTTCGCGAGCATAAACATCAATAATTGTTGACATAATAAATTCTCTCCTTTTTATATAAGCAAATTATTTAATAATTGTTTTACCTGTCATTTCTTTCGGTTGTTCCACATTTAAAAGTGTAAGCATTGTTGGAGCGATATCTCCTAAAATACCACCTTCACGAAGCTCTACATCATTTTTTGTAACGATGAAAGGAACCGGGTTAGTTGTATGAGCTGTCATAGGACCGCCATCAGCAGTTAACTCCTGATCAGCATTACCATGGTCAGCAGTAATAAGTGCTACACCATCTTTTGCAAGAATCGCTTCTACAACTTTTCCTAAACATTCGTCAGTTGCTTCTACTGCTTTAATTGTTGGTTCCATCATCCCAGAATGGCCAACCATATCACAGTTCGCAAAGTTAAGAATGATAACATCATGTTTATCATTTTCGATTTCATTTACTAAAGCGTCCGTTACTTCGTAAATGCTCATTTCAGGTTTCAAGTCATACGTTGCAACCTTCGGTGAGTTAATTAAGATACGCTCTTCTCCTGGGAATTCAGCCTCACGACCACCGCTAAAGAAGAATGTAACGTGCGGATACTTTTCAGTTTCCGCGATGCGAAGTTGCTTTAATCCCGCTTGCGCAACAACTTCACCTAAAGTGTTATCAAGGTTCATTGGCTTGAATGCCACGTAACCATCTACAGTTTCACTGAAGTGTGTCATACATACGAATTCTGGAATGTGAGGTACTTTTTCACCACGATCGAACTCACGGAAGTCTTCGTTTGTAAATACACGAGCAATTTGAATTGCACGGTCTGGACGGAAGTTATAGAAGATAACTGCATCATCATCATTGATTGTTGCAACTGGCGTGTTATCTTCGTTAACAATTACAGACGGCAATACGAATTCATCATAGATACCGTTCGCATAAGAGTCTTCTACACACTCTTCTGCTGATTTATAAGTAGGGCCTTCACCATTCACCATAGCACTGTAACATTTTTCTACGCGATCCCAACGCTTGTCACGGTCCATAGAGTAATAACGACCAGAGATAGTCGCGAATTGTCCTACTCCTGTTTCTTTAATTACTTCATTCGTTGCATCGATATAACCTTTTGCTGTTTGTGGTCCAACATCGCGGCCGTCTAAGAAGGCATGGATATAAACTTTCTCCACGCCTTCTTTTGCTGCTAGGCGAAGAAGAGCAAACATATGGTTCATGTGACTGTGCACACCACCGTCAGAAAGTAAACCGAATAAATGAAGTGCAGTACCTTTTTCTTTTACACTTTTAATTGCATTTTGGAAAGTTTCGTTCTTATCGAACTCACCTTCACGAATTGCAACGTTAACGCGTGTTAAGCTTTGATATACTACGCGGCCAGCACCGATATTTAAGTGACCAACCTCAGAGTTACCCATTTGACCTTCTGGAAGACCTACCGCCTCACCACAAGCTGTAAGCGTTGTGTGAGGGAATTTGTTCCAGTAGCCATCAAAATTAGGTTTCTTAGCTTGTGCTACAGCATTCCCGTAAGTTTCTTCACGAAGTCCGAAACCGTCAAGAATGATTAAAGCTGTTGGCTTTCTCATTTTACCGCCCCCAGAAGACCTAAGAACGAAGCAGGCTCTAAGCTAGCACCGCCAACTAAAGCGCCGTCGATGTCAGATTGTGCCATATACTCTTTAATGTTTTCTGGTTTTACGCTACCGCCGTATTGGATACGAACAGCTTCTGCAGCTTCTGGAGAAACAGCTTCTGCAACAACTTTACGGATGTGCGCACATACTTCGTTTGCATCTGCAGAAGAAGAAGATTTACCTGTACCGATAGCCCAGATTGGCTCATAAGCGATAACAGTTGCTTTAACTTGCTCTTCTGTTAAACCTGCAAGTGCTTTTGTCACTTGACCTGCTACTAGATCAAATGTTTTTCCGCTTTCGCGCTCTTCTAAAGTCTCACCACAACATACGATTGGTGTTAAACCATGTTCAAATGCTGCGATAGTCTTTTTGTTTACTGACTCATCTGTTTCAGCAAACATTTCACGACGCTCAGAGTGGCCAAGTACTACATAGCCAACTTTTAAGTCGCTAAGTGCTACTGGGCTAATTTCGCCAGTGAATGCACCATTTTTTTCGAAGTGCATGTTTTGTGCACCTACTTGTAAGTCAGTTCCTTCAGTTGCTGCTACAAGGCGCTCTAAGAATAGAGCTGGAGAGCAAACTACTGCATCAACAGCTGAAGCTGCTGGGATTTGACCTTTAACTTCCTCTACGAAGCTAACTGCTTCAGATAGAGTTTTATTCATTTTCCAGTTACCTGCGATAATTGGTTTACGCATGCTTTGCACCGTCCTTTTTCTTTGGCTGCTACTTATTTGTCGTTAAGACAAACTACACCTGGAAGCTCTTTACCTTCCATGAATTCTAATGACGCACCGCCGCCAGTAGAAATGTGGCTCATTTTATCAGCCATACCGAATTTTTCAACAGCTGCTGCAGAGTCACCACCGCCGATAACAGAGTATGTATCTTCTGCATCTGCTAATGCTTGTCCTACTGCTTTTGTACCTTCTGCGAATGGAGTCATTTCGAATACACCCATTGGTCCATTCCATACAACAAGCTTAGAATTTTTAATTACATCTGCATAAATTTCACGTGTTTTAGGACCGATGTCCACGCCTTCCCAGTTAGAAGGGATAGAGTCGATACCAACGATTTTAGTTGTTGCAGTTTCAGAGAATTCCTCAGTGATTACAACATCAACTGGCATGTAGAAGTTTACGCCTTTTTCTTTTGCAAGTTGCATAAATTCTTTAGCTAGTTCGATCTTGTCGTCTTCACATAGAGATAGACCAATTTCATGACCTAAAGCTTTAACGAATGTGTAAGCAAGTCCACCACCGATGATTAAGTTATCTACTTTGTCTAATAGATGACGAATTACACCGATTTTATCTTTTACTTTCGCACCACCGATGATAGCTGTAAATGGACGTTCTGGGTTAGAAAGTGCTTTACCAAGTACATCTAACTCTTTTTCCATTAATAGACCAGATACTGCTGGTAGGTAGTCTGCGATACCTGCTGTAGAAGCGTGAGCACGGTGAGCTGCACCGAATGCATCGTTTACGAAGATGTCAGCAAGTGCTGCAAATTCTTTCGCAAGTTCTGCATCGTTCTTTTCTTCGCCCGCATAGAAACGTACGTTTTCAAGAACTAATACGTCGCCTTCGTTCATTGCTGCAACCATTTCTTGTGCAACTGGTCCGAATGCTTCGTCCGCTTTTTTAACGTCTTTACCAAGAAGCTCGCCTAAACGTGCTGCTACTGGAGTTAAACGCATTTCTTCTACTACTTGACCTTTTGGACGGCCTAAGTGACTTGCTAAAATAACTTTCGCACCTTGCTCTACTAAATATTGAATTGTAGGAAGAGCTGCACGGATACGAGTTTCATCTGTAATTTTGCCTTCTTTCATAGGTACGTTGAAATCAACGCGGCAAAATACACGCTTACCTTTTAAATCTACGTCACGAATTGATTTTTTGTTCATTGGATTTCCCTCCGACTACTAGTTAGGATTGACAAAACCCACTCAAAAGCTTAACACATTTGCTTTTAAAACGAAAGAAGAGAGAGAGGGAACAAACCCTCTCCCTCGTTTTGTCATTGATAACTTATATAATTAAGAATTAAAGACCTTTTGAAGTCATGTAAGCTGCTAGGTCTACTACGCGGTTAGAGTAACCAGTTTCGTTATCGTACCAAGAAAGTACTTTAACCATGTTACCTTCCATTACCATTGTAGATAATGCATCGATTGTAGAAGAAGCTGTACATCCGTTATAGTCGATAGATACTAATGGCTCTTCGCTGTATCCAAGGATACCTTTTAATTCGCCTTCAGCTGCTGCTTTGAATGCTGCATTTACTTCTTCAACTGTTACTTCTTTGTCAAGTTCAACAACTAAGTCAACTAGAGAAACGTTAGCAGTTGGAACACGTACAGCGCCACCGTTTAATTTACCTTTAAGTTCTGGTAATACTAATGCTACAGCTTTAGCTGCACCAGTAGATGTTGGGATCATGTTTTCAGCTGCTGCACGAGCACGACGTAAATCTTTGTGTGGTAAGTCTAAGATTTGTTGGTCGTTAGTGTAAGAGTGAATTGTTGTCATCATTCCGCGTTTTACGCCGAATTTTTCGTTTAATACTTTAGCGAATGGAGCTAGACAGTTTGTAGTACAAGAAGCGTTAGATACTACGTTGTGGTTAGCTGCATCGTATTGTTCGTGGTTAACACCCATAACTACAGTGATATCTTCGTCAGAAGCTGGAGCTGAGATGATAACTTTCTTAACTGATCCACCTAAGTGTTTCTCAGCATCTGATTTTTTAGTGAAACGGCCAGTAGATTCTACTACTACTTCTACTCCGTAGTCGCTCCATGGTAATTGAGCTGGGTCACGCTCAGCGATAACTTTAATTTCTTTACCGTTAACAACGATGCTGTTTTCGTTAGCAGATACTTCTGCATTTAAAGTTCCGTGAACTGTGTCATATTTTAAAAGGTGAGCTAATGTTTTAGCATCTGTTAAGTCGTTGATTGCTACTACTTCTACCTCAGAGTTGTTAAGAGCTGCGCGGAATACGTTACGTCCGATACGTCCAAATCCATTAATACCAATTTTAGTCATTTGAATTTCCTCCTTGGGGGATTATATTAAAGGGTAAAACCCTTTGTTAACTGTTTTGCTGCACCTTCATCTGTAATTAGAATTGAAGTGTGCCCTTGTTTAATTACAGCCTGTATTGCTTTTGCCTTTGAAGAACCTCCAGCGACTGCAACAACATGAGATACATTTTGTAAGTCCTCTAGTTGCATACCAACTGTTCTTACTTTATGAACAACATTTCCTTCTTCATTAAAGTAGTAACCGAAAGCTTCGCCAACTGCTTCGCTTGCCTGAATCTTTAACCAATCTGCTTCTGAAGTACTTCTGCGACGTGCCATTGTTAACGCATCACCTATTCCATGAATGACGATATTGGAAGATCGAATCAACTCAAGAACTTCTTTCACGGAAGGCTCTGTCACAATAGACGCATATGCTTCGCTACTAACATGGTCTGGAACATACAATAAGCGATAATTACTCATCGTATTTTGCGCCATCTTGGCACAAATGGTATTGGCTTCTAATTCAACACCTTCTCCAATTCCACCACGTGCTGGGACAAACAGCATATGTAAATCTTTGCAATCAAGTTGCATCATGTCCGCAGCAGCAGCTAGCGTAGTTCCTCCAGCCACAGCAACGATATTATTCGCTGTCAGACGGTCTTTTATACAAGTCACACAAGCACGGCCCATCTCCAGTTTGACCCAAGGTGATTCATCACTATCACCAGGGACAACGAAAACTTCATCCAAGTCTAATGTTTCCTTAAGTTGCTTTTCTAAAACCTTTAACCCGGAAATTTCTTTCATAAAGTCTTCCAAAGCAAGAACTAAAGCTGTTCCTTCTTCTGTCAAAGTCATTCCAGAAGAAGCGACGTGAACTAAGTTTTGTTCTTTCAAAACTTGAACTTCACTTCGCAATACTCGTTCTGTCATACCGAGACTTGCTGATAAGTTTCTTCTTCCAATCGGCTGCATGAGCCTAATGTATTGAAGAATTTGCATTCTCGTTTGCATAACAGGTAGCAGATCAGGTAATAATTTTTTTGTGTTCTGAATCCATGAGCGCATATCTTTTCTCCTCACTACATCGGTTCATTTTCCCTCGTGGTCACTTTACGTCCCATAGTGACATTTTGTGTCCCACATAGGTTAAAAAAATAATCCCTGCTACGTGTATTATTGTAACAGGAGATAGAAACTTATTCAACTCTTAACTGCATTCTTTATATAGTTTATTATGACACCTTTGTGAATGTTACCATATTCTACTTGTTTTCCGTCCATTTCTACAACCGGAATCATTAAGTGATATTTTTCTAAAAGGTCATTATCTTCATATATATCTATTTCCTCGATTTGAAAAGAATATTCACATTGTACTTCCTGTAAAACTTGTTTTGCCTTCACGCAAAGGCCACAATCTTTTTTAGTATACAGTACAACTTTCATCTTCTTCACCTATCCGATCGTTTTTCGTAATGACGAAGCTGGGATATGCATTTGTTCTCTATACTTCGCCACTGTTCTTCGAGAAATAACAATTTCATGCTCTTCTTCTAATAATTTTGAAATCTTTTGATCTGAAAGTGGCTTTTTCTTATCCTCTGCCCCAATTAGCGTTTGAATAAATTGTTTTACACGTTTTGTAGAAACTGCTTCATCTTCAGTCGTCGAAACGGCATTGCTAAAGAACGATTTCATCTCAAATAAACCGTGTGGTGTTTGCACATATTTATTTCGCGTCGCACGACTAATTGTCGATTCATGCACACTTAACTCTTCCGCTACCTCTTTTAAAGCGAGAGGTCTTAAATACTCTGGACCTTTCCAGAAGAAATCACGTTGTTTTTCCATAATAATAGTCATTACTTGCAGCAATGTCTGTTTTCTCTGCTTCAAACTGCGCATAATCCACTGCACATGCTGATACTTTTCTGATACGTAAGATGCTACTTCACTTTCACTATTATTAAGAAGCGCACTATATTCAGAATGAATTTCAATTCTCGGCATATTTCTCTCATTCATTTGTAAAACGAGGCGATCGCCATCTTTTTTCACCGCCATATCAGGTACAATGTAAAGTGGTTTATCTGAAGAAAACGCAAGACCTGGTTTTGGTTGTAATGACGTTATACAATTTACCGCACTCTGTAATTCCTCATTACTACATTTCAACACTTGAACGAGCTTTCGCCAATCTTTCTTCACGAAATAAGCGAAATGATCTTCTACAACCTCTTCTGCTAATCCATTACGCCTTTGTAAGCGCTTCAATTGTAAGGTTAAACATTCCTGAATATTACGCGCCCCTACCCCTGCTGGCTCCAGTGATTGGACAAGCTCTACAGAACGGTCGACTACATGAATATGTGCAGAAAGGAGCTCTGCTAACTCTTCATTCGTTTCTTGTAAATATCCATTTCCATCCATGTTCATAATAATGAAAGAAGCTACTTTTCGCTCTTCTTCATCTATTTTATAATACTGTATTTGATTTAATAAATGTTGCTGAATCGTTGTAGAATCCACACTGTAGATCTCCATCTGATTCTCGACTTGTTTGCTGGTACTTTTACTGTTGTTAGAGCTCTTTTTCTTCTCCCTCTCAAAACCACCTAACTCAATAAGGGGATTCTCTAACGATTGCTCATACAAAAACTCCGATAATTCTTGTACATTATACTGGAGCATTGTAATCGCTTGCCTTAACTCTTGTGTCATTGCCAAACGTAAGCTTTGTTCTTGTAAAAGACTTGCCTTCAAACTAATCTCCCCCTTGTTTCTATTGTACAATAAGTTTGGTAAAAGGAGAATCCTCACGCAGACACCCATTCCAAAATATTATTAATTTATATGTATTAATGAGATTTACAACTTACAACCGAAATTTGAATAATATTGAAAGAAAATAATAAAGTGAAACTTTAATCAGTGGGGGGTTTTGTCCATCCCCACTGATTATTATCCCTTACCAATCGGGCTTTTACGGGCAGTCCGATCCCCACCTAACTTCTTTGCTTCCGCTGAATTTTGAGGTGGGGGTCTTACTGCCCGTTAATGCTGGATAAACTTTTTATAACCACATACTAATAGTAACTCTTAATTTTATATATAACAACATTAAATTTCTCTCTGTTCAATTCCAAAATAAAAAGAGCAGTTTAGGTATAGTGACGCTTCACTATGCCTAACTACTCTTTTATGATTTTTATTAAGGAAGAAACCTTTTATTCAACGCTAAGGAACTTTGATTCCTAATTACATAGGAATCATAGAGATAATCATTTGATTCACTAGACGCTCCTTGAATTCCCCTCATCTCTTCCACAGACAACTCAACTATTTTTTTCACGCTTCTCTCGCCACTACTATCCATCATTTTTTGTTTTCTTTTCGAAAAAAATCTCATTATTTATTCCCCCCTACAATTAATTATTTTTTAACAATTGACTAAATTTAAGGCTCTTACCACTTCTTAACACGCCTTTCGGATAGACCTTCGCTGCAAACATAGCAATTAAGCTGATACTAGCTAATAATACAACCATAGATGTAATAATTTCTAAACTCCCAACGGATCCATTAATAATCCTAACTACCATACTAATTGGAGCTGTAAACGGTACATATGATGTCACTCTTGATACTAGCCCTTCAGGGTTATCAAGTACTACTAATAACTCCACCACTAAGCTTCCCATCAATATAAGAGTAATTGGCATCGTTGTTCCAGATAATTCTTCTGGCCTGCTTACCATAGAACCAAACACTGCGAAAAGTGCCGCATAAACGAAGTAACCGAGAACAAAATATAACAAGAAATATGCAGCGTGCTCACCTGTAATCATATTTACATCAATATTCACTCCAAAAAACGAATCCGATACCTTAAAAATTCCAGATTTAATATATAGCGCCATACTAAAGAAGAAGATAAATAACTGTGTCAAACTAGCAAGACCGACTCCTAAAATTTTCCCGAAAACCATATGGACAGGAGATACTTTTGTAACCATCACTTCCATAACACGTGAGGCTTTCTCTGATGCAACTGCTGTCGCGATAGCATTTCCATATGAAGTGATCGCTAAGTACATAATCGCTACTAATAAATATACTAGTAAAAATGAACTTGTTTCTTCATTATTTAAGTTTTGCTTTGTCGCTTGCACGTTCATCGTCAATGATTTCACAGCCTCTTCTGATAACTGCTGCTTAACTACCGCACTTTGAAAATACTGATTTTGTACAAATACCTGTGCACTTTGAATCAACTTAGGATTATCTAGCTTCATAAAGTAATCTAATACTGGTTCAGCACCCGCACCCTCTTTTAATATAAAGAGCGCTTCGACTTTCTTATCTAACAATTGTTGCTTATATTGATTTAATTTTGTTTTATCTCCTAAAGACCAATCCCATTCTGGCAGAGCTTTACTAAGATTAGATTGATCCACCGTAACATTGGGTGCTTCAGAAATAAATACAACCTTTGCTTTTTCTTTCTCCCCAGAAAACTTTTGTACTAAAGTTGGAAAAGAGAATAAGAATATCCCTCCTCCTATTAATAACAATGTCATCCCAATAAATATTTTCGTTCTCACACGGTCCCAGTATGTTTGCCCTAAAACAATCCAGAAATTCCTCATTACTTATGCACCCGCCTTTTCAACAAAGATTTGATGTAAAGAAGGTTCTTTAATAGAAACATCTCGGATATATTGTTTAGTTTTAATATCTTCAAGCAGCGAAAATGCATCCTCTCCATCATTAACTTTAATCATGAACGTACGATTAACTTTTTCAAAATTGAAATTTTTCTCCTTAAGAATAGGTTCAATATCCCCTTCCGTTTGCAACGCCATATATTTATATTGATAACTTTTCTTAATATCTGACAAAGCACCCGATAATACAAGTTGACCGTTTTTCATAATACAAATTTCCTCACAGAACGTTTCTACACTGTCCATTTGATGACTACAAAAAATAATCGTTTTTCTTTGCGCAATTAACTCAAGCACAACATTTTTTAACATCTCTGCATTTACAGGATCCAATCCACTAAATGGTTCATCTAGTATGATGAATTCCGGATTATGCAATATCGCTGAAATCAATTGGATTTTTTGTTGATTTCCCTTTGACAATTCCTCTGTTTTCTTCTTTAAATGTGGTGTCATTTCTAATTTTTCTAGCCATTGTAACGCATGCCTTTTTGCAAGATTAGCTGGCATTCCTTCTAACTTGCCGAAATACACCAATTGCTCCACTACATTCATTTTCGGGTATAATCCACGCTCTTCTGGTAAATAGCCAATAGATAGGTCTTTCTTTGAAAAAGGGCGATTATTCCATAGAATTTGGCCGCTATCCGGTTTGATTAAATCTAAGATCATACGAATCGTTGTCGTCTTACCAGCACCATTTCGGCCCAGCATCCCTAAAATTCCACCTTCTTCTACACGTATATTTAAATCATTAACGGCTTTATATTCACCAAATGTTTTATTTAATCCTTGAATTTCAAATGCCACCCTTAACAGCTCCTTTTAGCTTTTTACGAAATAAATAACCGCCATTCCTAATACAATCCCGCCTACCATCAACAAAAACTTTTTCATAACTATTTCCCCTTTCATTTACTTGTTAAGTTGTATCTTTATCATAGACTTCTTTCTGATGCTATTGTCCGCAATCCGTACTGTATTTACCGTAAAAAAAGCGAACCACTCTTATGTGGTTCACCGCAATTTCAACAGATGAAGTTGATTGTATGAAAACTTCTTAAATGTTATTATAAAAATATTCAGAAATTAAATGATGTACCTACAAAGAGAGGTGTCCAAACCGTTGCAGATACAACGTAATTTCATTTTCATTTCATGTGTAACTATCCTGTATTTTTGTTTACAAGGCTATATCTTATATAAAATAAACCAACCATATAGTGGAGTTCTTATTTCTAAAACAGACTCAGCTACATACACAATAGAAAAAATTAAATCCTCCGGTTGGGCTTTTCATACGGACTTAAAAGAAGGAGATATAATCTATTCGATTAATAAAGAAAAGCCTCATTTAGGAATACTTCCTGGATATCAAAACCAATCACTAAATGCATCAGAAATACAAGTTAAAAAAGATGATATCACCCAAACTTATAAAGGAACACAACATTTCATTGATTATCGTGACAAAATCATTTCTGTATACTTCCCCTTCCTACTCGCTTTTATTTGTTTAGGGTTATCTATTTTTCTTTATACAAAGAAGCCTTTGAACCGGGAAAAATTCTTTTTGATCACGTTTCTATTCATGACTTCCTCAAGTCTTCTAATTGCAGTTGAATCTGGTAAAGGTGATTTTATCGCCCTCATTATTTTAAGTATTGTATTTCAAGGTACACCTATGTCTCTCATTTTATTGTTGAATGAATTATTTAAGAAAAAGCAACTATACGTCATTTCTATGAGATTTCTAAAAATCGACATTGCAATTGGCATTATTTTATTATCACTCTCTATTTTAATGATGTTCATTCCATTTCCCGTAGTTAATACCGATGGATTAGAACTAATTTACCTTTCAATAAATATTATCTTTTGCATATACTTTTTAATCCGTGCCTATATCAAATATCACAATACAGTACATAAACCATTTTTAAAATTAATGCTCACGATTCATTCCATTGCCTTCTTTCCGTTCGTTACACTCTATGCTCTTCCAGATGCAATATTCAGTACACCGATTCTCTCAGCAGATATTGGAGCTATGTTCCTAATCGCTCTTCCAATCGGTTATTTTTATTTAGTAGCGACTAAGCAGATTTTTGATATAGATTTTGTATTTGATCGTTTACGATATTACGCATTTCTGTCACTAATCCCAACTCTATTAATTGCAATCATTACGAGCTGGAGCATTTATTACAAAGACAATTTTCTCTCTCGACTGCTGCAAAGTTTTATTATTATTTTCCCGTTAAACATTCTATTTCTCATATTAAAAGAAAGATTAGATTTTACATTCCGTAATTACCTCTTTCGGACTAAAACAAACTTATACGTAAACATTGAACAGTTTACCGCACAGCTATCATCTATTATGAAAACAGAAGAGTTAGAGAAAAAATTCACTAATGAAATCGTTTCGATGTTGAAACCTTCTTTTGTTCAATTTGTTCAATATGATATGAAAGACAACACATATACACAATGCAACGGATATGGACAAACGAAAGATTTCACACTTTCTAAAAAGAAAAAATGGAGTATGGCAGCATTACTAATTAATGATTTATTAGAGGATGATGGATGCATCGGTATTTACTTATACTCTACTAAACATATAAAGCACTACATCTGGATTGGAACAAAAGTGAATAATATTAAATATAATACGCATGAAAAATCATGGTTCATCACTGTCACGACATACGTCCGTCTTATTTACGAAAACTTGTATACCATTAATGAAATTATTCATTCTCTAGAGCAGGAGAGTTTAGAATCCAAAACAAATTCTGCAAGCTTATCACGCCTACTCTTTCAAATTTCTGAACAAGAAAGGCGCCGACTCGCTTCAGATTTACACGACTCTGCATTACAAGATCAAATCGTATGGTACCGCAAACTAGACTCTTTACTAAAAAACAAATCCGTTCCACTAGAATTAAAAAATGAACTAAAAAAAATCCACTTCGGTATGCACGATGTAATACAACAAATTCGCGACACATGTAATGAATTGCGTCCATCACTTTTATCAGATGCTGGTTTAATTGGTGCATTAAGAGAATTGCTAGCCCAAACACAATTACGTGTGCAGTTTCAAATTCAATTTGATCACGAATCAATTCAAGAACATCATTACGATTTTGACAAAATTTTATCTTTATATCGTATCATTCAAGAACTACTAACAAACGCAGATAAACATTCCGAGGCAACCATCGTATCGATTTTTTTATGGGAAGAGAATAACTGTATTTTCCTAGACTACCGAGACAACGGCAAAGGTTTTAATATAGACACTCCCTACTCTCCTAATCAGCATATGGGACTTTCCGGTATAAAAGGAAGGCTTCAATCAATTGGTGGAGAAATACATATAGTATCCGAAGCTAAAAAAGGACTTCAAATAAACATTACAGTTCCGAGGTGGTAAATAATGATTCGAGTATTAATCGTAGATGATCATCAAATTGTAGGCGAAGGAACAAAGAACATGATTGAATTAGAAGAAGATATGCAAGCGGAATATATTTTAAATGAACAAGAAGCACTTATAAAAAGTGACGCTACACCTTTTGACGTATACCTCTTAGATATGAATATGCCCAATTGTAGTGGTATTGAACTCGCCCAGAAAATATTACATATTCAAACAGATGCAAAAATCATTTTATATACAGGTTTTGAATACGTATCCCAATTCAATTTATTAATAAACTCTGGTATCAGCGGCATTATTAGTAAATCAGCTTCTCAACAAGAGCTATTAATGGCAATTCGTGCAGCTGTAAACGGATATACTTTACTTCCTATTTCGTTATTACGTCAACTACGTAAAGACGATATAATGACTCAACAACTTGAAAATAAAACCGCTCTTCTTACACAAAAAGAATTAGAAATCTTAGAATCCGTCTCTAAAGGAAGTAGCAATAAACAAATTGCTGATGAACTGTACATGAGTTCAAGAGCTGTAGAATACAACCTAACAAAAATCTTCAAAAAATTAAAAGTAGGATCACGCTCCGAAGCTTTAACAGAAGCAATGAGACAAGGCATTTTGAAAGTACACATATAAAATGAGACTTCCATCAGTTTGTTTTGTTTAACCCTCAAATAATGAGATAAATAAAAAAGTCCTAACCTACAAAACGTAAGTTAGGACTTTTTGACGCGCCCAGAGGGATTCGAACCCCCGGCAGACGTGGTACCGGAAACCACCGCTCTATCCGACTGAGCTATGGGCGCATGATTATAGAAAACACTTCATTTTCTTCTCATAATAATAGCAATAAAATCCATCTAAATCAATAAAAATATCCCCGTAATACCTTATGCATCTTAGCTAAGAGCATATAAAATCCATTCCACCCCTAAATTTTCCAATCATAAATTCTCCCCAACTCACAAATTATAATCTTTGAATTGATATTCCAAAGGGGGCTTCATTCAATGACTGTAATTACAAAATTAAAGCAAACTGTTTCTGGATTAAAAAGTGCCCAAGCTAGCTTAGAGGGATTCGCTCTTGATACGGATAACCAACAAGCTAAGCAACTTTTCCAAACAGCTGCGCAGCAAACACAAACGATTATCGATTCTTTAAACCCACGTGTTGAAGAAGTCCAACAAGAAGAACCACAATACTCACAGCAATAACGAACCAATCTTGCTGTGAAATAGAAAAAGGATGATATGCAGTCATCCTTTTTCTATCACATTACATATTGCAATAGAAATGGAATGATAATTATGCGAAAACTCGGCCTCATAACCGCATTATTTGCACTTCTATTTAGCTCTTTTACCGGATGTGATAATAGTCCTTTAGATAAAAAAGTGAAAGAAGAAGCAAAACGAACGGAGAAAGAAAAAGGTCCAAAGTTAACAAAGACGAGTACGGAATCCTTTAATCAATCTATATCACAAGGAGCGAAGAAAAGAGCTCTCGCTATGGATGAAATTATAAAAAGCACAGCAGTGAATTCAAATTTAGATCTCTACATAGCAGTTACACCTGAGCATCACGAAAGGTTTGGATTAAAGCCGTTGCGCAGCAAACTTCAAAAGCAACTAAGTGATGAGCACCCTACTTTCGATGTTCGTGTCAGTACAGATAAAAAAATCTTTATGTTACTCGAAAAACTCGAAAGAAAAATTAAGGAAAAAGAAGTATCTAAAGATGAAATTAATAAACAATTAAAATTCATTGGTAAAAAAATGGAGTCTAACACTTAACGCTTTTTAAAAGAAAAGGAAGGATTGCAATGTCTAGTAAAGATAAAAACTTAACCCCTGTACAACAGGAGTATAAAAAATTCGAACAAGAACGCGAACCGAAACGACCTGTCTTAAAAAATTGTATAAAAGCCTTTTTCGTCGGTGGTTTTATTTGCTTCATCGGACAACTCATTTCTACTTTTTACATCACATATTTTGATTTCACTGAACGCTCAGCAGGCAATCCAACAGTCGCAACGCTCATTTTCATCTCCATGTTACTAACTGGATTTGGTATATACGATCGGTTTGGACAGTTTGCCGGTGCTGGTACAGCTGTACCTGTTACTGGATTTGGTAACTCTGTTATTGCCGCATGTATTGAGCATCGAACGGAAGGATTTGTCCTTGGCGTTGGCGGCAATATGTTTAAACTAGCTGGTTCTGTTATTTTATTTGGTGTATTTTCCGCTTTCGTCATCGCACTTATTAAAACTATTCTCGTTCAATGGGGAGGGCTATAAATGTTACAAGGACACCGAACGTGGGTATTTGAAAACAAACCAGTCATTATCTCAACAGGGGTTGTCGGTGGACCATTTGAAGCAAAGGGGAACATCCCAGAAGACTTCGATATCCTTCATGAAGATTTATGGCTCGGACAAGATTCCTATGAAAAAGCACATAAGATTTTATTCGAAGAAGCTTGTAGTCGCGCTACTGAAAAAGCAGAGCTTCGTAAAGATGATATTCAATTCGTACTCGCAGGAGATTTAATTAATCAAATTACTCCAACAAGCTTTGCTTGCCGCACACTTGGGACTCCTTATCTCGGATTATTCGGGGCTTGCTCTACTTCTATGGAAGGTTTAGCACTTGGGGCAAGTATCGTAAATGCAAAAGGTGCAAAATATTTATTAACTGGAGCTTCAAGCCATAATACAGCTGTAGAAAAACAGTTCCGCTACCCTACCGAATACGGTGGACAAAAGCCGCCTACTGCACAGTGGACAGTAACCGGAGCAGGAGCCGCTATTTTAAGCGATACTGGACACGGTCCAAGAGTAACCTCTGCAACAATCGGCCGAGTGGTTGATATGGGATTAACGGATCCATTTAATATGGGAGGCGCAATGGCTCCAGCTGCAGTTGATACAATTGAAGCCCATTTACGTGAACGTCAAATTGATGCCTCTTACTACGATTTAATCGTAACAGGCGATCTCGGACATGTAGGACGCGAAATTGCTTATGACTTACTACATAAACACGGAACGAAAGTAACGAGCGAACAATTTCAAGATTGCGGAATTATCATTTATAGAGAAGGACAACCTGTCATAGCTGGTGCTAGCGGACCTGGATGTTCCGCAACAGTCGTATACGGTCATTTATTAAACCGAATGAAAAGAGGAGAGTTCAAAAAAATACTTGTCGTTGCGACAGGCGCTTTACTATCTCCACTTACATTCCAACAAGAAGAAACGATTCCGTGTATCGCTCACGCCGTTTCGATTGAATTTGGAGGTGCAACGCAATGATTTTTTTCTGGGCTTTCGTCATTGGCGGACTTATATGTGTAATCGGCCAACTTATGTTTGATGTCGGCAAACTAACACCTGCTCATACAATGGCAACACTCGTTGTTGCTGGAGCTATATTAGATGGATTTAATTTGTATGAGCCATTAATTGATTTCGCTGGAGCCGGGGCAACTGTACCTATTACAAGCTTTGGTAATGCCCTCGTTCATGGCGCAATGGAAGAAGCTGCAAAACATGGCATCGTTGGCGTTATTACCGGCATGTTTAAAGTAACGAGCGCCGGTGTATCAGCGGCTATTATTTTCGGCTTCATTGGAGCATTGTTATTCAAACCGAAAGGATAAGAGGTGTTTATATGACTGTTATCGCTAGCGTAAAAACTTGCCTTGCTAGTGTAAGGGGCGCTCAAGCAAGTTTAAGCTCCCTTTCATTAAATTCACAAGACGAAGAATCAAAACGCGTATTTCATGAATGTATGTTAGAAATGGACAGCGTCATCGCTGATTTAAAGGATAGAATTTCAGTATTAGAACGTGAAGAACCTCAATATAAAGGGTTTTAAGTAGACTGGAGGAAACGACTATGTCTCACCTGCCGGAATGGACACTTGTCATTCTTCGCTCTGTATTCATATTAATTATTTTATTCGCTATTACGAAATGGTTAGGCAAAAGACAAATCTCTCAGCTTTCCTTTTTTGAATACATAGCCGGAATGACGATTGGTGACATCGCTGCCCAAGTATCTACAGGGCTCGATTCAAAATTTTTTCACGGCGTCTTTGCGATACTCATTTTCGCTGTGGTACCTTTTTTAACAGGAATCCTCTCTTTAAAGAACAAAACAGCTCGGGACTTCTTTGAAGGGAAATCTACCGTATTAATAAAAGACGGAAAGATACTCGAAGATAACTTAAAGAAAGAAAAATATACGAGTGACGAATTACTGGAACTTCTCCGCGGAAAAAGTGCGTTCAGCGTAGCTGAAGTCGAATTTGCTGTCTTAGAACCGAGCGGAGAATTAAATGTATTATTAAAGAAAGATTCCCAGCCACTTACAGCAAAAGACATCGGTTTAAAAGTACCAAACGAGAAAGAACCACAAACTGTTATTATGGATGGAAATGTACTAGATGAACCTCTTTCAGCAAGCGGACATAACCGCGCTTGGCTACATTCAGAATTAGAAAAACTCGGTGTTGTTATTGAAAATGTCTTCCTCGGTCAAGTGGATTCATACGGACAACTTACTATCGACATTTACAATGACAAACTCCAAATGCCTTCTCCTCAAAACAAACCTTTATTATTAGCATCTTTAAAAAAATGTCATGCTGATCTTGAACTATTTTCCCTAGAAACAAAGTCGAAATCAGCAAGCGAAATGTATAGTAAAAACGCGAAACAAATCGAAAAGATTTTAAATAAAGTAACCTATCTTTTAAAAGACTAATTATCGAAAGAACGCTTCAGTTAAAAGGCGTTCTTTTCTTTTTTCTCCAGTTTTCATAACGTTTAAATTTATGTAATTCGGTTATGATGTTGAAGATACATAAGCAGGGAATTTCGAAAACATAGCGAATATTTCATGGTACAACTACATATTTTTTTGATTTAAAGTGGTTTCGTTTGACCTTTATTGACCATAATTGTATTATAAGACTAAGAAAGCTTTATAAGGAGGAAATAACAGATGAATTTAATTCCTACAGTAATTGAACAAACAAATCGTGGAGAACGCGCTTACGATATTTACTCTCGACTATTAAAAGACCGCATCATTATGCTTGGTAGTGCAATTGATGACAACGTAGCTAACTCAATCGTTTCCCAGCTTTTATTCTTGGAATCTCAAGATCCAGAAAAAGATATTCACATCTACATCAACAGCCCTGGTGGTTCTATCACAGCGGGTATGGCAATCTATGATACAATGCAGTTTATTAAACCACAAGTATCAACAATCTGTATCGGTATGGCAGCATCTATGGGTGCATTCTTACTTGCAGCAGGTGAAAAAGGAAAACGTTATGCACTTCCAAACAGTGAAGTAATGATTCACCAACCACTTGGTGGAGCACAAGGTCAAGCAACTGAAATCGAAATCGCTGCAAAACGTATCCTATTCTTACGTGAAAAACTAAACCAAATTCTTGCTGACCGCACTGGTCAACCACTTGAAGTACTACAACGCGACACAGACCGCGACAACTTCATGACAGCAGAAAAAGCTTTAGAATACGGTTTAATCGATAAAATCTTTACAAATCGTTAATTAATTTAAAGCGTAAGCGGCTCGTTCAGCTCTGACTGGCTAAGGTTCTTTCGCATAAAAGGTGCTTTTTGCCTTCTTATGCGGAAGGTTCTTAGACACGAAGAGCTAGCCGCTAGAGCTGGATATAACTAAAAGCGGAAGCGGCTCGTCCAGCTCTGACTGGCTAAGGTTCTTTCGCATAAAAGGCGCTTTTTGCCTTCTTATGCGGAAGGTTCTTAGACACGAAGAGCTAGCCGATGGAGCTAGATACATAAAAAA
>NZ_JH414711.1:188066-374931 GCF_000238655.1 Bacillus sp. 7_6_55CFAA_CT2 | reverse complement strand
ATCATGCACCTCCGTCTGGATACCCACCCTGGTATTCACCTAAATATATCAGCGATTTTTCAAATATATCGACCGTAACTCCGATTATATCGGCGATTATTTTAATATATTCGACTTACCGACAATCCTCGACAAGCACATTCTCCTTAAATACCCCTCCCCGCTAATTCGCACAGACAACAAAACAAAAAAGCTATCGCATATACGCGATAGCTTTTTATTGTACATATGCAGCTAATGCTTCTAAAGCCTCTTCTGCATCTGAACCTTCTGTTGTAATTGTTATCATGCTTCCAGTTCCAATTGCTAAGCTCATAATCCCCATTATGCTCTTTGCATTTACTGTCTTTCCATCTTTCTCGATGAAGATATCTGCATGAAAGCGATTTGCCTCTTGTACAAACAACGCAGCCGGACGTGCTTGTAAACCGTTTTTTAATGAAACCTGAACTCTTTTTTGAACCACAGCTCCATTTCCCCTTTAACCTCTTATTTTTTTGCTACCGTTTCCCCCGCGCGTAATTTCTCTGCAATTTCATCGATTTTACGCAAACGATGATTAATACCCGACTTACTAATCTTCCCCCCGGATACCATCTCACCTAACTCTTTCAATGTTACATCTTGATAATCTCTTCGTAATTGTGCAATCTCTTGTAGTTTATCCGGCAATATATCAAGACCAACTGTCTCATCAATGTAACGAATATTTTCAATCTGCCTTAGTGCTGCACCAATTGTTTTATTTAAATTAGCTGTTTCGCAGTTCACTAAACGATTTACAGAATTACGCATATCACGTACGATTCGAATATCTTCAAATCTTAAAAGTGCATTATGAGCACCTATAATATTTAAAAACTCTGTAATTTTTTCTGCTTCTTTCAAATACGTAATGTACCCTTTTCTTCTCTCCAGCGTCTTACTATTTAAATCAAATCCGTTCATCAGTTCACATATAGCATCATTATGTTCCTTATATAACGAAAAGATTTCTAAATGATAAGATGATGTTTCTGGGTTATTTACTGAACCACCTGCTAAAAATGCTCCGCGTAAATACGATCGTTTACAACACTTCTTCTCAATCAATTCTTGTGATATATTTCGAATAAATGAAAAGTCATCTCGAACGATATGAAGATCAGCTAATATTTCGCGAGACTTCTCAACAAGCCGCACAATATATACATTATTTTTCTTCAATCGCATTTTTTTACGAACAAGTAATTCTACCGTCACGTCATATCCTTTTTTCAAAAGCGTATAAATCCTTCTTGCAATTGCCGCATTTTCCGTTTGAATATCGATAGATAGACGACGGTTTGAAAAAGAAAGCGACCCGTTCATTCGAAGTAGCGCTGATAATTCTGCTTTCTCACAGCATTCCTTCATCTCAAGATTCGTCAACTCTTTCTTTGTTTCTGATGCAAATGACACAGTCAACACCTCCTTATACGATTATTGCGGAACAAAATTCTTGTCCTATATGAATGAGGAGCGCTACCTCAAACGAGGCAACGCATATTTATAACAATGAATATAAAATCGAAGCTAACTTTAACGTATCATGCCTTACAACATGATCATCATACTTCGCTAATCCCTCTTGAATAACATCAATATTATTTTCAACAAAACGTTCTTCATCCACTACAACTGGTGTAGACATTTCTTCATCATATAACTTACGTAATTCACAAGGAATCTCACGGTTATTTACAATTGCAGTATTGATAAATGGTTGCCCTAAATGATCGTGTAACGCCTGCACATGATCAAAAGCAGTATATCCCATCGTTTCACCCGCTTGTGTCATAACGTTACATACATATACCTTCTTCGCCTTTGCAGCAAGAACAGCGTCTCCAATTTTGTTAACAACTAAATTGGGTAATATACTCGTATACAAACTTCCTGGGCCGAAAACAAGTAAATCAGCTCGTTTAATCTCAGCCAATGTTTCATGCAATGGCTCTACATCTTCTGGAGTCAAAAAGACGCGATTAATCTTCTTTCCGTAATAAGGAATCTTTGATTCACCTGTTACAATTTCTCCATCTTCAAGTTCCGCATGAAGTACCGCACTTTGATTCGCTGCTGGTAATACACGTCCTCTGACATTTAATACTTTACTTGTTTCCGTAATTGCATGGAAAAAGTCTCCTGTAATCGAGGTCATACCTGCCAATAATAGATTTCCTAACGCATGACCTTTCAGTCCGTCTCCTGTTGTGAAACGGTGCTGAAATAAAGCTTCCACCAGTGGCTCTACATCCGATAACGCAACAAGTACGTTACGGATGTCACCTGGAGGTGGAATTTCTAGCTCATCACGTAATCTACCCGAACTACCACCATCATCAGCGATTGTAACAACTGCTGTAATATCAACAGGATATTGCTTTAATCCTCTTAATAAAACAGAGAGTCCAGTTCCGCCTCCCATGATGACAATTTTAGGCTTTCTCTCTTTTTTCATCCCTTAATGGCCCTTTCTCTTCTCCACATCACGATGAGATACATGAACACTATACTCTGGTTTCAAATGTTTCCCAAGGTATTCTGTAAGCGTAACAGAACGATGCTGTCCACCTGTACATCCAATTGCAATTACAAGTTGACTTTTGCCTTCTCTTTTATAATGAGGCAGCATGAAAGTAATCAGATCCGTCAACTTCTCTAAAAACTTATGTGTCTCATTAAATTTCAGTACATACGAAGAAACTTCTTCATCTAGTCCTGTTAATGGCTTCATGTGTGGAATGTAATATGGATTTGGTAAAAAACGAACATCAAATACTAAATCTGCATCAATTGGAATACCGTACTTAAATCCAAATGACATAACATTTACACGAAATGCTTGCTCAGTTTCTGTTGAGAACAAGTGAACAATTTTTTCACGTAATTCTTTTGGTTTTAAATCCGATGTATCAAGCACAATATTCGCTCGTGCCTTCATATCTGTTAATAAATTGCGCTCTGCTTCGATTCCCTTTAATGGCAAACCAGTTGGTGCAAGTGGATGCGAACGTCTCGTTTCTTTATAACGAGTTACAAGCGTACTATCTTTCGCATCTAAAAATAAAATATGAGGAATAATCCATGTACGTTCTGATAAATCATCAAGTGCTCCCCATAAATGTTCGAAAAACTCGCGGCCACGTAAATCAATACCAAGTGCCACTTTATTCATTTTCCCTTTTGAATCCGCCATAAGCTCAATAAACTTTGGCAATAACATCGGTGGTAAATTATCTACACAAAAATATCCTAAATCTTCAAAACTTTGTAAAGCTACTGTTTTTCCAGCTCCAGACATCCCTGTAATAATTACCATTTTTATATCATTATTCTCTGTCATCGTATCCTCTCCTTGACGGTTTAACTCGGATCTAATCGATATGAAAGCAACTCAAAATCTGGGGTATATACAAATGTACCGTAGATTATGCCATTTCCTTTAATTAAATAATCAATAATGTGATAATCTCCTGGCGCCATTGCTAAATCATCAATTTTATCAAATGTATGCCAACCAATGATGCCTTCTTCGCTCTCTAGTTTGTTTTCTCCTGCAAAATCTGTCGCTAAAAAGGAGAACATCATCCATTCAGAAACAACTTTATCACCTTCTTGGATGACAAAGGTGAAGACCCCCTTTAACGCTGGATTTTTCAAATAAATACCTGTTTCTTCGCGATATTCGCGAACAACGGAATCTCTTACAGTCTCACCACGCTCCATTTTCCCGCCTGGTGCAACCCACCAATTTCGGCGAGGTTTTTGGAGTAAGAGTACTTCATTATCTCTAATTAACACACAGTTTGTCACTCTTTGCATGTTTCTTCACCTCAGCTACTTGCAGTAAAATTCCTCACTGCATACTTCTTTCATTATACTATCAAAAACAGTTTGCTACAACGAAGGAGCCAGTCCTCTTTCGCTAAGCATATGCTACTCAGCAATTTTAAAAAAGCTTTCTATAACAAGCAATGTAAATGCTTAGACTTTTAATGAATAGCATGAAAAATCCCCTTAACGATTTTTATCGCCAAGGGGATTAAAGCCCTTATTTCTTACCGAAATAAGTAACAATCGCAAATCCTAAAATAAAGGTAATGATTGAACTTATAATTGTAAATCCACCAGTCGGAATCCCAGGGAATACAATTACAATCGAACCGATTACAAGTCCAATAATTGCCGCAAATGTCATACTTTTATAACGATCTAATAAAAAACTAATGCCTTTACTACTTACAACAAATCCGACCATAACACCAGCACCGATAACCAAGATTAAAGGTAAATTAAGTGTAGTTAAAGCGTTAATTGCTGTTGGATACACACCAATAATTAATAAAATAAACGATCCACTAATCCCAGGAAGCAGCATGGCCATACTAGCCATCCATCCTGCGAAAAATAAACCAATTGCATTTAAAATTGTTAAAGTCGTAATTGGATCTGCTGCCTTATCTGGTTTAAAGAAAGCTGTAATCGCAACAAGAATTGCTGCAACTATTAATAAAACGATGTGCTTACCTTTAAACGATGACTTTGCATCAGCTTCCCTCATTAACATCGGTAATATACTAATAATTAAACCGAGGAAGAAAAATTGAGTCGGTTCATAATGATTTGCAAGTAAATATTTAATAACGTGACTTAACGTTAAAAATGCCGCTGCCACACCAGCTGCAAGGGGAATTAAAAATCCTAAATGTTTTTTCCATTCACGACTAAAGAATCCACTAATTGCCGCAAGCAATTGTTCATAAATCCCTAACACAACAGCGATTGTACCGCCGCTCACACCAGGAATTAAATCACTAACGCCCATACAAAATCCACGATATATATTACGCCATTCCATACTGAATAAATTCCTCATTTCTTATAGTGATTTTTTCCGTAAAGTCCAGTATATCAATAAGAAAGCTTATAATCCTTATATTTTTTGACAAAACTTTGACATTTTCACACAAAAAAAGAAGAAAGCTCCTGTCGGTAGCTTTCTTCTCAAAAGGTATATTATCCCTTATTTTTCTGATACAGTTTTTAATTCCTCTAATAATTCTTCTACGTAATGTTGTGCACTTTGCGCTGCAATACTACCGTCACCTGTTGCAGTTACAATTTGACGAAGCATTTTTTCACGAACATCACCAGCTGCGAAAATACCAGGGATTTTTGTTTCCATACGCTCGTTCGTTTCAAGGTAACCATTTTCATTTGTAATACCTAGTTCAACAAATGGTTTTGATAAAGGTAACATACCGATGTATACGAATACGCCGTCAGTTTTGACTTCTTTCTCTTCTCCACTATTTACGTCCACAAGTGTTACACTTCCTACTTTACCACTTGCTTCGTTGATTTCTTTTATAGTGTGATTCCAAATGAAATCTACTTTTTCGTTTTGGAAAGCACGGTCTTGTAAAATTTTCTGTGCACGAAGCGTGTCACGACGGTGAACGATCGTTACTTTTGATGCGAAGCGTGTTAAGAACACACCCTCTTCAACAGCAGAATCTCCGCCACCAATTACGATAAGCTCTTTTCCTTTAAAGAATGCTCCGTCACATACTGCACAATATGATACACCGCGGCCGCCAAGTTCTGTTTCACCCGGTACACCAATTTTTTTATACTCTGCACCGCTTGCAACGATAATTGCACGTGCTTTATATTCTTTTTTACCAGCAATAATTGTTTTGTATTCTTTACCATCGATGACTTCTTTTACATCACCGTATGCATATTCAGCACCAAATTTCTTCGCATGCTCAAACATTTTATTTGATAAATCTGGTCCTAAAATAGACTCATAACCTGGGTAGTTTTCTACATCTTCCGTGTTTGCCATTTGGCCACCTGGAATACCACGCTCAAGCATTAATGTGCTTAAATTTGCACGAGATGTATATACTGCAGCTGTCATACCAGCTGGTCCTGCACCAATAATAACGACATCATAAATTTTTTCTTCTGACACACTATTCACTCCTATCCATTCCTACACAATTAAGTTACCCTCATTATACTGTTAGCATCATTTTTTTCCCAATGATTTGCTTATCTTATGTGTGCGTACGCTTAACAGCTTGCACATACTTTCGGACAGTCGCTACAGATACATTATATACATCTCCAAGCTCCGACTGTGTCATTTTATTTCCTTGTTCGCCGCGTACAATGTATTCAATCGCAGCTGACCAGCCGTACACATTTGTAAATATGTCTCCAGATGTATATAAACGTATGAACGTACAAAACCAAAAGTGTAAACACTCTTCAATTAATTCATCATCTTTTTTCGTATAATTGTATAATGCATCCGCAATTCTCGCGCACTGCTCAAATTGCTGTAAATCAGCTGGAATACTCTTATGACTATTAAGTAAAAAGAAGTACTTTGCAAGTTGCGATACGATGGGAACACCATTCTTCGCTTGCGTTATATCAAAGAAGAATCCAACCTTCTCCGGCGTTGACAATTCATTCATTAAATATAAAGCTAGCATTTGTTCTTCTAGCGTCGCACTTTGCTGAAATGATTTTCGTAATTCTTCAAATAACACGTTTTGCCCTTCATCTGCTAAATTCAGCGCATTCCACGGTTCTTTTCCCTTTTTATCAGGATGTAATTCCACGACATATTGCCACATTTTTTCAGCTAGTTGCTGATCTTTCACCATATACGCAGAATATGCAAACCAATAATAAAAACTAACGTCTCCCTCATATCCTTGACGCTTTAATAGTTTGAACCACTTATATGCATGCTCGAAATAACCAATTGTTGCGAGTGTAGTTCCCAGTTTCAAACGATGTTCAAATGAAATCGGATATACCGAAACTAGCTGTCCCGCTAATGCCTCTACTTGTTTATGCTCTCCAATTGAATATAGAAAAATAAGCGTATTACAAAGCGCATGTATATTGCCAGGATTTTTCTCCAAAATCATTTCTGTTAACTTCAGTGCTTTGTCTACATTACCAGATTGAAAATGTGCAATGGCTAAATTATTATGACCTGACCAAAATTCCGGATAATCTTTCGTAACAATTTCTAATGTAGCAATTGCTTCTTCCAATTGTCCATTACGAATATAGCGATTCGCTTCTTCCTGCATAACAATTAAATCATCTTCATCTTCAATCTCTTCCGCACCCATTGCTTCTTCTTCCATAATCTCAAGAAGTTCTAACGTATCTTCTACGAATTCCTTCTCTTTTGCAACTTCTAAATAACGATCTGCATATTTCTTAGCCTGTTGAAATAACCCCATATATGCATAATTATTTGCAATAAAATAATAGCACTGTTCAAGTTCTGGATTAGATCTAACTAACTTTAAGAAGATTTGATTCGATTCTTGATATTCACCAGCCTCAGATAATACTGATGCTAATTGACATAAAATAAACGGCTCCTTCTCACTTTGTGCCGCTCTTCGAAAATATTTAATTGCATCTTGCAATTTTTGTCCTTTGTAAGCTCTCATCCCTTTTTTATAAAAGAAGTCCGCTAATTGATTAAAAGAGATAACTTGTCCGTTCTCCTTATATATCCTTTGATTTTTCCCCATATATCCTCCAGTTTTTTGTTTTCTTCGTTCACACATTCTTCTATCTATAAGTATAAACGATTCCGTAAAAAACAAAACAGTATATTATACTCAATTATTTCCTTTTTATTCATAAAAAAAGAGGAGAAATGTTACATTTTCACCATGAACCTTCTCTTGCGGTCATTTGCTCTTTCGTATAAATAATACGCATTGGATTTCCACCTACGAAAGCACCGCTCGGTACATCTCTATGAACAAGTGTGCCAGCTGAGACAGTCGCACCGTCTCCAATTTTCACACCTGGTAATATTGTTACATTCGCTCCAATCATTACTTCATTTCCAATGACGATTTCGCCAAGTCGATATTCACGAATTAAATATTCATGTGCTAAAAGCGTTGTGTTATAGCCAATAATCGAATTCTCTCCCACAGTTATCTTTTCTGGGAACATAATATCCGGCATTACCATAAGCGCAAATGATGTTTTCTTTCCTACTTTCATCCGTAAAAAAGTGCGGTACAACCAATTTTTTACGGATAAAAATGGCGTGTAACGCGCAATTTGGATAATAATAAAGTTTTTCATTACCTTCCAAAAAGATACTGTTTTATACACATTCCATAACGAATTTTCTCCTGAAACAGGATAGCGCGTTGTCCGTCGCACTTAGCTCGCTCCTCTACTAACTTACTTGGACCTTTATGAACGGTTCATATTAGACAAAATCGGTAGCAAATCACTCATTTTATCTAGCATAAAGTCCGGCTTGTAAGCCTCTAAATACGCTCTACCTTTCAACGTCCATGAAACCGCAGCTGTTTTCGTCCCCGCATTTTGACCACCGACAATATCATGATGATTATCCCCAACCATCAATGCCTCTTCTGGTTTTGCATCTAATAATTCAAGCGCTTTTTGAAGTGGCTCCGGATGTGGTTTCACATGCTCTACATCATCAATTGTCACGACAACATCAAAAAATTCATCAAGCTTTGACAACTGTAATCCCATCTCAACGGTTTGTCTCGCTTTCGTTGTAACAATACCAACTTTATAACCTTGCTTCTTCAACTCTCGAACTGTTTCATATACAGTTTCATATTCTTCTACTAATTCATCATGATGATCATGGTTAAATTTGCGATAGCTAGTAATCATCTCTTCAACCTTACTTTCATCAATCTTGCTGAAAGTATCATGCAAAGATGGACCGATAAATGGCAACACATCTTCACGCTTATATTGATTTGGATAATATGTATTTAAAGTATGTAAAAACGAAGAAATAATAAGTTCATTTGTATTAATTAAAGTTCCATCTAAATCAAATAACACGGTATTTATTCTCATCGCCTTAGTCCTTTCGCCTTCCTGAATATGAAAGAAGCAGCATCTTATAATAAGATGCTACTTGTCTCTAATTTTCTAAATATCTTTTATCAGCTTGCCCCATTTTTCGTCTCACAATAATGAAAATAATAGAAATAACAACAAGTCCAATTGACATTACTTGTGCAATACGAAGTGGTCCTAGCATTAAACTATCTGTACGTAAGCCTTCTACGAAGAAGCGTCCTACTGAATACCAAATTAAATATGTGAAGAATAACTCCCCGCGACGTAAATTCACTTTTCTTAATGCAAGTAGTAAAATTACACCTGCAAAATTCCATAATGATTCATATAAAAACGTCGGATGATAGTACACACCCTCAATATACATTTGATTAATAATGAAATCCGGTAAATGAAGACCTTCTAAAAACTGTCTCGTTACTTCATCACCATGCGCCTCTTGGTTCATAAAGTTTCCCCATCGGCCAATTGCTTGTCCTAGTAAAATACTTGGTGCAGCAATATCAGCCAACTTCCAGAAGGAAATCCCGCGTCGCTTCGCAAAAAGAATTCCGGTAATAACAGCTCCGATTAAACCACCATGAATCGCCAAACCACCTTGACGAATATTAATAATTTGACTCGGATTTTGTGCGTAATATTCCCATTCAAAAATAACATAGTACATTCTCGCAAAAAGAATAGCGATCGGTACTGCAATTAATACAAGGTCAACAAATGTATCTTTTGGAATACCTAGCCTTTCTCCCTCGCGAGTTGCCAGCCAAAGACCTAATAGCACACCTGTACCGATAATAATCCCGTACCAATACACAGGAAACGGCCCAAGTTGGATAGCTACACGGTCAAGCTGTAGTACAGAAGCTAACAGCATATGTATATGACCTCCCTCTCCAAAGTTTACTCCTGATTTCCTAACTCAATTGCACTCATTAATCGTTCAGAGAACTGCTGTGCTGCATTGACTCCCATACGTTTTAAACGGAAGTTCATCGCTGCTACTTCAATAATAACAGCCAAGTTTCGACCAGGACGAACTGGAAGTGTAATCTTCGTAAGTTCTGTATCAATAATTTTCATCTTCTCTTCATCAAGACCTAAGCGATCGTAATTTTTCTTTTGATCCCAAATTTCAAGATTAATAACAAGTGTAATACGCTTATAATTTCGCACTGCCCCTGCACCGAATAACGTCATAACGTTAATAATGCCTAGACCACGAATTTCTAATAAATGCTCAATTAAATCTGGTGAACTTCCGACTAACATGTCTTCATCTTCTTGACGAATTTCTACACTATCATCCGCAACAAGACGGTGACCACGCTTTACAAGCTCAAGAGCTGTCTCACTTTTACCAACACCACTTTGACCTGTAATTAAAACACCAACGCCGTAAATATCTACTAACACACCATGAACAGCTGTTGTTGGTGCTAACTTACCTTCTAAATAGTTTGTTAAACGACTTGATAATCTCGTTGTCGTTTGAGAAGAACGTAATAAAGGCATACCTGATTCACGTGATGCTTGTAATAACTCATCTGGTATATCTTGATTGCGAGTTACAATAATACATGGCGTCTCCTCAGTACAAAGCGCTTTCATTCTCTCTTGTTTTTGCTCTGACGTTAACGTGTCAAAGAAAGTAAGCTCCGTTTTACCAAGAAGCTGCACACGATCTGCTGGATAGTATGTAAAAAATCCTGCCATTTCAATTCCAGGTCGTGATAAATCACTTGTATCAATTGGACGATGAATACCTTCTTCACCACTGATTAACTCCAATTGAAATTGTTCAATTAAATCTTTTGTCCTTACTTTCGGCATATGTATAAACCTCCACTCCGCTGCGGGTTCAGTCTCGTTTGATGTAAAATTCCATTCTATCGGATATTGTACCATTTTTTTCTGAAAACAAGAAATACGGTTTCTAATAAATAGAAAAAAACATTTCATACGAATAATGAAATGTTTTTCTTTTTGTCACTTTCTCTTTTTTTCATATAGAGGCTCAACAATTGCCTTTTCAATTATCATATTAAAAATTGAAATACAAATTGCCGCAACAATCGCTACACCAAATCCTGATATATTAAAAGCATCTCCTAATAATGAATCTGCTATTTTTAACGTAATCGCATTAATAACAATTAAGAAGAAGCCGAAAGTTACAACAGTAATTGGTAGCGTAATTAAAATTAAAAATGGCTTTACGAACACATTTAAAACCGCCAATATAATACTCGCAATAATTGCAGTTTGTATATTTGCTACATAAAATGCATCTGGTGCAATCCCTTTTAAAAGTCCCGATACAGCGATTAACACAACGCTATTTACAAGAAGTGATACAATCCATCTCATTTCGTTACACATCCTTTTAAACATATATATTTCATCATACGCTAATAGATAAGAAACGCAAGTATGATACGAACACTTATATCAACTTATTCTATCTTTCATGCTTGTATACCTACTAACATCTCTTAGTAAAATAAGGGCCGCACCATCTATGTTCATGAGTTTTTACAAAAGTCCAAGTGAACTCCTTATCTACAATATAGATATCACCTTTATACATATCGTCCCTCTCACACAATATATCATCCATATGTAACAAACTCGCATCCTTTATTAACAGTACCTCATCACAGTGTTGGTAGAAAATGTAGCAATCCTTTTTCACTTCATTATGAAACGCGTTCTTTGCTTCTTTACCCTCTAAACACTTCTTTTTCTCATAACTAAATATGTGCCAAAGATACCCACATCCATACTTATCTCCATAAAGAAAAATGTCTTCTTTTTCTTCATCACTTAAATGATTTGCAAAGTGATCCTCCCAAAGCTTTCGAAAATATACACCCCAACTTTGAAACTCTCTTACTTTCATATTTTTCTTCCTTAACACCTCTAAAAACTCCATCTTCTCCCCCTATACAATAAAAACCGAGCGTCATTTCCACCCGGTTTTCATCAATAAACTTATTGCGATAACTCTACTTCTTTTATTTTCTCTTTCATTCTTGCTTTATCACGATTTAAAATCTCTTTTAAATATTTACCTGTGTACGAGCGCTCTTCTTTCACTACTTGCTCTGGCGTTCCGGAAGCAACGATTTGTCCACCTTTATCTCCACCCTCTGGTCCAAGGTCAACTATATAATCAGCTGTTTTTATCACATCTAAATTATGTTCAATTACAAGTACTGTCTCACCGCTCTCAACAAGACGTTGCAGCACTTCTAGAAGACGTGCAATATCATGCGCATGCAAACCAGTTGTTGGTTCATCTAAAATGTATAACGTACGTCCTGTAGAACGACGGTGTAATTCAGAAGCTAATTTTACACGCTGTGCTTCCCCACCAGATAATGTTGTTGCAGGTTGACCTAATTTCATATAACCAAGCCCAACGTCTACAAGCGTTTGAAGTTTACGCTTAATTTTTGGGATATTAGCGAAAAACTCTACTCCATCTTCAATTGTCATCCCTAACACTTCAGAAATATTCTTATCTTTATATTTCACTTCTAACGTTTCACGGTTGTAACGTTTACCATGACAAACTTCACACGGAACGTATACGTCTGGTAAGAAGTGCATTTCGATTTTAATAATTCCATCACCACGGCACGCTTCACAACGTCCACCTTTTACATTAAAGCTGAAACGTCCTTTTTGATATCCGCGCACTTTCGCTTCATTCGTTTGTGCAAACACATCACGAATATCATCGAATACACCTGTATACGTCGCTGGATTAGAACGTGGTGTACGACCGATTGGTGATTGGTCAATATCGATTACTTTATCTAAGTGCTCAAGACCTTTAATTTCTTTATGCGTACCCGGCTTCGCTTTCGCTTTATATAACTTTTGCGCTAACGATTTATATAGTACTTCATTAATCATCGTACTTTTACCAGAACCAGATACCCCTGTTACCGCTACAAACGTACCAAGCGGGAATGACATCTTCGCATTCTTTAAGTTATTCTCTTTTGCGCCGACAATTTCCACTTTCCTTCCGTCACCTTTACGTCTTTCAAGTGGAACAGCAATAAACTCTTTACCGCTTAAATACTTCCCTGTTAATGAATTATCATCTTGCATCACTTCAGCCGGTGTACCTGCTGATACGACTTGTCCACCGTGAATACCTGCACCAGGCCCTATATCAAGTAAATAGTCAGCAGCCATCATCGTATCTTCATCATGTTCAACAACAATTAACGTATTACCTAAATCGCGCATTTCTTGCAATGTACGAATAAGACGATCGTTATCACGCTGGTGTAAACCAATTGAAGGTTCATCAAGAATATAAAGTACGCCAGTTAGACGAGAACCAATTTGCGTCGCTAAACGAATACGCTGCGCCTCACCACCTGATAAAGTTCCTGCGGCACGACTTAACGTTAAATAATCTAAACCAACGTTCACTAAGAACCCAACGCGCTCCTGAATTTCTCTTAAAATTAAATGAGCTATTTTTTGTTGCTTCTCCGTTAGCTCTACATTCGAGAAGAATTCTTGTACTTCTTGAACTGAATACTTCGTTACGTCAGCAATCGTTTTATTGCCAACAAATACAGCTAAGCTCTCAGGCTTTAAGCGTCCACCTTTACACTTCGGACAAGCTTGTTCTGCCATATACTTTTCCATTTGCTCACGAATGTAATCGGAACTCGTTTCACGATAACGACGTTCAATGTTTGGAATAACACCTTCAAATAAAATCTCATTTTCCTTTACTTGACCAAATTCATTTACATAGCGGAAATAAACCTTCTCTTCCCCGCTTCCGTACAACACTTTATCAAATAAATCTTTTGGTATATGTTTCACAGGCATATCCATATCAACGCCGTAATGATTACATACAGATTGTAAAAGCTGCGGGTAATATTGTGAACTTGTCGGTTCCCAAGGTGCAATTGCATGTTCATTTAATGATAAATCCCAGTTCGGGATAACAAGCTCTAAATCTACCTCTAGCTTTGAACCAAGTCCATCACAAGAAGGACATGCTCCGAACGGACTGTTGAATGAGAACATACGCGGCTCTAATTCTCCGATTGAAAAACCACAATGCGGACAAGCATGATGTTCACTAAATAGAAGTTCCTCTTCTCCCATTACATCAATTAACACTCGGCCTCCGCCAAGCTTTAATGCACTTTCAAGTGAATCAGCAAGACGGCTTGCGATTCCTTCTTTTACAACAATACGGTCAATTACAACTTCAATGGAATGCTTCTTATTTTTATCTAACGTAATATCTTCAGATACATCAAGCATTTCACCATCAACACGTACACGAACATATCCTTGCTTCTTAATATCTTCAAGTACTTTCACATGTGCACCTTTACGCCCAGACACGATAGGAGCTAACACTTGTAATTTCGTACGTTCAGGATATTCAAGAACACGGTCTACCATCTGCTCTACTGTTTGTGATGTAATTTCAATCCCATGATTTGGACAAATTGGCGTACCAATTCGCGCAAATAATAAACGTAAATAATCATAAATCTCCGTTACCGTTCCGACAGTTGAACGTGGATTACGACTCGTCGTTTTTTGATCGATTGAAATCGCTGGTGACAATCCTTCAATCGTGTCCACATCCGGCTTATCCATTTGTCCTAAAAACTGGCGCGCATACGCAGATAATGATTCTACGTATCTGCGCTGCCCTTCTGCATAAATCGTATCAAATGCTAATGATGATTTCCCCGAACCAGACAATCCCGTTACAACGACAAGCTGATTTCTCGGAATGGTTACATCAATATTTTTTAAGTTATGTGCTCTAGCACCTTTTACAACGATAAAATCCTTGCTCTTACTCACTTTTTTCACCCTTCCGCTTTTAATTCTAATAGTAAATCTCTTAGTTCAGCTGCACGCTCGAAGTCTAACGCTTTTGCTGCTTCTTTCATCTCTGCTTCCATCTTCGCAATTGTCTTTTCGCGCTCTTTTTTCGTCATTTTCTTAGAAGGAGTTGCTTCGTATGTTTCTGCCTCTTCAGCAGCTGTCGTTGCACGGATAACATCACGAACGCCTTTTTGAATCGTTTTCGGCGTAATACCATGCTCTTCATTGTAAGCTTCTTGTATACTACGACGACGCTTCGTTTCTTCAATCGCAATTCCCATAGATTTCGTTATACGATCTGCATACATAATAACGCGGCCGTTTTCATTACGCGCGGCACGACCAATTGTTTGAATTAATGAACGTTCTGAACGTAAAAATCCTTCCTTATCAGCATCTAAAATAGCGACAAGTGATACTTCCGGAATATCTAATCCTTCTCGCAATAAGTTAATGCCGACAAGTACATCAAATTTACCGAGGCGAAGATCACGGATAATTTCAATACGTTCTAACGTTTTAATTTCAGAGTGAAGATAGTTAACTTTAATTCCTACATCTTTTAAGTAATCCGTTAAATCCTCTGACATTTTCTTCGTTAAAGTCGTAATTAATACACGTTCATTTTTTGCAATACGATCTTGAATCTCTCCTAATAAATCGTCAATTTGCCCTTCAATTGGTCGTATATCAATTGGTGGATCTAAAAGCCCTGTTGGACGAATAATTTGTTCTATTACTTCTGGTGACTGCTCTAACTCGTACGGTCCTGGCGTTGCTGAAACGTAAATAACTTGATTCGTTTTCTCCTCAAACTCATCAAACATGAGCGGTCTATTATCTAAAGCTGATGGCAGACGGAATCCATGATCCACAAGCACTTGTTTACGTGCTTGGTCACCGTTATACATCGCTCTTACTTGCGGTACTGATACGTGCGACTCATCCATAACGATTAAGAAATCTTTCGGAAAATAGTCTAATAACGTATACGGCGTTGCCCCCGCTGGACGAAGTGTTAAATGACGGGAGTAGTTTTCAATACCTGAACAAAAGCCCATCTCGCGCATCATTTCTAAATCATAACGTGTACGTTGCTCTATACGCTGCGCTTCTAACAACTTACCGTTATCATTTAACTCCTTTAAACGTTCTTCTAATTCTTTTTCGATATTTTCAATAGCGACCTTCATTTTCTTCTTCACGTGTAACGAAGTGAGATGCTGGGAAGATTGCTACATGATCACGTTCCGCTAATACTTCACCTGTTAACGCATTTACTTCACGAATACGATCGATTTCATCACCGAAAAACTCAATTCGAATACAATGCTCATCAAGTGATGCTGGGAAGATTTCAACTACATCTCCGCGTACACGGAATGTACCACGCTTGAAATCAATATCATTACGTCCATACTGTACATCAACAAGTTCACGAAGCAATTGATTGCGGTCTTTTTCCATACCAACTCGAAGCGAAACAACTAGCTCGCGGTATTCTTCTGGGGAACCTAAGCCATATATACACGAAACACTCGCAACGATAATTACATCGTCCCGTTCAAATAATGCAGACGTTGCCGAGTGACGCAATTTATCAATTTCATCATTAATCTGCGCATCTTTTTCAATAAACGTATCTGTTTGCGGCACATACGCTTCTGGCTGATAATAATCGTAGTAACTAACAAAATATTCAACTGCATTATTCGGGAAAAAGTCTTTCAACTCACTATACAACTGCCCTGCTAACGTTTTATTATGAGCCATAACAAGTGTTGGCTTTTGCACTTCTTTAATGACATTTGAAATCGTAAATGTCTTACCCGTTCCTGTCGCTCCAAGCAACACTTGCTTTTTCTTTCCACTATTAATTCCCTCTACAAGCTTCTCTATAGCTACCGGCTGATCACCTTGCGGGGAATACGCTGAGACAATTTCAAATTGACGTTCCAAGAAAATCCGACCTCCTCATAAAAATCTGTATTATTATTTTACCACGAATACCTATAAAAAACCTAAAAAAACGAACAGATATTCGGTAAAGTTTTCGACAATATACACATAGAAAAAGGAAGGAGTAAATACCTCCTTCCTCTACTAATTCTATTTTTTAGGTACATATACTAAGTCATATCCATTGCGCCCAGCTTCATTCATACAATCTATTAACCGATAAGTACTTTCTGATTCGCGCTGCTCTTTAACAATACCTTTACAACTATCTTTATGTAACCCTTTATCCTTCCCAGCAAATTTGTCTTTTCTATTATCTGACACATAAAATATATCGTTCCCACTATACTCTAACGTTTGAAAAATCGGGTCCCCTTCAAGGGTATACTGTACAATTCTTATTTTATCAACTTCCCTTTGCTCGACATTCAAAACGAACTTTTCAAATTTATCTAGATTGAGAATTCCTGCTCCCTTTACAATGACATCATTCTTCTTATCAATTGTAGTGCTAGATGGTGAACATGCTACTAAACTAAAGAGAAATAGACTTATAAAACTGGTTCTTTTTCCTATTGTCATCCTCTCCTATAAAAATTATTTGTATACCAGAAAAGCTACTTTCAACTATGAAAGTAGCTTTTCTTTTCCTTTCTCCTTCTTCGGAAAAATCACATATGAAAATGAAATCGCTGTATCAACTAAAAATATAATCGCCCACACTTGACTCACGCGACTTGCAGCTTTATTTAAAACGATTCCCGATTCTAACCAATTACCCCATTGTTCAAATGGAATAAATCCATACGCGAAGAAAAAGAATATGTGCACACCAACGAATAAAACAAGATGTAATACCCAATTTTTTATTTCCTGCTTTGCATAGGCCATACCTGTTAATTCTACCTGTTCTTCAATAATAGGCGCCGGTTCATTACGCCATTTCGCAACTGATTTTTGTACAAATATATCAAGCTTCTTTAAATCCTTTTTCCCGTAGAAAACTGCATATAATAAAATGATTACAGTAATAATCTGAAAGTTAGAGAACTTTCCTGTTTGATAATAGTCCACTACCCCTAAAGTTAAAATAAATACTTCATTTACGAGGAGTACAATCCCCATAATAAAACTCGCTCTTTTCAAACGGAATCCGTAGCGAAGTAAAAAGAAACCGATAGCTGATAACCAAAATACAATTTCTGCCCCAATTAAAAAATACCAACGATATTCTGCGAGTATACTCATTTATCCTTCTCCCTTTCATCATAAATACGAAAAGCCTCATCCATATATACTAAAAGTTCTTCTTCAATTGGATACATGCTCATTTTCTGTGAATCTTCCTTCGATTTTCTAACTTCCCATAACTTATCTAAAAATGCTTCATCACCATTGGCCATTTCTAAACACTTCTGCATTAATCTCTTCGTTGCCCGTTGTACCTCATCATTTGCAGTTTCTTTACAATCTTTCATAAAAGTGCGAAATTGCTTTAATAAATCTACCCACTCTAAAACATTCGGATCTTCTTCACTCATATTTGGCAAATTATGAAGCAATTTTTGTTCTTCCTTTGAAAATACATCATTTTGAAATATTTCACGTATACGAGAAGACTGTTTCGAAAGCTGGATTAGTTCAAACATAACTTTCCAATCGAGCTCTCCCTCCACATCTACCGAATAAACAACTGCTTGTAAAACGCGCTCCATTCGATTGAATTTCTTTTGTTCTTCCTGTACAAATCGAAGTTGTTTTTCAAGCGAATCCTTTAAGTTAAGCTCACCTTTTACTAACATATTCGCAGACTCTTTTAATGAAAATCCCATTTCCTTTAAAAATAAAATTTGTTGGAGACGTATTACGTCAGCTTCACTATATAAACGATGACCGCCTTCTGTTTTCCCGCTCGGCTTTAATAAATCTATTTGATCATAATAACGTAATGTACGTACTGTTACCCCTGTTTCTTTCGTCAATCGTCGTATTGAAATCACTACCATCACCTCTTCCCCTTCATTATAAAAGATGACGTAACGTCACTTTCAATACTTTTGTTAAAAAAATACAAAAAGCTGTTTATACTCTTCGTATAAACAGCTTTTACGGAAGTAATCCTTTTTGTACAGCGCGCCCACAAAATAAAATAAGTGCTCCAACGACAACACTCGTTGCTGTTTTATGATAATGAGCTGACACTAATAAATAATATGATAAACCTACAGTGCCAAGCATAATACAAATACTCGGTACTGGATTACGAGAGAAGTTCTGCATTCCCCAAAACAAAGCAAAAATAGCCGTAGCGACACATAATACCGGTAATCCCATCCCAGTTCCCCTTTTTCTATCTATTATTCTTTGTTGCTAATACGCTCGTTGATGCGATACTAATTAATAAATCAAAACCAATCCTTATATATTTAAACGTTTACTCTAATTGAAATCTCTCAAACTTATCGTTCATTTTCTCTCCCCTTGCTCCAACGTAAAGATTTCCTCCACCTTCACTCCAAAATACTTGGCGATTTTTAAAGATAACTCTAGACTCGGATTGTAATGATGGTTTTCAATCGCCACTATCGTCTGCCGCGTCACTTGCATCGCCTTTGCCATTTCAACTTGCGTTATATGATTTTGCTTTCTTAACTCTTTTATTTTATTTTTTACACCCATAGGCTCCACCTTCAAAAGTAAAGATATCTTTACTTGAATTATAAATATTTTCCAGTTACAAGTAAAGATATCCTTACAAATTTTAGAAAAATGTTTCATTAAACATCTACTCTAACGAAGTACAAGAGTAATTCAATTTATATCAGCGATTTTTTTAATATATCAGCGCAACTTAAATTATATCGGCGATTTCCCAAATATATCAGCGCAACTCCATTTATATCGGCGATTTTTCAAATATATCGACTTACCGACAAATATCGACATCCGTAGCGCTACTATAATCATAAGAAAAAGCTGTCCCCAAATACCTTCGGGAACAGCTTTCTCCTCTACTACATAAATCCTAGCACATATACAAGAACGTATCCAAGAACCGATAAGCAAACCGAGCCAATCAGCCCCGCCACGAACGCTTTGCTTCCTAACTTACGGAACGTTTTAAACTCTACATTTAAACCAAGTCCTGCCATCGCCATTGCGATTAGCATATAAGCAATGACAACAATGTATCCCGCAACAACTTCTGGAATAATCCCAAGCGAATGCACTGCACTCATCGCTAAAAATCCGAAAATGAACCATGGAATTGGAAGGTCGCGCCACGATCTTTTTTCCTTGCTTCCTTCACTCTTTCCAAACCATAATCCAATTAAAATTGCTACTGGTACGAGCATTGCAACGCGCGTTAACTTCACGATAACTGCGATGTCTACAGCTGTACTTCCTCCTGGCGCTGCAGCTGCGATAACATGAGCAATTTCATGCAGCGTGGCCCCTGAGAATACACCGTAACCGTATGGAGATAGGCCAAGCACTGGATATAATAACGTATAAATAAGCGTAAATATCGTACCTAAAATAGCAATAATTGCAGCCCCAACTGCCGTTTCATCATCTTTTGCTTTCACTTGCGGCGCAATTGCCACGACCGCTGCCGCCCCGCAAATTGCTGTACCACATGCTGTTAAAATCCCAAGTTTCTTTTCTACCTTAAATACTTTCGTTAGTCCATATACAACGAAAATCGTAAATGTAATAACAACCGCTGCGATGACCAATACTTTCGGCCCTGCCTTTGCAATATCAACAAGATTTAATCGCATTCCAAGTAAGATGATTCCAAAGCGCAGCAACTTCTTACTCGCAAAGTTCGTCCCTGCAATCGCATCTTGAGGGACTCCAATTGCCGCACGCCAAACCATCCCAATTAGAATAGCAATTACTAATTGTCCCATAATATTTAAAAATGGAAGCTCTGCTAAATATTTCGCGGCAATTGCGATTAATAGCGTAATCCCAATCCCTTGCGAAAATCCAAAACGCTTCTTCTTTTGTATAACAAGTGTTTGTTCCATTTTGAACCACTCCAATAATCGTATTGGAACATGCATGTTCTTTCTACTTACATTATAAGAGAGTTTCTATAATAAGTTTAATACCAATACCAAATCTCTATCATCAGAAATACTTATGATAAGATGATAGAAAAAGAAAGGAGCCTATTATATGAACGTAGACATTTTAAAAATTTTTGTTACTGTCGTTGAACAGAAACACTTCTCCCGTGCAGCAGAATTATTAAACCTTTCACAGCCTGGAGTAAGTATGCATATACGCAACTTAGAAAACGAATTTGGCACTACACTTATTCAACGCTCCCCGAAGCACGTCCAAGTTACGGAAGCAGGAAACATATTATATATACATGCAAAGCAAATGCTCTCTCTTTACGAAGATGCTAAACAAGAAATTAATGAACTACATAACGTTGTAACAGGAACACTTCGCATTGGTGCTAGTTTTACAATTGGCGAATACTTACTTCCAAAAATACTGGCTAACTATGCGAATGAAAATCCACACGTCGAAGTTCATACTTTCATCTCAAATACAGAAGACGTTTTGCAAAGCCTTCGCTCTAATCAAATTGATATCGGCCTAGTGGAAGGACAAGTCGTATACGCCGACGTAGATGTTGAAACATTTATGCAAGATGAAATGAAGCTCGTCGTCCCGCCAAATCATCCATTACTCCGCACAAATGAAATAAATGAAAGTACACTCCAAGATCAAGTATGGGTATTAAGAGAAAGTGGTTCTGGTACACGCGCTTATAGTGACCGCTTTATTCATCAACACCATTTAAAAATGAAACGATTCTTTACATTCAGTAGTATACAAAGCGTAAAGGAAGCCGTCGCTGCCGGGCTTGGCATCGCTATCCTTTCCGATTGGACTGTACGGAAAGAGCTACTGGCAAAAGAACTATTCCACGTCGAAGTTCCCAATGAACAACTAATCCGTCCGTTCTCCATCGTGCGCGGTAAATATTTCATTCCATCTAAAGCCATTCAAGTGTTCTTAAATCATGTAGATTTTTTTGCAAAAAAACAGAGTTGACCTTCACATTAGTGTGAAGGTTTACAATACATGTAAAAGGAGTGAAATACATTGCGAATTGGAGAATTATCAAAAGAAACTGGCGTTAGTGAAAGATCACTAAGACATTACGAAGAAAAGGGATTACTCCCTTCTAAGCGCCTTGCAAATGGCTACCGTGATTTTGATGAAAGTGCCATCGAAAAAGTGGAGCTTATTCAAATGTACTTACAAATTGGCTTAAATTTAGAAGAGACGGCAAGGATGCTGCGCTGCCTTGAAATTGAACCGCACCTGTACGACAATCCGTGCAGCAGTATCCTTACGCTTTACGAAGATAAACTCAATGAAGTAACAAAGCAAATCTCATTGCTTTCCAACATCCAAACGAATTTGCAAAAACACATTTCACTCCTAAAACATGCAAAAGAAAAGGGATGATTACATGTTTGTTATACATGGCAGTTCAAGACAAAACGGAAATACAGAAGCTTTAACACATATGATGATAGAGGGCATTGAAACAGAACAAATTTATTTGCGTGATCATACCGTCTATCCTATTACAGACCAACGTCATGATGCAGCAGGATTCCAACCTGTAAATGATGACTATAAGCAGTTAACCAACCGCATGCTAGAGCACGACACAATTATCTTTGCTACACCGCTATACTGGTATGGAATGAGTGGACATATGAAAAACTTTGTTGATCGCTGGTCACAAAGCTTGCGCGATACATCCCTTCATTTCAAAGAAAAAATGAAAGGCAAAAAAATGTACGTTGTCATCGTTGGCGGGGACAACCCAAAGCTAAAAGCATTACCGCTTATTGCTCAATTCCAATATATCTTTGATTTTGTTGGCTCTTCATTTGAAGGTTATGTTATTGGGGATGCGAATGGACTGGATGAAATTAAAAACGATGCTGAGGCGCTGGCAAAAGCACAATTGTATAATAATAAATTCAAAAATAGCGAACAGAAATAAGTTTGACAAACCCTTTTGTATGCGCATACAATAAAAGTAATATTATGAAAGGAAGGTACTTTGACCAATGAAGTTCTAATTCTCTTATTTATTTCATCCATCACAAATAGTGAACAAAAATGATGAAAACTAGCAGGGGATTAGTCTGTCCATTTGTCGATACTTTCTTTCGAAACGATCATGTAAAAAATCGTTTATTTATGTACGATTTTTTACATACAAGGGCGACGTTTATCCTCTCTAGTGAAACTAGGGAGGTTTTTTTATGACTATTTTATTCGCAAGTAATATTGAAAAGAGCTTTGGTGATCGCACACTATTTACATTACCATCACTGGAAATTCAAGCACAGGATCGCATAGGAATTGTCGGAGTCAACGGAGCTGGTAAATCTACGTTATTACAAATATTAAGTAAAGAAATAGAAGCTGACAGAGGCATAGTAACTCATCATAGTTCTATCAGCATCATTCCTCAGCTTAGCGAAGAACTACCGGAAACCGCTTCTTCTCTTGCAAAAGGAAAATGGAGTATTTCAAACGTTACCGACGCAATGAGCGGCGGTGAACGAATGCGGCTAAAGATTGCCCATGCTCTCGAACAAAATGCAGGCATTTTATTCGCTGATGAACCAACAAGCCACTTAGATATGGTCGGTACAGAGCAATTAGAAAAGGCACTTTCTTCTTATAAAGGAGCACTTGTTTTAATATCGCATGATCGTGAATTTCTAGATAATATATGTACCAAAATTATTGAAATTGAAGACGGTACTATTCAAGAATACAAAGGGAATTATTCAAACTATCGAAAACAAAAAGAACGTGAACGAATACAAAAACAAGCAGAATATGAGCAATATGTACAAGAAAAAAATCGTTTAGAACAGTCCATTCTACAAAGAAAGCAACGTGCTTCTAACATGACAAAAGTCCCAACACGGTTCAGTTCATCTGAATCTAGACTTTATAGGTTAAGTGGGGCTCACGGCCAAGAACAGGTTAGCAAAGCAGCGAAAGCATTAGAGACACGTCTCGAAAAACTAGAAAAGAAGGAAAAGCCAAAGGATCTTTCTCAAGCTCAATTTGACGCGCAATACCATACCCCCATTCATAGTAAGGTGGCAGTACAATTCAATAAAGCAACAAAGAAAATAGACGATCGCACACTATTTAAAAATATGAATGGAACTATTGCCCCTGGTGCAAAGCTTGCCGTTTTAGGGGCAAATGGAAGCGGCAAAACCACTTTGTTCAACATGCTTCTCACAAACGAGCGTGGCATGCAACTATCGAAAAGTTGTAAAATTGGATACTTCGAACAAACATTATCTATTTTAAAAACAGATAAAACCATTTTAGAAAATGTTCTAGAAGAAACAAACTATACAGAAGCATTCGTTCGAACAATACTTGCACGACTTCTATTCCGCCGTGAGGATGTTCATAAACCTGTGCACGTTCTAAGCGGGGGTGAACGAATGAAGGTTGCACTCGCAAAAGTATTTTTAGGAAACTATAATATGCTTCTGCTAGATGAACCGACAAACTATTTAGACTTAGCAACGCAAGAAGAATTAGAAACCATGTTACAAGAATATCCTGGCACAATACTTTTCATTAGCCATGACCGTGCCTTTATTCGCTCTGTTGCAGACCATATTCTACAAGTAGATGAGAGTGAACCAAGAATCTTCCACGGTAATTACGAGCAATACACAAAAAGAACCACCGGAGCTTCTGTAAACGTTACTGAGCAAGAATTGTTACGATTACAAACAAAATTAACAGAAGTCATCGGCCGGATTTCCATTCCAAATCATCACGATGACATCACATCTCTCGAACAAGAATACGCAAAATTATTAACTCAAATTCAAAAATGTAAAGAAGCGCTCTAATGTCTTCCCTATATATCGACGGGGCCTTCCACATTTCCCAAGAAATATTGAAACTTCGACATACAAAGTAAAAAGCCGTGCATCAGCACGGCTTTTTACTTTATATGCGGACAGCAGTCCCGCTCACCGCAACCATTAACATACCTTCGCGAACTACTTCGTAATCCACGTCGATACCAACAATTGCATTTGCATTTTTTTGTCTTGCGAAAGTTTTCATCTCTTCCATTGCGATGTCGCGTGCTTCTTTTAATTTACTTTCATAAGCACCAGCACGACCACCGACAACGTCACGAACAGAAGCGAAAAGGTCACGAACGATATTCGCACCCATAATCGCTTCTCCATTGACGATATCGATATACTCAATAATTTCTTTTCCTTGAATTGTAGACGTTGTTGTTACAATCATACTTTATAGCCTCCCATATGAGATTTTTACCTACTTATGGTGCACTAATTCAGTACAAATTATATTTACGAACTAAACTGAGCTTCGTATAACCTACTGTATCCTCCGCCTTGCTCAATTAATTCATTATGTGAACCTTGTTCTGCAATGCCATCTTTATTTACAACGACGATGCGATCTGCATTTTTAATCGTTGCAAGTCTGTGAGCGATAACTAGCGTTGTGCGACCGACAGCTAATTCAGCAAGCGATTTTTGAATCGCAAGTTCTGTCTCTGTATCTAGTGCAGAAGTTGCTTCATCCAATATTAAAATTGGCGGGTTTTTCAAGAACATACGAGCAATAGCTAGACGCTGCTTTTGTCCACCTGAAAGTTTCACGCCGCGCTCACCGATAACAGTATCTAAACCTTCCGGCTGTGAGTAAATTAAATCTTCTAACTGCGCACGTTTTACTGCCTGCCAAATTTCAGGCTCTGATGCCTTTAAATTTCCGTAAGCGATATTTTCACGAATTGTTCCTGAAAATAAGAACACGTCTTGCTGCACGATTCCAATTTGCTTACGAAGTGAAGATAATGTCATATCTTTCGTATCAATCCCATCAATTTGAATTGATCCAGATGATTGCTCATAAAAACGTGGTAATAGGCTACATAACGTCGTTTTCCCAGCTCCTGATGGTCCAACGAACGCAACCGTTTCACCTGCATGTATTTTCAAACTAATGTCATTTAAAATTGGTTCTTTATTTTCATATCCGAACGTAATGTTGTTATATTGAATATCACCATGTACATGTTTAACTTCCATTGCATCTTTAGAGTCTACAATGTCAGGCTCTGTTTCAAGAAGCTCTACATATCTTTTAAAACCGGCGATTCCCTTCGGATAGCTTTCGATTACCGCGTTAATTTTTTCAATTGGGCGGAAGAAAATATTCGTTAATAGAACGAATCCGATAAATCCACCGTACGTTAATTCTCCTTGCAGAACAAACCATGTACCGCATATTAAGACGAAGAGCGTTACGAGCCGCATGAGCATATAACTAATCGATGAATTTAACGCCATAATTTTATACGCCATTAATTTCGTTGTACGGAAACGAGCGTTGTTGACAGCAAATTGCTCTTTCTCAAACTTTTCATTTCCGAATGCTTGTACAACACGAATTCCCCCAACATTGTTCTCAATGCATGCATTAAAATCAGCAACGTCTGAGAATAAACGTCTAAATGTACCTGTCATTTTTTTATTAAAGTAAAGTGCTAACCATAATAGGAATGGAATGACGAAGAACGTTAATAACGCTAACTTCCAGTTGATCATCATCATAAATGAGAATGCCCCAACTAAAGTCATTACGGCGATAAATAGATCTTCTGGTCCATGGTGAGCAATTTCCCCAATTTCCATTAAATCGTTTGTAAGGCGTGAAATTAAATGACCAGTTTTATTATTATCAAAAAATCTGAATGATAGCTTTTGAATATGATCAAATAATTTCTGCCTCATATCTGTTTCAATGTTAACACCAAGCATATGTCCCCAATATGTAACGACATATTGTAAGCCTGCATTTAACATATAAACTGCGAGTAAACCGAAACAAGCCCATAAAATAAGCGTCCAGTTTTGCCCTGGCAATAACTTATCAATAAATTGATTTACGATAAGCGGGAAGCCGAGTTCTAATAATCCTGCGACAACCGCACAAGAAAAGTCGAGTATAAATAAACCTTTATACGGTTTATAGTACGAGAAAAATTTACGCAGCATATCTTACCTCCATTTTCCAAAATCAAAAAGACTCCCTAAATGATAACCATTATCAAATAATTATTCAAGTTATCCGTCTATGAAACTGAAAATAAGCTTTGCGATAGTTGTCGTTTTTTGCTGGAAAGTCGATATATTCGAATAATCGCCGATATATTTCGAGTTGCGCTGATATATTTGCAAAATCGCCGATATATTTCAAGTTGCGCTGATATATTCGGATAATCGCCGATATAAATTTCATTTACTAACTACTCTCCCCGCCCCCAAAAATAAAAAAGGTACCACCACAAGGTGATACCATTCCTTCTATTACATCGCTTCCGAATCCCACTCATGCTCCTGTTCAACGAATACAATACCTAATTCGTGATGTCCACCAGCATATAATGCAGTTTGTGCAAGACGAAGCTCACCATTTGTATCTAATACTTCTAATTTACAAAATGCTCCTGTCGTCTTCGTTTGAAGCGCATCATAAAATTCCTCGGCGCTTTTTGGAATGACTCCATTTACTTTCGTAATAATTTCTCCAGGCAGTAATTTTAGCTCTGCTCCAATTGTATTTGGAATTGTATCTAGTACAACGAGCCCATCATTGCGTGCAGCAAAATATGCTGGTCTTGTTTCATCGGCAATTTTCTCTTGCATCGAGATTGTGAAACGCCCAAGCATTGCGACTCCCATCGCGATAATTGCAAGTACGTGCCACCAATAACTTGCGATTCCTAAAACGAGCACAAATCCTGCTAATCCATAAACACGTCTTCCTGTAAATAATAAAGCTTCCGTCGGCTCATAACTTTTAATCTTTCTCATAAATCCAATTAAAAATGGAACGAGGAATAGAGAATATGTATTTGAACCGATTGAAACGACAGGCCACCATGAAATAAACTGCGTTACCGCATCACCCGGTACAAGAATAAAAATAGGAACGATCCATAAACGCTTTGATTCGTGTAAACCAATCTTTAATCCACGCTTCCCCTTCCTAATCCTCGGCGTCGAATATCCTACTGCGTTTTTAGAAATCAATAAGCCTTCTACAATAAGCATAACGCCTAGTAAAATAACAAGGGATACAATGGTACTCTCTTCACCTTCTCGAAGCTGTAAAAAGGAAACTGGTAGCTTAGAAGATAATAGAACACATACAATCGCAATGCTAAATGTATAAGCTGCCGATAAATATCGATACATAGCCGTTAATCCAAATAGTAACGTCCAAATTAAAATGGCCCATAAGCTCGCTTTAGAAACAACAAGTCCAAGCCCAATCGTAACAATAGATACTACTAATCCGTATCCAATCCCTGCAAATAGAGAGGTTCGCAGTTCAAACCAAATATCATAAACTTTAAAAGAAAAATCTTTTCGTTCTCTTAACATACGTAAGTATCCAACGAAGATACTACTTATTACAAATATATAGACAGCAGGGTGTAAGAAAAAACGTCCAACTGCCCGCATTATTTCAAAAATCCACGCCTCCATGAACTCATTCACCACCATTTATATCATTCTTTCTTTTTATATTATCATAACTAAACAAACGTTTGTTTAACACAAAAAAATACAGGCAGCAAACTGCCTGTATTTCTTCTTATTTTGCCATTAATTTTAATGCTGACTGTAATTGTAGATCATTTTCTCCAGAACGAATTTTTTCGATAATTTTAGTTTGAATCGCTTCAGCTGTCTTTTTATCAAGCTGTCCTGTCGCTTCCATCTCATTTGCATTTTGGAATGCTTTCAGAGCCGATTCTGTCTCTTTACTAAAGTATCCATCTTCACGACCTGGTACATACCCTAAGCTCTTAAGCATTTCTTGAGCATGTTTTACTTGTACATCATTTGAATTGTATGAAAGTGTTTTTTCAATTTGAATTGGTGTCGCATGATAATAATTTGGTTGCTTCACTTCTACTGTTGGCGCGATTCCTTTTTTATGAATCCAGTTCCCATCCGGTGTTAACCATTTAAACATCGTTAATTTAATGTTGCTGCCGTCTTTAAATGGAACAGCTTGCTGGACAGTACCTTTACCAAATGTCTTTTCACCAATTAAATCGTATCCTTCTCCTTCTTTCAGCGCACCCGCTAAAATCTCTGAAGCAGAAGCACTTCCATTATCAATTAATACTGAAATTGGATATGGTTTTCTCTCTTTCAGTTCTGTAGAGAATTTCTTCTTCTCACCATTTCGCTGTTCTACTTGTAGCATCGGCTTTTTATTCGTCATAATTTCTCCTAGTATATCTTCTACACTATTTAAATAGCCACCAGGATTACCACGCACGTCAATAACTAAGCCTTTTATATTTTTCTTCTCTAACTCTTTTAACTGATCCTTAAATTCTTTCGCTGTATTTTCAGCAAAAGAAGTGATTTGCATATAACCGATATCTTTTCCGCTCTCTTGCTTCACAGAACTAAATACTGTAAAGATTGGAATCTTTTCACGCTTAATTTTAAATACGATCGGATCAGTTACTCCCGCACGTTTAATTTCAATTGCGACAGTCGTTCCCTTTTTACCACGAATTTTTAATACTGCTTCTTCACGTGATAAGTCTTTCACACTGTTTCCATCTACAGATAAAATTTGGTCATTCGGTTTAATTCCTATCTTTTCTGCTGGTGAACCTTTAATTGGCGATACGATAATAAGCTTACCGTCCGTCTTGTTCACCTCAGCCCCAATCCCCTCTAATTCGGGATCAAGCGATTCACTAAACTGTTTGGCTGTTTCTTTATCCATATACGTGGAATAAGGGTCCTTCAGCGTAGACAACATACCTTGTATTGCACCTTCAACTAACTTTTCATCTTTCACGTCTTCCACATAACGTGAATCAATTAGTGCATACGCCTCATTAATTTTTGCCAAATTCCCTTGCGCAGTGCTAGCATTCCCACTCGAAATTGTTTGCGTTACTTCTGATGGGTTAACCCCAAATACAGACATGCCTGCAAACATTCCGCCAGCACCAATTAAAAATGCAACAACCATTCCAATAATTGCAACTCTACGTTTCAATGCGGAATTCCCCTTTCCAAAACACACAGGTGGTGTAGCAAAAGGCATCACACAGTGTGTGATGCCTTTACCTATTTCTACTATATGATAAGCTTGTACGAATTATGTTTGCAACTTTTTATACTTTTAAGAAGCGACGAATTGACATTACACTTCCCCACATACCGATTAAAGCACCGATTAACACTAGTAAACCAGCTAATTGGAATACGAACGGACTGTATGGTAGAAGCTCGAAAATTGTTCCGCCAAGTTTTTCATTAAACACACCTTGCAACGAATTATACGTAATTAGAATTAGGCCAATTGGAATAATTGATCCTAATACTCCTAAGAATAATCCCTCTAGCAAGAATGGCCAACGAATAAACCAGTTTGTTGCACCAACAAGTTTCATAATTTCAATTTCTGTACTACGAGCATAAATTGTAATTTTAATTGTATTAGAGATTAAGAACATCGCTGTGAATAAAAGGCCAGCAATTAACGCAATCCCAATGTTACGACCAGTTTTTACAGTATCAAATAATCGTTCAACTTGCCCTTTTCCGTACTGAACATTACTAACAAACTGCATTTTTTCAACCTTCTTCGCGATTGTCGCTGTATCGGTTGGTTCTTTTGCTTTTACAACGAATACGTTTTTAAGTGGGTTATCTTGTTCAAATAACTCAAACGTTTTTCCACTATCACCTAAGCTTTTAATTAAACGTTTTAACTCTTCTTCTTTAGAAGAATATTTAATAGAATCTACTTTTGCAATCTTACTCATATCTTCTTCTAATTTCTTTTGATCCGCTTCTTTTGCAGCTGGATCAATGTGTACACGAATCTCTACATCTTGCTCTACTTTCGTCGCAAAATGGTTCATATTCATAATCGCTGTTAAAAAGACACCTACAAGTAATAATGTAACTGTTACTGCACTAACAGAAGCAAATGTCATCCATCCGTTACGTGATAGATTCTTTACACCTTCTCGCAAATGTCGACTAAGGGTCTTAGCCTTCATATCCGTATCCTCCCTCAATCTCATCTCGAACAATTTTTCCGCCTTCAATCGCGATTACACGATGACGGATTGTATTTACGATATCTGCATTATGCGTCGCCATAACGATCGTTGTGCCGCGCTCATTAATGCGAGTAAAAATATTCATAATATCAAGAGCTGTTTCAATATCTAAGTTACCTGTTGGCTCATCGGCAATTACAACCTTTGGTCTATTTACAATTGCTCTTGCAATAGCCACACGTTGTTGCTCCCCACCTGAAAGCTCACTTGGAAGTGCGTCTGCACGATCTTCAAGGCCTACAAGACCTAGCACTTCTGTTACACGCTCACGAATTGCATCCGGTTCTTCTTCAATTACTTCTAAAGCAAACGAAACATTCTCATATACCGTTAATTTAGGTAGCAATTTAAAATCTTGGAAAATTACGCCTAATTGACGACGAAAATACGGAACGTCTCTTTCTGCCAATGTTTCGATAGTAAGTCCATTTACATTAATAGATCCTGTAGATGGTTTCTCTTCACGATACATCATTTTAATAAATGTAGATTTCCCGGCTCCACTCGGTCCAACTACGTATACGAATTCACCTTGTTTAATGTTAACTGTAAGACCAGCAATGGCTTTCATACCATTCGGGTACTCCTTATAAACATTCGTCATTTTTATCATTATTTATCACCCAATACTTAATGATTTTTTTCGAAATACTTTTCTGTACATCTGAAAATAAAAGACATCCTTCATTTTCATTTAGTCATCCTTGTTGAAGGTAGTTTACTTATGCTTTCTCATAAGCAATACCACTCTATGTAATATATTTCAGCAAAATTCTACAAACCCCATTGTAACATCAAACGGTTTCCAATTTGGATACATTTTTGTTACAGTTATGTTACATACCAGAAAAAAGGAAAACGAGCTGACTATATTATCAACTCGCCCATTTCACCTTTTTATTTATGTTCAGCTAACCATTCAGATACTTTTTTCGCATCTTCACCTTGAATAAGTCCTGGTGACATTGAACCACGGCCTTTTTTAATAATCTCTTCAATATCTGCAGCGTCGTACTTACCGCCTACTTTTCTTAAATCAGGTCCAGTTGCCCCTGATAAATCTGTTGCGTGACATCCCGCACAACTTCTTTGGAAAATTTGTTCTGCGCTGTCTGTGCTTGCAGACTGTTTCGAAGACTTACTCTCTTCTTTATTTCCGCATGCTCCTAAAGCAAAAACAACCGATGTCCCTAGCGCAATAGCCAACAATTTCTTTTTCACTTCTATCGCTCCCCATTGTTGATATTCTTTTTATTCCTAACACACTCATTTTCATTATAAGCATTATCTTTATATAGAAAAACTAAGGTGTATTTCATATTCCTCAAAAATACAGTGAGAACCTTGATAAAATAAAGCTTTCATAAGTTGTTTCAATTCTGTGAACAACTTAAAAAACTTCTATAAAGTATCCTTTTTAAAAGAAAAATTAGAAAAGTTCTATATAAATCTTTACCCTATTACCGCTCTATTTTATTATTCTCTACTTTTTACAAAACAATATACAGCATTGTAATCTACATATAATCCCATCAAAAAGAGAAGTTGTCGTTTCCAACTTCTCTTCCTCTTTACTTCATCTATAAAAATAGAATCAAATTCTTTATATCCTCTATTGTCCTCAGCATGCGCCAACAATTTCGTTGGCTTTTTTTACGCTTATTAGATGCGAGAACGTAAGTAAGCATCAATAAATGGATCAATCTCTCCATCCATAACAGCTTGTACGTTACCAACCTCCGTATTTGTACGATGGTCTTTTACAAGAGAATACGGGTGGAATACGTAAGAACGGATTTGGCTACCCCATCCGATTTCTTTTTGCTCTCCGCGAATTTCATCTAATTCTACTTGTTGCTCTTCTAGTTTCTTTTGATATAATTTCGCTTTTAACATTTTCATCGCATGCTCACGGTTTTTAATTTGAGAACGCTCCGACTGACATGTTACAACCGTATTTGTCGGTGTATGTGTAATACGAACTGCTGAATCTGTCGTATTTACGTGCTGCCCACCAGCTCCACTTGCTCGGTACGTATCAATTTTTAAGTCTTCTGTACGTACTTCGATTTCAACTTCATCATTGAACTCTGGTACAACTTCACAAGATACGAACGATGTATGACGGCGCCCTGAAGAATCGAATGGTGAAATACGTACAAGACGATGTACACCTTTCTCTGCTTTTAAGTAACCGTAAGCGTTATGACCTTTAATTAATAAAGTTACACTCTTAATACCAGCTTCATCACCTGGTAAATAATCAACCGTTTCTACTTTGAATCCGCGTTTTTCAGCCCAGCGTGTGTACATACGTAATAACATAGAACCCCAGTCTTGTGACTCAGTTCCACCTGCACCTGGATGTAATTCTAAAATCGCATTATTTTTATCATAAGGATCACTTAATAGTAACTGAAGCTCATACTCATTCATTTCTTGAATTAAGCCTTTTACTTCTGATTCTAATTCCTCATGTAAATCTTCATCATACTCTTCTTTTAAAAGCTCATGCGTGATTTCTAAATTTTCGAACGTCTCATCTAACTGACGGAACTTTCCAACCATATCTTTTAACGCATTCGCTTCATTAATTACAGCTTGCGCGCCTTGTTGGTCATCCCAAAATCCTGCGCCCATCATTTTTTCTTCTAATTCTGCAATTTGTTTCTCCTTAGTAGGGAGGTCAAAGAGACCCCCTAAAAGCCGCTAATCGCTTAGCCATTTTCTCTAATTCCTGTCTAATTTCTACTAATTCCATTTCCTTCACCTCTATGTAATTGCTGTTACTTTCGTATGAAAACAAGGGAAACTCTCTCCACTTATTACGGAGAGAGTTTAATCCTTCTTAATTATACATTTTTGATATAAAAGTTTGCAAAACAGCCAAAGCTACCGTCCTATATTACTGAACGATACCACAGCAGTTTTTATATTTTTTACCGCTACCACATTTACATAAATCGTTGCGGCCCACTTGGTCACCTTTTACAACTGGCTTTTTCTTTGCTTCTTCGCCATCGCTAGAAGGATGAACAGCTTCACCTTGAACAACTTCTTGACGTTCTAAGTTTTGTTCAATTTCAGCTTTCATAATGTAACGAGAAATTTCCTCTTCAATAGAGGCAACCATTGACTCGAACATCGCGAACCCTTCCATTTGGTACTCACGAAGTGGATCGATTTGACCGTAAGCACGTAAATGAATACCTTCACGAAGGTGATCCATCGCATCAATATGCTCTGTCCATTTCGTATCTACAACGCGGAATACAACAACCTTCTCAAACTCACGCATTTGCTCTTCTGGCATAAGCTTTTCTTTTTCATTGTATCGCTCTATTAATTTCGCGATAATCGGTTCGCTCATTTCCTCAGGAGCAAGGCGACGTAATTCTTCTTCTTTTACATCTCCGTCTTGAAGAAGGTTTGTATTTAAGTAGTCAACAAGACCTTTAATGTTCCAATCTTCTTCAATTTCCTCTTGTGTATGAAGGGCAACAGCACGTTCTACTGTAGATTTCATCATACCTTCAATAATGCCGCGTAAGTTGTCAGACTCCATTACCTCTTGACGCTGTTTGTAAATAACTTCACGTTGTTGACGAAGTACATCATCATATTGCAGTAACTGCTTACGTGCATCATAGTTATTTCCTTCAACACGTTTTTGTGCAGATTCTACCGCACGAGAAACCATTTTACTTTCAATCGGCTGAGAATCATCCATACCAAGGCGGTCCATCATTGCTTTCATATTATCTGAACCAAATCGGCGCATTAATTCATCTTCCATCGATAAGTAGAACTGCGTAACACCAGGGTCCCCTTGACGACCAGCACGACCACGTAACTGATTATCAATACGACGACTTTCGTGACGCTCTGTACCGATAACTGCTAAACCAACGTTTTTCACATCGTCTCCAAGCTTAATATCTGTACCACGACCTGCCATGTTCGTCGCGATTGTTACAGCACCTTTCATACCAGCCTCTGCAATGATATCTGCTTCACGAGCATGGTTTTTCGCATTTAAGATGTTATGACGTACACCTTTACGCGTTAACATTTTTGAAATAAGCTCTGAAGTTTCAATTGCAACTGTACCTACAAGAACAGGTTGTCCTTTTTTATGACGATTTACAATATCCTCAACAACAGCATTGAACTTACCTTCCATTGATTTAAAGATTAAATCGGCACGATCATCACGAATAATCGGTTTGTTGGTCGGAATTACAATAACGTTCATATTGTAAATGTTACGGAATTCCTCTTCCTCTGTTTTCGCTGTACCAGTCATACCAGATAATTTTTCATACATACGGAAGTAGTTCTGGAATGTAATTGTTGCAAGCGTCATGCTTTCATTTTGAATTTCTACACCTTCTTTTGCTTCAATCGCTTGGTGTAATCCTTCGCTATAACGACGACCTTTCATAAGACGACCAGTGAATTGGTCTACAATTACGATTTCGCCTTCTTGTACAACATAATCTGTATCACGGTGCATAACAACGTGTGCACGAAGTCCCTGATTAATATGGTGAAGAAGTGCTACATGTTTTAAATCGAATAAGTTTTCAATATGGAAAGCTTTCTCTGCTTTCGTAATACCATCTTCTGTTAGCATTACATTTTTCGTTTTCACATCAAATGAATAATCTTTTTCATTTTCTAACGTACGAACAAATGCATTTGCAAACATGTATAGCTCTGTTGATTTTTGAGCTTGTCCTGAAATAATAAGCGGCGTACGTGCTTCATCGACTAAAATAGAATCGACTTCATCGATAATAGCAAAGTGAAGTGGACGTTGAACGCACTGCTCTTTATATAAAACCATGTTATCACGTAAGTAATCGAATCCAAGCTCATTATTTGTGCTATACGTAATATCAGCAGCATAAGCCTCTTGTTTCTCTTCGCGTGACATACTATTTAAGTTAATCCCTACCGTTAAGCCAAGGAACTCATGAAGTTGTCCCATTTCGCTCGCATCACGTTGTGCTAAATATTCATTGACTGTAACAACATGAACACCTTTTCCTGTTAAAGCATTTAAATATACAGGTAATGTAGATGTTAACGTTTTACCTTCACCCGTTTTCATCTCAGAAATATTCCCTTCATGTAAGGCAATACCACCCATTAACTGTACGCCATATGGACGCATTCCAAGAACACGAGTTGCCGCTTCGCGAACAACCGCGAAAGCTTCAGGTAGTAGATCATCTACTGTTTCACCTTTTGTTAGACGTTCTTTAAATTCAAGCGTCTTTCCTTTTAATTGTTCATCAGTTAGTGGCTTAATAGATGACTCTAATGCATCAATTTGCTCAACTGTCTTTTGCATACGTTTAATTTGGCGTTGATTTACATCAAACACCTTTTTTAAAATACCGATCATAGGAAATACGCTCCTCTTTTTATTAAAATAAAACTTCCGATTGTTTTTCTTTTTCTCTATTACAATCAGTCGTTATAAAAATCAAATGTATGTTATGCCAATTTTTCTCCTAATTAAAAAAACTAAAATGTATATACCTAATGATAATTGTAACACTTGTCTTATAACTATGACAACAATCGGCAAGATGTCGGGCCTTATATTCAAAAAAAGTTTTTATTTCATTTGTTACGTTCCTTTTCTCTGTCTCGCTATTTCAATTTCACGTTACAAATTTCGTATTAAATCTAAGTCATATTCTTTCAAGTTTCCTTTTAAAGAATATGACTACCAGAAGTTCCTTAATAAAATCTAAATCAACAATTACAAAAAGCCGGAAACTTTGCAGGTGCAGCATCCATAGATACTTACACCTACAAAAAAACTCCGACTTTAAAAGATATTGTTATGTTGCAAGATCTACAAACACCATTAAAATATAGCTGTATCAATCATAAATTTTATTAATTTATCGGTATTTCTAATTCATGATATTTCCCTTCCTTATCTTTTATACAAGAAATGAATTTCACTTTAGTTGATTCATTTGAAAAGTTTTTATAATTTTTATAAGGGTCATCTCCTATAAAATAATTTGTCCCTATATACCCTCGTACTGTTTTACCAGCAGGTATTACAGGATCAAACTGATATTTTTTAGGTAATTCCATTGAATAAGGGATTAAATTATAAAACTCACCTATTTTAGAATAAAACATTGTATCGGAAATAGACTTATTACTAAGCAAGTTAATATCTCGATTTGTTGTATTTGTAATATCTAAAGGTAAAACATACGTCACTACTTCACGGTCTTCATAGGGATCATAAACTTTTGTAGGATCAAGAGGATTGAGTGCATGAAACGTAACTCCTTGCCCATCTTCAAAAGTTCTATTAGATAAAAACTCATCTTTTACCACTTTATAAGATTCATTATTAAGATTTAATGTTTTAAATCTTAATAAACTAGCAAATATACATAGCAACAGACACAATCCAATACTTATTAAGATATGTTTTCTCGTCACTCTTAATCTACCAACTTTCCATTATTAACATGTACAATACGATCTACCATTTCATTATCTAGAACATGCACATCATGACTGGCTACAACAATAGTCGTTCCCTTGGCTTTTTCTACTTTCAAAATATCTAAAACATCTTTTATCCCATCACTATCTAAAGCATTAGTTGGCTCGTCTAATAACAGTAATTTTGGTTGTTCCATTAAAGCTTGCGCTATCCCTAAACGTTGTTTCATACCTAAAGAGTATCTTTTATACTTTCTCTTATCTGTTTTATCAAGTCCAACCCTTTGAATAATATTATAAATCTCCTCATCGGAGATTTTATTGTTAATCGATGATAAAAATTTCAAATTCTGAAAACCAGTATACCCTGGAATAAAACTTGGATATTCAATCAATATTCCCATAGAATCAGGAAATTGCTTTTGTTTTCCAATTATTTCATTATCTATATAAACAACTCCAGAATTCAAGCGCATTAACCCTGATATAGCGCGTAAAATCATCGTTTTACCAGAGCCATTATGCCCCTTCAAAACTAAAAATTCGCCTTTTTTTACTGACAAACTAATATTATCTAACACAATATTTCCTTTTAATCTTTTCGTCATACATTCACATTTAATATAATTGTCCATAAATTATTCACCTATCACATCTAGTTTTTTAAAACAAAAACTACCTAATAAAATCATTACAACAACAATTACTACTCCTATTAAAAGTAAATCATTATATTGAATAGATTGATTATTACCTAAAGTCAATTGAATTGAACTGTGATCAACAAAATACCAACGATTTGGCATAACAAAAGAGCCTAAAAAATAAATACTATGAAAGAAAATAGACAAAAATAGGTACAACAACATTAGTACAAAAACAATAGTTATCGGTATATAAAAAGTTAAAAACTCAAAAATCAAAGCTAATAAAAAGCTTATAATTATTTGAATTAGCATAGTACCTAATATCTTATAAGGAAATTGACTATATAAATTTAAAAAATTATACTCGCCTAAAGAAAGCAAATAGTAAGCGCTAAACCAAATAAAATACATACCAATCCAAATAATAATTATATAAAAAAACAAAGATAATATTTTCGTTAACCACAGGAAATGCTTCTTCTTAACACGAGGAAATAAATAAACACCATTCTGTTGAATATCTGAAAAAGCAAAATTCCCTACAAGCAACAAAGGAGTGATTTGAAAGAATATCCAATAAAAAGGGATAGAAAATCGCCCCTCCTTATAAAAATAAGATAAATCCACAAAATCTACTCCATGAAAAAATCGATAAAAGGTAACATCTACTAATACAGATTCTTTACCATTACTAAGAGGCTGATTGTATAAAAAGGCAATTGCAATAATAGCGTAAATTAAGAATAAAAAAACCATTATCTTGATGGAATCTCGAAACCTTACATATAAATCTCTTTTTAACAAATAATATAAGATCATAATGTAAACTAGACCACCTCTGTCTCATCATTCATAGAAATATAACTTTTTTTAGATAAAATCCATACACTTATAAAAAGATAAAAAAACAGCCAAATAAGCGTATAAATAAACCAGTAGCATCTTCAAAGACATTTATATAAAAAGCATTTGTAAATAAAAATCCATGTAATATAAATCTATCTAATAAAACAGCAGTAATCATACATATTATTACAAGTAAACTAGGTAAAAATAATTGCAATAAAGCACTTATCATACATATAAAAACACTCGCAAATAATTGAATGCAAAATAATAATGGATAATTTACATCAACACTAGTTACAGCCATCATAGTTGACATCAAAAACAACTGTAAAATCATACTCCCAGCAAAAAAGTAAACAAAAACGAATAGTTTTAAATAATATATAGAAACTAATTTCAATGCATTATTCACTCTGTAAACAACATAAATACTAAAAAAGTTCGACATAGAATATACAGAAAAAACAATTGTTAAAGGAATAAATATAGTCGACAAATTATACAACGACATAACCTTATACAAAGCTTCCAATTCGTTCATTTTCTCTTTTACAATTCCGGGTTCAAAATAATTGAACAAGCAACCAATGATACTAACATTAAGTACAAAAAGAATACTTAACCAAACATATTTCATCCTTATAGTTTCTTTCATAACATTATAAAAGAACATGCTTCCTACTCCCCCGTAAATAAAGAACTACAGAACAAAACCAAATACATAACAGTACACTAAGAAAAATTTGTAATTCAAAAAAGCCAAAATCTTTAATTAAATAATCTTTAGGATTGAGAATCCCTTTTCCAATACCAAGCCAAAAAATATGTAAAATAAATGGAACTAAATAAATAAAATAAACTCGTTTTATAAAAAACGAAACTGATAAAGCTAAACTCGAAAAAACCGCACCGTATAAACCATTTAAAAATACATACATTAGAAAATATAAAGTAGGGTACTTATAATAAACTATATGAAATTGAGCTGTTGGCGAAACAGTAGAAGCCATATAATTTAATATTGGATGCGGAGCAACTGTTGGATAAGTCATCACATATAAATAAAAATTAAATAGTAAAGGGACACTTATAATAAAAAAAGATACAATAAAATTAATAAAATAAAGCAGCTTAAAATAATAACATGTTCCCATCTTAGAAATAACAGGATAAATAAATCCATAATTTTTATCAATTCTATAAATCCCTGCTACAGCCATTGCGGAAAGCATAGGAAATATAAGTAAATAAAACTCACTATAAAACGATAATCTATTAAAATATAAAATATTAGATAAATATGGGGATACCTTTATAATCCCAGCATCGTTAAATCCTTTAGTTGTCACAAACATAGCAATATATTGAGCAATAACAATTACTAACATAATAAATAAAGACAACCAAAACATCCTACCTTTTAAAATCCTTCCTAAAAAGTAACTCATCTATAGCTCCTCCATAAACCATTAAATTTAAATCTTTTTTAATATGAACAATTGATCCGCAACACCATAACATTTCTTTTCTTTATTTAACCAAATGTAACGAAAAGAAACATTTGCTCTCTCTCCTTCAAATTTAGGAAACTCAACTTCATACTGATAAACATCATTTGTGCCTTTTCTTTTTACACTCTTAACTTCTTGTTTCCACTGAATTACTTCTCCATCAGTTTGTTCAATCCGTCCCAAGAGATACGTTGGTTTTTTCTTATTCGTAACACCCGTCAAAAAAACATAATAATTTTCTGGTATAACTCCTAATTTCAATTTTTTATTTGAAAGCTTATCCTCTATTAAACTATCATTTTTTTCTATTTGTCCTTGAAAGAAATCATCACCATTTTCACTTTCCAAAAACACTTGTTCAAAAATAGTATTTTTGTTAATTCCTTTTAATTCAATACTTTTCAAATTATCTTTTTCCGTTAAAGTATCTTCAATATGTACAATAGGTTCATCTACTTTCTTTTGACAAGAAACTAAGAAACTAATACTCAATATAAAAAAACAAACTAAAATATATTTTGAAATAAACCTCATTACAGCTCCTCCTATTTTAAAAATGAAATAGCAGGAAAAGTCGTATAATCCGGATTTGAAACCATACGACTTTTTCTAGCACTATAAAATAAATAATTTCAATTTATAATTTCTAAATCAATATTCAATGTAAGGTCCACTAGGTCTTACACTATCAGGACTCCAAGCAGTAGGATAAGCATTATTTTCTCTAGAATAACCACCAAATCTCACAGGCACATTTTTCCCATGGTTTTCATATGCATAATTTTGAAAAAGATATGTTCTACCTGGTATCACTGTTCCTTCATGCTTACCTGAAACATTTACCCATTTTCTATCTTCTGCATTTTTATTTTTATCTGCTTCTGTCCAAACATTGAAAGAACCTCCGCCCTTCTCACTGCTCTTCACACGCATATACATAGAGGTAGGCGTCTCTTTAGGACGTGCATTAGTATAATCATATGGACTCCAAAGTCTAAAGGTAAAATTCACATGGTCATCCCTTGTACTAGCCTTAGCCGGTTCGGTTAAAGCGAAAGTACTAGCTAAAATACCTAACGATAAAACAGATCCAAACATAAAACGACTTTTTTTCTTAATTCCCACTAAAAGCACCTCCGATAATTTGTAGCATTATATTGATTGTATTTTTCCACTGAAGGAACGAAATCAATATAATACAATATTATGGTAACAACACCTCAACACACCTTCAATGGATTTCAGAATATTTAATATTACTTTTACACTTGCGAACATTTCGTTAAATTTTTAAAAACAATACTATATCCCTAGCAAAGAATTACTTGTAAAGGTAGCTATATTCCTATGCTTGTTCCAAATAATAAAGAGTAACTCACCTCTCTAAATTTCGAATTTTCTCCTGCTGTTTTGAGGAAATACCGCCTAAAAATCATTTCTTAATGAAATCGGCTACTTATAAAACTTTTTTAACCTTGCTGCGAAAAATACAAAAAAAGCGCAGCCATTTCGGCTGCGCTTTCGAATTATTATTTAGTTTCGATTAAACCGTATTTCCCATCTTTACGGCCATATACAACATTAGTTTCGTTTGTATCAGCATTTGTGAAGACGAAGAAATTATGTCCTAGCATATCCATTTGTAGGATTGCCTCTTCAACGTCCATCGGTTTTAAATCGAATCGTTTTGTACGTACAAGTTCTAATTCATCTTCTTCTACCTCATCCAAAACAGCTACTGCTTCTGGAAGGATAAAGTTCGTTTTCATAGAACCTTTCTCACGTAACTTACGATTTACTTTTGTTTTATGTTTACGAATTTGTCGCTCAATTTTATCAACTACTAAATCGATAGCAGCGTACATATCGCTATTAGTTTCTTCTGCACGAAGTAATAAATCAGTAAATGGTATTGTTACCTCGACACGTTGCTTGTCAGAGTATACTTTTAAATTAACTTTAATCTCTGGGAATGTATCAAAATAACGCTCTAACTTACTTAGTTTTTTCTCTACATATTCCTTTAATGCTGGAGTTACTTCAATATTTTCACCACGAATGTTGAATTTCATAGATGAATTCCTCCTTTCAAGCCTATGTATTATAATTTCGACATTGGCTTAAAAACTCCTTCTAACTTTTTTAAAAAAATTAGTAGAATTGCAATTTTTTTATCGTTTTTTGTTGAAATGAAAAGATGCATCGTTTCTATCTTTATTTTATCCTATTAACATCGTGAATAACGAATGTTTCTGTGGACAATTCGTTACAGAAAAGAAACAACTTTTTGACAACTTACCCTATAACAAAAACCCCTTGCGAAAAACAAGAGGTTCTACTACATATATATAACGTTGCCACAAACGCAGCTTTCTCTTCCAAAAACAATATCCCCTACAGTTTCACAACATTAGCTGCTTGTGGTCCACGTGCTCCATCTACAATGTCAAACTCTACTTGTTGCCCTTCTTCTAATGACTTATATCCATCTTGTTGAATAGCAGAAAAATGGACAAATACATCGTCACCATCTTCACGCTCAATAAACCCAAATCCCTTTTCTGCATTGAACCATTTCACTCTTCCTTGCATGTTCATTCCATTCCCTTCACTCTAAAAATCAGGGCATTCGCCCCATATTTTGACTATAACGAATGACAACATATGAAGTCAAAGAAGACTTATCGCCTTTTTATTATCCCTTTCGACACTGCCATATTAACTTCTACAAAGTGTCAAACTAGATACTTCTCTTGCCCCTCTTTCATATAACAAACTTCCGATTTGCCTAACTGTAATCCCTGTCGTATACACGTCATCAACGAGTAAAATATGTTGCCCAGAAAACATCTCTTCTCCCTGAAAATAAAAAGGATTGCTTCCTGACACCCTTTCTTTACGTGTCTTCTTACTTTGCTTTTCTGTTTCCCTTCTTCTTAATGATGGATAAGAAATTTTGACAGGCAAACAAGTTGCTAATAGCTCAGCTTGATTAAAACCACGTTCAATTTCCCTTTCCTTACTAAGCGGAACAGCGATAACAGTTGAAACATTGGCAAAATGCTTTTGAAATAAATTTCGAAAAGGACGATAAAAAATGTGCACTAACTCTGCATCCCCCCGAAACTTAAACTGCGCTACTATTTCTTTCATCTCATCATCATACATATATAACGAACGGTTTTTAAAAGAACGATACTCCTCCTCTTTCATCCACCTTATACAATCTATACAAATACCGTCTTCTTGAAATGAGGCAGGAACAAATTCTAAAGGCCGCCCACATTCCATGCAAATTTCTCCTATAATATAGGAAAGTTTCTGCTCACATCTATCACATATATATTTTCTATGACACTTTACAAAAAAAGTGTACCAACTAATCTTTTCTACAAAACACTCATCACAAAGTAAACAATGCATTAATCGATCAATCCTTGTTCTTTCGCATTTTTATTCATACCTTGAATATGTTTTTTCGCGCGCACCATCGCCTCTGTCTTGCCATAGTGAAAATAAATGACCTCTCCATACGGTGCTTCAAAGCTCCGCCCTGCTCGGCCCGCAATTTGTACGAGCGCACTTTCTGAAAATATTTCTTCTTCCGCCCCTAAAACTGCAACTTGCAAATTTTTCACCGTTACGCCTCGCTCTAAAATTGTCGTTGTAACTAATAATGGGATTTCTCCCTTTCTGAAAGCCGCTACTTTTTCTTTTCTCCCTGGATCTTCTGCATGTACACCTTCAATTCGATTGTTTAATGGTTTTAACAACAAGCTTATTTCTTCTATATATCGCACATGGGGGACGAATAAAAAAATAGGGAATTTTTTATTTAAGTATGTTTGTAACCACTGTAGTAAAACTCGAGGAATTCTTTTATGAATGAGGTTTTTTTTCCAATTCCCGCACCAACAAAATAAAGGAACTGGCAAAGGATGACGATGATATCGTCCAGAAACAATAACACCTTTTTGTTTACCTTGTTTAAGTTTTCGCTTCCACGTTTCATCTGGAGTCGCAGTTAAATAAATACACGCCGCTTTTTCTTTCATCGCTTGTTTTACCGCGTACTGTAACATTTGATCTGCACAATATGGAAACGCATCTATCTCATCTACAACCATGACATGAAACGCCCTATAATAACGTAATAATTGATGCGTAGTCGCAACGACTAGTACTGCATCTTTTTCTTTATCCACACTCCCTCCATATAAAGCCGCTACCTTTATATATGGAAATACTTCTTGCAATCTCGGCGCTAATTCCAGAACAACATCCGTTCTCGGCGTTGCGATACAAACTCTTTCTCCTTTTTGAAGCGCTTCGTTAATTCCGTAAAACAACATCTCTGTTTTCCCAGCCCCGCATACAGCCCAAATAAAAAATGATTCTTTTTGCTTAATAGCCTCTATAACCCCTTGCGCCGCCAAATTCTGGCCAGTAGACAACGTCCCGTTCCACTGTAACAAATTTGAATTCTTTTCTCTCTTTCTTTCAGCAATCCCGCGAACAAGTACAGCACATTCACTTACTCTCCCCATCGTTATACACTTCCGGCAATATGCGCACACTTTACTGCACCTTTTACATAAAAACGACGCAAATAGCCGCCGATCTACATTTCCGCAGCGTTGGCACATATATTTAGAATTCTTCTTTTTTACACCTTGTACACATACGATCTCTCCCTTCTTTTTCAAATCGTTTAATTCCCTCTGTAAATCTGAAGAAAGTTCTTCTAATAGCAACTGTTTCCCCGCTAGCATCAACAATCACCTCCAGCACTACTATAAACCTTTCTCATCATCTCGTAAAAACTTAAAAAAGCCGATAACCTACTTATAAAATAGTAAGCTATCGACTTTATACACATGTTTTATTCTTTTATAAATCCTAGAATCGACCGTATCCTAAGAAATGTTTTTTGTTATACGAACTGTTAATATCACCGTACGCAATTCCTTTATCGCTAGCATGGATCATTTGGCCATTACCAACGTAAATACCGATGTGAGATGGGCCTGCTTTATAAGTACCTTGGAAGAATACTAAGTCTCCTGGTTGTGGGCTACCTACTTTAGAAACTGAGTTCCAGTAACCTGCAACGTCTTGACGACCTACACCAAAGATGTAAGAAATGAATCCACTACAGTCAAAACCACCATTTGATGGAGATGCACTTCCCCAAACATATGGTAAACCTAAGTAGCTTTGCGCTTTACCAATTACGCCACCCACATTTGGAGCTGGTTTTTTCTCTTCTTGTTTAGGTGCTTCTTTTTTAGGCTCTTCTTTCTTAGGCTCTTCCTTTTTAGGTGCTTCTTTTTTAGGCTCTTCTTTTTGAGCTTGTCCACCATTGTTTGCCGGTGCAGCTTGCTCTGCAGGTGCTTGTGCTGGTTGAGCTTGCGCAGCTTTAGCAGCTTGCTCTGCTTGTTTTTGAGCAGCAGCTTCTTGTGCAGCTTTTGCTTGTGCTTCTTCTTCGGCGATGCGTTGTAATTGTAATGCTTGTTTCTCAAGCTCTTTCAATTGACCTTCCGTACTTGTCATTGAAGTTACAACTGTATCCATTTTACCGCTTAAATCGTTTACCGCTGTTGCTTTTTTCTCTTTTTCAGCGTCAAGTTCTTTCTTAGCAGTTTCAATTTGAGCTTGTGCTTCTTTTAATTCTTTTTGTTTTTCTTTTACCGTTGCAACATCTTTTTTCACACTAGCTTGGTCTTCTTGTTGTGTTTTCATGATATCTTCATCAGACTCAAGAATTTTAGAAACAGAAGTTAAACGATCAACTAAATCTGCAACGTTTTTAGAGTTTACAAGAACTTCTGTTACAACGTTCGTATTTGGTTGTTCTTGAAGTGCAACTAAACGCTTTCTTAATAACTCTTCACGTTTTGCAATCTTTGTTTGTAATTCTGCAATATCTTTATTTTTCTTTTCAATTAATTGCTCAGTATCAGCAACTTTTTTCATTGTTTCATCAAGCTTTGCAGCATTCTCTTGAACAGATTTATCTAAACCTTGAATTGTTTTGTTTAAGTCATTCATTTGCTTTTGTAATTCATCACGTTCTTGTTGTTGTTTATGTAAAGTGTCATTTTGTGTGTTAATTTGTGATTTCACGTCAGAAATTTTATCTTCTGCAAATACATTTGGTGTTAGCCCAGAAAACATTAATCCTGCAACTAATGCACAAGATGCCATTTTTAGCTTTTTCATTTTATTTTTTACACCGCTTTCTTTTTTCTTTTTCCGTATATAACCTATAAAATTTATACCATAATTCGGGATTTTTTTTGCTAATGTTACGTTTTTGTAAAACAAATGTAATATTATATGTAGCTCTAGCGCAAAATGCGTATATTTTTGTATGTATTTGTAGAAATTTATATACTTTTCTCACTTCTATAAACAAAGAAAAAACGTAAGGAATTCCTTACGTTTTATTAAATATACGAATACAAATGAAATACTACTTCATCCATTTCTCAGCCCAATTTTGGACCTCATCCATAACACTTTCTAACGCTTTTCCCTTGTCAGTTAAGCCATACTCGATTCGAACTGGTACTTCTGGATAGACATTACGAACTACAATGCCCTCGCTTTCCAATTCCTTTAAACGCTCTGACAACATACGATCGCTCATATTTGGGATAATATCTGCGATTTCTCTAAAACGTTTCGACTCTTCAAGCAAAGATTTAATAATTAAGCCAGTCCACTTCTTACTAAGCAGAGTAAAAGCTGACTCAAACTTTGGACATAAACAAGAATTATGCTCCATATGTTTCACCTCTCTTCTATTATAATATAGTTTCTTGTAAAAAGTAAGTTATAAAACTTTCCTCATTATTTTATTTTACGTACATTTTACCATTTCCAAATATTAACTTGTCAACTAAACGTAACATACCCGTAAAAAAACCCTCTTAAAAAGAGAGCTTTTATATCTTTATTACTTCGTATACCATCCAAGACCTAATGCACCTTCACCTAAGTGCGTACCAATTACAGCTCCAAAATAACCTGTACGAATTGTGACGTGAGGATATTTTGCTTCTAATTCTTTCTTCCATTCATTCGCTTCTTCTTCACGTTGCGCATGAATGATAACTGCTTCCATAGGTACACCTTTACTTGCTTGCTCATCAAAAATTTCAATGATACGTTTTAATGCTTTTTTACGTGTACGAATCTTTTCAAACGGAATAATGATTTTATCTCTAAAATATAAAACTGGCTTCACTTGTAACAGACTGCCGATGAAAGCTTGCGCGCTATTTAATCGACCACCACGTTGTAAATGATGTAAATCATCAACTACAAAATAGGCGTCCATCGTTTTCTTCATTTCATCAAAACGAGCGATAATCTCTTTCGGGTTCTTTCCTTCACTTGCTAACTTTGCACCTTCACGCACATAAAATCCTTGTACTTCACAACTAATTTCAGAGTCATACGTGTATACATCAATACCCTCTACCATCTGTCCAGCTGTCGTTGATGTTTGATATGTACCACTAATTCCACTTGATAGGTGAATACTAATAACTGCATCATAATCTTTAGCTAGTTCTTCATATAGCTCAACAAACTTTCCGATTGCTGGTTGAGAAGTTTTTGGAAGTTCCTCTTGTTCACGTACTTTCACATAAAAATCATCTGCTGAAATTTCAGCTTCTTCTTGATAAGATTCTGTTCCAAACACAACGTTTAATGGAATCATATATATATTGAGTTCATCACGAATTTGCTTCGGTATATATGCCGTACTATCAGTAACAATAGCTATTTTCATTTTCGTACCTGCCTTATAAAAAGTTTTATTTCCTAATTTTACACGAAAACTACAAATGGTGCATCCATACATGAAAATGCCGGTTGAAATTATACCTACCATCTCGACAAATTACAACAAAAAGATAAAATACTCACCAAAAACTTCAGCATATTTAGAAAAAATGTTTGAATATAAAAAGGCTCGCTTTTAAAATGGAAAGTACTAGTCATTTTGATAGATAGGGGCGTACACAAGTGCTATTACAATATTTTACAATCAAAGACTACGGCGAACACGAAATCGTCATTCAAAAATCAAGATTTATTTGTTATATTAGCCGAGCAACGACTGAGGAAGAGGCTCAAGAATTTATACAAAAAATAAAAAACAACATTGGAATGCAACACATAATTGTTCCGCTTATTTAATTGGCGAACAAGATCATATTCAAAAAGCAAATGATGACGGCGAGCCTAGCGGTACAGCTGGCGTACCAATGCTAGAGGTACTTAAAAAACGTGGACTAAAAGATACCGTTGTTGTCGTAACACGCTATTTTGGTGGCATTAAACTTGGCGCAGGTGGATTAATTCGTGCATATGGAAAGTGTACAAGCGAAGGCATTAATCATGTCGGTGTTGTCCAGCGAAAACTAATGCGTGTGATGCAAACCGAGATTGATTACACATTACTTGGCAAAGTGGAAAATGAATTACGCACTTCAAAATATGCCATTAAAGATATACATTATCTAGAAAATGTCACATTTGATACGTATGTAGAAGAAGATGGCAAACAAGCATTTACAGATTGGATGATTGAATTAACAAACGGGAAATGTACAATTACAGAAGGAGATATGTTGTACTTAGAACAAGATGTTATCTAAGCATAACCCATTTATCCCCTTCAAAGATTAATGTAGTGAATTACTTCCCTACAAATGAACTAACGAACTAAGGAGATTATATATGGAAGAACGTTATTATCATCTCCAAAATAGCAGAATAAAAAAGAAGCGAAGAAGGAAACTTTTCTTCTTCCTTATTTTCGCATTTTTATTTGGCAGTATAGGAGTTTATGTGTTAAATTCTTACTCTTCTCTTATGGGGATGTATAGTGGTTTTACTCGTGAAAAATCAGATTTAAGAAACAAAGATGTAGAAATTACAAAGGAACCTTTTACAATTCTCATTATGGGTATAGAAGATTATGCGACAGATGGTCAAAATGGTCGTACAGACTCATTAATGTTCGCAACAGTCAATCCAAAAACGCAAAAGATTTCACTTATGAGTATTCCTCGTGATTCTCGAGTTAAAATTGTTGGCAAAAATAAGGAAGACAAAATTAACGCTGCCCATGCTTACGGCGGAGAAGAAATGGCAATCAAAACTGTCGAAGGCTTTCTAAAAGTTCCTGTAGACCATTATCTGAAAATTGATTTCCAAGGCTTTAAAGGTATCGTTGATGCTGTTGGCGGCGTTACCGTTGACGTACCCTTCGATTTCTGGGAGCGCTCTGACGTGGATTACTACAAAAAAATTCAATTTAAGCAAGGACAGCAAAACTTAAACGGTGAAGAAGCACTTGCTTACGTCCGTATGCGAAAGCAAGATCCAAATGGCGATTATGGTCGAGCTGCTAGACAAAGACAATTACTGGCCGCTGTTGCTCATAAACTAAACTCCACCTCTACTGTATTTAAAATTAAAGATTTAACAGCTGTCGTTGGAAAATATATAAAAACCGACATTCCTATTTCAGACGGACTTGCTCTTTACAATAAACTTTCTGGATTTGATCCTTCTACAATGCAAACGTTAAAGCTTGAAGGCGAAGACAAAAAGATAGGCGGTATTTATTACTTCCTTCCAGATCCAATCAGTGTAGAAACGGTGCGTAACGAAATTGAAAAAGAATTAGGAGAAAAAGCAAAAAACCCAACTACAAAAAACAACTCAAATCCTGATTCAAATTCAAGTTCTAATTCTAACGAACAAACAAAAAAAGCAACAAACCAAAATAAAACACCAACTGATCCGCCACCTTCTACAAATGCTCATGCAGAGTGGATTATGCGCAATCAGCCGTAACAAAAAGGCCCAATCTATCCGATTGGGCCTTTTTTATTTACTTATTAAAGTGCTGTAAAATCGCTTCTACAATACGCTCTGATGCACGACCATCACCGTAAGGGTTAGATGCTTTCGCCATCTTATCATGAGCTTCTTTATCTGATAACAGCTCATCAGCAAGACCAAAGATTGTCTCTTCGTCTGTTCCTGCTAATTTCAGCGTACCTGCTTCAATACCTTCAGGGCGCTCTGTTGTATCACGAAGAACAAGAACTGGTACACCAAGTGATGGAGCTTCTTCTTGTACACCACCAGAATCCGTTAACATTAAGTATGAACGAGCTGCAACATTGTGGAAATCAATTACATCTAGCGGCTCAATTAAATGAATACGGTTATGTTCACCTAAAATTTCATTTGCTATTTCACGAACAACAGGGTTCATATGAACAGGGTACACAACTTGTACATCTTCATGTTTGTCAACAAGACGCTTAATTGCACGGAACATATTACGCATCGGTTCACCTAAGTTTTCACGGCGGTGAGCTGTCATAAGTACAAGACGATCATTTCCAAGTTTCTCTAGTACAGGATGACTATATGTTTCTTTTACAGTCGTTTGTAGCGCGTCAATCGCTGTATTTCCTGTGATGAAAATACGTGACTCATCTTTATTTTCCTTCTGTAAGTTCGTTGCTGATTTTGCTGTCGGTGAGAAATGGAGATCCGCCATTACACCTGTTAATTGACGATTCATCTCTTCTGGGTATGGAGAATACTTATCCCACGTACGAAGGCCCGCCTCAACATGACCTACTGGAATTTGATTATAAAAAGCAGCTAAACTTGCAATAAATGTTGTTGTTGTATCACCATGTACAAGTACAATATCCGGCTTCGCTTCTTTCATTACTTTATCCAAACCTTCTAAACCACGCGTTGTAACATCAATTAAAGTTTGGCGGTCTTTCATAATATTTAAATCGAAATCTGGCGTAATTCCAAAGATACTTAATACTTGATCTAACATTTGGCGATGTTGTGCTGTTACAGTCACAATCGATTCAATTTTTTCTGGGTGTTTTTGCAACTCTAATACAAGAGGTGCCATTTTAATTGCTTCTGGACGTGTCCCGAAAATTGTCATTACTTTTAAACGTTCAGTCATGTGATTGCCTCTTTTCTTTCACTAATTACAGCTTCTATTATGACATATAAAAATATGCATGAGTACATCCCTTTTTAACGCATAACAGAAACTTTTCTATTACAAATACTTTTTCTTCCCACCGAGTAATAATCTATCTTTTGTTTCTTAACATCTTCATCAGTATAACAATTTCTCCCATCAAATAAAATAGGCTCCCTCATAAGTTGTACGTACTTTTCTAACGGATAAGTTTGAATATCTCCCCATTCTGTTACGATAAAAACCGCACTCGCATCTCTAATCGATTCATCTATACATCTACTATATTGTATAGCATCTCCAAATATATTCTTTACATATTGAATTGCTTTTGGGTCATAAAGAACAATATCTGCACCTATATTAATTAATGCTTCTATTATAATAAGAGATGATGCCTCTCTAATATCATCCGTATTCGGTTTAAAGGATGCGCCAAGAACTGCAATCCGCTTTTTATTCATGTTCATAACTTTTTTCGCTTTTTCAATCAATAGCAGCTGTTGCTTATTATTTACTTCAATAACTGCTTTTAACAAACGAAAATCATGAGCAACATTTCCCGCAATTTGTACCAGTGCTTTCGTATCTTTCGGAAAACACGACCCTCCGTAGCCAATGCCCGCATTTAAAAAAGATGCACCGATTCTCTTATCCATTCCCATCCCTTTGGCAACATCCAATACATTCGCGCCTACCTTCTCACATATATTTGAAATTTCATTAATGAAACTAATCTTTGTAGCTAAAAAGGCGTTCGACGCGTATTTAATCATCTCCGCACTTTTAATATCTGTAACATACGTTTCTAAGCATAATTGACTATACAAACTCTCTACTCTTCTTGCTACTTCCTTACTATCCGCTCCAATTACAATACGATCTCCATGAAAGAAATCATAAATACCTGAACCCTCGCGCAAAAACTCTGGATTCGATACGATATGTACTGTATGCCTCCCTTTTAACTTCTCCTCAATCCATCCCTTCATTACATCATTTGTGCCTACTGGAACTGTACTTTTCGTAACAACAATAATATCGTTCGTCGCATATAATCCAATATCGTTACAAGCACTCTGAATATACGTTAAATCTGCCGTCCCATCTAATAAAGGTGGTGTTCCAACTGCAATAAATATAAACTCTACATCATCAAATGCCTCTTCTTTATTTGATGTAAAAGTTAAAGCATTATTCTCATATGCATAATTTATTAATTCATGTAATCTGTCCTCATAAATAGGTAAATCCCCTTGTTTTATCCGTTCAATTTTTTCATCATCTATATCAAAACATGTAACTGAATGCCCTAATTTTGCCAATCCTACTCCTGTAATCAATCCAACATATCCAGTACCTACTATCGTAATTTTCATTTCCTTTCCGCACAGGAATTTACAATAGAAAAGATATGAAATATAGAACTCTTCCTGTGCTTCCTCCTCTCATATTAAAAATGAGAAAACCCTTTTCCTTCTTCATTATATGAATTACTTCCCTTATTTTTTTAAAGTTTTTGTAAAATTAAATGCACTATAAAGTAAAACTTAATCAGTGAGAATCCGGCTGCCAGTTCACGCGTGATAAATTCCCACATTTTAACACGAAACTTACTCATTTCTACGTGCAACACTTATAATACTGAAATAAAAGTATTCACTATTGAAGAAAAAGAGGAAATGTTACATTCCAAAGCCCAGTACGATTAACCTTCTTATATGATTCAACATTCTATATACAATTGTCATATATTCTATCCGCTTCCATTAACCGTAAAAAGAAAAAAAGATTGAATTCTAATCTTTTTGTGATACCATATGTTATGAGCCTGTAAATAAACATCATAATTTTCAGATAAATATATTTTCAAAAAAATTACGTTAGACTATAAAGGGTGGGGTATTAATGGACTCACAAGTGATTTATGCCATTTTGGCATCTTTCATCACTGTACTCGTCGTTACTCCTTTAGTTATTAAATTAGCTTTTAAAATAGGAGCGACAGATAAGCCAAACGCACGTAAAGTGCACCAAAAGATTATGCCACGTCTTGGCGGGTTGGCAATATTTATTGGTGTAGCTGTAGGATTTGTTGTCGGCGGCTTATATGAACAAAGAATGTTATCGATAACGCTAGGTGCGATTATCATTGTAATCATCGGAATTTTAGATGATATGTACGAGTTATCTGCGAGAGTAAAATTCGGTGGACAACTGTTAGTTGCCATTATGATTGTAAAAAGTGGATTATTAGTGCAAGTATTATATATCCCATTCCTTGGGGATACTGAACTTGGATGGCTTGCTTATCCAATTACAGTATTTTGGCTTGTAGGTATTACGAATGCAATCAACTTAATTGACGGCTTAGATGGATTATCTGCTGGGATTTCATCTATCGTACTTGCAACGCTAGCATATATGGCCTTCACTAGCCCATGGGGTACTGGAACAGCTATTATCTTGCCACTTGCATTAATTATATTAGCAAGTACAATTGGATTTTTATTCTACAACTTCCATCCAGCAAAAATTTTCATGGGAGATACAGGAGCACTATTTTTAGGATACTGTATTTCTGTTATATCGTTACTTGGATTATACAAAAGTGTAACGTTATTCAGTTTTATCGTTCCAATTATCATTTTAGGTGTACCTATATTTGATACGATATTTGCAATCATCCGTCGTATCGTAAATAAAAAACCTATTTCAGCACCAGATAAATCGCATTTACATCACCGCTTACTTGCAATGGGATTCTCTCATCGCAAAACGGTACTAATTATATACGCATTCGGTATTTTCTTTAGTGTAAATGCCATTATTTTCACTAGTGCAACGTTATGGTTATCCATTATTCTTCTTTTCGCTTTGATTTTCTTCACAGAAATCATCGCTGAAATAATCGGGCTTGTACATGAACGCTACAAACCAATCATTTCCTTTTATAAAAAAGTGAAAAAACGCGAAGACTAATTGTAGTATAGCCTTTTCAATTATGAAATATTCAAATAGCATCCTCTTTCTTATAAGAGGATGCTATTTTTTATTCTCATTTTATATTTCCAAAATATAGATTGTTTGAGAGTTCCTCTATTGGAGAAAGATATACATAATAAGAAAAGTATCAAGTTTTCTTTTTTACATCTTGATTGTCAAACTGAGGGTGAATGTTATGATCAAGCGAGTATTTCAATGTATTATTTTATTTTTAACGATTACTATGTACGTATCATCTAATACTGAAGCAACAACTGTTATTCCTGCTGAATATCATCCAAATACTGAAACAACTTCTCCTACACAAAAAATTGCGTACTTAACATTTGATGACGGGCCAAACAAATACACTACACAAATTTTAAACATCTTAAAAGAAAAGAACGGAAAAGCAACTTTCTTTGTTATTGGCGGAAAAGTGCCGCATTACAGAAAAACGATGCAACGATTAATTAAAGAAGGACATTATATCGGGCTCCATAGCATGTCACATGATGTAAAACGCCTTTACACTGGTGACCCTTCCACTTTAATTGGAGAAATGGAACAAACACAAAGTATTGTCCAGCAAGTTACGAAATTAAATACACATCTCGTTCGCGTTCCATATGGTAGTATGCCTTACTTAAAAAAGAATTACCGTGACGCACTTGTATCGGCCCAGTATAAAATGTGGGATTGGACGATCGATACATACGACTGGAAAAGCTATGACAATCCTTCTGCCATACTCGAAAGAGTACGTAATCAAAGTGATGAACAAGTCGAAGTCATTTTAATGCATGATTCGAGTGTAACCGTACAAATACTGCCAAAAGTAATTGATTATTTACAGTCACAAGGATACAAACTTCTTCCCTATAATCCTTCTTCTCATCTCAAGGTGAATTTTTGGAAAGACACAAGATTGTAACAGCTTTAGTGCCTATGTGCTAAAGCTGTTTTATTTTTCTCTTCCCACCCTTCCCATTTTTGTGTAAAATTTTAAATAGTGATGAAGTTTCGAGGTGAATAGAAATGAAACGAATAGATCTCATTTTTAACGCAATACAAAAAGGCAATTATACAGAAGGTGTAACCGCATCAGAACTCGCTACATTTCTGCAACTAGATCGCGCCAATGTAAGTAGCGATTTAAACAAACTTGTAAAAGATAAACGTTTATTAAAAACAAATACGCGACCTGTTCGTTTTTACATAGAAACGAACACTTCGTTGGAAACGCATTCAAAAGACATAACTTCATTAGATACATTTGCAATTGAAAATACGAGCCTTAAAATTGCAATTGAAAAAGCGAAAGCTTCTATTCTCTATCCTCCAAACGGTATGCATACTTTACTACTAGGAGAAACAGGGGTCGGAAAGTCTATGTTTGCTTCTTTAATGCACGAATATGCAATTGAAGTTGAACAGCTTCCCAAAGATGCACCATTTATCGTATTTAACTGTGCTGATTATGCAAATAATCCACAGTTACTACTCGGGCAATTATTTGGGATTAAAAAAGGAGCTTATACAGGAGCAAGTGATCAAAAAGGGTTAATTGAAAAAGCACATGAAGGAATTCTTTTCTTAGATGAAGTACATCGCCTGCCTCCAGAGGGACAAGAAATGCTTTTCACCTTTATTGACCGCGGAGTATACCGCCGCCTTGGAGAAACAGAGAACGAACGTAAAGCACAAGTATTAATCATTACTGCAACAACAGAAGAACCAAATTCATTTTTATTAAAAACATTTACAAGACGTATACCAATGACAGTTACGCTGCCACCACTTCGTGAGCGTACACATAAAGAGCGCTTTGCTTTACTACAGCTATTTTTCACAAATGAAGCAATTCGTCTGCGAAAAGACATTCACGTTAGCCCAAATGCAATGCGTGCTTTCGTCTTTTACAATTGTCCCAATAACATTGGTCAATTAAAAACAGATGTTCAAATTGCCTGTGCGAAAGCCTATTCTGATTTGGTCACAAAGAAACGTGATTCTGTCTATGTTTCAAGTACAGATTTACCTTGGTATATGAAAGAAGGGTTGTTCATTGAAAGGAAGAGCCGTCACTTATACCAAATACCAAATGAAACATTTGTATTTACAGGTGAGGAAGGTTGGAGTAATCATAAAACAGAAGATGAAAAACGCTCTTCTATTTACGATTATATTGACTATAAATACGAAGAACTTCAAGCACGTGGTATTGAAGAGGAAGAATTAGAATTACTAATAGAAAATGATGTTCAAAGCTTTTTCGTACAATATTTTAACCAAATATCAAAAAAAACAAGCCATGAAAATGTTTTTAAAATTGTGGATCGTAATATCGTTTCCGTATGTGAAAAAATAGCGGAACTTGCTGAAAAGCATTTATCTAAGACGTTTGATGAAAAAGTCTTTCTCGCTTTAAGTTTACATGTACAGACAACTCTACAACGTTTACAAAGCGGAAAACAAATACATCACCCACAATTAAATCAAATTCGTACGAAATATAAAGAAGCTTTTTCCGTAGCTATGCAATGCATTCAACTACTGGAGGAAGAATTACAAATAACAATGCCTATTGATGAAGCTGGCTTTTTAACAATGTTCTTCGTTGTTGATCCAATTCCTGCCTCACAAACCGAAGTAAAAGTATTAATATTAGCACACGGTAATGGCATCGCAACTGAAATGGCAAACGTCGCAAACGAACTTCTCGGCATTGAGGAAGTAACCGGTATTGATATGCCGTTACACGAATCACCGAAAGATTTCTTGGAACGTGTGAAAGTGTATATGAAAACACTACAAAATGTAAATGGGCTTCTCTTACTTGTCGATATGGGGTCACTTGCTTATATCGGTGACATATTAGAAACGGAGTTCAAAATCCCTGTACGTGTTCTCTCGATGACGAGCACACCACACGCACTAGAAGCAGCTCGAAAAGCTCAGCTCGGTTATTCATTAGATGCGCTGTATGAAACAGTAAAAAATTTAACACCATTTTACTTAAACGTACAAGAAGAAAAGAAAAAACCTCTCTCTCCAATGAAATCTGTTATTTTAACAGCTTGCTTAACTGGTGAAGGAAGTGCTTTAGCTATTCAAAAAATGTTAGAGAACTATTTACGATTTGATAAAGACTTAATTGAAATTATACCAATTAGTATCGTCCATGAAAAAGATTTAACGAAAATGATTGAGAACATAAAAAAAGAGCGTAACATCATTTGTATTGTCACAAATTTCGATGTGCAAGTACCATGCTTAACATATCATTTCCAAGACATCGTAAACTACACAGCGATTCAGCCAATTCAAGAATTAATTACGTATGAAGAAACATATGCAAAAATGGCGGATATTCTTGAACAACAAATGCAGCGTAACGATGGAGCATTACTTATCAAAACAATTCGTTACGCATTAAATACAATTCAGGAATTAATTTCCTTACAGCTAACTCCTGATAGCTTAATGGGTGTTATTCTGCATATGAGCTGTATGGTTGACCGTCTTCAAAAAGGAGAAAGCCTTCTTCCTCACCCTGATAAAGAGAAAAGAAGACAAGATGAGTACTGGATGTATATGAAAGTAAAAAAAGCGTTGCAACCAATTGAAAATACATTTGAAATACAAATACCTGATGACGAAATATTTTATGTTATGGACTTCTTTATTAAAAATCAGCCTGTGAAAAATTAATCGAGGCAGTTTTTAAAAATATCGACAGTAACGCGAGTTATATCAGCGATTATTGAAATATATCGGCGCAACTCAGATTATATCAGCGATTTTCAAAATATATCGGCGCAACCCAGATTATATCAGCGATTTTCAAAATATATCGGCGCAACTCAGATTATATCAGCGATTTTCAAAATATATCGGCGCAACTCAGATTATATCAGCGATTTTCAAAATATATCGATTTACCGACAATAATCGCTAAAACTAGCACCTTATATAATGAGAAAAGGCTGTTCCAACATATGGACAGCCTTTTCCTCTATTTCTTTACTTTTCTAACTCGCCCTCTTATTTCTCCTCTTTTTTGTGATTTCGTATGGACATTAACATATACATTTGCTTGAATAATTTCTTGAAGTAAATGTACAAATGATTTCCCTTGTAAAGGTCCCTCAAAATCCTCCACATTCACTACACCAGTAATACTTCCCTCGTTCAAGCTAATCCCTTGCTCCAGTGGACCATACAAATATAAAACAACAGGACCAATTTGAGTAGACTTCCCTAAATGAATTTGACACGATGTAACCTTTTCTATATTTTTTAGTATTACTCTGTAATGCAATTTCGTTAAATCATCACTAAAAATAAACTCTGCTACCCCAAAAGCTTCTGTATTTACAGGAGGCACTTCCCTCTTACCTGTTAACCTGGCAAAGAAATGTGTTGTCATAAGGCATTCTCCTTATATAAATTTCCCAGCACTACTTCTACTACTTTATGGTTTAGACATAATCATTTATGACTTTTTCAATTTTAATTACAAAGAAAAGATTCACAAAATCTTTACATTAGATTTGTTCCTTTTGCTTTACCACTTCTTGTATAATGCACATAGCAAAAACATTCTAGGAGGTTATTTTGAAAAAAACAAACACACCTTTCACACATTATTAGAGATTTTTCTCGTCTCATTTAAATTAGGACTTACTTCATTCGGCGGTCCTGTCGCTCATCTTGGTTATTTCCACCACGAATACGTGCAAAAAAGAAAATGGATGGATGAACGAAGCTATGGAGATTTAGTAGCACTATGTCAATTCCTTCCCGGTCCTGCCACCAGTCAAGTCGGTATGGGGGTTGGATTATTACGGGGCGGTCTATTAGGAGCTATTATTTCATGGATTGGATTCACTTTACCGTCTGTCCTTGTTTTAGTTTTCTTCGCCTCATTCCTTAATCAGTTCGATCTTGGAAGTGCTGGCTGGATTCATGGACTAAAACTTGTAGCAGTCGCTATTGTCGCTCATGCCATATGGGGAATGGCGCGAAAGTTAACTCCAGATCGAAATCGTGCAACGATTGCGATTGTAACTGCCGCAATCGTCTTATTATGGCCAAGTAGTTGGACACAAGTCATCCTTATTATAATATGTGGCTTTATCGGTTGGTTTTTATATCGCAACCAACCAATTAGCCAATCTCAAAATATAAGAGTACCTATTTCAAAAAAGATAGCAGTTTCTTGCCTCGTCTTATTCTTTGGACTATTACTACTGCTACCAATATTAAGACCGTTCTCTTATTACATCGCTTTATTTGATAGTTTCTATCGCTCTGGCGCACTTGTATTTGGAGGAGGACACGTCGTGCTGCCCCTTCTTGAAGGTGAGTTCGTACAAAACGGCATGATGACGAAAGAACAGTTCCTAGCTGGATACGGATTAACACAAGCAGTACCAGGACCACTATTTACATTCGCCTCTTATATAGGAGCAGTGTTAAACGGGACGCTTGGGGCAACAATCGCAACAATTGCAATTTTCCTCCCTGCTTTCTTACTCGTTATTGGTGTTTTACCATTTTGGAACAGCGTGAGAAAAATATCATTCATACAAGGCGCACTACTTGGAGTCAATGCCGCTGTTGTCGGTATTTTAATTGCCGCTTTTTACGATCCCATTTGGACGAGTACAGTTATGAATGCTTCAGATTTCGTTTTCGCTTCGCTTCTTTTTTGCTTACTAGCTTTTTGGAAAACACCACCTTGGGTTATCGTTATACTCGGGGCATTTGGCGGATATATTCTATCCATTTTGTAAATAAAAAACGACGGCATGATGTAGCCGTCGTTTTTCTATTAAAACTTCACAAGTTCTATCCCTTCAGGCAACTCACTCTCTGTTAAAATACGCAATTCCTTCACACGATCCATTACGTAAGAAGAACGCTTCACAAGCTCTGGATCAATATAAGCTGGATGAACCATAATTTCTACCGTTTGTTCACCTTGTACTCTTTCTTTTAACTTCACAAAGTAATCTTCCTTCACACCATCCGCATAAAAGTCACTGTAAAATACATCAGAAAATGGATGCACCGCTCTATCTTCCCCACAACGACGAATTGGAACATTATATTTAGCTGCTAATCTCTCAAGAACATCGTGTAAGATCGGTAATCCGTGTACATGATGATGACTATCTAAATGAGTTGGTGTTAATCCGTAAGATAGGAATTTCTCAATTTGAGCAGCCCACTCTCTCTCAACTTCTTCTGGATTTATATTCCCTTCCCTTACAACACTTTGTTTATGAAACGATCCGTCGCTACCTACAAGTGATGGTACGTCTCCAAGAAGTGGTTCCCCTGCTGTTAATACGAGATGTACGCCTACTCCGAGTAGGTTATACTCTTTCGCTAAGCGTACCGCATGCTCTGTTCCTGGCATATTCATCATCATCGTCGTTGAATTTACAAGTCCATTTATATGCCCATCAATAATGCCGTAATTTGTACCTTCTGTAAGACCGAAATCATCTGCATTTACAATTAACTTAATCATCATAATACCTCCTAATAGAATAAAAAAAGCGGGCTAAATAGCGCCGCTTTTACTTCTCTACCTTTTTAAAGAACTGTGGAAGATACTCTTTATGTGCTTCCAACATTTCATCTAAAATTTGTTTTGCAACTTTATCTGATGGTACAAGTGGATTGATTGTCATAGCAAGCAGCGCCTTATGATAATCCCCTGTAACAGCAGCTTCAATTGTTGTGCGCTCGAATGATTTAATTTGTTGTACTAAACCGCGAACTGGTACTGGAAGATCTCCAACTGCAATTGGTTTTGGGCCTTCTTTCGTAATAATACAGTTCACTTCAACAGCTGAATCATGTGGTAAGCTTGCAATTGTTCCGTTGTTTCGTGTATTAACAGGCTGGATATCACCTTTATTATTGTAAATAGACGTAATTAAGCTACATGCTGCATCACTATAATAAGCTCCGCCACGTTTTTCTAATTGTGGTGGTTTAATATCTAAGTTCGGGTCTTTATATAACTCAAATAAATCATTTTCTAATTGTTTTACTACTTCTGCACGTGTACCTTTTTCAACAGAAGCCTCTTTCTCTTCTTCTAACATTTCACGTGTTTTGTAGTAGTAACGATGGTATGGACATGGAATTGCACGAAGGCCGCGAATAAAGTCTGGTTCCCAGTTAAGCGCTGCGATATTTTCCATCGTAATTTGCTTTTCTGGATCTGTCACAAGCTCTAACACACGATCCATTACACTTACGCCATCTAAGTATACATCTAGTCCGTATACCATATGATTTAAACCTGCGAAATCAACGTGGACACGACTTGCATCTACTTCAAGTAATCTTGCAAGACCCATGCGGATTCCGATTGGAACGTTACATAGACCAACTACTCTTTGAATATTTGTATAACGAAGGACAGCCTCTGTTACCATACCAGCTGGATTTGCAAAGTTAATTAACCATGCATTCGGACAGAGCTCCTCCATATCTTTACAAATATCTAAAATAACAGGAATCGTTCTCAACGCTTTAAATAAACCACCAGGACCATTTGTTTCCTGACCGATTACATCATATTTTAACGGTATTGCTTCATCTTTTGCACGTGCTTCTAATAAACCAACGCGAAGTTGTGTTGTTACGAAGTCTGCATCTTTTAATGCCTCACGGCGATCAAGTGTTAAATGTACCTCGATTGGTAAACCTGATTTTTTCACCATACGTTTTGCTAAGTTACCAACGATTTCTAACTTTTCTTTTCCTGCCTCAATATCTACTAACCAAATTTCACGAACAGGAAGCTCATCATAACGCTTAATAAATCCTTCAATTAACTCTGGTGTATAACTAGATCCACCGCCGATTGTAGCAATTTTAATTCCAGTCATGCTTTATTCCCCTTTCGCTTCAAACTTTTTATAAAGATCGATAAACTCTGCTGCTAATTCTTTTACTGTAATCGCATTCATTAAATGATCTTGTGCGTGAATTAAAAGAACACTAACCTCTGTTTTTTCTCCTCTTGCTTCTGATTGTATGAGCTCTGTTTGGAAATGATGCGCTTCATTAATCGCTTCTTTCGCCTTTACCATCGCTTCATCTGCTTCTACCATTTTCCCCTGTTTGGCAAATTGAAGTGCCTCCATCGCAAAGCTTCGTGCGTTACCACTATTTAAAATCAATTGGAATGGAATTTGTTCTGCTGTAGTCATCATAATTACCGCCCTCTCTATAAGGTTCAACCGATTTAAATACCCCTTCAGTTTGAACATGTCTATTAAAGTATGAATTTATTAATGATAGTTTAGTGTTCATATAGATGTTTTTCATCTTTTTGAACATGATATAAAGGTAATTATTCTGACGAGCTATAGGAACTCGCCAGAATAATATTTTTTAAAGTGATACTGAATTGTCGCTTCCTTTTGTTTCAGCTTTTGCAGCCTGTACATAAGTACGGTCACACATTAATACGAATGGATAGTAAATTACTATCGCAATAGCAAAGTTCACCACTTGTAGTGCTGCACCAGCGATGCTTCCGCCCGATACAAGATAACCACTAAAGATTGGTGGCATTGTCCATGGAACTAACGCAACTGTTTTTGGTACCCATCCTAAAGTGATTGCTGTATAAGAAGTAATAACTAATACAACTGGTGTAAGTACGAACGGGATAATTAACGTTGGGTTTAATACAATTGGCGTACCGAAAATAACTGGTTCGTTAATATTAAAGAAACCAGGACCGATAGATACACGGCCTACACCGCGAAGCTGCGCACTTTTCGCTACAAGCATTACTGCCACTAAGAATGCTAACGTTGCACCCGATCCCCCGATATATACGTATACATCAAAGAATGGTTTTGTGAAGATATGCGGTACGTCATATGCAGACATACCATCATTAAATAATTTCATATTTTTCTCTAATGCTGGTAAATAGATTGGGTCAATAATCCCCCCAATAATATTTGGACCATGTAATCCGAAGAACCATAATACGTGAATAAGTAGAGCAATAATAATTGCACTTGGTAATGTACCCGCTAAACCTTGTAATGGTAATTGAATTGTTTCAAATACCATTTTATGAATGCTTGTTCCCGCAAGTTTCACAGCTAATTGAATACCTGCTGTTACAATCAAAATAACGAATGCTGGAACTAACGCTGCGAATGATTTCATTACTGCCGGTGGAACACCATCTGGCATTTTAATTGTAATATCCCTTTGAACAAAGAATCTAAACACTTCTGTTACAAGAAGAGCCACTATAATGGAAACGAATAGACCTTGTGCCCCTGTCCACGCTAAATCAATACCGCCTTCTTTTGGCGTTGTCGGAGAAATAATAATTAATGCACCGAATGTAATGATTGCTGCTGACAACGCATCGACGCCGTAAGATTTCGCTAAATTGTAACTTATCCCAACTGCGACTATGAGGGCGAGTATAGCAAAGGAACCAGTCCACATACCGCCACCGACATCTTTCCAAGCGTCACCAAATGTGCCCTTCATAAAGTTTTGGAAAGCATCAATTGGTAAGTTATTTATAAGTACTGCAAATGATCCAACTAAAATAAGAGGCATAACTGCGATAAATCCGTCACGGATTGCAACTAAGTGGCGCTGCGATCCAATTCTACCTGCGACTGGAACTAAATATTTCTCCATAAATGCAATAAACTTTTGCATTTCGCTTCCCCCCTAATTATTTTTTAAGTGTTAATGCGTGATCTAAAACTGCTTCTCCATTCATCATGCCGTAGTGCATTGGATTGATAACGTCGATTCCAACATTTTTCTCGTCAGCAAGCGTTTTCATTGAAGAGAGCATGTAACGAACCTGTGGTCCTAGTAATAACACATCTGCTTGGTCGATATTGTTTTTTACTGCATCCCCAGATACAGCCCAAATCTTTCCTTCTAGACCGCGAGCTTTTGCAGCCGCTTCCATTTTTGTAACTAGTAAACTTGTAGACATCCCTGCTGAACAACATAATAAAATATTCATTTGAAAATCCCCCTTGTGTAGTATAAAAAATTTATGTTTATTTATTTTTCTTTACGCTATTTATTAATGCAATTAGCGTGCCAACTTTTTAAAACCACTAAAATCAGTGCTTTTTCGAGCATTTTCTTTGTGTGTTAACGCTTTCAATTAGTGTGTCGTCCAAAAAACACACAGTGTGTTATAAAACAACACGCTTTTAACACATAACTGTATGAAAATAGATTAGTGTTTAGTCGTCTAGTTGTGTTTAATATGAAAAAACACTAAAAAAACTTTTTCAATGAAAAATAATTCATTATTTTAACCCACTATTTAGTGAAATAAAAAAACCTTGCATAAGCAAGGTTCATTCATCCACCGACATCTTCCTATATAACTCTACAAACTCACTCGCTAATTCTTTCACCGTAATTGCATTCATTAAATGGTCTTGCGCGTGTACCATTAAAAGAGTAACTTCGGTCTTTTCGCCACCAGCCTCTTTCTGGATAAGCTCCGTTTGTACGCGGTGCGCCTCCTTTAATTCCTCTAGTGCTTCTTGTAATTTAGCTTCAGCTTCTGTAAACTCCCCACGCTTCGCACAATCAATTGCTTCCATTGAACAACTTCTCGCGTTTCCCCCATGCAAGATTAAATGAAAAGCTTTCGTCTCTATCGTATCCATTGTAGTTCTTTACTCCCCCTTTTCTTCCGCCAGTTTTTGTTTATCCCATATTTTTAAGAACGGTAAATAAATGAAGAATGCTAGCGCAAAGTTAACAAGTTGCAAAATAACACCTGAAATTTTCCCGCCCGATCCTAAATATCCACTAAAAAGAATAGGTGTCGTCCAAGGTACAGCGGCCCCACTCGGACGTGCAACCCATCCCCATTCCATTGCAAAGTAAGAAACAATTGTTAGCACGACTGGAACTAATATAAATGGAATTAGTAAAAGTGGGTTCATCACAATTGGCATACCAAAAGTTACCATCTCATTAATATTAAATATACCAGGTGCAATTGACAATCTCCCTAAACTTTTTAATTGTTGACTTCGCGCAAATAGTAACATTCCGACAACTAGAGCAAGCGTTGCACCAGAACCGCCCATATAAATCCATAAGTCAAAAAACTGTGCCGTAATCGTATTTGGTACATCTTGCCCAGCTTGAAAAGCAACTCGGTTTTGATCCATTAACGACAACCAAACGGGGCTCATTACACCACCAACAATAGTAGCACCATGAATTCCACAAGACCAAAGAACATGAACGAGAATAACTGCTATTATTGCGCCCCAAAGACTAGCACCAAGTACACTAAGCGGTTCCTGTAAAATTTGTCCTACAATATTATGGATACTGCCAAAAGAAGTATTTTCTATAATTAAGCGTAAAATCCAAATAACTGTTACAACAATAAATCCTGGAACAAGTGCTGCAAATGAACGCGTGACAGCTGGTGGAACTGTCTCTGGCATCTTTATAATTATCTTTTTTTGTACAATAAACCGATAAAGTTCAGTAGATATAAGTGCAATAATCATTGCTACAAATAACCCTTGGCTTCCCATTAATGCAGCTGGGATAGCGCCTTCTACAAGTACACTTTCTTTTGTACTTGGTATAATATATGCAACTTGAAATGGAGTCGCAAGTAAAAACGTCACAAGCGACAATGCCCCGGATGCTAAAGCATCTACTTTATAATACTCTCCAAGTCTGTAAGCGATTCCAAAAACAGCTATTAAAGCCATTATATTAAAAGTTGCACTAACTGGATACCCTAAAGCTCGCTGCCAATTCTCCCCAAACAAACCTGCCATAAAATCGTTATATCCCGGTATCGGCAGTGCACTAATAATGAGGAAAAACGATCCAATAATTAAGAAAGGCATCGTTAAAATAATTCCATCTCGAATTGCTTGTAAATGCCTCTGCTCTGCAACCTTCCCTGCTACCGGCATCACATACTTCTCTAAAAACCGTATCATCTATCCCACTCTCCTCATGGTTTCATTAACAAAGCTGCTTGCAAGATAGCTTCTCCATTACAAAGTCCGTAATGAACAGATTGAATGACATCAACAGGTATCCCTTTATCCTTACATAGTTCTTTCATTTTCGGTAATAAATAACGTACTTGCGGTCCAAGTAAAAGGACATCAGCTTTATCAATATGACTATTCACTTCAGAACCTGATACTGCCCAGATTGTTACTTCTATCCCTCTTGCCTCTGCTGCTTTCTCCATCTTTGTAACAATCAAACTGGAAGACATTCCCGCTGCACAGCAAAGTAAAATATTCATCCCGCTTCCCTCCCCCTTTTTCTCTACCTAAGTTATGGTGCACTCCTTGCCACCACTAGGTTACAAATATATATGTCTAGATTTCCTGCTGTATGCCGAGCTTAAAAACAAAAATTTCTTGATTTTCACGCTATTCCATTTATCCGTATTCTCCTAGTAAAGGGGCCCCTAACTCGCTATAATGATTCAGTATGATTTTTTTAATTGATAGGAGGATATATTTATGAAGGCATATCGCTTTCCACTTATTTTATTATCTTCTATCCTAATTGGTGGTTTCATTGGTTATTTCATGGGTGCCGATGCAGTTGCTTTAAAGCCGCTTGGTGACATTTTCTTAAACTTAATGTTTACGATTGTTGTACCTCTAGTGTTCTTTAGCATCGCATCGTCTATTGCTAATATGGATGGATTAAAACGTTTCGGTAAAATTATGTCTAGTATGGCTGGGACTTTCTTATTTACAAGTATTTTAGCTGCTATTTTTATGATTATTGTCGTGAAAGTATTCCCGCCAGCACAAGGTGTTGTACTAGAACTAACACAACCTGACAAAGCCGGCAAAGCTGTTAGTGTTGCAGATCAAATCGTCGGTATTTTAACAGTATCTGACTTCTCGAAGTTACTATCTCGTGAAAATATGTTAGCTCTTATTTTCTTCTCTATCTTAATGGGGATTGCAACTTCAGCAGTTGGCGAAAAAGGAAAGCCATTTGCTACATTCCTACAAGCTGGTGCAGAGATTTCAATGAAGGTTGTATCTTTCATTATGTACTACGCTCCAATCGGACTTGCTGCTTACTTCGCAGCATTAGTTGGCGAATTCGGACCACAACTTCTTGGAACTTACTTCCGAGCAGCAATGGTATACTATCCTGCTTCTCTCATTTATTTCTTTGTATTCTTCACATTCTATGCATACCTTGCAGGTCGCAAACAAGGTGTACAAGTATTTTGGAAGAACATGGTCTCTCCTACAGTTACATCACTTGCAACTTGTAGTAGTGCCGCAAGTATTCCAGCAAACTTAGAAGCAACAAAGAAAATGGGTATTTCTTCAGACGTTCGTGAAACAGTTGTCCTTCTTGGTTCTACTCTTCATAAAGACGGCTCTGTTTTAGGCGGCGTATTAAAAATTGCTTTCTTATTCGGTATTTTCAACATGGAATTCGAAGGACCGAAAACATTAGCAATCGCACTTGTTGTTTCTCTATTAGTAGGAACAGTAATGGGCGCTATTCCAGGCGGCGGTATGATTGGTGAAATGTTAATCGTTTCTTTATATGGCTTCCCGCCAGAAGCATTGCCAATTATCGCAGCAATCAGTACAATCATTGATCCTCCTGCAACGATGTTAAACGTAACAGCAGATAACGCTTGTGCCGTAATGACAGCTCGCCTTGTAGAAGGTAAGAACTGGATCAAAAACAAATTTGCTTAATAAATACAAAGAGGATGCTCCAAACGAGCATCCTCTTTCTTTGTTGTTAATCCATTCCGCCACAAATTTGTTAAAACCTTCACAAATATTCCACATCCATTATCCATTCTCCGTACTATAATCATGTATGGAACAGGAGATGGAAATAATGACACAAAGCGCACCAGAATTTAAAGTTTTGCAAAGCATTGCATTTCTCGCTGTCGTTTTGCAAAGTTCCTTATTATATACAATGAATCAAGGAAATGTCTTACTTGAGCAATCCCTCATTATGGGCATGCTATTTAATCTTGCAAAATTCTCAGCACCAGCATTCATATTTATCGTTGGATTTCACTTAATTCGTCACTATACAAAGCAATTAGTATATAAAGAATATATTTCCGAAAAAGCGATACACTTACTCATTCCGTATTTCTTTTGGTCTATTCTTTACTTATTAACAACAAACGATCTTATTACATTACAAAGCGGAATAAAAAGTTTATTACTCGGAACAGCCGCTCCCCATCTTTGGTACGTTATTATGATGTTCCAAATTCACTTATTGTTCCCTTTACTATGCACACTTTTTTATTGGTTTCAAAAACGAACAGAAAATAAAAAAGACATATATAAATATATGACCTTTTTCGCTTGCCTATATTTTCTATTAATGTGGTTCTCTTCTCACTATATTTTTAATGGAGAAAAATTAACAAGTTCAACAATTTTACATTATACAGATCGATCATTTCTATTCTACTCATTCTATTTCGTTATGGGCGGCATTGCCGCTGTAGCACTAAAAACTTGGCGTCTATTCGTCATGAAACATATCCCGCTTATAACAATATTATTTTTCATCTTATTTTTATTCATCAATTATGAGTTGTTTAGTTTTTACGGAGCAAACTCTATTCATTTAACTGTTTCTACCTATTTAAAACCATCTATGTTTTTATATATCGTATGCGAAATTATCATACTGTATGTGTTATCTATTATGATAGTACAGCGTCGTGGTTTCTTATATAAAACGTTACGTTTCATTGGTAATTACACGTATGGTGCTTATTTAGCTCATTTATTCTTCTTGCAACTATGCACAAAACTTCTTTCCTTATTCACACTGCAAGAAAATACTATATTATATGCCCTATTACTATTTGTGTTAACGGCCATTATCTCTATTTCAACAATGGTCATTTGTAGCACAATACCATTTCATACTTGGATTACAGGGCCTTCTCCTACAACAAAGATGAAATGGACGAAGGTTGTATTACGAAAAAATCATAAAAAACTATTCAAGCCATATATTTGATATAATAATACGCATATAAAAAGAAAGCGAGAGACACCTATGATTAATCAAGTTGGACAAATTATGCTATATGTAAATAACCAAGACGAAACAGTACAATTTTGGACAGAAAAAGTAGGGTTCCAAATCATTGCGGAAGAAAATAACGGAAACGGATTCCGCTGGATTGAAATTGCACCGGCGAAAGAAGCAGGAACAAGCATCGTCCTTCACGATAAAGCGTTAATCGCGAAGATGCAACCTGAACTAAACCTAAATACGCCTTCACTTATGTTCTTCTCAAATGACTTAGACCGTCTATATAAAGATCTTTCTGAGAAAAATGTCACAGTTGGACAGGTTGTAGATTTACCTACTGGTAGAGCATTCAACTTTGCTGATAATGAAAATAATTACTTTGCAGTAATGGAACGCAAATAAAAAATAAGCTATCCGAAAAAATCGGATAGCTTATTTCATTTTAAGAAACTTGTTCTGCATTCGTTTCTCTATGCTGTATATGGCTCGTGACCCAAGCAATTCCACCGGCAACAACGAGATAACATAACAATATTAAAATTTGCATTTGTAATTGCGACCAATCTCCTAAAGAGATAACATCTTGTAATCCTCTAAGAGAATGAGACATTGGGAGAAACTGTCCAATTTTGCTAAGAACAGCTATGTTTAATTCTCCTGGGAAAGTACCTCCGCTCGTCGCTAATTGCAGGACAAGAAGCGTTACCGCTAAGAACTTTCCAACAAGACCAAATACTGTTACTAGCATAAGAATAAATGTCATAAACGTAAAGGAAATAACAATACTTGATAAAACAAAGAGTGGCACACTTGCGACTTCTAATTTCATAACACCTAGCACAACTACATCTACGAGTAGAGCTTGAATAAGTCCAATTAAATATACCAATCCTAGTTTATTAATAAAATGTACCGTTCCGCTTACCTTCATGTTTTGTCTGCGGCCAAGAGGTAAAATATTCGATGCCATAATTCCGCCAACATAAAATGCAAGTGATAAGAAATATGGTGCAATGCCTGAGCCGTAGTTAGGAACGTCAGAAACTGTTGACTTCACTAACTGAACTGGCTCTGAGAACATCGTATTGCGTGCATCATCATTACGAACATCCGCTATCTTCTCTGCGCCCTCTCCTAATTTCGTAGAAAGTTCTTTCGCACCATCATCAAGTTTAACAAGTCCATTTGTTAATTTACTAGCACCGTTATTCAGCTCCGTTCCACCACTCGCAAGCTGGTTTACACCTTCTTGCAATGATGTAAATCCATTTCCCCACTTCGTAAATCCATCAGCCAAATTCGATGCACCATCTGCTATCTTTTTCGTTCCAGCAGTAGCTTCATTTAACTTAACTCCGAATGTATTCATGCCTTCTTCAATCTTATGTTGACCATCAGTTAGCTTCTTCGCACCTTGTGTCAATTGTTGTTGGCTATTATTTAAAGTACTTGTTGCTTTAGCTAGTCCATTAGACGTAGCAACAATTTTTTGAAAAGCGGGATCTTGCTGCACTTCCGGATGATTTTTCACGTACTCTTCTAATTGTTGTTTTACACTATTTGCCGCATTGTCCGCTTTCGCTTGCCCTTCAGCAAGTTTTTCATTTCCATTCACCCATTCATTTGTACCAGCACTTAATTCACTAATTCCTGATTGTAACGTTTTTTCACCTTGTGCTAATAACTCCATACCACTATGAAGTGATGTCGCTCCTTGACTCAGCTCATTTGCTCCCCCGGTTAAAGCAGATTGACTGGATGCAAGCTTTTCACTTCCTTCTTTCAATTTCGATGTCCCATCACTTAAACGATCAATACCATCCGCAAGCTGATTCGCTCCATTTTTTGCATCGGTCGTTCCTTCATGTAACTTCCCAGCACCATTACTTGCATCACTCAACCCTTGTGCCAAATCTTGAAACTTTGAAAAGACACCTTCTGTATAAGATTTCGTAATACTGTTTGAGATTTTTGTTTTCATATTTTCAACAGCTGTCGTTCCAATTTGAGCCGCTACAAAGTTTTTACCTGGATTTACTTTGTACTGCAACTTTGCTGGCTCTGGTTTCTCATTCATAAGTGTACTTACCTTTTTAGAGAAATCTTCCGGAATCGTAACAACCATATAATATTTATCTTCTTTTAACCCTTCATCCGCATTTTTTTCTGATACGAAATGAAAAGCCAATTCCTTATTCTCTTTTAAATTTTTAACAAAATCGTCTCCTGCATGAATTGTTTTTTCATCCATCGCAGCACCCTTATCTAAATTCACAACCGCAACAGGTAATTTATCTAATTTTCCGTACGGATCCCAATACCCAGCTAAAAAGAATCCTGAATAAATTAACGGAACGATTAATAAAAAAATTAAAGCGATACGTCCATGTTTATGGTGCCACATCGCTTTCCAATCTTTAAATATAAGTTTAATTCCCTTCATGAAACATACTCCTCTTCTAATTTAACACCCTTCGAATGGTTTAACAGATTTACTATACACGTCACTTTACATACTGTATAATACATCTTTAATTATTAATTCATTCCTTTTGGTCTATAGAAAGGAGACTCGAAATGGAACTGCTCCAGTTAAAATACTTTCAGACAGTTGCACGACTAGAACACATGACAAAGGCAGCTGAAGAATTGCATATCGCGCAACCTTCACTCAGCAAAACAATCGCTAGACTTGAAAAGGATTTAGGCGTCCCTTTATTTGATCGCCAAGGCCGACAGATTACTTTAAATTCTTTCGGAAAAGTATTTTTAAAACGAGTAGAACGTATTTTTCATGAATTAAGCGAAGGGCAACGAGAAATTAAAGATTTAGCCGAATTACAACAAAGCTCTATTACGCTGGCCGTTTCTATTCCGAGAATATTACCAGAACTACTTGGCTCTTTTTTACTAGAACATCGTAACGTTCGATTCCAACAATTTCTTGCATCCACTCCTTCTATGAAACGACAACTAGATAATATAGAAATTGACTTTTGTATCTCCTCTGTGCCAATTGAAGGTGAGGAGATTGTTTGGGAACCACTTATTACAGAAGAAATTTTCTTAGTCGTCCCTTCAGGCCATCGTTTATCAGGCCGAGAAAATATCCACCTGCATGAAGTAAAAAACGAACCGTTTATTAGTATGAACACTGGCTACGGATTTCGACACTTAACGGATGAATTTTGCAAAGAAGCTGGTTTCACTCCGCATATTGCTTTTGAAGTAGATGAACCGACCGTGATTAGCGACCTCATTAAGCAAGGTCTCGGCATCGCTTTTGTTCCAAGTTTAACTTTATTAAAAAACTCTACTTTAGCATCAAGCAAGTTGCGTATTATTGAACCCAATTGTCAGCGAACCATCGGATTAAGTTGGTCAAAAAAACGCTACTTATCAAAAACAGCTCAGCAATTCCGTGAATTTGTGATTGATTACTTCTCCAACATTAGGACGTAAAATTATATCAACAAATAAAAGTTGCCACCCTCATATGGTGGCAACTTTTATTGTTCACTCTTTTTTAATTCCATTTCAGCTAAAAGTGGTAGTACATTATCAAAAATATGCGTATTATTATTTTCACCTGTTACATATCCACCGTAATATCTACTAAATACGTTATCATTTCGGAATGTGGCCATGTGATCATACAATTCTTTCGCAAACTTTTTATCACCTGTTTGTAGTACGTACAAAATCGTTAATCCGTATGCGGCTGGCGATTCATAATTCACAGTTTGTTTTCCCGTTTCTAAATTGTAACGACCGTATAGCTTTCCATCCTCCTGGAATTTCTTCTTTATAAATTCCAAATAAGCAGCTGATGAAAGACCACTTAAACTTCGATGATATGCAACGTATGATTGGTCAATAAGATTCACTTCTTTATCGTACGTAAATGTACCATCTTCTTTATACTCTTTCGGGAATGCCCAGCCATGCCTTGGATAGTCCGCTAAAAATTGAACGACTTCCTGATATTGCTGAGCAGAAACTTTGTCGTACTTCTTCATATAGGAGAATGCACGTGGATTTATGTATGATGTTGTTACAAAATTATTTTGTTTCCCTGCATCTGCATCATAATAATCAACATAATAATTATCTTTTTTATTATAACGAAGTACAGCATCACTTAATTGATCGGCAAGGTTTTTATAACGCTCTTCCTTATACATTTCATAAGCACGATATAATTGTTCTATAATACGAAGATCATCTATAAGTGCATTTGTAGCTGACTGCCTCTCTCCCTTTTCAGAGAGTTTCCATAAAACGATATGATTCTTATATACGAAATTATCTTGAATAACCTTTACTTGCTCATCAAATAACGCCTGATCATCTTTATCAAGTGTATATTGTAACCATAATCCCGCTGATTCTGATAAAGCTTCACGTCCCTTTGCTTCACCCGTACCTGCCTTAGTATCTACTAAACGGTACGTGGCAAGCGTTCCATTGTCATTCACCATATGTCTTAAAATAAAATTTTCTGTACGGTTTCCTTGTAAAGCTGACCAAAATACAATTCCACCTAAACCGATCAAGAAGATAATTCCAATCCCTATATATAAACGTTTCCGCAATCTTTTCACCTCCCTAGTAAGGCTAACCTTAATTTTATCAGAACATACATAAATTTAAAAAAGACAATCCACTAGATTGTCTCCCCCATTTCTATCCCTCGTAAACCTCTTTAGAAGGTTTATATAGCGATTGTACAAGCCGATCATATTCACGACGTGTAATCTCTTTATTATATAGCTTCAATAATAAATCTCTATGCTCTTTTGAAAATGCCATCTTTTTAATGACTTCAGGATACATAAAACACCCTCTCCATTTCACATAAACTTCTTCTTTTTGAAAATAGAACTTATGTTCGCATAAAAGATTATAAAAGATTCCTGTAAAAAAAACAAACAAAACATGAGAAACTATTTATTTCTTTCTATTCAAAATATTACAACATTATATTATTATATTCACTTTTTAAATACATATATATTTTTGGTAGTTTTTTTGAATAAATCTTCCAATTCAATCAGAAAATAATGGCAAAAAAGAAGAGGAGTTTACATATGGATACGGTAACATTAGCAAGAGCATTTTTTGGTTCTTCATTAGCATTCCACATTATTTTTGCAACACTTGGCGTCGGACTTTCATTGATGATTTTTATAAGCGAAATACTCTATCACTGGAAGAAAGACTCCGACTATGCCATTATGGCGAAAAGATGGACAAAGGCGTTTGCTATTCTTCTCGGTGTAGCAATTCCAACTGGAACAATTGTTGGTGTGCAAATCTCACTTCTTTGGCCTGGTTTCGCCAAAATTGTTGGGCAAGTTATTTCTGTTCCCTTCCAAATTGAGATTTTCGCCTTCTTTTTGGAGGCTTTATTCATGTCGATTTACGTATATGCAGCCGATAAACTCCCTCCATTTATGAGATTAATCTCGCTATTTTTCGTCATGCTTGGTGCCACGGCATCCGCCGTGCTTATTACATCAGCAAATACATGGATGAATACACCAGCAGGATTTTCAATGAATCCAGATGGATCTGTTTTTAACGTTGATCCGTGGAAAGCTTTCTTTAATCCAAGTTTTGGCACAAGTGCATTTCATGTCGTTATTACGGCTTATGCAACTGGTGCGGCTGTCATTGCTTCTATTGCTGGATTTAAATTATTGAAGAAAAATTTAAGTACACGTGAAATTGCTTATCATAAAAAAGGGCTGCTATTAGGGCTTGTCGTTACATTTATTACAGGCGCTACGATGTGGCTTTCAGGACATGAATCAGCGATTGCCTTACATAAACACTCACCTGAAAAACTTGCATCTGCTGAAGCTTTATTTGAAACGACATCACACGCACCGCTATCCATTGGCGGAGTTGTGGATCCTAATACACTTGAACTAAACTATGCACTTGAAATTCCAAACATGCTTAGCTTATTAGTTGGACTAGACCCTAGCACTGTCGTAAAAGGACTAAACGAATTCCCACAAGAAACATGGCCACCATTTTATACACATACACTATTCAACTTAATGGTCGGCACTGCTGCGTTTACCTTTGCTGTTGCAGCAATTGCACTCTTATATTGGTATTTCGTGTACCGAAAAAAGGGAACAGAACTACCGAAGTGGCTACTTTGGGGGGCTGCCGCATGCGGACCAATTATGATGCTCGGTATTGAATTCGGATGGATTTTCAGTTGTAGCGGTCGTCAACCATGGACAATTTATGGTATGCAACGTACCGTCGATGCATCTACACGCGCCGATTTCGTCGGTCCTTTATTTGTTTTGTTCATCATTTTATATATTGGACTCGCTATTTTAACAGTCATTGTTCTACGGACATTCTTTAGAAGACATCCATTAAAGAATGATTTACAACACCAAGGAGGCGATTCTCATGCATGAGGAAAGTATTGCAATCATCATCTTATGGGCCCTTATTTTCGTATACAGTATACTAGGGTCCATTGATTTTGGCGCTGGTTTTTGGGGCATGGTATACGCAAAACATCCGACGCTCGCTGCTAAACTTGCGAATCGATACTTATCACCAACTTGGGAAGTAACAAATACGTTTCTCGTTTTCGTCGTTGTCGCATTTCTCGGCTTCTTTCCGAAAGCGGCCTTTACTCTTGCGACAGTAATGTTCGTACCAGTTATGTTAATTTTAGTGCTCGTTGCAGTACGTAGTACATTTATGGTGTTTGCTTACTCCTTGCCGAAATATCAGTACCTTCTTCGGGTTATTTCAGGTATTACTGGTCTCTTAATTCCAGCACTATTAATTACCGTTTTACCCGTTACAGAGGGAGCCTATATTACAATGTCTGAAGGGAAAGAAGTACTCCTGTATGGAAAACTTCTTTCTAGCCCGGTTATCTATTGCTATATGCTCTTCGGAATAACGTCTGAACTATTTCTCTCCTCTCTCTTTCTTGCTGATTTTGCGAGAGAACAAAGTTCAGAAGATACGTATAGAATTTATAGAAGAAATGCCATCATCCTTGGTCCTGCAACGCTCGTTACGGCGATCATCGCCCTCGTTGTAATGGATCCTGAAACACATTGGCTTATGCAAGGATTAATAAAGCAATTCCCGTGGTTTACAGTTTCTATTGTTTTATTCGTTATCGGATACTCGTCCCTTTGGTGGACAAACAAAAAGTACAATACACTAGGATATCCTCGCATTGCCGTTTTAGCTGTCGTCGCTCAATATGCATTTGCAAGCTACGCTTACGGCGTCGCGCATTTACCTTATATTATTTATCCTGACGTAACTGTATTTACAAGCTTTACAACGACAGAAACGTTCTATGCACTGCTCATTCTATACGCAATTGGGATTGCAATTTTATTACCAGGATTTATTTTCTTCTGGAATTTATTCTTGAAGGATCGTACTTTTTTGAAGGAAAAATAATATAGTCTTGGGGTCTGTTCCAAAAGGCATTTTGGGATGGGCTCCTTTTGTCATGTTTTGTCGATAAGTCGATATATTTTAAAAATCGCTGATATATTTTGAGTTGCACCGATATATTTCAATGATCGCTGATATATTTTGAGTTACGCCGATATATTTCAATAATCGCTGATATATTTTCAGTTACACCTATATAAATCTCATTTACTACCTTACTGCCCAATCAATTAATAGACTCCTATCACAATAGTTATTTCACTACGAGTGACACTTGTCCTTTAGCATGAAAAACACATATTCGCTTCATCTCGTTATACGTCTAGTTCTTCTTATTTTTTGCTGAATATACTACCAATATAAACTTGAGACAAGCTACATCTATTCAAGGGAAAATAGAAAGGTAGGCAAAATATGAGCATTGAAATATGGATTACTATTATTGTATTCTTCTTAACGATGATTGTTATCTTTTGGCGGCCTCGAGGTTTAAATGAGGCGTGGCCAGCAGCAATCGGAGCTGGTATCATCATAATTACTGGACTTGTATCAAAACCAGACGTCATGGATATTATAAGTAAAATTGGCGGTGCTTCCATAACAATATTAGCGACTATCGTCATGGCAGTTATATTAGAAAGCTTCGGCTTTTTCCATTGGTCCGCAGCGAAACTAGCAAATTTAGCAAAGGGTTCTGGACGCCGCTTATACTGGTATATTCAATTATTATGTTTTCTCATGACTCTTTTATTCAATAACGACGGTAGTATTTTAATTACAACTCCAATTTTAATTCTTCTTCTAAAAAATCTTCAATTAAAACCTCATCAGCAAATTCCTTATTTATTAAGTGGTGCTTTAATCGCTACGGCATCTAGTGCACCAATTGGTGTAAGTAATATCGTAAATTTAATCGCATTAAATATCGTTAATATGACTCTTTATATGCATACTGCTATGATGTTTGTACCTGCAACATTAGGCTTATTATTTATGTCATGGCTCATGTATACAGTTTTGAAGAAAAAACTTCCGAAAAAATTACCTGTTTCTTCATATGATATTGAAGAAATTTTCTTCACGAAAAACTTCCATCCACTAAAAGGAAATAATTCTGTTGATACGAAACAAAAACGGACAAGATTCATGTTAAAAGTATTAGGTTTCGTCTTCCTTATGCGCTGTCTTCTATTTGTTGCATCCTTCTTATCCATCCCAATTGAAATCGTTGCAGTACTTGGTTCACTCGTTCTTCTCATTTGGAGATGGTACTACTTACGAACAAATCCTGTCGACATTTTGAAAAAGACACCGTGGCACATTTTAATTTTCGCCTTCTCTATGTACGTCATTATTTACGGACTCCACAACGCAGGATTAACAGCTGCACTTGTACAATGGCTCGAGCCAATTGTGAATCAGCATCTACTCTATGCTAGCTTTGCAATGGGCGGACTTGTATCCATCCTCTCTAACGTCTTCAATAACCATCCTGCCCTTATGATTGGTACAATCACATTAACAGAAATGGGACTAGATCCAGTCACATTAAAAACTATCTATCTTGCAAACATCATTGGTAGTGACATCGGTTCACTATTACTACCAATTGGTACGCTAGCTTCACTCATTTGGATGTATATTCTGAAACAAAACAAAATTAAAGTAAAATGGAAAGACTATTTAAGTGTATCCCTTATCGTTATCCCGCTCACAACAGTCGTCACACTATTCCTCTTATTCTACTGGGTACATCTCTTCTTCGCCTTATAAACAACAGAAGCCCCATTTGCTACCGTCTTAGCAAATGGGGCTTCTTCTATAATAAAGTTAGGTACTACAGTGTGATCAATTAAGTAAAGAGGTGTAACATGTTATTGATATAAATGACTACCAGCTTCTTTAAATTCTTCTGCTTTCTCTTTCATTCCTTTTTCAATTGCTTCTGTCGTTTCTAAATCATTTTCTTTTGCATATTCACGAATATCATGTGAAATTCTCATACTACAAAACTTCGGTCCACACATTGAACAGAAGTGAGCTGTCTTTGCCCCTTCTGCAGGCAACGTTTCATCATGATATTCCATCGCACGTTCAGGATCTAAAGATAAATTAAATTGATCGCGCCAACGGAATTCGAAGCGTGCTTTTGAAAGTGCATCATCACGCTGATGAGCCGTTTTATGTCCTTTCGCAAGATCAGCCGCATGCGCTGCAATTTTGTACGTAATAACACCCGTGCGTACATCATCTTTGTTTGGCAAACCTAAATGTTCTTTCGGCGTTACATAACAAAGCATCGCTGTTCCAAACCAGCCAATCATCGCAGCTCCAATTGCAGATGTAATATGGTCATAACCTGGTGCAATATCTGTCGTTAGTGGCCCAAGTGTGTAAAACGGCGCGCCCTGACAAATATCAAGCTCTTTCTCCATATTCTCTTTAATTAAGTGCATCGGTACGTGTCCAGGTCCTTCAATCATAACTTGCACATCATGTTTCCAAGCAATTTTGGTTAATTCACCAAGTGTTTCAAGCTCAGAAAACTGTGCTTCGTCATTGGCATCTGCAATAGACCCTGGACGTAATCCATCTCCAAGAGAGAACGAAACATCGTACTGCTTCATAATTTCACAAATCTCTTCAAAGTGAGTATATAGGAAGTTTTCTTTATGATGGAATAAACACCACTGTGCCATAATCGAACCACCGCGCGAAACGATACCTGTCGTACGCTTTGCCGTGATTGGAATATAACGAAGCAATACACCAGCGTGAATCGTAAAGTAATCAACGCCTTGCTCCGCCTGCTCAATTAACGTATCACGGTACACTTCCCACGTTAAATCTTCTGCAATTCCGTTTACTTTTTCCAGCGCTTGATAGATCGGTACAGTTCCAACTGGTACAGGCGCGTTACGAATAATCCACTCACGCGTCGTATGAATATTTTTACCTGTAGATAAATCCATAATCGTATCCGCACCCCAGCGCGTTGCCCATGTCATCTTCTCTACTTCTTCTGCAATCGAAGAAGATACAGCTGAGTTTCCGATATTCGCGTTTACCTTCACATGAAAATTACGCCCGATGATCATCGGTTCAGCTTCTGGATGATTAATATTCGCTGGTAAAATAGCGCGGCCTTCTGCGATTTCCTTACGAACAAACTCCGGCTCTACCCCTTCACGAATCGCAACATATTCCATCTCAGACGTAATAATGCCATTACGTGCATAGTGCATTTGCGTAACGTTTGCACCTTGCTTTGCTCTAAGCGGCTGGCGATCCATTTGCGGGAAAACAGGTGTATGCTTCGAAGCTACTTTCACACCGTCATCCTCTGGTTTCACTTCACGCCCTTCGTATGCTTCTACATCACCACGCCCCATAATCCAAGAGTGGCGCGGCGTTGGAATTCCTTTTTCCAACTCGACCTTATACGCAGGATCTGTATAAGGACCGCTCGTATCATACACACGGATTGGTGGATTTGGAACGCCATTCGTTTCGCTTTGTTCAATCTCACGCATCGGCACTTTCATACCTTCTCGTGGTCCATCCACATATACTTTCTTACTCCCTGGTAAACTCGACTTCAATTCAATTTGCTCAGCTGAAACAGATTGTTTCATAATTTTTGTTGCCCCCCTGTTCGTGACAAGGACAAGATATGGCCAGCGCATGCCAAAATAAAAAGAGCCAGGTCCATAAAAAAATAAGGACCTGGCTCATAAAGACATCATTATGTAAAGCCGTTAACTTCCCTACGCTGGTACGAGCCAGATCAGGTCCAAAGGGTTAAGAAGTTCACGCGCTTCTCTCTCAGCCTACGCATACGTTAGGCACCCCTAGTTTATCACTGATTTAATTTTCAATACTTTCCCATCATACACGATAATCTGAAAAATGAAAAGTTTATTTCTTTTGCACTTTACGGAATCATCCAAGTTAAATAATATGCCTGAACATAAGTCATAATCCCCACAATTATGACGAAGAACAAGCTATGTTTCACTGTAAAACGGAACAAATCCGATTCTTTTCCAGCAAGACCAACCGCCGCACAAGCGATCGCAATCGACTGCGGGGAAATCATTTTCCCTGTTACACCGCCTGTTGTATTTGCTGCAACGAGAAGCACTTCAGATACGCCGACTTGCTGTGCTGTAATGGCTTGTAAATTTGAGAACAGTGCATTCGCAGACGTATCAGACCCTGTTAAGAATACGCCAATCCAGCCTAAGAATGGTGAGAAGAACGGGAATAGTCCGCCAGTTCCGGCTAATGCTAACGCTAACGTAGAAGATAGACCAGAATAGTTTGCGATAAATGCAAACCCTAGTACAAATCCGATAGATAGAATTGGCATTTTTAATTCGCTTAACGTTTCTTTAAATGTCACTACTGCATCTTTTACATTCATTTTCAAAATAAACATGGAAATGATACAAGCAATTAAAATCGCTGTTCCAGTTGCCGATAATACATCAAACTTCAGAATTGCCTCGTAAGGCGTTGGTTTATTTACAATTGGCTCTGCTTTCATTACTAAATTATGCAGACCTGGAATTTCAAACTTAAATACAAGACTTTCTAAAGCCCCTCCTGGAGCGAATAATGCCTTAAAGAAACTTTGGCTCCAAATGACTACCATAACCGTTAATACGATAAATGGGGACCATGCCTTCACTACTTTTCCAAACGTTAATTTTGGCATCGATGCTACTGTCGTTGTTGCTGCTACTTCACTATTTGCTTGCCCAGATTGATAAGTTTCTTTCGGCTGCCAAACTTTTAAGAACAGCGCTAAACTAATTAAACTTACAAGTGCCGATGTAATATCCGGAAGTTCCGGTCCTAAAAATGTCGCTGTAATGAACTGCGTAATCGCAAATGAACTACCCGCTACAAGTAACGCAGGCCACGTTTGTCTTATCCCTTTAAATCCATCCATTAAAAATACGATAAAGAATGGAACAAATAATGATAGGAACGGTAATTGATGCCCAGCCATTTGTCCAATTTTATGTGGATCAATACCTGTTACTTGTCCAGCAACTGTAATCGGAATTCCCATCGCTCCGAACGCCACTGGTGCAGTATTTGCAATCAAACAAAGACCTGCTGCGTATAAAGGATTTAACCCAAGACCCGCAAGAAGCGCTGCTGTAATCGCTACTGGTGCCCCAAATCCTGCCGCTCCTTCTAAAAATGCTCCAAATGAAAATCCAATTAAAATAACGAGTAGACGATGATCGTTCGTAATCGATAATACCGATGCACGAATCACATCAAATTGACCTGTTTTCACAGAAATTTTATATAAAAATACGGACATAATGATAATCCAAGCAATTGGCCATAACCCGTACAAAAAACCGTACCCGGTTGCTGCCATTGCCATCGTGAACGGCATTTTATAAGCGAATAACGCTACTAAAACTGTAAGTACAACTGTAATAAATCCTGCCACATACCCCTTCATGCGGAAAACTGCTAAAGCTAAGAAAAAAAAGATAATCGGAATAAGTGCGACCGCTGCCGAAATCCAAATGTTTCCGAATGGATCATAAACTTGTGTCCATGTGTTCATTGTTCTCTCCCCCTAAAGAATCCCCTTTTAAATAGAATAACCTCATCAATAGACTATCAGGTCATCATACCTTTAAGCCTAAAATAAAAAAACGTTTAAGAAAACGTTTTCAACAACTTTCATTTATACTGTACCATAACAATTTCTATTAAAAAAGATTTTTTTGAAAATTTTATTATTTAATAGAAAATCTTACAAAATCGTCACGTTCTTGTAATGTTCATCGATAGGAAGTTTGCCAAAATTATTGCATAATAATAGTATAACAACAGAAATTATTCATGAGGTGATATATATGAACGGAAATAAAATATTAGCTGCGTTATCATACTTTAGTGTACTATTTGCCCCTATCTTATTCCCTATTATCGTTTGGATTGTGGGAGACGCTGAAACAAAACCACATGCAAAACGTGCTCTATGGACACACATCATTCCAAGTATCGCTACATTCATTGGCGTAACTATTCTAGGAATTATGGGCCTTGGATCTGATCAACCAGATGTAACACTTGGAATTGGATCAATGATTGTCTTAGCTATTTGCGGAATCATCAGCTTATACTACTTCATCTGGAACATTGTAAAAGGAATTAAAGTGCTGAAAGCTTAATTTTAAACAAATGTTTGTTTAAAAAGGGCCCCTTGCAATTTGCAAGGGGCCCTTTTCCTAATTCGTTCACTTTATCTTCTGCGTTTCTTCTTTTTTCTCATCATTTTCTTTCGGCGCGTATTCACTTTATCCGCTATAATGTGGAGCGTACTTGCCACAACAATTCCCATTAAGAACGTTACAATTTCAACCTCATGCTTCTTCGCAATTTCTATTAAATTACCATCCAGTGCGATTACATTTAATAGTAACAAAAATGGAGAAAAGACGATTAACATGTACGCAATACGAATTACATCACCAAGTATAATCGTATGTGTAAAGAAAGATCGATGCGGCATTACTTTCTTATAAGGATACCAAAATATACGTAAGAAACCCCATTTGTTATAAGCATTACTGTACGTATCTAAATCTGGTGTTAAAAATGAAGTACCTACTAAAAAACCAATCGTAAAAGTTAATAAAAAATCAAAATTTGTTAATCCATACGAAAAGAGCAAAAACAAAACAACCGGAAGGGATATTAAGTTTATTTTCGTATGCGTTCTTCCTGATGGCATAATGCACTTCCTCGCTTACGTTCGTCCTGTCACCTTATGACAGGTTTCAACTATTGACCTAATTTCTGATCGATAAATGTTGTGTCTATATCCGAACCAAACCATTCTGCCAACTTCACTCGTGCCTTATCTTTCACATCTTCATTGACGTATAACGACACCTGTATTAGTGCGGCCGTTAACGCCCCCAAATCATCCGTATAGCCAATTCCAGCAATGAAATCTGGAATCGCATCAATCGGTGCAATAAAATAAGCAAGTGCTCCAATTACAATAATTTTCACTCGTTTTGGAACATCGGGTCTTTGCAAAACGTAAAACAGTAATAAACTTGCATAAATGACCGATTGCCCTGCTTGCTTTGCAACATGTTTTCCTTTCTTCCAAAACGCTTCAACTGAAAATTTTTGTTTCATGTAAAAAGCCTCCCTATTTTTAAAAAGAAATAAGCTACAATATGTTATCAGTAAAAGTTCATGGAAATTACACAAAACCTATCAATGAACTTTTATTGTAACAAACAAACCAAAAAAGAACAAGTGTTCGTTAATTTTCACACTATTTCCTTCATATAATAGATTTCTAGATAACCCTTACCCATCTTCATTTCTTATTTCTCAACAAAGAAAATTTTCACTTCCACTTAACATTCTGCTCTACCTTTGTTATATTTTCTAGTTGACGGACATATAAACGAATGTTAAAGTTTTCTCTGGTAGTGACAAATCTTATACAAAAAATGTAAAATGTTATAGTGTTTCTCAGAAATGAATTTTGTTGTATAATACAGAAATGACGTTATGCTTATGAGCAACAAAAGAAACCAAAAGGGTATGCATAGTTATAGTCGTATATGGGTGAATATAGAACCTTTAATTATGGCCAAGAAAACTATGTATTTTTTATTTTAGCATTTTTCGCTCCAAAATCGACCAAGCCTGATAGAGAAAGGGTGGAAATGAATGAAAGAAACCTTGAAATCACAATTTCAAAATGTGCGTTTCACTGTATTCGTAGCTTTAGCCTTATGGCTGAAAACTTACCTTATTACACGCACAAGCTTTGATTTAAAACTTGAATCTTTCATGCAAGAATTCATTTTATTCCTTAGCCCATTAGCAGCATCATTACTGCTTGTTGGTCTTGCATTATTTGCAAAAGGGAAAAAACGTAACTATATAGCACTTGGAATTAATTTTGTCTTAACAATCGTTCTTGTTGGTAACGTAATGTTCTACGGATTCTACAATGACTTCGTTACATTACCGGTGCTAGGACAAACATCTAACTTCGGAAGTTTAGGTTCTAGTGTGAAAGAATTATTTAACTACAAAATTATTCTTGCATTTGCAGACATTATCGTTTTCTTCGTTCTATTAAAGAAAATGAAGAACTTTGCACCTACAGAGCGTGTAGCACGCCCGATGCGTTCTCTATACTTCGTATCAACAGTTGCTATTTTCTTCGCAAACTTAGGACTTGCAGAAGCTGAACGCCCAGAACTATTAACACGTTCATTCGACCGCGTTATGCTTGTTAAAAACTTAGGATTATATGTACATCAAGTATACGATCTTGGCTTACAAGCAAAATCAAGTTCACAAAAAGCGTTCGCTGACGGTAGTAAATTACAAGAAACAGAAAACTACGTAAAAACAACACAAAGTAAACCAGATCCAAATATGTTCGGTACTGCAAAAGGGAAAAACGTAATTGTTGTCTCTCTTGAGTCATTACAAACATTCTTAATTGGTGCAACAGTTAATGGACAAGAAGTTACACCATTCTTAAACCAATTTACGAAAGAAAGTTATTACTTTGATAACTTCTTCCATCAAACTGGTCAAGGTAAAACATCTGATGCTGAATTCCTAGTAGATACTTCGTTATATCCACTAGACCGCGGTGCTGTATTCTTCACACACGGTAACAATGAATATACAGCAACTCCAGAAATTTTACGTCAGCAAGGGTATCACACGTCGGTATTCCACGCAAACAACGCAACATTCTGGAACCGTAACATTATGTATCCAGCACTTGGTTATGATCGTTACTACAACGAGCTTGACTACAAGATTACGCCAGAAACAAAATTAAACTGGGGATTAAAAGATATCGAGTACTTCGATCAATCTATTGATATGTTAAAACAAGTGAAGCAACCATTCTATACTCGCTTCCTTACTTTAACGAATCATTACCCATTCACTTACGATGACAGTACAAAATTAATCGATGAATACAATTCTGGTGATGGAGTATTTGACCGTTACATGGTAACTGCTCGTTACTTAGACGAAGCAATGAAACACTTTATTGAGCGTCTAAAAGCAGAAGGTATTTACGACAACTCAGTAATCGTATTCTACGGTGACCACTACGGTATTTCTGAAAACCATAACCGTGCAATGGCACAGTTCTTAGGAAAAGAAGAAATCACTGCATTTGACCATATGAACTTACAAAAAACACCGATGTTTATTCACGTTCCAGGTCAAAAAGAAGGTAAAACAATTTCGAAACCAACTGGTGAAATTGACATTAAACCAACTATTCTAAACTTACTTGGTGTAGATTCTACAAATGACGTTCGATTCGGTCATGATGTATTCTCACCTGATAATAAAGGATTCGTTGTTCTTCGTGACGGTAGCTTCGTTACAGATAAATACATGTACACAAACAGTACATTCTATGACCGTGCTACTGGCGAAGTTGTACAATTACCGAAAGAAGAATCTCAACCACTAATTGATCGTGCCCAAAATGAATTGAACATGTCTGATAAAATCATTGAAGGTGACTTACTTCGCTTCTCTGAAAGTAATAAGATCAAAACTGGTGAAGTAAAAACAGTTATTAAAGAAGAAAAGAAGAGCGCTGAGTAATCTCAGCCTCTTTTTTATTTTCTTCCATACAACTACTTATATTCATTAACTTTAAAATTACATAACCTTTACCAAATATTCACATAGTGTTAATGAAGAATCTCTATAATAAAATATGTAAACGAGGTTCTACATATTTCTCATCTCTCATCTTTCGTAAGATCCCTTAAAGAAATGTGTAAATCTTTTGTTTCTACTTTCTTATAATTGTCTTTCAACTTGTTTTGTTTCCATACACAAAGCATTCAACGAGACAATGTCCCTATGAAAGATAGCTACCCTCCTTGTGCAGCATTCCATAAGAATGTTGCTTTTTTTATTTAAAAGCAGGATTCTCATTTCTTATTTTCGAATTTGTATATACAAAATGCTGTAAAGTGAAACTTTAATCAGCCCTCATCAATCGGGCATTTACGGGCAGTGATTCGCCCACTTCACTTCTTTGCTCTACCCGAATTTGTAAGTAGGGGCTTTACTGCCGTTAATGCGGGGTAGATCATCCTTATTTCTCTATGATTTACAAATACATATATGGTCATATGTAGAGAATTGCTCACATAAAAATTACTATAGTGATTTTTATCTCGCATGAATGAAAGTTTCACGTTACTTACGTACTTACGAAAGGATGGGACGGAAATTGGCATACGAAAAATTTGTACTTTGGAATGATGAAGTTATTGATACAACAAAACAACAAACGTACATAGAACTTGAAGAGAGAGGTTCGCAGTTCGGAGATGGTGTCTATGAGGTTATTCGCCTATATAAAGGGAACTTTCATTTATTAGATCCGCACATAACGAGATTATATCGATCCATGGAAGAAGTAGAATTATCGCTCCCTTTCTCAAAAGCTGAGCTCATCACTTTACTTTACAAATTAATTGAACGAAACCATTTCCACGAAGATGGCATCATTTATTTGCAAGTATCTCGTGGTGTACAAGCTCGCACACATGTATTTTCATATGACAACCCTCCGACAATTTATGCCTATATTACAAAAAAAGAACGACCAGCTTTATGGATTGAATATGGTATACGCGCTATATCAGAACCCGATACTCGATGGCTACGCTGTGACATTAAATCATTAAATTTATTACCAAACGTACTAGCTGCTACGAAAGCTGAACGGAAAGGTTGTAAAGAGGCACTTCTCGTAAGGAACGGTATAGTAACGGAAGGAAGCCATTCCAACTTCTTTTTAATTAAAAACGGAACGCTTTACACACATCCAGCCAATCACCTTATTTTAAATGGCATTATTCGTCAATATGTCCTTTCTTTAGCGAATACTCTTCACATTCCTGTGCAGGAAGAACTTTTCAGCGTTCGTGACGTTTATCAAGCAGATGAATGCTTTTTTACAGGCACAACGATTGAAATTTTACCAATGACCCACCTTGATGGGACCGCGATTCAAGATGGGCAAGTTGGGCCTATCACCAAAAAACTGCAAAAATCTTTTAATCAAATCTTATTACAATCCAATATGTCATCTTCTTAAACACGAATAATTTCTGTCCTTTCATATTCAATATATGCATTTAAATGGAAATCAAGGTGTAATTTTATGCCTTGATTTTTTTCTTGTAATCTTTTTGTCATATTCAGATTCCTATATAAGTCTTGACAGTAATCGACATGCTCTTTAGAATTTTTAACAGTTGGTAAATATTTCTTCACTACATTACAGACAGAAAGGAATCGACAAATTATGAAAAAGTATCTTGCCGGTCTTGCGGCAGTGTCTGTAGCAGGAGGAGCAGCACCTACACTTGATAGTGTTCAAGCTGCACCTGAACAAAATACACAAAAAGCTGCTACAACTGTCCAAGCTTCTGCATCAAACAGCTCATCTTATAAGGTAAACGCGAGCGTATTACATGTTCGTGCGGGATCAAGCACTTCTCACGACATCATCTCACGCGTTTATAACGGTCAATCACTAAACGTGATTGGCGAAGAAAACGGTTGGTTCAAAATTAACATTAATGGACAAACAGGCTTTGTTAGTGGCGAATTTGTATCAAAAAGTGGCGCAGCAAACAACAATGTAAGTACAGGTGGAAACAATAAAGTTACCGCTGATGTATTACGTGTACGTACAGCTCCTAACACATCTAGTTCTGTTTCTGGGCGTGTATATGAAGGACAAACATTAAACGTAATTGGACAAGAAAATGGTTGGGTGAAAATTAACCATAATGGACAAGTAGGTTATGTAAGTGGCGAATTCGTATCTGGCGTTTCTTCTAATGCAGGTTCTTCAAACAACAATACGAATAATAACAACCAAGAAGTAAAACCAGCAAGCGGAAACTATACAGTAAATGTATCTTCCCTTCGCGTTCGTACAGGTCCTAGCACCTCTCATACAACTGTAGGTTCTGTCAAAAAAGGACAAGTAGTACAAGTTGTTGGCGAAGTTCAAGATTGGTTCAAAATCAATTACACAGGACAAACTGCTTATGTAAGCAAAGACTACGTAACAAAAGGCGGTTCTAACGAAAACGTTACAGAAGGCAACAAACAAGAGCAAAACAATAATAATGGAACTATTCAAACTGGTGGTTCTTACGTGGTTAACGCTACATCTCTACGTGTTCGTACAGGCCCTGCCGCTTACCATAGTGTAATTGGTGGCGTTTTAAATGGTACAACATTAAACGTAGTTGGATCTGAAAACGGTTGGTTTAAAGTAAATTACCAAGGAAAAACAGGCTTTGTTAGTAGCGAATTTGTAAAATTCGTTAAAGGTGGCACTACTACTCCTGAGCAACCAAAACAACCTGAAAAACCTAACCAAGGTGCAATTGGCGACTACTACATTAATGCTTCTGCACTAAATGTACGTAGCGGCGAAGGTACAAATTATAGAATCATAGGCGCACTTCCACAAGGACAGAAGGTTCAAGTAATCTCTGAAAACTCTGGATGGAGCAAAATTAACTACAACGGTCAAACTGGTTATATCGGAACACGTTACCTGTCTAAAACACCAGTTGGAGGCGCAGTAGATAATAAGCCTAACAATAACCAAAATAACAATCAAAACAATAGCAACAATAATAATACAGGCAACAATAGCGGCGACAGTTCTTCCGTACTTGCATATGCAAAATCAATGCAAGGTGTACCGTACGTTTGGGGCGGAACTTCTGCTAACGGTGTAGACTGCAGTGGCTACATCTACCACGTATTTAAGAAATTTGGTCATAACATTAGCCGCCAAAGTGTTGCAGGATATTGGAGTAGCCTACCAAAAACTTCAAGTCCACAACCTGGTGACTTAATTTATTTCCAAAACACTTATAAATCTGGTCCTTCTCACATGGGTATTTACCTTGGGGGCGGATCATTTATCCAAGCTGGAGATAAAGGTGTCGCGATCGCTTCATTAAGTAACTCTTATTGGAAGAGCCACTTCTTAGGATACACGAAAGCACCTTAATTAATAGTTTCAAAGCCTTCTAGTTTACTAGAAGGCTTTTTTTGCTATGAGTTCAACATATTACTCCCTTTCTCCTACCTTCTCTCTACAAAAATAATGTATCCATTCTTCCATTTCATACACTTTATTCTACAAAAACAATGCATAACGTTATCATAATGTATATATTTTCATAAAAAACATAACCTATTTCATGTCTATTTATTTTATATGTGTTTTTTTGAAGAATTTTCTTTTTATTTAAACTTTTCATTAGACGTTTGACCTCCGATGTCCATTATGATAAGTTACTAAAGATGTTATATTCGCAAACGTATAGACAACTGGTTTATACACTGTTTTTACTATGAGGAAGGAGCATACACTGCATGAATCTTTTATGGGGAATTGGCGGCGTGATTGGAGTATTAGCAATTGCTTTCTTACTATCTTCCAACCGCAAAGCTATTAATTGGCGCACAATTTTAATTGCGCTAGCATTACAAATGTCATTTTCATTTATCGTATTACGATGGGACGCTGGTAAAGCAGGTTTAAAACACGCTGCTGACGGTGTTCAAGGATTAATTAATTTTTCTTACGAGGGAATTAAGTTCGTTACTGGGGATTTAGTCAACGCAAAGGGACCTTGGGGATTTGTATTCTTTATTCAAGCACTACTTCCAATCGTATTTATTAGTTCATTAGTAGCAATCTTATATTATTTCGGTATTATGCAGAAATTTGTTAGCATCGTTGGTGGTGCATTAAGTAAACTTCTTGGAACTTCTAAAGCAGAAAGCCTAAACTCAGTAACGACTGTATTTTTAGGACAAACTGAAGCTCCAATTTTAATTAAACCTTACTTAGCACGCTTAACAAATAGTGAATTCTTCACTATTATGGTAAGCGGTATGACAGCTGTTGCTGGATCCGTTCTTGTCGGTTATGCAGCAATGGGTATTCCGTTAGAGCACTTATTAGCAGCTGCAATTATGGCGGCTCCATCGAGCTTATTAATTGCGAAACTAATCATGCCAGAGACAGAAAAAGTAGATAATAACGTTGAACTTTCTACAGAACGTGAAGACGCAAATGTTATTGATGCAGCTGCACGCGGCGCATCTGAAGGTATGCAACTTGTTATTAACGTAGCAGCAATGTTAATGGCTTTCATCGCATTAATCGCTTTATTAAATGGATTATTAGGATGGGTTGGTTCTCTGTTCGATATTAAACTTAGCCTTGATTTAATCTTTGGTTACTTATTATCACCATTCGCAATCTTAATCGGGGTTTCTCCTGGTGAAGCGATACAAGCAGCAAGCTTTATCGGTCAAAAACTTGCAATCAACGAATTCGTTGCATACGCAAACTTAGGACCACACATGGCAGAGTTCTCTGACAAAACAAATCTAATTTTAACATTTGCAATCTGTGGATTTGCAAACTTCTCTTCTATCGCAATTCAATTAGGTGTAACAGGAACGTTAGCTCCTACTCGCCGTAAACAAATTGCACAATTAGGGATTAAAGCAGTTATCGCTGGTACATTAGCGAACTTCTTAAACGCAGCAGTTGCAGGTATGATGTTCCTATAAACTTATATAGAGTCTTCTCTTTCTACAAGAGGAGACTTTTTTCATGCAATCCAAACGTCTTTTATGTATCTATTAATCAATTTATCCTAAATATAGGCACATTATGATACAATAATGTTTAAGTCTTTTTATTTTTCTTATGAAAATAGAGATACTACTTGTTGTTACCCTTCAAAAGAATGTAACGACATGGTCAATTTCTTAATAATTGCGCATACTACAAGTATCTATTGATGAAATAGCTTTAAGGAGGAAAGTTTTGTGAAAGATAAGTTCTATAAAATCCTCTCTATGTGGATTTTACAAATTGTATTTTATTTTACTACTGTACATGTGACGAAATATGAGCATGCTCTCATTTTTACACTAATATACGTAATCGTAAATGTACTATTCTTATTTTTAGCTGACAAAACAGCATTTATTTTCTTCATACTAGGAACCATTATTTCCGTATTTTATTTGTTCTATCAAGCATGGCTTCACTTATGGAGTACATCAGATCAATGGCAATATATGATTACCCACTTCCTGATGGCAGCTAACTTCTTCATTGTATATATAACAACTCACCTATTGAAAAAAGTGATTCATGAAAATAAAGCTTTAACTGAGCGTGTGAGAACATTGGAACAATATATTGGAGAATCCAAATTACTAACAAGACAAGAATTCGAGAGACGCCAAGCGTTATTAACGACTGCAATGAATCGTCGTAATGAAACAGGCATTATTGTTTACTTTGATTTCACTTCCTTTAGTAAATATACAAAGGAAAGTGTTATGGACCGTGTAGCTTCTTTATTAGTTGAAACGGTAAGGAATGATTTTGACCTTGCTGCTGAATATGATAATAATACGCTAGTTATTTTATTACAAAACACAAATGAAGCTGGTGCTGACATTGTAATGAACCGCCTAAAACCAAAAATGGAGCAATGGCTTGCTGCTGAAGCAATCAAAGATATAAAAATTTCACGCGAGCAAATTGGAAACAAAGGACAGACACTGTTATGATGACTCTCGTTATACTTCTTTTATTCCTTCTGTTTTGCGTACTCGTTTTTTGGATTAGTATCACATTTTCAATTAAATATGTACTTATTTTTACGGCCTTTCTATTCTCTGGCTTACTCGTTTACTACTCTTTCTTAACAATCGCGGGCTTAATTCACCGAAATAGTAAACGAAAAGATCGTACGCTAGAACATTATCCGAGCGTCGATATTTTCATACCTGCCCATAATGAAGGCGTCGTTATTAAAGATACTTTAGAGGCGATGGCAAAGATTGAATATCCAGGAAAGCTAACTATTTATTTATTAAATGATAACTCTCAAGATGAAACACCTGAAATCGGAGATGATTTCGACAAAGCTTATGCTCATATTCGTCATATTCGTGTTCCTCCCGGTGAACCGAAGGGTAAATCACGTGTACTAAACTATGGGCTTAGTATTTCAGATGGTGAGTACTTCTGTGTTTACGATGCAGATAACCAGCCTGAACCACACGCACTGCGAATGCTTGTAGAACACGCTGAAACAACTGAAGATGCTGTTGGAGCTGTTGGACACGTTCGTACAGTAAACGAAAAAAGAAACTGGTTAACGCGAATGATTTCGCTAGAATTCCAAATCTTCCAGCTCCTTATGCAATCTGGACGCTGGTTACTATTCCAAACGGGCTCGCTGACAGGAACAAACATGCTTCTTCGTCGCTCCGCACTAGAAGAGCTTGGTGGCTATGACCCTTACGCAATTGCAGAAGATGCTGAATTAACATTACGAATTACACAAAAAGGTTATCTCTTACCAATCGTCCCAGAATCAGTTACTTGGGAACAAGAACCAGAGCATTTAAAAATTCTTATTAAACAACGTACACGTTGGCTCCAAGGAAATTTATATATTTTAGAAAAAATGTTCTCATCATTAAGTTTCTTTAAAGGAAAGCTGCTTGTTCATTCCTTACAACAAGTTCTAGTGTATGTTGTATTTTGGCTATTCCTAATCATTTCGAACGTTTGGTTTGTAATTGGGCTACTCGGGATATTCCAAATTCAATATAGCATTCCGCTACTATTTATGTGGTATGTCGCATATATTACATATGTTTCTCAATTATTTAGTGCCCAGAGTGTCGAACGAACCTTTACACCGACTAATATTTTTATTAGCGTTATTATGTACTTTACGTACGCACAGCTCTTTACGTACTTATTTATTCGTAGCTTAATCTTATACTTACGTGCAAAGAGCAAGAAACAAGTCATTGGCTGGGATAAAACAGTTCGATTCAAAAAAGATAAATAATAAAAATAAGCACAGAGCGCCGTATGCTCTGTGCTTATTTATTGCCGTATAAATTATATATCAGACAATACCCCTTAGCTGAAAGTAATTTCACGTCCATCCCCCAACGAACGATCGACCTTCATTTATATACGAAAAAGTGATTGCTATTTTTGTAGAACCAATTGCTTCTCTTGCTGTTCTTTGCGCGTTTCAGTCTTAGGTTCCGTGCTTTCTTGGACACTACGATGTGCCACACGTTTCAAACAAATATGCTTCCACTTTCTTTCGTAACGTTTCATTATTCTAGATGTCCCCCTTGAATGCGCTTTAAAACTATTTGAAATCGCTTACAGGAAATAATATAGCACATATATATAAACGTGACAACACATTTCCGACAATTTTTTGTCAAAAATATGAATAGAATTCGTAAGGGATCGAATATTGTCGAAACCTATCGTTTTTTCTTCGTATAAAAGGCATACTACTTATATGGTAAAGTATTTTATTTCCCCTACCCGCATTTCAAATTCCTTCTATATAAAGTGAAACTTTAATTAACCATCACCAATCGTACTTTTACAGGCAAATAGAGAAATAAAAAAGAGCTGATATGAAATCAGCTCTTTTCCTTCTATTGTTAATGACGCTTCATACGTCCCTCTTTTTGTAACTCTTTAAATAATGCTGCCATCATAAAGAAAATAACAAAGACAAACGGGAATGCTGCAATAATAGCTGCCGTTTGTAAGGCTTCTAATCCGCCAATATATAATAGCGTAGAAGCTATCGCGGCTAGAACGATACCCCAAATCATTTTAATGCGATTTGGTGGGTTTAAACTACCATGTGTCGTTAACATCCCTAAAACAAATGTTGCAGAATCTGCAGATGTAATAAAGAATGTAGAAATAAGAAGAATCGCTAGAACAGATAAAGCTGATCCAAAGCTTCCCATTTGATCAAACATAGCGAATAATCCTACTTCTGTTCCCATCTCTTTAATTTTTTCAAAGATATGTGCATCACCAAACAGCTCCATATGAATACCTGTTCCACCGAAAACAGAGAACCAAAGTGCACCAATTATTGTCGGTACGAGTAACACACCGATTACAAACTCACGAATTGTACGTCCTCGTGAAACACGAGCAATAAACGTACCTACGAACGGTGACCATGCAATCCACCATGCCCAATAGAAAATTGTCCACGATTGAATCCATTGGTTCCCACCTTCGTCTAATGGACTTAAACGGAAGCTCATGCTTGGTAATTCCTGAATATAAGAACCGATTGTTGAAGTGAAGTAATTCATAATAAAGTTTGTTGGACCCGCAAATAATACAATAATCATAAGTGCAAACGCAAAAATAATGTTCGTATTACTTAAATATTTAATTCCCTTATCCAGACCTGTTTGCGCAGATAACATAAATAATACTGTTACGATTGCAATAATAACTAACTGTGTCGTTAATGAGTTCGGGATAGATGTTAAATAACTAACGCCACCCGCAATTTGTTTTGCACCGAGACCTAATGACGTTGCAACACCAAACACAGTTGCAAAAACAGCTAACACATCAAATGAATGAGCAATACGCCCGTGTTCCCCGCCCTTAAATAACGGACCTACTGTCGCACTAATCGTACTTGCTTTTCCTTTTCTAAAGGTAAAGTAAGCAATACATAACGCTACAAACGCATATAGTCCCCAAGGGTGTAATCCCCAATGGAAAAATGAAAAACGCAGTGCAAGACGCGCACTTTCCTCAGTTGCACCTTCTCCAAACGGAGGTGCGTATAAATGGTTTAATGGTTCGGCAACGCCCCAGAAAACTAACCCGATACCCATACCAGCACTAAATAGCATAGCAAACCATGTCATATAACTATAATCAGGTTCGTCATCATCTTTACCTAGACGAATAGAACCGTATTTCGAAACAATTAAAAAGATAGACACACCTAAAATAATAGAAACGGAAATAATATAAAACCAGCCGAACTTACTAACTAATGCAGTTTGAATTGCGGTTGTTACATTTCCTAAACTACCTTTTCCAATAATAGATTCGGGAATAATCCCCCAAATTGTAAATGCAATACATAATGTTAATGAAACGATGAATGTTTTTGTCAGTTTCCTCATCAAATCCCCCTTCGTAGGTTTCGCTTTTGTAAATAACATAAATTCCGATATGTAAAATCGGATAGAAAACTATAATTTTGCGGTGATTTTCTTACTTTCACCTTCACCAATTTGAATTCTTATGGACAGCCTTACCTTTCATATAACCTTTTCACTCTGCAAGAGCTACAAGTTAGAAATACTGCTGTCAAATTGTGTGAGAAAAACGCGGATAGGAATGTATTTTCCTAAAAAAGGATGTGTTACATATGTAAAAAAGGGCAAATTTCTTCCTTGCAACCCTTTCGTTTTGTAACAATTATGCGGTTTTTTTGCTAGTATATAGCACGTGTTTATAGCTTCACAAACAAAATGTTTATGTTTATATAACTATATTACCCATAAAACGGTAAAATACTCAAGGAATGTAACCGTTTAGTAAACATCATGTAACATTCCTGTAATATTTTTATTTACGTCGAAAAAAACATGTTGTATTAAATATTTTGAATATAACTAGAAACCTATGAGTCATATAGAATGAAAAACGCTTTCCTATATTTTTTGTTATATTACAAGATATTAACGACTTATTACGAATGGTTTGTAATTGTGTGTTTTCCCCAAATCCGAAAAAATCTGTTGCTATAATGAGGACACGAAAACAAACGCAATGGAGGCTATCATGAAAAAATTAATTGGTATAGCAACAGCAGCAGTTTTTGGTCTTGGGATTTTCACATCATCTGCTAATGCAGAAACTGTTGTAACAACAGACGTACTAAACGTACGCGAAAACCCTACTACGGAATCAAAAGTTGTCGGTAAATTACTAAACGGTAATAAAATAGATGTACAAAATACAGAGAACGGATGGTCAAAAGTTACTTTAAACGGTAAAGACGCATTCGTAAGTGCAGAGTTCACAAAAAGCATCTACTACGTAACAGCTAACGTATTAAACGTACGTGCTGAAGCGAACACAAACTCAGAGGTTCTTGGAAAGTTGAAGAAAGACGATGTAATCGAAACAACGAACCAAGTACAAAATGAGTGGTTACAATTTGAATATAACGGGAAAACAGCTTATGTTCATGTTCCTTTCTTAACAGGTACAGCACCTGTAATTGAGAAACAAGAAACAACTGCTCCTGCTAAAGCTGAAGCACCAGCTAAGGCTCAAGCACCTGTAGCACAAGCAAAACCAGCTGCTAAGCCTGCTGTGAAAGCTGCTGAAACTAACACACCTTCTGGTGGTCGTGAGTTAACAGTTGTAGCTACAGCATATACAGCTCACCCGAGCGAAAACGGTGGCACATATGGCGGCCGTGTATTAACTGCAATGGGTCATGATTTAACTGCGAATCCAAACATGAAAATGATCGCTGTTGACCCGAAAGTAATCCCATTAGGATCTAAAGTATGGGTAGAAGGTTACGGAGAAGCTATCGCTGGAGATACTGGTGGTGCAATTAAAGGTAACCGTATCGATATCTTACTTGGATCAGATAGCGCTGCTCAAAAATGGGGACGCAAAACTGTTAAAGTGAAAATTTTAAAATAACCAATGACTGCTAAATTACAAGCCGGTTCTCTTTATTGAGAGCTGGCTTTTATTTATTTATAATACATATAAGGAGGCTATGCCCATGAATGTACAAGCAAAAGTAGACTGGATTGGTACGCCAAAACCGTACATATATAAAGATGAAGTAACATATAACGCTACGTCTATTGATTTCTCACTCGCTGGCGATGATAACCGCTATAAGTTAATTGTGCTCAAGTCTGAAAACAATACACATTACAAAATTGTGCAATATGGAATAAAACCAGGCTCTCAAAAGCCATTTCCTATCGACATTCCATTTGAACAAAACATGTTACCAATTATAGAGCAGATATTACATGATCCATATGTACAAGCGATACTAAAGGAAACGCACTCATAATTGTAAAAAAATATATCAACGATTTTTCAATTATATCTATCATAACTTACGATATATCAACGGTTCAAAACGAAATATCGATTTAGCTACAAAAAAAGAAGCTGTTCAAATATTGAACAGCTTCTCTCATATTAACGAGTTGGACCAGATACATCTTCTGATTTCAACGTATTATTTGCACCAAGAGAATGATACAGCATCTTTCCATTTCCATTCACAGTTACAATATGTTCGTTATTAAAACTTTTGAACTTCACAGATCCATCACCGTAACGAATATGATACTCTTCATATGTCGTTACTTTATATTTCGTATCACTTTGACGCTCTACATTACGAACTTCCATTGTTAATAAGTCTTCTGTAATTCCTTTTTTGTGTAAATACTGTATATAATCACGGTCTTCCTTATACGATTTCCCACTCTTATCATAATTCTTTTCAATTAAACTAAAATCATTTAATGAAATTGCACGTACGTTATCATAAATATGATTTCTTACAAATTCACCCACTGCTGAACTTGATGTTTCTTTCGGGAATTTTAAATAATACGTGCTTTGGTCTCCAATTTTAACACTTTCAGATTTCATCACACCAAAATCAGTAGTTTTCTCTAAATGTACTTCTACTGTTTCATCTGTGGATACAGGACCAAGCTTATAACTTCCATAATTTAATTTTCCACGTTTTTTCCCATTCACAAATACAGTTGCATCACTTTCATCAGAAGAAATGCTTACATACTTGCCTTCAAGCGATAAATCCACTTTCACCTTCTCGCTCTGTTCATCCGCTAGATCTACTTCTTTCTCTGTTTCTAATTCAGTCAGTTCTGTCTTCGCCGTTGCCTTTACAACATATGTACCTGGGAAGTATGGCCCCAACTCTTTCGAAGTTTTATCACTAGAAAGCTCTGTTTCTTTTTTGTCATTCACATATATCTCTGCATTTTTTGCAGTTGTACTAATGCTCATATAATAAGATTTCATGCTAAACTTATACTTTGGATATAAGAACCACTCTTTTCCCTCTTCTACTATTTCCCCGTCTTTAAATGCAGGTTTATCTTTTGTTAACTTTTGATCTACTGTCTCTTTCTGTAAATAAGACAGTAATTGTTTGTTGTAAGAAGGATTCTCTTTTAAATAACGCATGTACGCTTTAATATCCTCTGTCTTAATCTTTAAGCTTGAATCATTCGCTTTTACAAACTCATCAATTGCATTAATATCTTTCTTTTGGAATGCTTCAATCATTACATTTACTTGCTTTTCTTTTGAAAACTTATATGCTCCAAATTTATATGCCCCAAATAATAATGCAGCAATAACAACAAAACCAATGATCAAAAATAAATTTTTCTTACTTTTCACTGGTTTTGTCTCGCTTTGTAATTCTGTATATGAAGCAGCAGTGTTATCAACGATTACTTCTACTTTACTCCCACACTCCGGACAAAAGTTCAAATGGTCTGCAACGTTCTTTTTACATGTTCCACAAAACTTCAACGTGCTCTCCTCCTATTTTTTAGCTAATTTCATTCCAGCAAATGCCGCTACATATGTCACAATCAAGCTAAACAAAGTTAAATATATAAATGAATTTTGCATAGATAATACCGTTCCACTTGTTCCAAATAAACCTGTTACCGTTCCTGAAACATTAATTTGGAACTTAGAAATCATATTCATTACAATCATCATAATTGTGTAAGAACCACTACATACCGCTAATGTAATATATATATTGGCAGTCGGTAATTTAGCTAACTTTCTTCCCGCTCTAAACATAAAGAACAATGGAATAATAAGCAGTAATAAACCATAATGGAATACGTTATTCACTTTATCAAATTCTGCAAGGCTTTCCTCATTTGCTCCTTTTGAAATCAATATCTCTCTAAGCTCTACGCCATTTACAGAGACGCCTGATATAAATGAAAACGATAGTGTGCTCTCATATGTATTTGATTTCTTACCAATTCTAGTAAATTCTTTACTAAGTGCTGGACTTGATACTTCTAACGGCGCAAAATGAGCCATACTCCATAATTGAGGTGTTAACTCTAATGCTAATAATGTACTTTCAGATTTTAAAGTTGTTATTTCTTTTAATGGTTCAATACCATCTTCCTTACTTACTAACGCCATAATACAAACCGCTACCGCTGTTACTAATAGTCCTTTTATCATAGCTGAAACACCGTAATACACAGACGCTCCATATGGCATTAACTCTTGAAATGCTACTGCCATATTGTTTTTGCTTGTATGAGCAATAAATCCTAATAAGGTAAATAATGTCCCACATACAAAACCACTCAATAAACTCTTAATCGCTGAATAGCCAACCGTAATCTTACCTGCTTCTGAGAATGGAATTGCAAAAGATTGTGATGCTATAAAACTTATAATGAATAAAAAGACGCCATAAATAATACCAACTGTTGCTGCCATAAAGATTTGATCTTTAATCGTTTTCGCAACATGCTGTTTCCCTAACCAAATTCCTGTACCAGCGAAAATAATAAATGGAATGATTAATAATAATGTAAATGGAGTATGCCAAGATAAAGAAAATATCAACCCACTATCATCGTTAGCTGTAAAACCAAGTAAATGGTAACTTAACATCGTAGAAGTTGCACTCGAATAAAAACTTGGCAACATTTCTAATTCTTTCGCAAATTTGCTAAACATCTCACTTAACATAGAAGCAAATAATAAACTACCAATCCAACCAGCAATTAACATGAGAATACTTGCAACAGCCCCACCAATAAAACCTTTTTGTAAAACGGCTTTATCTGCTTTAAATTCAACTTTAGGAGCACCATCCATTGCAGGCAATTTTACAGATTGTTCTTTTTTCTTCACAACAGATAAAGAATACCCGCACTTTTGACAATATAAATTTTTTTGAGCATTTTCACTGCCACAACCTTTGCAGTATTTTGCAGTATCTTTTTCTAATGTTACTGCATCTATAGCTCCTGCAGTCTCCATACTACCTTCATTTGGGCAATAATTTACTTCTTCACCATGTTGTTTTCCACATGTGCGACAATACATTTAATTCACTCCCCACTTTGCTTAATTCCACAAACTGGACAGTAAGTAGAGTTTTTATCGATATGCTCATTACATGAAATACAATTTACCGTTTCGCCTTCATTTTCTACTGCTAACATCGGGTTAGGTTTTCCACACGAACCACAAAACTTATCATTTATTGATAAAGGTCCACCACATTCACATGTAGCTTTTTCACCTTGTTGTTTTTGCAATTCAACAATGCGCTTTCTTGCTTGATAAATAGCTACATCAAATTCTTGAACTGGAGCAATCATTTCTTTTAAGCTCGCTTCATTTACTCCACTTCCTCTTAATTGAACATACACTTGCTGCCCAACCTCTAATAGAACCTCTGCTTTTTTCTGCATTTGCACTTGCATTCCCTTTTTCAATTGAGCAATTTCTTGTGCAACTTGCAACTTCATTTTCCCTTGTTCTATTCCTTCTTGTAACTTATTCATTCCACTACCTAACTTCGTCTGTAAATCTGACAAATTATCTCTCCTCCTATACGTATATATTCATATATGAAATTAACATTTTATATATTACCATGATTTTCAAGTTATGTAATCCAAATTTCATTTTTTCTGTTTTGAGCATTTTTTGTTTATAATGGTAAAGGAAAGAAATATGTGTACGGAGGAATATTATGCTGCAACACTCAATTACGAAAGATGAAATTATGATGATTGCGAATGAGTTCGTTCAAGGACTAGATCCACAGCAAACAGCTGATCAGGAACATGTCGCTACAGCTCGGCACCTATATCGTAGTGGTGTTGTCTACAACGTTGACTTTGATGGTTATACACTGTCAGGAACTGTAGATGCGGAAGGCAACGTATATAGCGTTCATATTCCGATTCGTAATGTCGCTGAAAGTTATTGTGATTGCTTCGCACCAACACAATGTGAGCATATGCTCGCTGTATTACTATCTGCAGCGTCTAGTTTCGGGCAAGTAGGAGATGTATTAACTTTATTTAAAAATAATACGAGACCTTCCCTTCCTCCTATTAGAACTGCAAGACAAGTATTGCAATCATCAGCTTTTGAAGAAACGGATTATAAAAGTTGGGAATCATATTTTGAAAAAGAATATGAATCATTTAAAAAAGAACAAGCTCGCCTTACTTATAAACAAATGTATTTTCTTATGAGTATCTTTACAGATTTCTATACGAAGCTTGAGCGGAAAGCTCCGCGCGTCATCGCCATACATGAATTATTCAGGTTACATGCAGCAATTTACTGCTTTCAAAAATTATTAGAAGAAATTCAGGCATTCGAAGCAAACAAAACGTATTCTTATCACCAACCTGTTAATGTCATTCGCCTATTTGTAGACAAAGTGGAATCCATCGTTCGGGACTTACAATCAGAAGCGATTCCTTCAGAGTCTGAAATAATTTTGCAAGAAACAGCTCGTCTCGTTCATGAAGTATTCTTCTCTACTGATGCTTATACGCAAGAGCGATTTTTCATTTATCGTCACATATGGAGTGAACTTTTAAACAATAAAGAGAACATACAAGAGGAAGAAAAACGAATCGATACGAAAATCAATCCACTATCCAAAGCATTAGCGTCTTCTCATCTTCTCTTTTTAAATGATGAAGATTTACTAGCGATGGACTTACTAAAGAAACAACCTGCTTCTGTTGTGAGTCTATACTTCTATTGGTTAGAAGAACTATTAAGTGCCATGCAATGGGATCGTGCAAAAAACTGGCTTTCCTTTACGTATAAACAAGTAAAGAAAACGATCCAAGATCACGAAAATACGATTTTCATAAAAGATATCGTTCGGCTATTTGTAATCATGTATGAAACATACGCAACACATACAAATGAACACGCTGGTTTTGAAATGATTTTACAAGAACTATTACCGTATAGTTTCACAAACTACGAACAGTACGTACTCGCGAAAAAACAGTATCGCACATGGGCAGAGCTTCATCTCTTATATGGATTTGAGGCAATTGAACTGTTGAAAGAGCCACTGAAAGATATTGAAAAAGAAGCGCCAGAAGTGGCACTTCCTCTTTACCATCTTGCTGCTGTAGAGGCGATTGAAGAACGAAATCGTAAATCATATAAACGTGCAGTTCGTTACTTAAAAAAATTACGGACATTATATAAACGATTAAAACGCACCGATGAATGGGATGCTTTCATTATTCACATCGCCAATCTCCATTCACGTCTGCGTGCACTACAAGAGGAATTACGGAAAGGAAAATTAATCGATGATCAATCAAACTGAAGTAACAATTAGGCTCCAGCATGTTAGTCAAGGTTGGTTCCTTTGGGGAGAAGATGACAGCGGTACTCCATTATCCGTAACAAGTTGGAAACGAAATGCATTCACATGGCACTCCACTTCTTTCTACGGTACGTTTCTAAAAGAAGCAACCTTCGAAGGAAAACAAGGTGTGCTGCTAACAAATGCACAAGCCTTTGAATACATTGCAAACAAACCGATGAATTCCTTTGCACATATTCAAATAAACGGCACGATTACAGCACTTACGAAAGATGCAAATGAACTATGGGATGCCTTTACGAGTGGTAGTTTCGTACCAGATATGAATCATTGGCCTAAACAACCATCTTGGAAAGTTCAAAATACACCAATTGAAGATGACACATTAGCATCGCTTTTCTCAGCAGCAGTAAATGAAAGCATATTACAAGACAACCGCTCAAATGACGGCTGGGAAGATGCTAAAAGACTATATGAACATTATGACTTTACGAAAAGACAACTGGAAACAGCACTACATGAAGAAGATTGGCTTCGAAAAATTGGTTATATTGAAGATGATCTTCCGTTTACAATCGGACTAAGATTACAAGAACCACAAGAAGAATTTGAAATGTGGAAGCTTGAAACAATTGTGACACCAAAGCGCGGGGCGCATCGCATATATGTATATGAAAACATCGATTCCTTACCGAAAAGATGGCACGATTACGAAGAACGGATTACAGAAACACAAGAAGGTTTTAGTAAGCTCATACCGTGGTTAAAAGAAGGAGATACGTTCCGAAATGAACTCTTTGAAACAGAAGCTTGGAACTTCTTAACAGAAGCAAGCAATGAATTACTTGCAGCCGGCATTACAATTTTACTACCATCATGGTGGCAAAATTTAAAAGCAACAAAACCGAAATTACGTGTCCAGCTGAAGCAAAATACAGCACAAACACAATCGTTCTTCGGTATGAATACGCTCGTTAATTTTGATTGGCGCATTTCGACGAACGGCATTGATTTATCAGAAAGCGAATTTTTCGAACTCGTTGAACAAAATAAACGTCTATTTAATATAAATGGTCAATGGATGCGACTAGATCCAGCCTTTATCGAAGAAGTAAGAAAACTCATGAACCGTGCCGATAAATACGGACTAGAGATGAAAGATGTCCTGCAGCAACATTTATCAAATACGGCTGAAACAGAAATTGTAGAAGATGATAGTCCGTTTACTGATATTGAAATCGAACTAGATGGATATTATGAGGAACTATTCCAAAAGTTGCTTCATATTGGAGATATTCCAAAAGTAGATGTCCCTACTTCACTAAACGCAACACTTCGTCCGTATCAACAACACGGCATTGAATGGTTATTATATTTACGAAAACTTGGATTTGGAGCATTGTTAGCTGACGATATGGGACTCGGGAAAAGTATTCAAACAATCTCTTACTTACTATATATAAAAGAAAACAATCTCAAAACAGGCCCTGCATTAATCGTAGCGCCGACATCTGTTCTTGGAAATTGGCAAAAAGAATTTGAGCGTTTTGCACCGAATTTACGTGTTCAATTACATTATGGAAGTAATAGAGATAAGGGCAATTCTTTTGAAGATTTCCTTCAATCAGCAGATGTTGTATTAACATCTTATGCATTGGCTCAACTCGATGAGGAAGAACTAACTTCATTATGCTGGGATGCTGTTATTTTGGATGAAGCACAAAATATTAAGAACCCACATACGAAACAGTCGAAAGCAGTACGAAACTTGCAAGCAAATCACAAAATCGCTTTAACTGGTACACCGATGGAAAATCGCCTCGCTGAACTTTGGTCCATTTTCGACTTTATTAATCATGGATATCTAGGAAGCTTAGGGCAATTCCAACGCCGCTTCGTCACACCAATTGAAAAGGATCGTGATGAAGGAAAAATCCAGCAAGTTCAACGGTTTATCTCACCATTTTTACTGCGCCGAACGAAGAAAGATCAAACAGTCGCATTAAATTTACCAGATAAACAAGAACAAAAAGCTTACTGTCCTCTTACTGGTGAACAAGCTTCCTTATATGAACAACTTGTTCAAGATACACTGCAAAATGTCGAAGGATTAAGTGGAATTGAAAGACGCGGCTTTATATTACTTATGCTGAACAAGCTAAAACAAATTTGTAATCATCCAGCTCTTTATTTAAAAGAAGAAGAGCCACAAAATGTCGTTGAACGCTCTATGAAAACAAAAACGTTAATGGAGCTCATCGAAAATATAAAAGATCAAAATGAAAGTTGCCTCATCTTCACTCAATACATCGGCATGGGGAACATGCTAAAACGTGTGCTAGAAGAAAAATTCGGCCAGCGTGTCCTCTTCTTAAACGGTAGTGTACCGAAAAAAGATCGCGACAAGATGATTGAGGAGTTCCAAAACGGAACGTATGACATTTTCATCTTATCCTTAAAAGCTGGCGGAACAGGATTAAACTTAACCGCTGCCAACCATGTCATTCACTACGATCGTTGGTGGAATCCAGCTGTGGAAAATCAAGCAACAGACCGCGCATATCGCATTGGTCAAAAACGATTTGTTCATGTTCACAAACTCATTACAACAGGAACATTAGAAGAAAAAATTGATGAAATGCTAGAAAGAAAACAATCTCTAAACAATGCAGTCATCACAAGCGATAGTTGGATGACTGAACTATCAACAGACGAACTAAAAGAATTACTCGGTGTATAAAGTGAAACTTGAATCAGTGGGGGTTTTGTTCATCTCCAACTGATTATCAGCCCTCACCAATCTGGCTTTTACAGGCAACCCGCCCCCCACCTAACTTTTTTACTTTCACTGAATTTTGAGGTGGGGATCTTACTGCCCGTTAATGCGGGATAAAGTGAAACTTTAATTAGGCCAATCACGTAGAGTTTTACTACCCGCAAAAAAAGCGCTAATCTCGAAATGAGATTAGCGCTTTTTTCTATTCCAAAACCAATTACTTATTATAATCCCCGTTAACCCGCCGCACGTATCAAGCAATGAATCTTGCCACATTGGTGTACGGTCTCCCGTATACCATTGGTGAATTTCATCAAATGTTGCATAACCCGCAACGAAAAGAAGGGCATATATAAAACATCTTTTCCTCGAATAACCTGATCGATGAAAAGCGTAATAAATCAATGAACCTAGCATAAAGAACACCATAAAATGAGCACCTTTACGAAGGAAAAACTCAATAAATCCGCCTACACCTTTATTCGCAATACTAACAGGGGTTCCTCCACCATAATCGATAGATACCCATGAAAAATGCTCTTTCACAAATTCAACATTTACATATTGTTCAATATCTGAACGCATATCCTGCTTTTTATATGGTTGTGCCGAAGAATAGAAAATCAGCCCCATCCATAGTAATACAGGAATCCAAAATAACCATTTACGATTCATTATCCAGAATTCTCCTCTCTTAATCTTTTAAGGGTACCAAAAAAAGAAAAAATTTCACGCCAAAACATGACATTTGCATCCTATTTATAAAGTGAAAGGAGGTGATACACATGGCAATTGAAACAATCGTAATGGATTTAACTTTACGTCTTGTCTTAAACAACGGATTAGATAAGAACGGCAAAACAGTTTTCAAGAGCAAACAATTTAAACGTATTAAAACAAATGCGAGCTTAGATCAAGTACACAATGTAGCTCATGCTCTCGCTTCCTTACAAGCATCACCACTTCACGCTGTACAACTTGTAAGCACATCAGATCTTTCTAAACTATAAAGTAAAACTCGGATCAGTGGGGATTTTATTCATCCCCGCTGATTATTAGCCCGCAATTTAACCGGCAGACCCAAATCCCGTAAATAGCGGGATAAATACAAAGGAGGGAATAACACATGCAAGTACTAGAGTTGATTTTCGCGAAGGAAGATGGAAAAACAGTCGTTTTTTCTATCGATACGCCCATCACACCAATCGATGCACAAGTCGTAAATCAAGTAATGGATACAATCCTTGCCTCATCTGTATTTTCATCCATTGATGAAAATACAAGAAAAAAGGGAGCTCGCCTTGTAGAAAAAAATGTATCTGAAGTTCCCATTACTCTATAAAATGAAAAAGACGAATCTGCATTATTTTGCAGATTCGTCTTTTTTCTTCGGCATTTCAATCGGGATAAAAATCTTTGAAAAACCGACGCATACATACTTATAATGTTCTTCCCCTATATCAAACTCAGTCGTATATGTTGAGAAGAATATATAATCATTTCGCTTCGTATAATGATCAATTAATAACCCAACTTGTGGCTCAACATACTTTTTGGCTAACTTTTTACCGGCCGATGCCAAGTCGCCAAGAAGACCCTCTTCATTCTCTTTTTGAACTTCATCTAGCTTCTTACTCACATCATTACGCTTCATAAACTGCTTCGCTGCCCATTCTGTATATTCTCCCTTACTCGGATTACTGTTTGCTAAATATACTAGGAGAACGACAACTAAAGCCATAATAATATACTTTTTTTTCATACTATATCACCGCCTACTCTTTTCTATTTTCATATATATGTACAAGCGATGCAAATTAGAAAGACTATCACCTATTGATTGTAAACGAATAGCCAAAATTTACAATATGAAATAGAATATTAACAGTAAATTTACTTAATTTATATATAATTATATTCGGAATGAAAATTATAAGGGAGGCTATAGAATTATGGATAATGAAAACAACATTTTTATTTCTAGTTCTACAATGATGCTTGAACCATGTAAACACCCTTATTACCGTACAAAAATTATCGACAGTAGCGGAAACCATCTTTACTCCTGTCAAACTGCTCTCCAACTTATACAGAAATCTTGTCTAACAAATATTCATTCTACTTATCAAGGGAGACGTAATGCTGTAAAAACAAAATTTAAATTCAAACAAAACGTTCCAATTCCGATCAATCATAGAGAATATATTTGTGCTTTCCCAACAGAATCTCCTGCTTCTCCAAATTGTATTTGGCTTTTCTTCAAACATGTTCATACAATAGAGTTTTTCAAAAAAGCTAAACGAGCTAAAATTCATTTTTCAAACGGAGCTACCGTAACGATACAAATTAGTTCCCATAAGCTAAGTCAGCAATTATGGAAAGCTGGATATGTATTATCCCAAATGAACATGCAAGATTCATCACCTTAATAACAAATAGAATGGAAGGTAGTATTTCCTCACCTTCCATTCTATTTGCTATTTTTATCCTTTTACACTATCGCGCATTTTCTCGAGTGCTTGCCGATACATCCATCTTACTTGATAATATGTCATTTCCGTCTCTAAAGCGATTTCTCCCATCGTCTTCCCTACAAAAAAACGTTCAAAAATAATATACTTCTCCTTCTCGTCTAACACACTCATAAAATCCTTCACTCTTATTTCAACATCTTCAAAATGAAAGATTTCCTCATACTCACCTACACATACACATCTTTCTTGCAAAGTAGATTCTTTCCTCAATCTTTCTAATATATAACCACGCACCGTTACAAGTGCATATGCAGGGAAATACCCCTTCTTTGCATCAAATCTTTCATACGCATGCCAAAGACCAATTAAACCACATTGATAATACTCTTCATAATCTTGACGAATACCTAATTTCTTTATTTGATTTACAATCATCCCTTCATACAAAACAACTGCCTCTTTAAAAGTGGCTGGCTTCACACAGTACCCGTTTCTAAAAGGTATACCTTTCTAGTATTCCGCGGTACCTTCACAATATAAAAATAAACAAAAGATTTCACCGTGAGTAATTTCAAATACTACCGACGGAATTTGAAATTACAATAGGTAGTATTTGAAATTTTGTTAGTGGTATTTGAAATAGGGGTAAAAATAAAAAAGGTGACTCCTTTAAAGAGTCACCTTTTTAAAATAATATGTTATGCACCAAAGCCGCTTACTAAACCTCTTACAACGCCGAATGCAATTGTTAGGATAAAGAAGATTACAATTAAAATCGTAGCTTGTTTCTTACTTAAACCAGCTACAATGTGTAAGCCTAGTCCTGTTAGAATGAGGCTCCAAATATTAAAAATTTCAATTGAAGAGGCAATTCCATGTGCTACTGTCCCTTGTTCAAATAAAGGAGCTAAACTTGTATAAACATCAGTGCCATTTCCATCAAAAATAAAGCCTAATCCTGCATTTAACAATCCGCCGATATAATAAACAAGATTAGCATATAAGTAAATCGATAATATTTTCATGTATGGTGTATCATTGCTCATAAACATCATAATAATTTTATAAAAACCTGCCGCAATAAAGAGACCTATAGGTGTTCCTAATAGACCAACAAGTGCGCCTCCACCAAGGGTAAATCCTTTTACCATTGCCCCTGCTTCACCATTTAATTCTTTTGCCAATTCTGGAGTACTAATTAATGTTAAGTAAGACACTGCTGTTGCTATAATCGTTCCTAATATAACAAATAAGACAAATGCCCCCCAAACCGGACTTTTCGTCTTCATTCTCTCAAATTGCTCACCTGGAGAAGTAATCATTCCTAATAATGATGGCTTCTTCGCACCTACATCTTGCGTATTAATATTTGCTTCCATTATAACGCCTCCTTCTATTTATATAACCCGTTCTAACGGGCGGTTCACTTCCTCATATAGAGGCTACGAACCGCCCACTAGAACGGTAATGTGTAGTTCTACTACACTATTAATTACTCATAACGCAATGCTTCAATTGGATCTAATTTCGCAGCTTTGTTTGCTGGAATTAATCCAAAAATAATACCGAGTGTCATCGAGAACAGTACGCCTCCAACGACAACTTCCCATGAAACGAGTGGTGGCCATTTTGCGAATGTAGAAACGATATATGCTCCGCCATACCCAAGACCAATTCCGATTAAACCACCTAGAAGTGTTAACATAACGGCTTCAATTAAAAACTGTAATAAAATTTTACTACGCGTTGCTCCAAGCGCTTTACGTATCCCAATTTCACGTGTACGCTCCGTTACAGATACAAGCATGATATTCATAACACCAATACCACCAACGACTAATGAAATACCAGCGATACCACCGATAATCATCGTCATGATGCTAGTTACTTTAGAAACATTTTCTTGGAGTTCTTTTAAATTCACCAGTTCATATTTACCTGGGATTTCACTTGGCTTACGACTATTTAACACATCAACAGCTCGTTTCCCTGCTGCTTCTAAATTGTCTACATTTTTAGCTTGAATTGCGATATTTTGAATATCATCTGTCCCATATAAAACAGGCCATAACGTAAGAGGAATTAACGCTTCTTCCATTTCAAATCCCATAAATTCATTATCTGATGTATACACACCAATAATTTGCATTGGCTGTCCCTTCATCTCAATAATTTGTCCAACTGGGTTTACGTCCTTAAATAACGTTTCCTCTGTTTTTGTGCTAATCATCACAACGTTATTCGCGTGAGAAATATCTGATTCATTTAAGGAGCGGCCCTTTACAACCTTTACTTTATTAACCGCAAAATATTCATTATCAAGTCCAATAACATTCAGCCTTGCTTTTTTATCATTTACATCAAGTGTCTCTGTTGTCGAATTTGTTGTAATAACGTGTGAAACATCTTTCACTTGTTTTACTTCCAAAATATCCTCTTCCGTTAACTTCGGTATTTCAAATCCACCTATAGCAAATTCATCATTAATATCTGCTTTAAATTGAATTGGCATAAGGTTATTACCACCAGAACCTGCGAATTTCGATTTCAACATCGCTTCCCCGCCTTGCCCAATTGCAACGACAGTAATAATCGAACCTACCCCGATAATAATACCGAGCATCGTAAGAGCTGAACGCAGTTTATGAGCTAAAATAGAAGATAAGGCAATTTTTATACTATCTAGTAAACTCATACCGCACACCTTCTATCTTCTGTAACTTTCCCGTCTCGCAGTACAATGCGGCGGGCAGAATACGCTGCCACTTCCTCTTCATGCGTAACCATAACAATCGTCGTACCTTCTGCATTAAGCTTCGTGAAAATATTCATAACTTGCTCACCAGACTTCGTATCAAGTGCACCAGTCGGTTCATCGGCCATAATAAACGTTGGATTATTTGCAATCGCTCTTGCAATCGCTACACGCTGCTTCTGTCCACCTGATAACTCATTTGGTAAATGATGCACGCGATCTGCCAATCCAACTTTACCTAGCGCCTCCAAAGCACGCTTGCGACGCTCTGCTTTCTTCACGCCACCGTATACGAGCGGAAGCTCAACATTTTCCACTGCTGAAAGACGAGGCAGTAAATTAAAATGCTGGAATACAAAGCCAATATATTCATTACGAATTAAAGCAAGCTTTGACTCGTCTGCTGTTAAGATATTCACGTCATTCAGCATATATTCGCCTTCTGTTGGACGATCTAAACAACCGATAATATTCATAAGCGTCGACTTACCAGAGCCAGACGGTCCCATAATTGAAACGAACTCACCGCTCTGAATCGTTAAACTAATACCGTGCAAAATCGGCACTGCCAACTTTCCTTGATAATACGTTTTAGCAATATTATTTAACGTAATCATTTCTCTTTCACTTCCATTCCGTCATACACATCGTCGGAAGGATTTTTAACCACCTTTTGCCCCACTGTTACGCCTTCTACAACCTCTGTCCAGTCCCCATCAGTAGAACCTTTTTTCACATTTTGTTTACGAAGCTTACCTTTATCCTCAACATAAACAAATGCATCATCGCCTTTTGCTACAATGCTCTTACTTGGGACAGCAATCATCTTCTTATTCTCTAAGTTTACTTGCAGAGAAACGTGATAACCTGGAGATAAACCATCTTGACTATCAAGGCTAGCTTTATATGTATATTGAGTCATATTTTGAGTTGCTTCACCCATGCCGCCAGCTTGTGCCATCTCTGCACTTGTTGGGAACTCACTTACCTCTGTAATCTTACCTGTCCACTTCTTCTTATTATTTGCTTTTGCAGTTACAGTGAATGTTTGATCCTTTTGAATTTGTGACTTCTGAAGCTCAGTTAACGTACCTTGAACTTGGAATGGATCTTTAGAAGCTACTTGTAAAAATGCTTTTCCTTGACCACCTAACGCTTGAGATGAACTTTGTGCCACATCTTTATCTAACTTTTGAACAACACCAGCAAAATTGCTATAAATCGTAAGTTCTTTCTGCTTCTTACTTAACTCTTCTTTCTGCAACTTTCCTTTTTCTTTCTCAAGGTCAATTGTTTTTTGCCCTATCTCTAACTCGTTTACTTGCTCGTCCATCGGATCTGTTACTTCTTTCCCAGCTCCGCTATCTTTCGCCTTCTTAATTTCTTTCTTCAACGAATCAATCTTCTTTTTCCCTTGATCGTAACGCATATCTGCCATCTTCTGATCAAGCTCAGCTTGCTTCATTTGAAGATTAATCTCTTCATTATCATAAGAGAATAACTTCGTACCTTTTTCTACCTCTTGCCCTTCTTTTACCTCAATATCTTTCACTTTCCCTTTGGCCGGATCTGCATAGAAGCTTTCAATATTACCAGGCTTCACCTGACCAGAAATTAACTTCGTATTATTCAGCTTACGCTCTGTCACTTTCTCAAAACTTACAGCATCAGCATTTGTTGATGCACCCTTCTTTTTACCTTGCATAACAAAAATATTAATTGCCGCTACAATAACAATTAGTGCAATAACCCCAATAATAATCCATTTCTTCTTCTTGTTTGGAGTACGAACCGTATTTGGTAACATATTCTCTCTCCTTTTTATAACTTAATAGTTTAATATAAAAATTGTATAAAACTTTCTGAAAATAGATTACATATTATTACATTGTTTTTACAAAGTTTTACACATCCATTTATATTGTAACAAAAATTCCAATGATTAGAAATATGACATTATATCTTTTAAGATAGATTTAAGGAAAGATTATATTATATAGAAAAAGCCATCCAAAATAATAATTGGATAGCTTTTTCAAACAAAATATTACGCTACTTTAGGATCTTTTCTCTCATGTCCACGTTGAACAATAAATAAGAAGATTGTTGATAAAACCGCACCTGTTAATAGTAAGATGAAACAACCATCCCAGCCAGAACTATCAACAATAACACCAATTGCTGCGTTAGCTACAAGACTTCCGCCTACATAACCGAATAGACCACACATACCAACTGTCGTACCTACTGCAAATTTCGGTACTAATTCCATCGCACTTAAACCGATTAAGAACTGTGGTACATAAATTAAACAACCGATAATAGAAACTGCAATACTTACAACAAGTACGCTAGTTGCTTGCCAATATATAAACGTACCAATAACAACTCCAACCATACTAATAATACATAATGGCATACGCTTTCCTTTAAATAATTTATCACTTAAAAAGCCAACGATTAATGAACTTGGAATTGCCATACCTTCAAAGATTGCATATGCCGCATGCGCTTCTGCTTTTGAAAATCCTTTAACTGTCGTTAAATAAAGTGGAACCCAGTTAATAACACCGAAACGAATTAAATAAACAAAAGCATTCGCAATACATAAGAACCATACAAATTTATTTTTCACTACATACTTCATTAAAATTTCTTTTGGTGACATCTTGTTAGCATTATCTGCTTTTTCAAGATTTTCATAGTCATTACGATACTCATCAATTGGAGGAAGACCTTCAGATTCTGGTGTATCCTTCGCATTGATCCAAACAAGAACTGCAATTACCATTGCGATAATCGCAGGGAAAATAAACACGCCGCCTTGCCAATGATTTTCACCGAAAATACCTACACCAATTCCGACAAGTGGTGGTACAAGCATTCCACCAACGTTATGTGAAATATTCCAAAGGCCTGTTTTCGTACCACGTTCTTTCTTCGAGAACCATTTCGTCATAACAATACTACAAGGTGGTGCTCCCATACCTTGTACAATACCGTTAACAACGAGTAATGTAACAATCATCCCAAATGATGATGCAAAACCGAAACAAATATTTACAAGCCCTGATAAGAATAAACCGACTGCGATAAAGCGCTGGGCGAAAGCTTTATCTGATAAATTACCCATAAAGAACTTACTAAATCCATAAACAATTGCCATTACTGAGCCTAGTAGACCAATTTCAGCTGTACTAAAACCATATTCTTGTACTAAATATGTACTTGATAACGTAAAGTTACTACGAACTAAATAATAAGCAGCATATCCAACTGAAATCCCGATTAACACACGAATACGTAGTAATCGATATACACGATCGATCATATCCGCTGGCAATCTTTCAATTGCAGGTGCTGGCTTGAGCCATTTAAACATATATTTTCGTCTCCTTTTCTCACTTCAGAGAGAGACGCTGTCTATTCCATATCTCGATTATTCCGCTATTTGATATATTTTGGTTCGTCCTTCTAACCGGCTGTCCTTCTATTTCTTTCTCATTCTTCGCAAACATCGTTGGTACGCCAAACGACACTTTTTCTAAAATATGCCCCGCTTCTTCTGATAAACAATAATCAATAAATAAATCCGCAATAATACCACTCGGTGCACGTTTTAGTTTCGAAATCGCATTAACAGATAACCCCGTTTGCTCAGGTTCGTTACTTAAAATCGGAAAGCCTTGTTTTTGAAGCATTCTCTGATCTCCCATAAAGTTGATGCCTATCATATATTCACCGCTCGCAACAAGTTCTGCTGGGATGTAACCATTCACTGTTACTTCTCCAACTTGTTCTGCCAGATTCTTCACATATCCCTTCGCTTCCTCTTCACCTAACGTATCAATCAGTGATTGGAAAAACGTATATGCTGTACCTGAAACATTTGGATCGGGCATGACAATCTTTCCTTTATATACTGGATTCAATAAATCTTTCCATCTTAACGGATACGAGAGACCGAGCGGCGCTATTTCCTCGTTCCACCGCTCTTTATTAATCGCAATTGCCAGCTTCTCCACTTCATAACCGTACCAATAACCATCTTTATCTTTAACAGTTTTTGAAATACGATTTGCATGTTGGCTTATCACAGGAATAGAAAGATTTTTTTGCTTCATCATTTGATGCGCATCTACTGTACCGCCAATAATAATATCCGCCTTCGGATTTCCAGCTTCTTCTTCCACTCTACGAAGAAGTTCTTCTGTTGAAAGACGAATAAATTCATACGTACATCCACGTGGTTTACAAAATGATGAAAGTAACGCTTCACCAACTTCCTCACGAGCCGCTACATACGCAACAATATGACGATCATCCAAAATAGGGAGACCATTTTTACTATATTTAATAGAGGTTGTATCTCGAGAGCAACTAGACATCGCTCCTCCAATTACTAGCAAAAAGAAGAAAAAGGCTATCTTTCTCATGACGCATTCTCCTTTACGAATAACTCTGCTAGAGAGCCTTTCATATACATGACATTCCCGTTATTATCACCGAGATATTGCACAACAAAGTACGATGGATACACAGAAATCGTAAGAATATCTTCACGATCATTCTTTACACGCTTACCTGTTTTATAAGCCGTAATATAAGCAATCGGTTCATTCTGCGATTGTAATAACTTCTGAATTTCTCCGTAATCTGTAATTTGCTTTGCGTATCGAATAGAATCAAGTATGTGTGTAAGATTGATAGTACGTACCACATCGCCTTGACGTACTACGACATCCTTTGCTGAAGCAAAGAAATCACTAATACGCTCTGGCGTGTAATACAGGCTTAATAAATACGTTTGAAGTGCTGAAATCATCGGATCCATGCCATTCTTTCCGTATACATTTTCCCCATACTGGAACAAGTCACCTACTGCAAAAGTACGCTTATGTCCATTCAAGTACGTTACTTCTCCAGTAAATACTTGTTCTTGGCTCTTAACGTCCCCTGGCTCTATTCGAATTCGGTCAAAGAATGAAACAATCGTATGCAAACGAACTTCATCCGTTACAACGATTTCCCCCCACTTTTCATGTCTTACTTTCACTTCAATTGGAAGAGATTCATTCACCCTTTGTAAAACGGCTTGTTTATCATTTACAATGTTAATTCGATTATAGATTTGCTTCTCCATAACATAAAACAAAACAAGAGAAACAATCATACAAATGACAAACATAAGAATTTGAAATGATAGCCTTTTCATTTCTGCCTACCTCCAAGATAAAAAAACGTTGTTTCGAAAATACCGCATAATTGTTTCATAAATGTATCATTTAACCGCTTTCAAGTTTTTTATGTCTTCCATCCTTCTCGGAAGCAAAAATGTAATGAATATTGTAGTACCTACTTCTTCACTACTCTCAATCCGCATGCTTCCGCCCTGCTTATTCATAATTTCCTGACAAATATACAAACCATAACCATTCCCATAACTAGAAGGAAGTGCCTTTCCTTTCGGAGACTCATTCCACTCTGCAAGCACCACTTCATCTATACCGATCCCATCATCATGAACAAAAACCTTCGCCTCATGCTCATTTACAATTACATTCATACGAATGTGAGAAGCATCACTATACTTAATTGCATTATCAAGCACATTTAAGAAAATTTGCTTCGTCTTATCAAAATCCGCAACAACATGTACATCCGTTAACTCATTTATCACTTCAATTTCAAATTGATTTAGACGAGGTTTCACAATTGAAACTGCTTCTTCTACCAATTCCTTTATATTCACAACTGTAGGAGACACTTCAAACGTACTCGTCCCATATTTCGAAGACTTAAGCAGTTCCTCTACAAGTGATAATAAACGCTCACTTTCCACAGCCACATAACGAAGACTTTCCTGTACATCTTCTTTTGATTGTAACTTCGGAATTAAATCAACATAACCGATAATTGCCGTTAGCGGTGTTTTTAGCTCATGCGTAATGCGGTCTAGGAAATCTTTCTGCTTCTCTTTCTCCTCCTGCAACTGCTTAATATGCAGCTCAATTCCATCGGCCATCGCATTAAAAGATGCTGAAAGCTGAGCGATTTCCACGTACTCATTTAACTCAATCTTACTCTTATAATCACCATTCGCGAGCCGCTGTGCCATTTGTCTCAACTGATCAATCGGTTTATGAAGAGATTTCGCCAAACGAATCGCAAAGAAAATGCCGGTAGCTACTAAACAAAGAGACGTCATTAAGAAAGTCCAGCTCACATTTGTTAAAACTTCCTTCTCACCCGTTAACTCATTTATAAAACGAATACTTCCAATGACATCGTTTCCATAATAAACCGGGCTTGAAAACAAAAGAATAGGAGCTGGATCCGCCTCCTCAAAAACGTAAGACTTCTTCCCCTTCAAAGAACTCTCAATGTCGATGTTACGGTGAAGCAATGCCCCTTTTTGTGTATCTGCAACAACATCGCCATTCTTCCCAATCATCTGCACACGGACATCCATACGCTTCGCTAAATACGACGCAATTAAAAGTGAATTCGGACCAAGCGTATCTACTTCTGCTTCCTTCTCTAAATAATTCATCGTATAAATTTGTGCTTCTACACTTAACTTTTCTAAAGAATCTGCTGCGTTATGATACATATTCTTTTCTAACGTAATATAAACAACTGCATATAAAAGAACAAAAATCGGAATTAACAGCCCAACTATTCCGAACACCATATTTCGCTTTAAAGACATACCATCACCACTTAACAATCCAGTTTATAGCCAACGCCATAAATTGTCTTAATATATTCTCCGCTCGTCCCAAGCTTCTTGCGAAGTCTCTGCACCATAATATCAACTGCTCTCGTATTTCCGATATACTCAAACCCCCATACTTTCTCAAGTAACTCATCCCTCATAAACACACGCTGCGGATTTGAAACAAATAACTGACATAAATTAAACTCTCGGTACGTTAACTGAATCTCTTGTCCACTCACATGTACCTTTCTTTCCTTAGGACAAATCACGATTTCTCCAGCCTCAATTACTTCATGACTTACAGCAGCCTCCGTCTTCTTTACACGCCGCGCCATATTCTTAACCCGAAGAATAAGCTCCGCATAATTAAACGGCTTCGTCACATAATCATCAGCACCAAGCTGCAAGCCAAGCAACTTATCATTCATCTGACTCTTTGCCGTTAACATAAGCACCGGAATATCCCTATCCCTCTCACGGAACAAACGAAGCAACTCATACCCATCCGTATCCGGAAGCATAACATCCAAAATCAATACATCCGGCCCTTCATTCCATCGCTCCAAAGCTTCTCTCCCATCAGCCGCTGCCAATACTTCATAACCTTCCATCTCCAACTGCATCCGAATCAAATTACGAATACTCGATTCATCATCAACCACAAGTATTTTCATCATTCTCCTCCTTCCACCACGTATTATAGTACAGTTTAGTATAGCAAAAATCTTATAAAAAAAGAGAGGGTATTGTCGAACATATTTTGTCGACGATACCCTCTCTTTCATTCCTACTCTTCATAACCATCTTTGTTATTTGATTACCATCTCCAAGAATCTGCACACATTTCTTCTAATCCGCGTGTTGCCTCCCAGCCTAATTCATGCTTTGCTTTCGATGCATCAGCAAAACATACTGCCACATCACCTGGGCGACGCTCTGTAATTTTATAAGGAACTTTCTTGCCCGAAACTTTTTCAAACGCTTCAACCATCTCTAGTACACTATAGCCCATACCTGTGCCCAGGTTATAAGCATCTACTCCCGTTGTACTCAGTACTTTCTCAAGCGCCTTTACGTGACCATTTGCTAAGTCCACAACATGGATGTAATCACGGACTCCTGTTCCATCTTTCGTTGGATAGTCATTTCCGAATACGCTTAATTCTTTTAACTTACCTACCGCTACTTGCGTTACATATGGCATTAAGTTATTTGGGATTCCATTTGGATCTTCTCCGATACGCCCACTTTCGTGTGCACCAAATGGATTGAAATAGCGAAGTAATGCAATACTCCATTCTGCATCTGCAAATGCTACATCACGCATAATTTGCTCAATCATTAATTTCGTTTGACCATATGGATTTGTTGCACTTAATGGAAACTCCTCCGTAATCGGTGACGTTTCCGGGATACCATATACAGTTGCAGATGAACTAAAGATTATCTTCTTTACATTATGTTTCTGCATTACTTCACATAGCACTAACGTGCTTGTAATGTTGTTATGATAATATGTTAATGGAATCGCTACTGACTCCCCTACAGCTTTAAATCCTGCAAAGTGAATAACTGCTTCAATTGAATTTTCTTCAAAAATTGCGTCAAGCGCTTCGCGATTTAAAATATCTTCTTTATAAAACTTAAATTGTTTTCCTGTTATTTCTTTTACTCGATTTATAGATTCTACCGAGCTATTCGAAAGATTATCCACTACTATAACTTCGTAACCGCTATTTAGTAATTCTACACATGTATGACTAGCAATATATCCTGCTCCACCTGTTACAAGTATTGCCATTAGTATACCTCCATTGTTATAACTTATTAACAAAAAAGAGGCAATCACAACAGAAATGATTACCTCTTTAAGCTTCTTTTTTACTTAGCAACGAAATAATCAGTTACATATTTCGCCCAAACATCATGACCTTTCGCACTCGGGAAACCAAACTCTTCTTGTAAGTATGGTAAAATAGCCTTTGTCGATGCATCCGGCCATGCTCCCCAATGATCAATATATGTATAATTATTTTGCATCGCAAATTGTTTTAAAGCTTCAATCGCTTTCGGATAATTTTTCGCACCATACACTGGATTTGATGGTTGAATCATAATCGTAGCACCCTTTGCACTAGTAGAAAGTGCTTGAACAAACTTCTGTGTACTCGCAACAGAGTTCCCATTACCAGTTTTACCGTTATCAGTAATAAATGGTGGCTCAAATAAAATTACATCTGGATTCTCTTTCGCAATCTCTTTATCACGCTTATTCGCGATTAACTCTTCTGTGCTTTCACCCTTATATTCCTTTACAGTCACATTCCATAAACCTTTACCGTAAGCAGTTTCTAAATTAGACGTTAACTTAGCTGCCCAAGCACCTTTTTCAGATGAAGAACCTTCATCACCAACAATAACAAGATTTACTGCCTTTTTATCCTCAGCAGCTTTCTTTAACTTCTCTTTCACTGCATCTGGCAAATTCTTCGCATATGCTTCATTAAAAGATGACTTCGTATCTTGTTTCTTCTCTTCCTTTTTCTCTTCTTTCTTCGCTCCGCTGTCTTTCACTTCAGCCTTTGTTTTCGCTACTTCACTCGTTTGTCCTGTTGCATTCGCAATCTTCTTATTCCAGTACAGTTTACCACTCACAACCGAAGCAACAAACAATACAAAAATAACAAGGACAAGTACTGCTTTCTTATTCATCGATTCACCTCATCTATTAATCTCACAATATATAATACTAATATAAATCCATGCAAAAATAAACCCAACTCCTTCCAAAGGAGTTGGGTTATTACATACTACTTAGTCACTTCAAGATGCGCTCTTAACTTATTCGTTAAATCTTGTTTTGCTGCATCTGGAACATAGTAGTACCAAATACCATCAGCGGCTTTATGTCCGTCACCTGTGATTTGGATATCTTCACTATTCTGCAGACAGTTTTTATAATTCTTCTGCATATCAAACATTTGATCTTGCGTTAAATTCGTTTTCACGTTCTTTTGAATTGCTGTTAACACATCACCATAACTTGATAAAGAAGAAAAACTTGCGCCCTTCTTAATAACGGCCTGCATCACTTGGCGTTGCCGCATTTGGCGTCCGAAGTCACCACGTGGGTCCTCTTTACGCATGCGTGTGAATGCTAGTGCTTGGTCACCTGTTAAGTGGATATTTCCCTTTTGAAAATGATGTTCTCCAAGAGAGAATTCTAAATCATTATCCACATCAACACCACTAACTGCGTCGACGATATCTTTAAAGCCTTCCATGTTCACTTCAATATAGTAATTAATAGGAATATTTAAGAATTTTTCTACTGTTGCAACAGACATATCTACGCCACCAAATGCATAAGCATGGTTGATTTTATCACTTTTTCCTTTTCCAACGATTTCTGTATATGTATCACGAGGGATACTTACTGTTTTCATTGAATTATTTTTAGGATTTAACGTGATGACCATTAAAGAATCTGAGCGTCCTTTATCCTCACCACGCTCATCGGCTCCTAGCAATAGGATTGAAACAGGCTCAGATTTATTAATTTTTTCTTCTTGCTTATTCCCTTGATCACGTTTTAATGGCTTATGAACTTCATCTAATGTTTTTGAAACAGAAGAATATATATTATAAGCGTAAACTCCTCCACCTATAATTAATACCCCTATGATTCCTAATATCCAAAATAGGATTTTCTTTTTCATTAATATACCCTTCTTCCGTCAATCATTCTTAATAGATTTTCTAGGAATATAATTCTTAAATTAAAGTATCTTATTTTCTTTAACTAGTCAACTTCTCCTACCTCTACAACAATTCATCATATATATTTTTTAACATCCATACATATTGTCTGCACCCTTCTAACAAACAATTTAGTTCAATCCTTCAAAATATCATTTAAAAATTTAAAAGCAAGTTAACACATATAAGTGTTTCCTCGCTTTTAATTTGGCCTTAGTCCTCTATATATTCCAATTCTATTTTTGGCAATCAATATATCTTTTAATCTCTACTAAACAAGTCCCTTGTATAAACCTTATCTTCTATATCATATAGTTCATTGGTTAATCTGTTGGCCACAACTACATCACTCACTTTTTTAAATTCCTCAAAGTTATTGATTACTTTGGAATTATAAAATGTTTCTTCATGAAGAGATGGTTCATATACAACAACTTCAATCCCTTTTGCTTTAATTCGCTTCATAACTCCTTGAATAGCCGATTGTCTAAAATTATCTGAATCCATTTTCATGGTTAATCTATAAATGCCAACAACTTTAGGGTTTCTCTTTATAATCATTTCTGCAATATGATCTTTTCTAGTTCTATTTGCATCCACAATTGCTGTCATTATATTATTGGGAACATCCGCATAATTTGCCAGTAGTTGTTTCGTATCTTTAGGTAAACAATAGCCTCCATATCCAAAGGATGGATTATTATAGTGATTACCAATCCTAGGATCCAATCCAACTCCATCAATAATTTGTTTGGTATCCAGTTCTCGTACTTCTGCATATGAATCTAGTTCATTAAAAAAGGCTACCCTCATAGCTAAGTATGTATTGGCAAATAATTTAATAGCTTCAGCCTCAGTCGAATTTGTAAATAACACTGATATATCTTTTTTCACTGCACCTTGAATTAATAGTTCAGCGAATATTTTTGCCCTATCAGACTCTTCACCTACAATTATACGTGATGGGTATAAATTATCATGTAAAGCTTTACCTTCTCTTAAAAACTCTGGTGAAAAAATAATATTATTTGTTTCAAACTTCTCCTTTATTTTTTCTACATACCCTACTGGAACCGTTGATTTCACTATCATTATAGCTTCTGGATTAATAGATAAAACATTAGCAATTACAGCCTCAACAGTTCTTGTATTAAAATAATTTTTATCTGGATCATAGTTTGTAGGTGTTGCAATAATAACATATTCTGCATCCTTAAATGCTTTATAATTATCAGTAGTAGCCACTAAATTTAGTTCTTTTGTCGCCAAAAATTCTTCAATTTCATTATCTATAATAGGAGATTTTCTGTTATTAATCATATCTACTTTTTCTTGAATAATATCAAGTGCTATAACTTCATTATGTTGGGCAAGTAATATTGCATTAGATAAGCCTACATATCCTGTTCCTGCTATTGTGATTTTCACTTTAATCACATCCTTAATAACTTTTTGATGTAACTTTTTGGTTTAGTTAAATAATAATTTAAACGAGAACCATAATGATTCTGAAAATTCCTTAATATCTCTTGATTTAAATCTGGATTATTAAAAATACATTTTCTTAAAGATTGATCAATTTCCACATTATAATGTGATGTAATTCCACTATGTGTTCCAGATCCATCCAGCCCAATGTTTCTTACTCGAGACTTAACTGGATAAACCGTAAACATATTTTTTTTCGATTGAGTATAACACCAACGAATTGCCCAAGAATCTATCTTTCCTTCCATTTGGGCATCGAGCATATTTGACATATCTCTTCCACCGCGGTTGAACTGATTTTTTAAACGTCTATTTTTTTTAAACTCTATATAATCTTTTACATCCCAATCAACTTGATCCCATCTATTCTTCCATGTCGCCCAACCCCAACTACAACCTCTATAAGAATAATAAATGTCACTCTTATAACTCTTAGGGAATCTAATTGGTATATTATATCCACTGATAGACCAGACTTTCTCTAAAGCATCATAATAATTTAATCCTTCATTCATATATGCTAGAAAATCGGGTGTGGTTATCAAATCATCTTCTAAAACTATTACTTTTCCATATTTATTAATAATTTCACTGACACCGTTCATTACCGATTTCGCCAATCCTTTATTTTCCTGAGCCTTCTTAATTGTAAGTGATTTAAAATACTTTTTTTCTTCTATAGTATCTATATAATCACGTACTGCCTTTACCTTTTCAAATGAAGCCTCATTTTTTGCCGCATCAGAAAAAATAAAGACATCGGACTCCCTTGCTAGTTCATTTTCAGATAAAGCTTCTATTGTTTTTATGGTATGTTCAGGTCGGTTGTACACAAAAATTATTACTGGAGCTAACATTTAGCGCCCTCCATTATTATATGATATTTATAACTTTCTTAACTTAAATAGATATTTTGGAGAAAATGCTTTTAAAATCATAATGCTGGAAATTCTTGTTTTTTTAAACAAAGCCAGCGTAACTACATTGGTAAAGACTTGCGCTATAAGAGTCGCAAAAGCTGCACCAAAGCCACCATAAATAGGTATTAACAAATAATTTAATCCCACATTTATTATAAGGCCAACAAAAGTATAAACCAGCGTGTACTTTTGCAGATTTTCAACTAGTAACCAAATGGACCTAGCGGACCCTAGTGTTGCAAAAGTACCAGCCCATACACTTATAGTAATTATATCCGCTGCATTTTTATATTCTTGTCCGTATAAAATAGACACTATAAAATCTGAAAATACAATTACGAGCAAACCAAATAAGATTCCAATCCAAGCGATTATTGAATACAGAAGTTGTATAGTACCTATATAGTTCTCATGTGTATCTAATTTTTTTTTCATGATAATAGGCTGAAATGATGTAATAATAGCTAAAGGAACAAAATACCACATGCTAGCAATTTGAGTCGCAGCTGAGTACATACCCAATTCTTTCTTATCCGTTAACATAGAACCTAACATTACTTTGTCAATTTGCATATATATTGTAACCATCAGGCCTGAGAGAATTAAATACCAACTTTTAGATAATATTTTCTTTGCATACTGAAATTTAAATTTCCATTTCGTATAAGATGTTCTGTTTTTAAAGTACGCAATAACCAACGCTATCCCTATAATCAACGAATCCAACATATATATAAGAGATAAATGGAATAAATCCCCCTCGAAAAATACAAAAATAACTTTTAATAGTGCAGAAAAAATATATGCACCTATACGAATCAAGGAAGATATTTTAGACTTCTGATATGCTTGTATCCAATATTCAATAACTTCAAATGATTTAATAACCATCGTAAATGACATAATCATTACAAGTAAATGAACAAGTGGCTCATTTGGTGCAACTAATCGAATAATTATACTAGTAAACAACGTTAAAACTATACCACCTATAACCCTTAAAACTAAAGAGGTAAAAAGTATAGTCCCTTCTTCTTCCTCCTTATGCACAATTGATTTAACAGATAACGTTTCTAGACCTAATGTCGATAAAGCTGTGAACAAAGTTACATAAGCTAAAGCATAATTATATATGCCATACTTTTCTGGCCCTAAATACCTAGCTACTAGGGCCATAACAAACACACCTATGATCATAGTGACAACTTTATCCCCAACCAACCAACCCGCATTGCTCACGATTTTGGTAGCAATTTCATTACCCTTCATACGTTTTAAAAATAATTTAGAACTATTTTTCAATTTCAATGTTTATACCTTCTTTTATAAGATATCTTTATATATTTCTAATAGGCGTTTTGTATTTTTTTTAGAATCATGCGTTTGTAAAGCATGTAATCTTGCATTTTCAGAAAACCTTAGCGCTAGTTCATCTTTTTTAAATATTTCACACACATAATGCGCCAGCATATAAGGAGCATCTACTTGATACACAAAACCTTCCTCTTTATGCTTTAGCATATCAGACACCCCTCCCACATCCGAAGCAACACAAGGAACACCTAATAGCATCGCTTCTCCTAAAGAATTAGGACTATTTTCAATAGATGACGGACAGACAAATACATTTGACTCTAAATATTTCTCACACATTTGCTGTTCATTTAATAACCCAGTAAAAATAACTTTTTCTTGGATATTATACTTTTTAATAAGTTCATTGATATACTTTCCATACGATGAGAGTTTTATTTTTTCTTTTAAGGTTTTAGACTTCGTTATATCCACACCACCTATGTATAACTTCGCTTGAGGAAACACTTTTAGTATTAAAGGCATAGCTTCAATCATAAAATGCAACCCCTTTATAGGATATGATCCTTGACTTAAGAAGATAGAATATTTCTCCGCCCTTTTTATATCCCACTTATGATTATAGAATTCTTTTCTTAATGTTTCATTACAATGATGGTAAATCACATTTGGATTGATCTGAGTAGAGCATGCCTTATCCCACGTAGTTCTACCAATAACATGTTTTACTTTTTTTAGTGCTTCAATTTCAAACTTCCCACGCTTAATAAACTCTCTCTGTTGCCCTTTTATATTATTTTGTTTTAGTAAATCCCTAAAAGTATATCGATTTTGAACAATGATAGGTAAAGATAGCATATAATGTTTAGCAATAATAGATACTAATCCCTGGATAGATACTATAGTCTTAATATTTTTCTTTTGGCAAACATTTACCATTGAAAGTGTATGCACAAACTCTGTGCCAAAAATATGAACAATATCTGGATTGAATTGCTCAATGATTTGCTCAAGAAATGGATTTTCAACTATACTTTTTAAATTATTCTTATTTACAGATGGGAATGTATAATATTTAATTTTCTCCCCAGATAATAATTGAATATCATTAAATCTATTATTTGGAAATGCAACACATAGTGAAATGTCACTATTCAATGACAATGCTTCAGAGGCATTAACTAACCATCCTCCAAAAGGCAATGCTTCCTCTTTTAGAAGTACACTCGCCTCTGGTAAAGCAATGTTTGTAAGCCACAGTATTTTCATGGGCAAAATTCTCCTTAAAACCCTATTTAGATAATTATTTAAACAGAATGCTAGATTAAAAATAACCTCTACATATAAAATTTATTTATCAAAAAATATATAATATTAAAGTTAACGTTAATATTATTTATGCCAAATATAATTATAACGAGTTCCTAATACTTTTAATAATTTATTATATACTTTAATACTATAACAGCCCTGTGTTTACCAAAGGTTAATTACTTCTCATGATTTAAAAATAACTATATAACTTTTAAATCATGAGAAATTAAAATTAAGAAAAGAATATTTTAAAAGAATAATTAAGTAGATTATTTTCTTCAAATAAATCCTTATACCCAATTAAAGAATTGAGCCACAAAGCAGTAGCAAAGATAAAAACTACATATCTTGAAAATATAGAGCCATATTTACCACGGAAATATTTGGTTATAATTGGGAAAACAACTACTAAAGATACCATTGGGTAATACAAGACTCTTGTAGCAATAACAGAAGATAGCGTAGTAAATAAAATTATAATATAGCAAATGAAAAGATTAATAATTATCTGTTCATTCTTTTCAAGTTCTATCTGATTTGATGTTATTGCAAATACAAGCGCAATAACATATAAAATAAACATCACTTTCCCTCCAGATACATCCACGCTAGAGTTGAAGTCTGTTAGATAAAGTTCATACCAATAATTACCGGTTATTAAAACGTATAATGATAAAATTTTATCACCCAAATCCATTATTAAGAAAATAGGTGAAACCATTAAGATTAACGCAATTTTTTTTATGTTTAAATTTAATATAAAATAAAATATCAAACAAATCGCTGCTGATTTATGGAAAAAACTAGCTATCAGTATCCAAATAATGTATCGAATAAGATTTTTATTCACAATAAATCTTATGGCATAGAAAAAGATAGCCACAGCCACCATTTGTCGAACTGTATTGAAACCATTAAATAGAAAATACTGTAGAACAAATAACGTGATTATGTGTCTATATTTAGCAACCCTATCAAAATACTTAACGCTAAGAAAAATAAATACATAAGTTATTGCGGCATAAACAAAAAATATAAATTGTTGATTGAATCCCATCAAATGGGCAACCTTAACAATAAATTTAAATGAATATTCAATTCGAGGTATATCATTATTCATTAAGTAGTTGAAATTAAAAACATACCCATTATAGTCAGTTCCTACATTATATCTAAATCCAGTAATAAAAATCAGTATAAGATAAGGTATAAAATCAATACTATTAACTATCTTAAGACTAACCTTTTTTGTACTAAGTAATGTTGAAATGTAAGACAGGCTGACACAAATTATAGTTAACCAAATATAAAATCCCAAAATTCCCACCCTTTTAAAAAATTCACTTTAAATTGTATTAATAACCAAAGATCTCACACAATTCCCTTATCTCAATCTATCATAACATTTAAAAAGTCTAAAACTTTCTTCCCTTGAACCTTACTATTCTTATTTTCTAAAATAAATAATCTAGCATCTTGAGTAAGTTTATTTATTTCTTCATCAGGAATCAATAATATTGTTTCAATTTCTTTCTTAATTAAATTAATATCACTATCATTTATTGAATATATATACTTATCATACTCTTGTGGTATACCCTTTAATCTTGTAGTTAAAAACGGAGTCCCTGAAACCATATATTCAAATGTCTTTGAAGGGAAGGAATACATTGTATATTGATCTACTGGATTTCTTGCATTAACTAATAAAGTAGCTCTTTTTTCATATTCAAAAACTTCGGCCCTTGATTTGAAGCCAAAATATTTTACTCTTTTATCTTTTATAGCTAGATTCTCAATATATTCTCTCATATCCCCATCACCAAAAAGCCATAGTTCAAGTTCATTATCTTCTATTTGTTCAAAAGCATCTAAAATATTTTTCACACCATATTCAAAGGCCAATGTACCTGCATACATAATCGCTTTACTCTTTGGTAAAGGTGATAAATCTAAATCATTATTAAAAATACCTTCCAAAACTATATATGGTTTACCTGATAAATTTACCTTTTTATTCATTGGTTCTGTAAATAAAACATAGCCATCATAATTCTGTTCAATATAATCTACTAACCTCTTATAAGTGGAAAGAACATTTTTCTTTATCCAATGCATTTCTTTTTGTCGATTATTATTCATTATATCGCTTGAAAGATCTGTAAAAATGTTTACTCGCTTTATTCTCAATAACTTTGAAGCTATATAGATTCCGAGGGAAAGAGGTGTGTAATTAAATGGTGTCAAAATAACTTTTTCTTTATCTTTAAAGTTTTTCAGACCCCATTTTAAGGTCAAATATACTCCCTGAACCACAGAATATATCTCCTTAATAAGTGGTAAATTAATATTGGATAAATAACGCACCATATTTTTATCATTTAACCACTTTTTTCTTTTTTAAACTTTAAAAATCTTCCTTTAGGATAATATTGCTCTTGGTAAAGGTAATATATTTCCATATCAACATCTTTACTCTCTAAAATTCCATTTACTAATGCTTTTTCAAAGGAATATTGTGCGACGCTTGAAGGAAGTCCCTTGGCATTAGATATTGACTCAAACCACTCTTTATCACAAAGACTACCAAAATATAAAATTTTCATTTTCCACACCTATACATCTATAATTTTTATTCTTCATAATTCAATTAACAATTATTTTTTAACAAGAACCTTCTATAGCATCAATTATTCTTCTAGAATTATTTCTTCTGTACTCAAATTCAGAGGCAATATAATACTCAGCCTGACCTTGTAGATACTCATACATTAGTAAACTTAATTCTTTTGCATTAAAAGTATCAAAGAATTTTGCATTTTTATATTCAGCAAGCACCTCTTTTGAAAAAGGTTCATCTGCCGCAATTATAATTCCCTCACATCTTCTCGCTTCAAGCATAGGCATGCCAAAGGTTTCAATATAAGAAGGAAAAAGTAAGATTGACTTAGTATATAATTCAAATACTTCTTCTCTTGTTTTTTCCCCCGTAAACCGAATAGGCAGACGTTGACTTTGCACTTCCTTATATACATCTGCAATATACTGATTCTCGTCCCCTCTTAATGTAAATATTACTTCATAATTCAAATTCGTTAAATTTTTCAAATGCTTACAAGCTTCTACAATAACCCTATGATTTTTATATATATGTGCGCTCGCAGGATAGAAAAACGTTGATAGTGCTTTTTCATTAGGCTCAAAATGCTTTAATCTGCCTATATTTATAGTCGGTGGTATAACTTCAATTTTATTATCTAAAACCTGAGCTTTTTGTGCACATTTTTTTTTCATCCATTGTGTTTGAACAATTACTTTATTCGCTTTCCTAATAGAACTGATTATATTACGCCCTATGATATTTTGATATACCCAGAACAACCCATTTTCTTTAACGGAAAATTTATAATCGACAAATGGTAAAGATTGATGAACATAAAGAATTTGTTCACACTTTGTATGTGGGACTGTAATATTTTGAAATGAAATTACTTTATCAATTCTATATTCTTTAACTAGTTTTGGTGCTATAAAGTGATCAAAATATAAGCGATGTCCCCAGCCTTTTTTAATCCATGGAAAATTAAGGACTTTTATATTATCAGTTTCTGCTAGCTTCGGTGTACTTAATACAAAAAACCAATTAATATTTACACTGCTGTTTTCAACTACTTCATTATAAAAATCATTTAAAATAGATAATGCTCCACCATTTTCTGCTGGAACATCAAAAACCATAATATTCATACTACTAATCCTTTCCCTAAGCAATTTTATTGATAACTTCAGGGAAAATTTTAATAAATTCCACTCCTATATTTAGAAATTATCCCTTAAATAAGCATAAATCTATTAGCCATCTTCCAAGATGATATAATAATTTTAAAATATCAATTAAAATAAAAGAAATACTTCTCACACAATTACATAGCTCAACTACATAAATCCCAACTCATCTATAAAGGAGTTGGGATTTAAATTTGGTTATAAACTTTAATAATAAACATTTTAAAACCCAAGAAAACTTACTAATACCAACGGTTTTAATATAAAAAGTTATACATAATAGGAGTTTATTATTTACCCCATACAATTCGATTAACATAGTCTGTATATGAAAGAATTATTCTAAGCACTTTATCCGATACATTTGGCATACTGTAATCCCCTACAAGCCTTAATGTGTTTTTTTCTTGACTTTCTAGTACTTCTAATCCTTGAAGAATGCGATCTTTTGTTAAACCCACCATCATAACAGATGCTTCCTCCATTGCTTCTGGTCTTTCATGTGCTTGTCTTATATTGAGTGCCTTAAAACCAAGAATTGAGGATTCCTCACTAATAGTGCCACTGTCACTAAGGACTGTTTTTGATTTGATTTGAAGTTTCACATAATCATTGAATCCTAATGGCTTCAAAGTTCTTACTAACGGATTAAATTTAACTCCTTTCGTATCAATCATATTTTTAGTCCTTGGATGTGTACTTACAATTACAGGCATATTATACTTTTCTGCAATTGCATTTAGACTATCTACTAAATCAAAGAAATTAGTTTCCGAATTGATATTTTCTTCCCTATGAGTAGATACTACAAAATATTTATCCTCTTCTAGCCCTAATCTTTCTAATACATCTGAGTTCTCAATATCATTTTTCCTTGAATTTAAAACTTCAAACATTGGACTTCCTGTTTTAATAACTCTATCTGCCGGCATTCCTTCTCGTAATAAATATTCCCTTGCAATATCACTATAGGTTAAATTAATATCAGCCGTATGATCTACGATTTTTCTATTAGTTTCCTCAGGCACCCTTTGATCAAAACATCTATTCCCTGCTTCCATGTGGAAAATTGGAATATGTCTCCTTTTGGCTGCAATTGCACATAAGCAACTATTTGTATCGCCTAGAACTAAAAGTGCATCTGGTTCCACTTCCTCCATAATAGGATCAATCTTCACTAGTATATTCCCAATAGTTTCCACAGCAGTCCCAGTTGCCGCATTTAAAAAATAATCAGGTTTCTTTAATTTAAAATCAGTAAAAAATACTTCGTTTAACTCATAATCATAATTTTGTCCTGTATGAACAAGAATATGTTCCACTGCATTCGATTCCTCTAACTTGTTAATGACAGCTGATAACCTTATAATCTCAGGTCTTGTGCCAACAACCGTCATAACTTTTAATTTTTTCATCAACTATACCTCCAAAAAATAAGTATCTGGTTTTTCCGGATCAAAACATTCGTTTACCCACATTACTGTAACAAGATCATTTTCTCCTACATTTACAATTGAATGTGTATATCCAATTGGTATATCAACAACTTGTAATTTTTCTCCACTCACTCGATATTCAATAATATCATCTGAATCTATATTTCTAAATCGTACTAAACCTTCACCACTCACTACTAAAAACTTCTCATTTTTAGTATGATGCCAATGATTCCCTTTGGTAATTCCTGGTTTTGATATATTTATAGAAACTTGCCCGCGCTCAGGTGTTCTAATGAACTCAGTAAATGACCCTCTATGATCACTGTGCATTTTTAAATCATAAACAAACTTATCTTCTGGTAAAAAACTTAAATATGTACTATAAAGTTTTTTAGTTAAAGCATCTCCCATATTTGAAATACTTAAATTCTCTCTACCTTCTTTAAAGCTTTTGATAACATTAGCTAACTCACCAAGTTTAATGTTATGCGTTACAGGCACAAAACAATAATCATCCTGTATAGTTGGGGTATGATTCAAAGCTTTAAAAAATTCCTCCAACACATCATCTATATAGCAAAGATTCAGTTCTACATCTGGATTATTCACTTGAATATCTAACCCTCTAGCAATATTATGACAAAATGTAGCTACCACCGTATTGTAATTAGGTTTACTCCACTTTCCAAATAAATTCGGAAGTCTATATATATAGGCCTTACTACCAGTTTCTTTAGCGTATTCAAATAATAGCTCTTCACCAGCTTTTTTACTTTTCCCATAGGGATTATTATTTTCTGCCTGAATAGATGAGGTAATGAGTACAGGAGCCTTATTAACAGATTCCTTTAATAAGTTTAGCAACTGAGATGTAAAACCAGCATTGCCCTCCATAAACTCATTTTCATCCTTTGGTCTATTAACACCCGCTAAATGAAAAACAAAATCACATTCTTTTGTATATCTCTCAAGTAGTGTAATATCATCTTCTCTAGAAAATTCAAATATATCTTTATATCCCTGATTTTTAAGTTCGGCAACAAGGTTTTTTCCAAGGAAGCCCTTTGCACCTGTAACAAGAATTTTCATTAATTATCCCCTCCCCTCTAATTCATTGTATAAACTTTCAATTTATTCCATTCTTCAAGTTCCTTTTGTACATAATCTAATTCTAATAATTTTTCTTTAATTTGTTCAATATCAAGAATTTGTGTATTATCTGAATTATATTCCTCAACAGTCGTAAGTTTTTGATTTCCCTCTTCAAAATATTTATCGTAGTTAAGATCTCTTCGATCAGCAGGAACCCTAAAGAAACCTCCTAAATCTTCCGCTACCACGTATTCTTCCTTTGTTAACAATGTCTCATAGCGCTTTTCTCCATGACGTGTACCAATTACTTTAATTTCGTTATCAACATTAAATAATTCCTTTACAGCCTGAGCAAGATCACCAATAGTACTTGCAGGAGATTTTTGAACCATAATATCCCCAGCTACAGCATTTTGAAAAGCAAATACTACTAATTCTACAGCCTCTTCTAGACTCATTAAGAATCTTGTCATATTAGGATCTGTTACCGTTAAAGGTTGCCCTTTTTTAATTTGTTCTATAAATAGTGGAATAACTGATCCACGTGAAGCCATAACATTACCGTATCTCGTACCACAAATAAGTGTGTTTTCTGGAGATACTGTTTTTGATTTTGCAACAAATACTTTTTCCATCATTGCTTTTGAAATACCCATTGCATTAATCGGATAAGCTGCTTTATCTGTAGATAAACAGATAACTTTTTTCACATTATATTCTATAGAAGCCGTCAATACATTATCTGTACCTATAATGTTAGTCTTTACTGCTTCTAGTGGGAAGAACTCACATGAAGGAACCTGTTTTAATGCAGCTGCATGGAAAACATAGTCTACACCATGCATAGCATTTTTAACACTTGCTAAATCTCTTACATCTCCTAAGTAAAATTTCAATTTCTCATTGTTATAAAGTTTTCTCATATCATCCTGTTTTTTTTCATCACGTGAAAAAATACGAATCTCTTTTATATCAGTATCTAAAAATCTTTCCATTACTGCATTACCAAAAGAACCTGTTCCACCAGTTATTAATAAACATTTATCCTTAAACAATATAATGACCTCCATCTAATTATCTTTAAAATACCCTTTGATTTATTCTTCTAGAGTTTCCCCTTATTTATTGCTTCAATTATCATATGATAGTACATATCTGTACAAATTTTTCTATCATATAAATCTTCAAATATTTTTCTAGCGTTAATACTCGCTTCCTCTAACCCCTCCTTATTACTCATATATTTCATAATTAGTACTTTTAATTTCTCTGCCTCTCCCTGCATAACACTCCCACCAGCATTATATTCTCGTAGATTTTTAGCAATATCAGTTTTATCTGACATTATAGCTAACACTGGCTTACCTGCAGCCAAATAGCCATACGTTTTACTGGGGACTCCGATACCCTCAATCCCTTCTGCCAAGCTAACTAAACAAACATCAGATATTTTTAAGATATCAATATAGTCTGATCCTAATAAAAAACCGTCTATCTTAGCATTCTTTATTTCATTAGAATTTAAATACTCTTTAACATAGCTCACCTTATTACCATGTCCAGTAAAGATAAATAAAATATCTTCACGATTCTTTAACATAGATATACATTCCAGGATTGTATCCATATCCTGCGCGGTTCCCATATTACCACTATACAGTACAATGAATGGCCATTTTTCTCTTAGATCTTTAAATTCCTCGTTAAAAACAATATCATTATCTGTAATTTTATTATCACTATACCAATTTGGGATAACCTTAATTTTTTCCTCTTCACTAACCAGTCCTTGTTCAAGCATATAATGTTTCATTTCATTTCCCAATGCAACTACACTTGATGCATATCCATATACTCTTTTATTAATACTCTTCATTAATTTTTCGATAAATCCATCCTTTTTTATCGCTCCAAGTTTTAGAGCATTATCTGGGTAAATATCAAATGCCACAAAAATAAATTTTGTCTTTGTAATACGAGATATTAAATATGGTATTAGTGGCAATATAGGTGGATTAGAATATACCAACACACACTCATATTTAAATAGACTTGGAAACCTTAATAACATCGACATAAAAAATGAAAAGAAATTAGCAATCCTTCCTATCTTAGACTTATTATTAAACTCTGTATATTTAACTCTAGATATATTAATGCCTTTGTATTGCTCCTTTTTTGGCACTTCTTTTCCTTCATAGTACTCCTTAGGATAACCACAAAGAATATCTACTGAAAGTCCTTTTCCAATTAAGTCTTCTGCTAAATCTGTTGGTAACGTAGCAGATGAAACATATTCTGGGTAAAAATATTGGCACATTATCAATACATTTTTCTTCAAACTTCAGCACCTATTTCTATATTTTTTCACAACGTTTAACTGACTCGACTAAATCAACAACGCAATATTTACAGTCGCTATAATTAGATAATTTCGAATCAATTGTTAAATTCCCAAAGACCTTGTTAATAACCTTAATACGTACTGCTAATAGATTAATACCCAAAGACAAAATTTTTGATAAATACATATTCTTTTTCTTTTCCTTTGCAATTAACCTGACTAAATATGATGTATTAATATATTCTTGATTTTGTGGAAAAAACAATCCATGGTCTTGATTATCAATTAATAACCTTATAAATTCAGATAAATTATCTATAAAAATCATACTTCTGTTGTTATTTATCGCTGGAAACACTGGTGTCTTTTCTGTAATCCACCTTAATTGCCCGTAATTCCCTGGACAATTAGGTCCGTAAATCATAGGAACTCTTAAAATTGCAACTTTAAAGTTCTCGTTTTGAATTTTTTCAAGCAGTTGTTCGGCTTCAAGCTTACTTTTACCATAAAAGCTATTTGGACAACACAGTGTATCCTTATTAATCATAACCTCTTTGCCAACCGTTCCAACAAGACCATATACAGAAAGGGTACTCATAAATATGAATTGTTTTATTCCTGCATTCTTAGCTTTATTAGCTAATTCTATAGTTAAATCCCTGTTTACCTTATAATAAAGTTCTTCCATTTCAGGTTTTTCCTTCTGATGAACAATTGCAGCTACATGAAAAACCACATCGTATAAAGAAAAATCTTTATCTTTCCACTCTTCATTTCTTAAGGAAACAAAATCAATTAAATACTTATCGGGCCATTGCAAAAGCCATTTCTCCAAACTTCTACCAGCATAGCTGGTGTTGCCTGTAATCAATATCTTCATCTAATTATCCCCAACTTAAATTATAAAATTATTTTCTAGCTCCTTCTTTAACTCCATCACTCTTTGCTACACTGACTACTGTTTTCAAAAATACCTTACCATCAAGCAAAAAACTAATCTTCTGAGCATATTCACCATCGAGACTAGCCTTTACATCAATTGGTAGCTCATCTCTTCCATTAATTTGTGCCCAACCTGTCAAACCAGGAAGAATATCATTTGCTCCATGTTTATCACGCTCTTTTATCAAATCATACTGATTCCAAAGTGCTGGTCTAGGACCAACTATACTCATTTCTCCCTTAATAATATTTAAAATTTGTGGTAATTCATCCAAACTTGTTTTCCGTAAAAATTTACCTAATTTCGTAATATAAACCTCTGGATTTTCTAAAAGGTGTGTCGGTGTATCCTTCGGTGTATCTATTCTCATTGTCCTGAATTTTAAAATATAAAATTCCCTTTTCTCTTTTCCAATTCGACGTTGCTTAAATAACACTGGTCCCTTAGAATCGATCTTTATACAAACAATTAATATTAAAATTATGGGTAATAATATTACCAAACCTATTAGCGCAATGATAAAATCTATTATTCTTTTCAAATATAATTTATATATCATTTTTCTCCGTCCTAATTATATACTTTATAATTCAAAACTTATTTTATTTACTAATTTTTTCTCTTCACTATCAATTTTTCTTTTTTAACATCTTATTATTCGCAATATCTAATAATCTCTCTCTTATCTCTTCTTTACGCATCCCCTCAAAATCATTCATAAACTGTCTCAAAATCTCTTGATCCATTAAAACAGCTTTTCCTATATGAATTTTAGGAAATATTTGCTCTGGGTGTATCTCACCTTCATTTAATAACTCTTCATACATTTTTTCCCCTGGTCTTAATCCAGTAAATTCAATTCTGATATCTTCAATAGAGTAACCTGAAAGAGTAATTAAGTTTTTAGCTAAATCCACAATTTTTACTGGATCTCCCATATCTAATACGAATAATTCTCCACCTCTAGCCAATGTACCCGCCTGAATCACTAACCTTGAAGCCTCGGGTATTGTCATAAAGTAACGAATCATATCCGGATGCGTAACAGTTACAGGTCCACCTTTTTGAATTTGTTTCTTAAATAAGGGAATTACACTCCCCCTACTCCCAAGGACATTACCAAACCTAACGGCAACAAAACGTGTATTTGTACTAACAGATGCCATATGCTGCACAATCATTTCTGCAAATCGCTTTGTAGCTCCCATTACATTGGTTGGATTTACAGCTTTATCTGTAGAAACCATTACAAACGTATTTACTTTAAATGTATCTGCCGCTTCAGCTACATTTTTCGTGCCAAAAATATTATTTTTCACAGCTTCTTCAGGATTACGTTCCATTAAAGGAACATGCTTATGTGCAGCCGCATGATATACGATATATGGCTGATGCTTTTTCATTATTTCAAAGATTTTATGACGATCTTGCACATCAGCAATTTCTGTTGTAATTTCAACTGTATCTTGATAGGTAACTCTCATTTCCATTTCGATATTATAAATGCTGTTTTCACCATGTCCTAAAAGAACAATTTTAACGGGTTTGTATTTCATCACTTGACGACAAATTTCTGATCCAATTGATCCACCAGCACCTGTTACTAAAATTGTTTTACCAGTAATTTGCTCTCCAATTCCTGCATCATCTAATTGGATCGGCTCTCTTCCTAATAAATCTTCCACTTGTACATCTCGGAATTCATTAACAGAAACTTTGCCATCTAAAAGATCTTCAAGCATTGGTACAATTTGCGTTTTCGCCTTCGTTTTTCTACACTTCTCAAAGATCTCGTTTATTTGATTTCTATTTAAGGAAGGGATTGCAATAATAATATGTTCTATATCATTATCTTCTACAATTTCTTGGATATGATTTGTTGTACCAACAACCGGCACATTATAAATCTCCAATTTTTGCTTATTTCTATCATCATCAACAAACGCAATTGGATACAGATCCGCTTCTTTATTATGCTGTAATTGACGTACTACCATCGTTCCTGCTGAACCTGCACCAATAATTAATGTTCGTTTTTTATCAGTTGCTTTCGCAATATATGTATCACGGAACATACGCCATACGAAGCGAGAGCCGCCGATTAATAATAAATGTAGCATCCATGCGATTGCTAAAATTCGAACATAAATATCGTGATTAATAATTTGTTGAACAATTGCTGTTACTATAATTGATAGCGTTATTGCTTTAAATATTTGTTTTAATTCCCCAATACTTGCATATTCCCAAGCCTTGTTATACAACTTATAAATAGCTGCAAAAACATGATGACTACATAATAACGTAATCGAACTAATAACTACTGTCGCAGGAATTTTACTTAATATATTGGGATGTATGAACCAATAACTTAAGTAAACAGCAGTTAACACGATAAATGAATCTAATAAAATTAATAACGAGAGCCGTTTTCGATAACTCAATATACCTGTTCCCTTCTTTATACAATTCATATCTTATTTTGATAATAAAAAAGGACATTCTCTTATGAATGTACCTTTTCTTTTTTTACAAGTTCTTTCATATATTCCATTAAATCAACTTTTAATTCTTCATTTTGAAGTGCCATTTCAATCGTGGTCTTAATAAATCCAAACTTCTCCCCAACATCGTAACGTGTACCTTCGAAGTCATAAGCAAATACACGTTGAACTTCATTTAATCGTTGAATTGCATCTGTCAATTGAATTTCCCCACCAGCACCTGTTTGTTGATTCTCAAGGAACATAAAGATTTCTGGCGTTAATACGTAACGTCCCATAATTGCTAAATTTGATGGTGCTGTTCCTTGAGCTGGTTTTTCCACAAATTGACGCACTTGATAACGGCGATCATTTTGTTCAACTGGATCGATAATACCGTAACGATGTGTTTCGTTTTCTGGCACTGTTTGTACACCTATAACGGATGAGTGTGTTCCCTCATATTGATCCATTAATTGGCGCAAACATGGCGTTTCTGCTTGCACAATATCATCACCAAGTAATACCGCAAATGGTTCATTTCCAATAAATTTACGTGCACACCATACTGCATGCCCTAAACCCTTTGGTTCTTTCTGTCTTATGTAATGAATATTAATTTTTGAAGAAGCTTGTACTTTCTCAAGCATCTCATGCTTCCCTTTTTCTAGTAAGCTTTGCTCTAATTCAAAGGAATGATCAAAATGATCTTCAATGGCACGTTTACCTTTTCCAGTAACAATAATAATATCTTCAATTCCTGATTCTATCGCTTCTTCTACTATGTATTGAATTGTTGGTTTATCAACAATTGGTAACATTTCTTTCGGCATTGCCTTTGTTACCGGTAAAAACCTTGTCCCCAGTCCCGCAGCTGGAATAATTGCTTTTCTTACTTTTTTCAAATCTAGTACCCCCAGACATATTATTATATCCATATGTAACAATAACAAAAACCCTACCTATAGAGTCGTCTTTACAACTCCATAAGTAGAGTTTCTAACATAAATAAATTATGGGCATCTAACCCATCCTCACGTCATACTCCCGACGACAAGCGTCTAAGGTAGGTTCGAAATAAAAATTTCTACCCACAGCACGACCGAGTGCCTCCGTTGATAACGGTTAGGAGACATCACCTGTTCTTTATTTAAAAGATGCCAAACAACTTTTTACGGCGAATTTGTTCTGGATCTTCTTTATAAATTGCTTTCCCGCTAATTATTAAATATGGATTCTCTCTTAAATCATTCATAACACTTGAACCGTATTCTTTCTCTATTAGTTCATAGCTTTCCGCTAAATGAAATCCTCTTGATGTCGTGTTATGTGCATCTGATGCGATCATATGTGTTAAATTATGTTCTACAAGCTGTAGTGAGAATTTTTTAATTTTTTTCCAAATTTCCCAAGTAAACTACCTGCTGTCACTTGTGTTAATGCACCTTTATTTACAAGATTATATAACTTATCTGGCCGCTCGATTAACTCGGCATTACGTTCCGGATGAACGATAATTGGAATCATTCCTTTTACGCGCAATTCATATAGTAGTTGTTCTGCATAACGAGGTACGTGATTTGATGGGAATTCAATGAATATATATTTATTTGTTTCATTTAAAGTAACGATTTTACCAGCTTCATAGTCTTCTAATAAATCGCCATATAATCTGACCTCTTGCCCAGGTAAAATGGTAAGTGGAATATTATGTTGTTGTAGTTCATCATTTAGTTGTTTTACGTGATGAATAATTGAGGTACGTTCATTTACATATTTTCCATTTTGATGGTGTGGCGTTGCGACAATGGTATGTATTCCTTCTGAAACGGCTTGTTGTGCCATTGCTAAACTATCTGTTACTGTCTGTGCACCGTCATCGATACCAGGTAAAATGTGACAATGTAAATCTATCATTTGTTTCATCCTCCCTCTCTCCTATAAAGATCTTTTTTCCCTTGAATATGAGATATCGCTCATATTCAAGGGAAAAAAGGAGATATGTTTTTACCATATCTCACTTTAAAATTAGTTTGCACCGTAGTAGTAGTATAGGCCTTGTTCACGTTCACGGTCGTTTAGAACGACGCCCAACAATTTACCTTTAGCCGATTCTAACAAACCTTTTGCTTTTACCGCTGTTTCTTTTTCTGTTGATTCACTACGAACAACAAGAATAGAAGCATCACATACATTTGCCATAATTTGCGCATCGGTAACAGCTAAAATAGGTGGCATATCAAAAATAACTAAGTCGTACATGCTGTATGCTTGCCCAAGAAGTTCTTTCATTGATTTCGAACCTAGCAATTCGGCCGGGTTTGGTGGGATTGGACCACAAGCTAAAAAGTGTAGATTGTCTACAGATGTCGTTTGTACACATTTTTCTAAACGTTCACTATGTGTTAGTACATTCGTAAGTCCAAAAATGTTATCTACTTGGAACATTTGGTGCATTGCTGGTTTACGCATATCTGCATCAATTAATAATACTTTTTTTCCTTGTTGAGCAAACACAACTGCCATATTAGCTGTCGTTGTTGTTTTCCCTTCACTTGGGTTTGCAGACGTGACCATTAATGAATGTAAATTCGTATCAATAGCTGCAAATTCAATATTCGTTCGAATATTACGATATTGTTCTGAAATTGGTGATTTCGGTTGTTGATGAGCAATTAATTGACGGCGTTGACGATGATTCTTTTTCTTTTTAAATAAATTAAGAGCCAATTGTTTGTCCCCTCACTTTTCTTGATGATGGAGCGTGTGATTTCACGTTCATTGTTTCTTCATCCATACGAGCTACAATCCCTAATACTGGTAAGCCAAGTAAGTTTTCCACATCTTCTTCTTTTTTCACTGTGTTATCTAAGTACTCTAGTAAGAATGCAAGACCAACCGAAGCCATTAAACCAACAATAAAAGCAATTGCTACATTAAGCATAGGCGCTGGTTTAATCGGTGATTGATTTTCTGCAACTTCTGCTTTTGACAGTACTGTTACATTATCAACGTTCATGATTTTTGCAACTTCACCTTTAAATACATCTGCCGTTGCATTCGCAATATCGCGAGCTAGTTTTGGATCTTTATCCTCAGCTGTTACAGAGATTACTTGTGAATCCTTTTCATTTGCAACATTAATCTTTCCTGTTAGTGCTTGAGCTGTCATATTTAAATTTAATTTTTCATTCACTTGTTCTAAGATTACTGGACTTTTAATAATAACCTTATATGTATTCGTTAATTGAATATTTGATTGAATTTCCCCTAACTGAATTGCCGTTCCCTCTTGCTTTTTCTGGTTAACAAGAATTTGCGTCGAAGATTGATAGATTGGTGTCATGAAGAAAAAGCTAATGATAGCACTTACAATAGCTGCACCAAAGGCGATTACGAGGATCATTGCTAAACGTTTTTTTAAGATATGAAATAACTCTTTTAAACTAATTGTTTCTTCCATAGGTTCCTCCAACTTTCTAAAATTTACACATAGGAAAAATTATAACATATAAATCTTACATTTTTTATTTTTAATAATTGAGTTTTATATTTGTTCACAAGAAACAAGTTTAATCTTACAAAATAATCTTAAATATGACAACACATTCCAATGATTTCCCAAAAATTTTATCATATCATACTTTTTACACTGTATAACTTGATAAATAATTTTTAGAAAACAAAAAAGCCAACAAAATTTTTGTTGGCTTTTTCATATTTTAGTAATAACCATACTGTTCTTTTTCTTCTCTTTTATCGTTTAAAACAACACCTAGTAGTTTGCCTGATGCTTTATCTAATATTTGTTTCGCTTTTACGATTTTATCTTTTTCTGTCTTTTCACTTCGTACAACGAGTACGATTCCATCACATTTATTCGCAAGTATTTGTGCATCTGTAACCGCAAGGACAGGTGGTGTGTCGATTAATATAATATCAAACATGCTATATGCTTCTAGCAACGCCTCGTCCATTGCCCGGCTCCCTAATAGTTCTGCTGGGTTTGGCGGGATTGGACCTGCTGCCATTAAGTATACGTTCTCTATATCTGTTTTTTGAATACATTGCACGAGTTTCGCTTGTCCTGATAATAGGTTCGTTAACCCATTTGAACTATGAATAGCAAATAAGTTTTGTATCGTCGGCTTCCGCAAGTCAGCTCCAATTAATAAAACTTTCTTTCCTTGTTGTCCGAAAACAACTGCTAAGTTTGCGATTGTTGTTGTTTTCCCATCACCTGGATCGGCTGAAGTAACAATAATAGAACGAACATGATTATCTACAGATGTAAATTCAATGTTTGTACGAATGTTACGGTATTGTTCTGTAATACGCGATTTAGGCTCTTTATGTGTAATTAATTGTCGTAATGGTTTTCTTTTCTTTCTCCCGAACATATTCATAATCTCCTTTTGTGAAATGCGACATTTCCCTTTTCTCTCTCTTATGCTCGATTTCATACGTCTAATTAATATTTTTGCTGAGTTCCCCACATCTCATCATAATCAATAACATTCTACTTTGTCTTATTTAAGTACCTTAACAATATGACAATGCCCTTATTTCTTTATTACCTTTATCACTTATCCTGTTTTCTAGATAAATAATAAAGTAAGTATATGGTAATTACCATCTATTTACAAGTAATTTTCTGATTAGTTTGTATATTATCTTTTCATCGCTATATAGAAGTAAACAAAAAAACTCCTTGTCTTTTCACAAGGAGATTTTTTTATTTTTCTCTATTCTTTTTTATCACCAATTGCAAATGTAATTTCTGCCTCACATGCAACTTCACCATCTACTGTTGCGATTGCTTTTCCTTTTCCAATTGGGCCGCGTACGCGTGTCATTTCTACTTCTAGACGAAGCTGATCACCTGGACGTACTTGTTTTTTGAAACGGCAATTGTCGATACCTGCAAAGAAAGCAAGTCTTCCGCGGTTTTCTTCTTTCTTTAATACCGCAACTGCTCCGACTTGCGCTAATGCTTCTACAATAAGTACACCAGGCATAACTGCATAGTCAGGGAAGTGTCCGTTAAAGAATTCTTCGTTTGCGGATACATTTTTAATCCCAACCGCTCTTTTTCCTTCATCTACTTCTAATATTTTATCAACAAGTAAAAATGGATAGCGGTGAGGAATGATTTCTTTAATTTGTTCTATATTTAGCATGTAACAATCGCCCCTTTTGTAATATTGGTCTTACCACTTGGACATATTGCTATTATCCCATTTTGTTTATTGTTTGTCATTACAAAGTAACATTTTATATTTAGCACAACTTCCTAAAAAAAATGCACACACTCTATTCCATTAAAATAGTTGCACATTTTTGCAACTGACACGGAGGTGGAAAAGAGTGTATGCCCAAATTAGGGAAAGGCAATATGTATTGAAACATTATTTGCCTTAATGTCGTATTCGACTCATTATATTATAAACGTTTTCAATTAAGGAAATATTAAATTTAACCATATATATGAATATTTTACCTGTTTCCTTCATATTTCTCTATTTTCCTTCCATTTTCGCAAAAAAACAAAATAAAAAAATATAAAAACGAAAAAAAGAACTAAGGCACCAGCCTTAGTTCTTTCAAATTATCTCAAAGCACGCTTTGGTAATCTGTCGATATTCTCTAACATAATACCTGTACCAACCGCAACGCAGTGCATTGGGTTTTCAGCAATTAATACTGGTACTTTTAGTTCTTCTGCTAGAAGCATGTCGATACCGTGTAGTAAAGCTCCACCGCCTGTTAGAATAACACCGCGGTCGATGATATCTGCAGATAATTCTGGTGGTGTGCGCTCTAATACACCTTTTGCAGCTTGTACAATAACAGCTGCATTTTCTTTTAATGCTTCTGTAATTTCTTCAGAGCATACTGTAATTGTACGTGGTAAGCCTGTTACCATGTCACGTCCGCGAATTTCAAGTTCTTCGCTACGTGCACCTGGGAATACTGTACCAACTTTAATTTTAATATCTTCTGAAGTACGTTCTCCGATTAATAGCTTATACTTACGTTTAATATAGTTTAAGATCTCCATATCAAACTTATCGCCAGCCATTTTGATAGAGGAAGAGGTAACAATATCACCCATAGATAGTACAGCGATATCTGTTGTACCTCCACCAATATCAACAACCATGTTACCGCTTGGTTGGAAGATTTCCATACCAGCACCAACTGCGGCTACTTTTGGTTCTTCTTCTAAAAATACTGTTTTACCACCTGAACGTTCAGCAGCTTCACGAATTGCTTTTTGTTCTACTGATGTAATATTTGTTGGACAACAAATTAAAATACGAGGTTTTGAAAAGAAGCTCTTTACGTCCAATTTGTTAATGAAATACTTTAACATTGCTTCTGTAATTTCGAAGTCTGCGATTACACCATCTTTAAGTGGACGAATTGCTACAATATTACCAGGCGTACGTCCCACCATGCTTCTCGCTTCTTCACCTACTGCTAATACTTTACCACTATTACGATCAATTGCCACAACAGATGGCTCATTTAATACAATACCCTTACCTTTAACATGAATTAATACGTTAGCCGTACCTAGGTCAATTCCGATATCTCGCGCAAACATTCCCGTTTTTTCCTCCTCGATATTCAAAATCAGGTTACACCCGAATTCTTTTCACCTAATTTCTGATTTTATCATAAATTTAACAGAAACGTAATATTCGCAAAAAGAATTCTTCTGAAAAATATTACCGAATGTGAACGGAATGTTTGCTACTGTAACATTATTGACGTACAGGCTTCTCTACATCTTCTTTTCTATACTTTTGTTTTGTTGCTTCTCCCCCTCTTAAATGACGAATAGACTTATGATAATCAAGAATTTCTTTCACTTCATTTGCGAGCTCTGGATTAATTTCTGGTAGACGTTCTGTTAAATCTTTATGGACTGTACTCTTTGATACCCCAAATTCCTTTGCAATGACACGCACTGTCTTTCTTGTCTCCACGATATACTTACCAATCTTGATAGTTCTCTCTTTGATGTAATCGTGCACACCACTCGCCTCCCTAATTTGGATGTGAGAAGGGTGAAATGAGCCTCGCTGCATACGACTAAGAAGTAAGTGTGAGTGCTGTTTGTAAGCGTTAAACATTCTTGGATTTATAATGAAATGATTCACGATTTCTCACCTCAAACACTCTCTTTGCTTTGGTTTATACCATTGTATTGCCCGCACTACTGATATATGCTACATGTTCACTATTTTTGCGGACTAAGTTAAGAAAAATTACATTTTTTTGTGAGAAATACGTTAACAGTGACTATTTTGGCGAAAAAAAATGACACCTTATATATAAGGCGTCATTCTTCTCTTTCAAACTCTTCTTCTAATAATTGATGGTGGGGAACCTCTTTCTTACCGGCAATATAATAATATAAAGTGAATAAAACAAACAATAAAATAATAGCAGTCGACAGAACAAACAAAAATGACACAGTATCCCCTCCCTTTTGTAATATATATTCGAGAATCTCGTCATTTTTCCTTGTTATTGCAACTTTTTTCTCGAAATTGAGTATTTTTATATAAAAATAAAAAAATCAGCTCCCCTAGTGGGAACTGATTTTTTCACTTTATTACTCTTGTGAAGAAGAATCGTTAGATGATTCTGTAGAACCATTTGTTGATTTTCTTCTTCTTCGGTTCTTCTTTTTTGTCACTAGTTGAACCGCTTGTTGATTTCTCTTCTTTTTGAGACTTGTCTTCTGTTTTACTTTCAGGTTTCGTGCTCGTTGACTTCTCTTCTTTTTGAGATTTGTCATCAGCTTTTTTACCAGAAGCATTCGTAGCCTTTGCAGCACCTGCATCAGCTTTAATTTCTGTTACTGATTTATTTAAGTAACGTTCAGGGTTCACAGCCACATTGTCTTTACGTACTTCAAAGTGAACGTGAGAACCTGCCTCTTTATTCATTGCACTTAGACCGGATGTTCCTAATACTTCACCTTGTGCAACTCTTGCACCTTTTTCTACTTTCACACTGCCTAAGCTTTGATAAGATACCGCTACACCATTTCCACTATCAACTGTTACAACATAACCAAGAAGTGAATCTTTTTCAGCTTTCGTTACTGTACCACTTAAAGCAGCAGCAACATTGAATTCTTTTCCATTCTTCGCAGCAATGTCAATTCCTTTGTTCGGGGAATATGTGTTGTTATAAAAGACAAGTGCTTTTTCTTGTTCCGCCTCAGTTGCTGCATCTTCATAGAATTTCTTCTGTACGACTACTTCCGCATTCGCGGCAGCTGGCATTTTCACTACTTCTGAAGATTTTGTTACTGGTACTGCTGGATCTTCCGATTGTGTATACGGTGTTGCTTGATCGTGGTTTGGAGTCTTCTTCGGATTAGCTCCTTGGAACCATAGCGCAACCATTAAGATTACCGCTGCACAAGCAATGTATAGTGCCGGAAACACCCATCTTTTTTGAAATAAATGTACTACCTTTTGCGACTTTTTATTATTTCTTCCTCGCATTCCATCATCACCTCAGCAATCATTTTGAACAATATTCACGTATCCTATACAACGTATAACTAATTACTTTTCGACAAAATATGTAAAAATATGTATAAGAATTGTAAAATTTCCGAGGAAATGATAGAAAAAAGAAAAAACTGAGCGTTTCGGCTCAGTTTTTAGTCTAATTGTTTCTTTTTGTACACAATAATACAAAGAATGATAAGACATATACTCCAAATTGTATTGTTTAAAATATGTTCTTGAATCGCAATAAACCCTTCTCCCTTTATAACTTTTTGCAATGCCTCCATAACATGATTTGTCGGAAGAAGATTAACTACTTTTATAATAAATTCATTCTTAACCATTTCTTGTAGCATCGGCCCCATTATGAATATTATAAAAATCGGAAGCCCCAATATAGATGTTTGCGCTATATTTTGGGATAGTAAGCCAACTATAGTACCTAAAACGACACATAACAATGTTCCTATTAAAATAATAATAACTAGCATACCAATATTTCCTTTAAAAGTATCTAAAATCACTAAACTAATAAAACTAGATGCTAGTACAAAAAATACAGTTAATACACTTTTCCCTAAAATAACTTCTATTGGACTTGCCGGAGACAACATCAATACTCGTAACGTGTGTTTTTCCTTCTCCTCTGCAATAATAATTGCTTGCACATAACTTCCCACCATGGTAATCGTCATTACAATAATAAAACCTGCAAAGAACTCTTTTATAGAATCCATATTACTATAGAATACAGCAAGTAGAATAGGTAATAGCGCCATTAATATAACTTGTGAGTTTTTACCTGCATCATTTATTTCTTTTCTTACAATAGCCGAAAACCGTTTCATTGAAAATGTCATTATAATCCCCTCCCAGTAACTTCAATAAAAATATCGCCTAAAGTTGGTTCGTGTGAATGAATGGATAGTAATTCTCCTTTGTTCATCCATTCTGAAATACGTTTTGCACCTAATTCATCTTTTTGCACTACTTCTTTTTGCTTATCTTTTAATACGACCTCTATTTGATCCTTAGCGTATTGTAAGCGCAGGTTCTCTGGCGTATCCAGCGCTACAATTTCTCCGCCACACAGGAAGGCAACGCGGTTACAAAGCGTTTCTGCTTCGTCCATGTTGTGAGTCGTTAAGAAAATCGTCGTTCCTTCTTTATTTAAGTCTTTTAAGATTTTATGAATGTTTTGTACGTTTACTGGATCAAGTGCAGATGTTGGTTCGTCTAAGAAGAGGATATCTGGTTTATGAAGGATTGCTCTTGCTAGTGTGACGCGTTGCTTCATTCCCTTTGATAATTTTTTTATTGGTGTTTTTTTATCATCTAATAAATTCACTTGTGCTAGTACTTCATCGATTCGTTCTTTTTTGCAATCATATAAGTCACAAAATAATAGTAAGTTATCATAAATGCTAAGTCTTTCATATAAGCCGCTGTTATCTGTTAAAATACCAATTCGTTTGTAATCGATGCTACTTGGTCCTGTAATATCTTTCCCTAATACTCTTACCGTTCCAACACTATGAAGCAATTGAGAAGTTAAAATTTTTACTGTTGTCGTCTTACCAGATCCACTCGGTCCGAGGAATCCGAATATCTCTCCTTGCTTCACCTCAATATTTACATTTCCAAGTGCCGTTTTTCCGTCGAAACTTTTCATTACATCTTTCATTTCAATTGCCAATGTCATTTCTTCATCTCCTTTGTTTTTCTTCTTTATAGATGAAAGTCGCTTTAGCGCTTTTCGTTTGTTTATTTCGCTTTTCTTGACTCAATCATATGAAAAACAAAGGGATTACGCAGTAAAATACCGGTAAAAGGAGTATTTTTACCGGTGAATGAATCGCATGTTGAGCTTATTGGAGCACTTTTATAGTCCAATAACACCTTTTAATTCATCCATTCGTCCTTTTGAAAGCGGGATTGAACTTTTTCTTTCGTCGTCTAAAATTAAACTGAAACTGTTACGAGTCCATGTAATCACTTCTCGTACTCTTTGTAAATTTACAAGGTAAGAGCGATGACATCTAAAGAAACCAAAACCTGTTAATCTCGCTTCTAGTTCACTTAATGTTAATGCACATACGAAATCGCCTTCACGAACGTGAATATGCGTTACTCCGTTTTGTGTTTCAATGAAATGGATTTCCATCGGATCAAGTAAAATGATTTTATCGTTTACTTTCGCAGGTATTCTTTCTAACTTCATTTGCGGAATCATTTGAATGACTTTTTCTTCACCGACTTCTTCCACTTCCTCTTGCTCAATTTCTATCTTTTTCACACCATCGTTGTTTAATATGTATACGTCCTCTGTTAACGAAAGGGCATCTGATAGAAATGATGACGTAATAAAGATTGCCTTTCCTTGCTCTTTCATTTTCATAATCGCTTTTCGAATAATAACCGTACTCTCTATATCGACATTTTGCTCCGGTTCTTCCAAAATGATTAAATCCGGATTATGAATCATCATTCGTCCAATATGAAGACGACGCTTCTCTGAAAATGATAGTTTTTCTATTTTAACGTTTAACTTATCTAAGAGACCGACATATTGTACAACTTCTTCCGTACTCATATTCGATTCATAAAGCCCCATAAAAAAATTAAAGTATTCCTTCACCTTCAAACGATCATATGCCTCGTCTTTCAAAAAACAAAAACCGATGCGGGAATAATTTTTCTTTCCAATTGCTTCCCCTTCAAACAGTACGTTGCCAGTTGAAGCTTCTTCTTCACCAATAATAATACGGTGTAACACTTTAGCTGTATGATTATTGCATTGCAAAACAATACATTGTCCTTTTTCAACCTTTAGCTCAATTTCCGGTAACTGGTTCGCCTTCCCTAACTGTTTCAACTCTAGTAACGCCATTTCATCTCCCCCAAATGCCTTTTTATCCTATTATATCAAACAATTAATGGAAAATTATTCTATTTTACATAAAAAAAATAGGCGCCAGAGTTCTGACACCTATTTCTTCACCATCAGTTTTCCTTCATAATCATTCATCGTCTTTATTTCAACGCCTTTATAGTAATGAGCGACGATATCTGTATATTTCTTTCCTTCCGCTGCCATGCCGTTCGCCCCGTATTGACTCATACCAACGCCGTGACCGAAGCCTTTCGTCGTAACGATGATTTTATCTCCTTGTTGTTTCCACGTGAAATCAGAAGAACGTAAATCTAACTTTTCACGAACTTCTTTTCCTGTTAATGTTTTTCCTTGAAAAGCTACATCCTTTACGCGCTTTCCTTCCGTAAGGTCTTTAATATTTCCAACCTTCCCGTCTGCTAGCACTTTCACACCGAGACGTTTTTGAAAATCAGCTACTGTAAATGTTTGCTCGCTCGTAAACTTTGGAGAGGCTTGATCCCACGGACTATCTACACTTTTCAAGTACGGATAATCATTTCCCCAATAGTCAGCTGCATTTTCTGTTCGGCCATTACTCGTTGAAAAGAAGGATGCTGAAATTGGTTTTCCATCATACGTTAAAACTTGTCCTGCTGTTTTCGAAACGGCTTCTTCGATTTTCTTCAAATTATTTTCGTAGTTATTACCCCATTGCTTCTTCAATTCATCTTTGCTTTTGTACACTTGATCTTTCACCGTATCTGTCACGTCCGCATTATTTTTCTTTCCTCCGCTTAGCATACGTTGTACTACAAATGTTCTCGCTGCTAATGCCTGCGCCTTTAGTGCCTCTATTTCAAAACTGGCATTCATCTCAGAAGCTACTACACCTGTCACATACTCCTCCACTGGTAATGTTTCTACCTTCTTCTGTTTTTCGCGATATACAGCAACTTGAACAGCTGTATCTACTTTTCCTGGAGCTGGTATACTTTCTATCGCTGGAGGAGTTTTAGAGGCCGTTTCTTCCCCTACTTTCGCTTTCGCAAATGGAATAACAAGGGCTGCAGGTACAATGATAACGAGCGCTATTAAGAGCGCTACTGTAATAAAAAGTGGCTTTGAAAATTTCATCCTATTTTCCCCCAATATAAAAGCTTTACTCCATTCATTCTTATGGAACAACTCTTTCTTTTAGAACATACTTAAGGGGAAGAGTATAAAACAGAAATTTTCTAAATATTTTTACTGGTACGTGCATAAGTACAGAATTTATTGACTATAACAGTAATAACCCAAAAAAATAGCCCCTATGTCAAAAGACATAGAGACTATTTCAATTAAGCGTGAAGATCAGAAACTTCTTGTTCTTTCACTTCTTCTACTTTTTCGTTTACACGTTCAATAGTTGCACCTAATGCAGCTAATTTCTTATGGAAGTTTACATAGCCACGGTCAAGATGTTTTAACTCAGTTACACGAGTATAACCTTCTGATACTAAACCAGCTAAGATTAATGCAGCTGCAGCACGTAAGTCAGTTGCTGCTACTTCAGCACCTTGTAAGCTGTTTGGACCGTTCATAATAACAGAACGACCTTCAATTTTAATATCAGCATTCATACGACGGAATTCTTCAACGTGCATAAAGCGGTTTTCGAATACCGTTTCTGTAATCATGCTTGTTCCATCAGCTTGTAGTAATAATGCCATCATTTGTGATTGCATGTCTGTTGGGAAACCTGGGTGAGGCATAGTTTTAATATCAACCGCTTTTAACTTATCTGGGCCGATAACACGTACACCTTCGTTTTCCTCAATAATTTTAACACCCATTTCTTCCATTTTCGCTGTAATTGAGCGTAAATGTTCAGGTACAGCATTTTCAATTAAGATGTCTCCACCAGTAATTGCTGCTGCAACCATGAATGTTCCCGCTTCAATACGGTCAGGAATAATAGAGTGGTTTGCACCATATAATTTATCAACGCCTTCGATACGAATCGTTCCAGTTCCAGCTCCGCGTACTTTTGCTCCCATCGCATTTAAGAAGTTAGCTAAGTCAACGATTTCTGGTTCTTTCGCTGCGTTTTCAAGAATTGTTGTCCCTTTTGCTAATGTAGCTGCAGACATAATGTTTTCTGTCGCGCCTACGCTTGGGAAGTCTAAGTAGATTTTAGCTCCTTTTAGTTCTCCCTCAACATATGCCTCAACAAAACCGTTACCAACCTGTACTTTTGCTCCCATTGCTTCGAAGCCTTTTAAATGTTGGTCAATTGGACGTGAACCAATTGCACATCCACCAGGAAGTGCAATACGAGCACGACCGTTACGTGCTAATAATGGTCCCATTACTTGAACAGATGCACGCATTTTACGTACATATTCAAATGGTGCTTCAATGTTTAGTTCTTTAGAAGAATCGATTGTTACTTGATTATTTTCAAATACGACTTCAGCATTTAAATGACGTAATACCTCATTAATTGTGTATACATCAGACAAAACTGGTACTTCAGATAGTACATTCTTTCCATCACTCGCTAATAGGGCTGCAGCGATTATAGGTAATACAGCATTTTTTGCGCCCTCAACACGCACTGTGCCGTTTAACCGCTTTCCGCCACGGACGATGATCTTTTCCAAATTATTCCCCTCCGTGTCCTTTTTTCAGTATCTATTCACTCAATACTCAGAAGTTATGATCGGTGTGCCAACCACAATTGTATCTTTGTTGTCTGTAGAACGTATTGCTATTTGCACATTTATTTTCTCTCTATTTGTTGAAAGAGCGTCATCCCACTTTTTATTGTATGCGGAGACTGACACAAATGCTCTTTCTTCTACTTGTTCGATCGCTCTTGCTGAAAGATCTTTCAAAACCTGATTGGTTTTATTTTGCAAAACACCTTCAATCTTATCATTCAGTACACCTTGAACACAAGTGTAAATTATAGGTTTTTCACTAAAAATTTTATTCATGTTTTGAACATACTTCGGGTCCCATTTCGCCCCACTTACTTCAAAGATAATGAAAGTGTTTTCTTTAGTATTTTCTTTACTCCAAGTTACTACTACTCGTTCTTCATAAGAAGAAAGCTTTTTATAGGATGTAGCTTTATATCCATCTGGAGATTGCTCTACTTCCCACTTTTGAATATTTGCCTTTTCCTTCACATCGTTTAACAACTTTTGAAACGTATGTATGTTAGAAATTGTTTTTGTTTCTCTCGCTAACCATGACCATTTTTCTACTTTAGCATCATTTTTCTCTAAAGCCTTGATCATGCTCTCCATTTTCTGTTCATCGCTTATCGGTTTCATCTCTCTATATCCAACCAAAAATAAAACAACACTAAGTGCAACAATAAGAATGGCTTTAAGCTTCAATTTCATCCCCTCCTATCCCCATTGTTAACGGAGATTTGAGGTTCTATACACTTACTTTACTAAATACGTTAAACTCTTCGAATAGCCTAAATAATCAAGGAAAAAGTTACTTACAGATGTCCCAATTGCAATTGTAATTAAGATGAGTAATACTCGCGTCTGCAGCACTTTTCCGGACTTCATTAAACGCTCAATGTGAATGCCTTGTAAGGCCCACCACGTAATGGTAATAAACAATAAATGCGAAACAATGGCAATCAGTGCTTGTTGCCCTAAAAGTTGTGCCAAAAAATCGACCCCTTTTTACTCAGCTACTACTTATGAAAGAATATAAAAACGATACCATAATAAGTAGGAGCTACACTTTTTCAAATGCACATAGACATCTTACATTTTACATCGTGATTTTCTTTCCAAAAACGTATATCTACATTACAAGTTAACACAAAATAAAAAGCGCAGAGTACTGACTCCACACCTTTTATTTTCACTATTGTACCACGTTCCCTAAGAAGAAGAAATCTTTCATTAATGGAAAATATTCATAAAAGAAATTGTACCCAATCATCGGCATAATCCCTAGTATTACAATCGAAATTGCACAAAGACTCATAACAACCTTTATATTTAACGGTAACCGTATCCTCTCTTCTGTCTCTCCTGTGCGGAAAAACATTTGTTGTAAAATACGGAAATAATATACGAATGAAACAACTGTCGTACCCATCATAATCGAAGCTAGTACGTAATGTGCTGGCTCTACATGAAGCGCGCCTAAAAAGATGTTAATCTTTCCAATGAAGCCAGCCGTTCCTGGTATCCCAGCCAGCGATAAAATAAAGATTGTCATCATAATCGCTGCAAATGGTGACCTTTTATATAAACCTGTGAAAATCGTTATATTTTCCTCATCATTTTGTAAGATTAAGCCGTGGATGATAGCAAATGCACCTATATTCATAAGCATGTATGCCAGCATATAAAACCACATGCTATCCATCGTAAATGGTGATAATGCCACAAGTGGAACGAGTAAATACCCTGCATGAGCAATGCCCGAATAAGCAAATAAACGCTTTATATTGTATTGTTTTAACGCGACTACATTCCCAACAATCATCGTAATACTTGCTAGCACCGCAATATATATACTCATATGCCCATATAAAGATTGCATATCTCCTTGTATTAATACACTTGCAAAAACCATAAGGAACAAACGAATAATGAGCAGGAACCCAGCAATTTTAGAAATCGTTCCAAGAAAAGCAGTAACTGGTGTAGCCGCTCCTTCATACACATCAGGTGCCCACATATGAAACGGCACTGTGGCAATTTTAAATGAGAGACCGACTAGCAATAAAAGAAATGCGAGAGCTAACAATAACTGAATACCACTAGCGAGCTCCCCAGTGAGTACCTTTTGCATATCTATAATGTTAGTTGAACCTGTAATACCGTATAAATAACTCATTCCGAAGAGCGTAATCGCTGTTCCAATTCCTCCGCTAATGACGTATTTCATTGCCGCTTCATTTGATGCACGGCTCTTTTTTCGTATTCCTACTAAAATATAGGAAGAAAGTGAAAGTAACTCCAAACCAACGAAAAGGGTAATGAAATCAACACTAGAAGCCATGAACATCGCACCAAGAAGTGCCATTAAAAATAAGTAATAATATTCACCCTTATCTTCAATTGGATTCTTCTTATCATCGCTCATTGCGGTGCATAAAATGAGAGCTGAGGCACCTAATAGCAATGTTTTAAACCCTTTTGAAAATCCATCTAACACAAACGATCCATTTAAAATATCTCCAGCTGGTTCGCTATATAGCGTAATTAATGACACAATTGCTAATACGATGGCAGCGATCGCACCAAGAGCTACATATCTATGGTTCAGCTTAAAAAACAAATCACATATGGACAGAAGGATGGCGGCCCCGAGAATAATAAATTCTGGCACCATTAGATGCCACGATAAGCTAAGTAACGTATTCATATCCATCCTACTTCACCCCCAATGTTTTCAATGTATTTTGAAGCGGATCCCCTAGTATCTCTGGCATAACTCCAATTGCAATAATACAAAAGATAAGTAGTAAAACAGGGACATACTCCCATCCATGTATATCAGATTTTGCTTCCCACTCTTTCTTTCCGAATGTCACTTGAAGTGTCGCCCTTAATACATATACAGCGGTTAAAATGATGCCAATCACACCGACTGCAGCAATGACGGGCTCTCCTTGAAATAAACCGAGAAAGGCAAGAAATTCACTAACAAACCCAGACATCCCTGGTAATCCAAGCGATGCCATTCCTCCTGCTAAGAAGAAGCCGCTAAGTACTGGGACACTTTTTGCGAGTCCACCAAGCGCTGTAATTTCTGATGTTCCGAAACGTTGTTCTATAACACCGAGTAAGAAAAACAGTAAGGCTGCAATTAAACCGTGCGATACAACCTGGAATAACGCCCCTTGTGTACCCGGTGCATTAAGTGACGCAAGTCCCATTAACACAATTCCCATATGCGAAATACTAGAGTAAGCCAGTACTTTCCTAAAGTCCGTTTGGATGAGCGCTAAAAAGGCACCGTACAATAAATTAATTACACCTAATATCGCAATTAGCGTTGCAACATCGTGAAAATATTCCGGGAATAGCCCTTTTCCGAAGCGAATAATACCGTACGCTCCAATCTTTAGCAAAACACCAGCATGAAGCATAACTACAGCTGGATGCGCTTCTATGTGCACATTGACCATCCAACGGTGCAACGGAAAAACAGGTAGTTTAATTGCAAAGGCAATCATTATGGAAATAAATACACTAAGCTGCAAGCTACTTGGGATGATGAGTTCTCCTTCTGCACTTACGCTTCTTAATATCTCTTTCAGCTCCACAATATTTGTTGTACCTGTTTTCGCGAACAAAATTGAGAAAACAACGAGCAAAATAGCTGATCCAATACCGTTATATATTAAATAACTATACGCAGCCTTTTCGCTCGATAATTTCCCCCACTTCCCAATCAATAAGAACATTGGTGGCAATGTAATTTCAAAGAAGATAAAAAACAACATTAGATTTTGAGCAGCAAAGACGCCGAGCATCCCTATTTCTAGCATGAGTAACAGCATATAAAATGCTTTTAAATTTCTTTTAATAGAAAAGGCTGCAATTGCTGCGAGCATCGCTAGAAGAGCCGTCAGCACCATCATAACAAGCGACAAACCATCAATACCGAGCTCGTAATAAATAGAAAACCACCTTTTATCTACCGCTGTAAAATCTCCGAACTTAATCCATTTCACCTTTTCATCAAATAGTGACAAACTCTTTCCAGAAGCATATGTACAAGCGATGACGATAGCGATTCCAAATGGAAGTGCCGTCCCAAATAAGCCAAGCGCCCGCACTGTACGCAATTCCTTTTTTGGTGTTAATACAAGCAATAAAATTCCTAAAAGCGGGGAAAAAATGAAGAACGTTAACAACAAATCATTCATCGTAAATCCCCTCCCGTATAGAGCAAAATAATGACGAGTACAGCGAGCGAAACCGCCGTTACAGTACCGTACACTTGTACATTCCCGTTTTGAAGTTTCGATCCAAGATTACTTGTGCCTTTAACTACACTTGAAATTAAAACTGCAATTCCTTCGACTACATACACTTCAAATAAGCGAAGCACATGAGCGATTCCTTTCGTAATAGGGATCACCGTCATGTTGTATAGTTCATCCACATAATATTTTTCTTTCAAAAGATTATAAAGAGATGTTTCCGTACCCCCAGCCCAATCTCTAGAAATTGATTTCTTGCCATATATGAAATATGCAAGAGCGATTCCCGCAAATGAAACGAGTGTCGCAACAATCATAATCCAAACTGGTCCATGCGCTTCTTCAACCTTAAACCCTACATCTTTCGTCAACCAATCTCCGAGAAATGTCCCAAACCATGGTGTATTTATATATCCTGCCACTACCGCAAGAACGCCGAGAACAATCATTGGATACGTCATAACGCGAGGCGATTCATGCACTTCTTCCTTCGTCTTCGTTTCTCCAGTAAAGACAAGAAAGTAAAGGCGGAACATATAAAATGCTGTTAAAAACGCCGCAATTACTGCTAAAGTAAATAAAACGTAATTGCCATTCATCCACGTCGCCGCTAAAATTTCATCTTTGCTGAAAAAACCGGAAAGCAGCGGAACACCGCTAATGGCAAGGGTACCTATTAAAAATAGCGTACCAGTTACTTTCATCTTCTTCTGTAAACCGCCCATTTTATTAATGTTTTGCGTATGCACAGCATGAATTACACTTCCTGCTGCCAAAAATAGTAGTGCTTTAAAAAAAGCGTGTGTCGTTAAATGGAATATACCAGCTACATAGCCGGCAGAACCTAACGCGAGCATCATATACCCGAGCTGGCTAACTGTAGAATAAGCAAGCACCCTCTTTATATCTGTTTGCACAAGACCAATAGAGGCCGCAAAGATTGCAGTGAAAGCTCCAACGATTGCCACTGTCTGCATCGCCACTGTACTTGCTGAAAATAGAGGGAACATCGTCGCTACTAAATATACGCCAGCTGCCACCATCGTCGCCGCGTGAATAAGTGCCGAAACGGGCGTTGGCCCTTCCATTGCATCTGGCAACCACGTATGAAGCGGGAACTGACCTGATTTCCCCATCGCCCCGATAAAAATTAATATCGCTGTTATTGTAATCATGTAAGGAGGTAGATCCCCTGTATAAATCGCCCTAAATATTGCGTCATATTCAAAACTACCTGCGTACCAAAAAATTAAAATCATCCCGATAAATAAACCAACATCCCCAATACGGGTCATAATAAAAGCCTTTTTTGCAGCAGCCTTCGCTTCTTCTTTAAAGAAATAAAAACCGATAAGTAAAAATGAACCAAGGCCAACTAATTCCCAAAATATATAAAGCTGTAATAAATTCGTTGATATAACAAGCCCTAACATCGCAAATGTAAAGAGTCCTAAATATGCGTAAAAGGTTGGTAATCGTTCATCACCTTTCATATAACCTTTCGAATACACATGTACAAGTAGACTCACAAGCGTCACGATAAATAACATTAAAGCTCCTAATGCAGTCACCTCAAAGCCGAATGATATATCCACATCTCCAGCTCTAAGCCACACCCACTTATGCTTCACGCTTGCTTCTGAAAACCTTTCTATTAACACAAGTACCGCAAGTATAAAGGAGAGAAAGACGAAAAAAATACTAAGTACGCTGCTTCCTTCTCTAATTTTCTTCCCGAATATAATAAGTAACAAAAACGAAACGAGTGGGAAAAGCGGTATGAGCCATGCATAATCGATCATTGTTTCCTTCCCCCTTTTTCGGTCACAATGCTATCCTTTAAGCGTATCCATTTCATCCACCTGAACTGTTGTACGATTACGATATAAAGCAATTAAAATAGCGAGTCCTACCGCCGCTTCCGCTGCCGCTACAGCCATCGTAAACAGTGAAAAAATTTGACCTGTTAAATTCGGAAATAAGCCTAATTTACTAAACGCCACTAAGTTTAAATTGGCAGCATTCAGCATTAATTCGATACAAACTAATACGATTACTGTATTCCGCTTTGTTACAGCTCCAAATAGACCGATGCAAAACAAAATAATCGCAAGTGTTAAATATGCAGAAGCTGGAACGCTACTCATTGGAATCCTCCTCTTTCTCATCCTTTTTCGCAAGTACAATCGCGCCAACGAGTGCTACAAGTAAAATAACTGAAGTTAGTTCAAATGGGATAATATATTTTGAATAGAGAAGCGTACCGATTTGAAGTGTGTTGTTTTCATGGAGAGGTAAACTTCCTTGTGTGCTTTCATTTGCAAAATCAACATTATTAACAGCGAAATACATAACCGCTCCAAATGCTACAACTGCAAAGAAGATAATCCATTTTCGAAGAGTAAGACGCGATTCATTTTCCGCGTTATGTTTCGTTAACATAATGCCGAAAATCATAATAATTGTGATTGCACCAGAGTAAAGTAAAATTTGTGCAACGCCTATAAATTCAGCTGATAAAAGAAAATACAAACCTGCAATGCTGAGAAATGTCAGAACGAGAGCTAGCATCATGTGCATAACTTTCGTTAAGTTCAACATAAGAACACCGCCGATAATTGCAGACAAGGATAGTATAAAGAATGCTACAAACTCGCCATTCATGCCTTGTTCTCCTTCCTGACGTTTTCGTCGTTTTCGTCAAGCCACTGCAAATTTTTAAATAAGTCATCACGTGAATATTCCGCGAGTTCAAAGTTATTTGTCATGACAATTGCCTCTGTCGGACAAACTTCTGTACATAAATCACAAAGAATACAAATTTCAAAATTAATATCATACGTGTCGATAATTTTTCCTTTTTTCGTAGGATCCGGATGTTTCTTTCCTGTTAACTGAATACAGTCTGTCGGACAAATGTTAGAGCACTGATTACAAACAATACATTTCTCCGGATAAAATTTTTGAATTCCACGAAAACGGTCTGGCAACGGCAACGGTTGATTCGGATAATCGTAAGTCACCTTCTTCTTACTCAAATTACTTAATGTATATTTTAATCCTTTAAATAGTCCTTTCATCTCTTACTGGCACCCCCCTCATAGATTAGAAGAATAACTCCTTAATCAATGCCGTTAAGAAAATATTCGCAAGTGCAATTGGCAATAATACTTTCCAGCCAAACTCCATTAACTGGTCACCTCTTATACGCGGAAACGTAACGCGGAACCAAATTAATAGAAAGACTACACTGCTAAATTTCAAAGCAAACCATACAGCTCCTGGGATAAATCCAAGGAACATAACTGGATTCCATCCACCTAAAAAGAGCACTGTAATTAAAGATGCCATCCCGAAGAAATATACGTACTCTGAAAGCATGAAAAACGCCCAGCGAAAACCTGAGTATTCCGTATGATATCCAGAAACAAGTTCTGACTCCGCTTCTGGCAAATCGAATGGCGTTCTATTTAACTCTGCAACTGCTGCGATTAAGAAAACGACGAAGCCAATTGGCTGTACGAAAATGTACCAAACCTTCTCCTGCGCCGCTACAATCTCATTTAAATTCAGACTACCAGCTAGCAAAACGATACCAATTACACTCATTACGAGCGGAATCTCATAAGAAATCATTTGCGCCGCCGCACGCATCCCTCCTAAAAGGGAATATTTATTATTCGATGCCCATCCCCCAGTTACAACACCTATCGTCGTAATACCGGAAACAGCGATATAATAAAGTAACCCGACTCCAATATCTGCAAATTGAAATTTATCAGTGAACGGGATAACTGCAAGCACCATAAATGCTGGTGCAAATGCAATGACAGGTGCTAATATAAACAGCGGTTTATCTGCTGCTTTCGGAATACTATCTTCTTTCAATAATAGTTTTAAAACATCAGCTACCGTTTGCAGTAAACCAAATCGGCCTCCAACCTGGTTTGGACCAATCCGCCCTTGCATAAACCCCATCACTTTCCGTTCTGCCAAGATTCCATATGTAACGAAGCCAAGGACTGCAAATAGTAGAAGTACCGCTAATCCGAAAAAAATGAAGAAATTCGTCCAGCTTGAAGGTGATTGTAAGAGCGTCTCAATCATTAGCCATCAACCTCCCCAAGTACAATATCAACTCCACCTAAAATCGTAATTAAATTAGCGATGTTTTCACCTTTCAATAACTTCGGTAAAATTTGCAAGTTATAAAAAGATGGCCTACGAAACTTCAAACGGTACGGCTCTTTCTTTCCGTCACTAGCGATATAACACCCAATCTCTCCGCGTGGCGATTCGATACGTACAAATGCTTCTCCCTTAGGTGCCTTAATAATTTTCGGTACTTTTGCCAGCACAGCTCCATCTTTCGGGAACTGCTGAACCGCTTGCTCAACAATCTTTAAAGACTCCTCGATTTCTTGCATTCGGCAAACGTAGCGATCCCAAGCATCTCCCACGCTTCCAACAGGAATATCAAAATCAAAACGATCATAAATCGAATACGGCTCATCTTTGCGAAGATCCCAGTTTACTCCAGTGCACCGCAAATTTGCTCCGCTTAAAGAATACGAAATCGCTTCTTCCGCGCTATATATACCAACGCCTTTCACACGATTTAAGAAAATCTCATTACCGCTAACAAGATCATGATAACCTGCCAATTGCTCTCTCATATACGGAACAAACTCTTCCACCTTTTCAATCCAACCATCTGGTGCATCCCACTTCACACCGCCAACTCTCATATAGTTAAAAGTAAGCCGTGCCCCGCATAATTCATTTAATAAATTTATAATCATCTCTCGTTCACGAAACGCGTACAAAAACGGGCTTACCGCTCCTATATCAAGAAGATTCGTCCCCCACCAAACGAGATGGCTCGCAATTCTTCCTAGCTCCATCGCAAGTACTCGCAAGTATTCGGCACGCTCCGGAATTTCAAGCCCCATCATCGTCTCTACAGCATGGCAAATGACGTAATTATTCGTCATGGCTGATAAATAGTCCATTCGATCTGTATAAGGGATAATTTGCGTATACTGTAAGCTCTCAGCGATCTTTTCCGTCCCGCGATGTAAATACCCAATAACAGGTGTAGCTTCTTTAATAATTTCCCCGTCAATTTTAATTACGAGCCTGAACACACCATGTGTACTCGGATGCTGAGGTCCTACATTCAAAAGCATCTCTTCCGTGCGGATCATAGCTACACCTCCACATCATACGGTTCATAGTCTTTTCTAAGCGGATATCCTACCCAATCCTCTGGCATTAAAATACGTGTTAAATTCGGATGCCCTTTAAATATAATGCCTAGCAAATCGTATGCTTCTCGCTCCGGCCAGTCGGCCCCCTTCCAAAGCGCTGTCACAGATTCGACTTGCGGTGCTTCCCGGTCTAGCTTTACCTTCACCGCTACCGATTGTTTCTTGCCATATGAAAACAAATGAACATACACTTCCATATGTGTCACAAAATCCGTCGCATGTAGCTCTGACATATAATTAAAAGCAAGTCCCTCATGGAATCGCAGTGACTCCATCACTTCATAATATTTTTCGGGATCCACCACAAGAGTTGGCACATCCTTTGACAGTTTATTAATGTAGGAATCTACTAATGCACCCTCTCCTAACTTCTCCCTAATAGCCTCAACATACTGATTTAAATACGGCTGATTTACGGACAGTTCTTCCTGCTTCGGCTCATCCTCTTTCTTACCTTCAGCCCCCTTTATCTTCGCTCTTGCAGCCGCTGCTGCTTTCGCTTTTGCCGCTGCAATTGCCTTTGCCTTTTCATCTCCCGAATCCCCATCACCTTGCGAGGCTTTCTGCTTCGCCAATGCTGCCGCTTTTGCCTTGGCCGCTGCCACCGCCTTCGCCTTGGCTTTCGCTTTTTCTTCTTCCGTTACTTCTTCGGTTCCTTCTCTTTTCTGCTTCGCCAATGCTGCCGCTTTTGCTTTTGCAGCTGCTGCTGCCTTCGCCTTGGCTTTCGCTTTTTCTTCTTCCGTTACTTCTTCTGTCCCTTCTCTTTTCTGCTTCGCTAACGCTGCCGCTTTTGCCTTGGCCGCTGCTGCTGCCTTCGCCTTGGCTTTCGCTTTTTCTTCTTCCGTTACTTCTTCTATTCCTTCTCTTTTCTGCTTCGCTAACGCCGCCGCTTTTGCTTTTGCAGCTGCTGCTGCCTTCGCCTTGGCTTTCGCTTTTTCTTCTTCCGTCACTTCTTCGGTTCCTTCTCTTTTCTGCTTCGCTAACGCTGCCACTTTTGCTTTTGCAGCTGCTGCTGCCTTCGCCTTGGCTTTCGCTTTTTCTTCTTCCGTCACTTCTTCGGTTCCTTCTCTTTTCTGCTTCGCTAACGCCGCCGCTTTTGCTTTTGCAGCTGCTGCTGCACGTCGTTTTGCTTCTTCTATAGTAATATCATCTTTTTTTGGTAGCGCTTTCTCTTTTTCTTGATCTTCTTCCTCAAGCTCACTTATTTCCGCCTCGTGTTTCGCTACAAGGCGTTTTCTCGCTTCTTCTTTTGCACGCCTAGCTGCTTCTTTTTTCAGCTCCTCTAAATCTTTATTTGGATTGCTCATTTATTCGTCACCTGCTTCCCGGTCTTTGCTTCGTAACGAATTTTTTCTTTTAATTTATTAATTCCATAAATTAAAGCAGCTGGATTTGGGGGACAACCAGGAATATACACATCAACTGGTACAATTTGGTCTACACCTTTCACAACAGCATATGAATTTACATACGGACCACCTGCTGTTGCACAAGATCCCATCGCAATAACCCATTTCGGTTCGGGCATTTGATCATATAAGCGCCGAACAATAGGAGCCATCTTCTTCGTTACCGTTCCCGATACAATCATGACGTCCGATTGCCTTGGTGAAGTTCGAAAAAATGACCCAAATCGATCTAAATCATAATGTGATGAGCCTACTCCCATCATTTCAATTGCACAGCACGCCAGTCCGAATGTCATCGGCCATAAAGAATTGCTCCTCGCCCATCCTTTCAACTGTTCCAATGTAGAAAAAAAGATATTTCGTTCTAATTCTGCTCGCTCATTTGGATGTAATTCCTCAAAATTTATAACCATTGTAACACCTTCTTTTTCCAAGCATACGCTAATCCAACTAGCAACATTACAACAAAGATGAGCATTTCAATTAATGCAAATAAACCTAGCTTGTCATACGCAACAGCCCAAGGATATAAAAATAAAGTTTCTACATCAAAGATCACAAACAATAAAGCGAAAATATAATAACGAGCATGAAACCGAATATTTGCATCATGAAAAGGCTCAATTCCACTCTCATACGTCGTCGCCTTTGCTGCACTTGGTTTATTTGGGCGCAGCATCCTTCCTAATGTAAGAGCCACTACCGGCAGCAATATACCTAATAGCAAGAAAATCAAAACGATCATATAACTATTTTCATATACACTTGCCATTGTGAAACCCTCCCCCCTAAATTAAGAACAAGTTCACATAGTAAACAATATGTCCTAGTTGCAGTAATTATTATTTTTAAATTTTTCTAAATAATGCAACTATTCTAATCATTATAGCAAACTTCAAATTCCTATGTCGATATGTTGGGAGGCAGAAACAAGAATTATTAAAATCTATCTTTACAACTTGCTATAATTGTGCAAAATAAATATAAAACTTATATATGCTTTTCAAGAAACCGTAGGTGATATAAATGAAAAAACAAACACATGTAAGTATTCTTATAAGCATTGTATTGCTGTCTATAACGCTTCACTATGTAGCGATGCCTTTTCTATATGAATACTCATTTCCTTTTCAGCTATTAATTGGAACGAGTACCCTATTAATTGATATTATCGCTTGTAGTTATATAATTTACTTTTCAAACATGAAAGAAGGGCTATCTCGTTTATTCTGGATCATATTATCTGTTGGAGCTCTCTCTTATTTTATCGGCGATATAGTCGTTGCCTATCAGCGTTTAATTGTAAAAGACTTCTATACGTTCGTTGATCCATCTGACTTTTTTTACTTACTTTTTTTATTTAGCATTACGTTTGCCTTTCTATACGAAATCATTTACAACCGAGATTTATTAGAAAAACTTTTTATGCTATGTGATATTTGTATTATCGTTACAGCCCAATTTACTTTAAGTTACTACTTACTTATTGAACGAACTATTCACATCTTTACAACATCCTATATCGACATATTTGTTCAACTTACCTATCCAATGGCTGATTTACTCTTTCTCTTAATAGGAATCAACCTTTTATTTAAACCACTATCCTTATTACCTAAAAAGGTCGGTGCACTTCTTGGCAGTGCTTTAATTTTATATGCTACTACAGATGCGATTTATGCGTATATAAAATACTTCATACCAGAGTATTCTATGTTTACAGTTACTCCTTTCTATCAAGTAACCTTAGTGTTAGTAGCAATCGCCTGTATTCTCCATACAAAAGAGCCTGAAAAACAAGAACAAGTACTACTAACACCTAAAATTGGTGAATCAATCCGATTATCATTACCGTATATTTCGGTAGTAATGCTTATTGTTTTCATATTAGTTGAATACGTTTTTGCGCCTATTATAGTAATTGGACTTATAATAACTTTCTCTTTCGTTCTCATACGTCATAGTTTAGTTCGAAAACAAAATAAAATCTTATTGCTAGCTCAAATGCAATTCAACTCAGAACTCGAGAAACAAATTAAACTACGTACAGAAGATTTAGTAGAACAGAAAAATGAACTCTATCATAATCAACAAATGTTTAAATCTTTATACGAGCATCATCCAGATCCAATCTTCACATTAGATTTGTACGGTAATTTTCTCAAAGTAAATAACGCTGGTACTACTTTACTCGGTTATCAAACGAATGAATTATTAAACCAGCCTTACTATTCACTCATATACGAAGAAGATTTAGAAGAAATGATTAACGCCTTTCATCGCGTGAAAAAGGGGTATTCTATCTCTTTAGAAATACGGGCGTACCATAAAAACAGAGATATTTACTACTTGCACGTTACCGCCGTACCGATCTTTTTAAAGGAGAAAATTTCTGGGGTTTATTTAATGATTAAAGATATTACGGAAAGCAAACAACAACAAGAACAAATTAATTTCCTAGCATACCATGATACTTTAACAGAGCTTGCAAATCGACGTGCATTTCATCAACATTTAGAACAGGCAATTGCGCGAGCAAAAATATCGAAAAAGCCTTTTGCTGTTATGTTTCTCGACCTAGACCGTTTTAAAGTTATTAATGATACCCTCGGTCATCGAGTAGGAGACCTATTGCTCATCGCAGTAGCAAAAAGGCTCGAAAGAATAGCAACATCAAATATGAAACTCGCGCGGCTAGCTGGGGATGAGTTCACAATCCTTATCGAGAATTACAAAAAAAAGCCAGATGTCCAAAAAATAGCTGATAGGATTGTAACGGCCATGAATGAGCCATTCGAAATCGAAAATCAACATTTACAAATCTCACCGAGCATCGGAATTGCAATATATCCTGAAGCAGGTGAAGATGCGCTATCCATTTTGCAGCATGCTGATATGGCCATGTACGAAGCAAAGAATAAAGGAAAAAACGGTAGCTCTCTTTACACGAAAGAACTATATAAAAAAATGGAACGAAAAGCTCGAATTGAAAAAGATTTGCCAATCGCTTTAGTAAACAAAGAATTTTATCTCGTTTATCAACCACAAATTGATACGACAACAAATAAAATTATCGGCGCTGAAGCTTTAATACGTTGGAAACACCCACTATTAGGTGACATTTCACCATGTGAGTTTATTCCAATTGTAGAAGAGACGCCACAAGTAGTCCCACTTGGACATTGGGTATTACAAGAAGCTTGTCTCCAATTAAAAATATGGCATACCTTTGGCTACCAAAATTTAAAAATAAGTGTTAATCTATCCGCAAAAGAGTTCCGGCAAGATCAATTAATTGAAAGCATTTCACAAATATTAAACGACGTGCAAGTCGATCCAAAATATGTAACACTTGAGTTAACAGAAAGAATTGCAATGGTTGACGAGAAAGAAACGTTATTAAGACTGAAGCAATTAAAAGAATACGGTATCCAAACTTCCATTGATGACTTCGGTACTGGATACTCTTCTCTTGCTTATTTATCAATTTTTCCAATCGACACATTAAAAGTACCGAGAGAATTTACACAATTAGCTGATCATCGTCCTGAAGAACGAGCCATCGTTTCTACAATACTTTCCCTCGCGAATACTTTAAATCTTTCAGTCGTCGCCGAAGGAATTGAAACCGAAAAACAACTTAAGTTTCTGCAAAAACATAACTGTAAATATATGCAAGGTTACTATTTCAGTAAACCACTTACTAGCAATCAGTTTATAAAGTTTCTACAAAAAACCCCCAGTATGAACAAATAATTCATACCGGGGGTTTTTTAGTGCTAAATATTTTTCTCATAATATTCTTCTGCAATCTCTTCGTAAAAAGCTGCAGATGTCGTATAGAAATATGGAATTAACCATAAGAATCCAATCCCTAACGTAATACAACTTAATATAAACCAGCCAATAAAACTTAAACATAAAATGAAATACTCCATCTTATGTCCATCCATCATACGACGACTTTCTGTAATAGCTTGGTTCAGTGAATACTCAGGATGATCGTTTATAATAAAGTATGTCATCGCATAAGAAAATGATTTAATAATACCTGGAATAATGAACAATAACGTCCATAAGAAAAGATAAAGATTTACTAATAAATATAATAAAAATGATTTTAGAAATCTCTTTCCCTCTGAAAACCAAATGAATACATTACCAATACTAGCTTGCTTTTCACGAAGGATATTTAAACCAAGGTAATATCCACCTAAAGTTAACGGTCCAGTAACAAAAAATGTAAGAATATTCGTTGAAAGTGAACCATTTGTTTTTTGCCAACCGAAAATCACAGAAAATCCCCAATCAACACTAAAACTAAAAGCCGTGATAAGAATTGAAATGAGTAGTGTAGCTCCAACAGCTAATCCCCATTTTCCTTCTAATGAATCTAGTGCTTCTCCTTTTAAATCACTAATCATGCGTAGCCTCGCCTCCTATACACAATAATTCTATTAGTATAGCATGTTCCTATTGAAATTCACCTTTTGAAATATAGCGATAAAAGTGTGCTGTCGTCGTACTCATATACGGACTAAGCCAAAGAAATCCTATTCCAAAAGTAAGAAGCGCTAAAATAGCCCATCCTATGAAGCTCAGCCATAAAAGAAACAAATCTAACTTATGACCCTTCATAAGATTCTTACTTTCCTTCATCGCCTGCGAAACACTATATTCTGGATTTTCAATCATCACATAGTACGTCAGTGCATAAGAAAAATACATCACAATCATACCAACGATTGAAATAGCTAGTAGTACACAGATAGCAATAGCAAACGACGCATTTCCTTCTTCACCAAAAAATGCAAATAAGGCTACTAACAATATCGGAATCCATGTACCTGTATATAATAAAATTGCAAGCATTGCCCATATTGTTTTCATCATTCTTTTAAAGCCACGAAATCCTTCGAATAAGTAATCTACTTTAGCATCTTCTCGTTTACTAATCTGTAAAAATACATTTGTATAACCGTATGATGTAATCCCATAGGATGCACTACTCAAAATTATCATAATGCAATAAAAAATCCCGAATGTAACACTTGCTCCATTTGATATTGTTTGCCCTTCAAGTGAACCTACTAAACCAGCAAATAAGAGAAATATAATAATTCCTGGAATTAATAGTATAAGCATTGTAGCCATCGAAACAACATAACTTAAAATAAAATATAAAATTGTTGATCCAACACCTAGTCCCCATTTTCCCTTTAAAGAGTACAATGCTTCTCGCTTCATTTCACCAATCATTGATTCATCCCCTTTATGAAATATAAATTGTTGTACACTTCTACTTATACAAGCATCAATATAATTATACCAGTTTTGTAAAATTATCCATAAAATACAAAAAAAAATCCGTAAAGGCAAAGCCCTTACGGATTTTTTTACTTCATATCGGAAACGTTCAAACGGTTCACAGCACGTTGTAATGCCATTTCTGCACGTTTAAAGTCAACATGTGCTTGTTTATCTTGCAGACGTTGCTCAGCGCGACGCTTCGCTTCATTTGCACGATGGATATCGATATGGTTTGCTTCTTCAGCAGATGATGATAATACAGTCACTTTATCTGGACGAACTTCGATAAAGCCACCGCTTACTGCTACATAATCAGTGTGTCCACCATTTTTCAGACGAACTGCACTAATTTTTAATGGTGCAACAGTTGGAATGTGACCTGGTAAAATCCCCATTTCCCCACTCTCTGCTTTTACACTTACCATTTCTACTTCTTTTTCGTAAACCGGTCCATCAGGAGTTACAATACTGACTGGAAATGTCTTCATACTTCGTCCCTCCTAAGGCCTTACGCCATCATTTTCTTCGCGTTTTCAATAACTTCTTCAATGCCACCTACTAAGCGGAATGCATCTTCTGGAAGGTCATCATATTTTCCTTCTAGAATTTCTTTGAAACCACTAACTGTATTCTTTACAGGTACGTAAGAACCTTTTTGACCTGTAAACTGCTCAGCTACGTGGAAGTTTTGAGATAAGAAGAATTGAATACGACGAGCACGATGTACAACTAACTTATCTTCTTCAGATAACTCATCCATACCTAAGATAGCGATGATATCTTGAAGTTCTTTATAACGTTGTAAAGTTTGCTGTACTTGACGAGCTACTTCATAATGTTCTTCTCCTACGATTTCTGGAGAAAGTGCACGAGATGTAGATGCTAATGGATCTACGGCTGGGTAAATACCCATTTGCGTTAAACGACGCTCTAAGTTTGTTGTTGCATCTAAGTGAGCGAACGTTGTAGCTGGTGCTGGGTCAGTATAGTCATCGGCTGGTACATATACCGCTTGGATAGACGTGATAGACCCTTTATTTGTAGATGTAATACGCTCTTGTAATTGACCCATTTCTGTTGCAAGTGTTGGTTGGTAACCTACCGCAGATGGCATACGACCAAGAAGGGCAGATACTTCAGAACCCGCTTGCGTGAAACGGAAGATGTTATCGATGAACAGAAGTACGTCTTGTCCTTGCTCATCACGGAAATGCTCAGCCATTGTTAAACCTGTTAATGCAACACGTTGACGTGCTCCAGGTGGCTCGTTCATTTGTCCAAATACCATCGCAGTTTTCTTGATTACGCCAGAATCGCTCATTTCGTGGTATAAGTCATTACCCTCACGAGTACGCTCACCTACACCAGCGAATACAGAGATACCACCGTGCTCTTGTGCGATGTTGTTAATTAATTCCTGAATTAATACTGTTTTACCTACGCCGGCACCACCGAATAGGCCGATCTTACCACCCTTAATGTAAGGAGCAAGTAAGTCTACTACTTTAATACCAGTTTCAAGAATTTCTACTTTAGTAGATAATTCTTCGAATGCAGGTGCTTGACGGTGAATTGGATCACGATGTACATCTGCAGGAACCTCACCATCTAAGTCAATTGCATCACCTAATACGTTAAATACGCGACCAAGTGTTACATCACCAACTGGTACAGAGATTGGTTTACCAGTATCTTCTACTTCTGTGCCACGAACAAGTCCATCTGTGGAAGACATTGCAACTGTACGAACTGTATCATCACCTAAATGAAGTGCAACTTCAAATGTTAAGTTAATACTTCCGTTTTCGTTGCTTTGTTTTACCGTAAGGGCGTTGTAGATTTCTGGTAGCTTTCCGCCATCAAACTTAACGTCTACAACCGGACCCATGATTTGCGTAACGCGCCCTTTATTCATCGGGTTCCCTCCTAGCTTTCTTTTAATTAGCCAACTTTCTACGAGCAGCTAGCTTTTAATTTTTTATTGGTTTATAGCTTACGCGACTCTTTTGACAGAGCCGCTTCCGCCTTTTAATACTATTCTAACGCTGCTGCTCCACCAACGATTTCCGTAATTTCTTGCGTAATCGCTGCCTGACGCGCACGGTTGAATGAAAGTGTAAGTGAATCGATAACTTCCATTGCGTTGTCTGTAGCACTCTTCATTGCTGTCATACGCGCTGCGTGTTCACTTGCTTTACCGTCTAGTAATGCACCGTACACTAAGCTTTCTGCGTATTGTGGCAATAGTACTTTTAAAATTTCTTCTTCAGAAGGTTCGAATTCATAAGCTGTCGTCGGTTTGTCAGACGCCACATCAGTAAGCGGTAAAATTTTATTTTCCGTTACCTCTTGTGAAATTTTACTTACGTAATGGTTGTAGTAGATGTACAGCTCATCATAAGCACCATCTGCAAACATCGCAATTGCTCGAGAAGCAAGGTCTTTAATATCAGTAAATGATGGGTGGTCAGATAATCCAACTACTTCATCAATAATGTTAAAGCCGCGACGTTTTAAATAATCACGTCCTAGTCGTCCAAGCACAATAATAGAATATTGGTTTGAATCCATATTATGACGTTCACGAATTACGTTACTTACTGTACGTAATACGTTACTGTTATAACCACCTGCTAGTCCGCGATCAGACGTAATAACGATGTATCCTGTACGCTTTACAGGACGCGCATTTAGCATTGGATGATTAATCCCTTTGCTTCCTTGCGCAATGCTCGCTACTACTTCTTGAATCTTTTCCATATACGGAACGAAAGATTTAGCATTTTGCTCTGCACGGTTTAACTTAGATGCAGATACCATCTCCATCGCTTTCGTAATTTGACTCGTTTTCTTTGTCGAGTTAATCTTCGCTTTTATATCGCGTAAAGATGCCACAGGTTTTCACCACCTTTTTTCCGGAAGTTGGCACGATTAGTAAGAATCCTCTTCCTAATCTACGTTGCAAGATATTCTTGCTCATGATTGAAGGAAAAGAATAGGTGCACCTACTCTTTTCCTTTACATGACCTTTAGCAATCTCAGAGCCCGAGATGCCTTTTATATATACTATCTAGCTCCAGCGGCTTGAATGCTCGGTGGCTTCACTTCTTCCTACGAGGCAAACACCGCCTCTTCGTCAGAAGCTCCATCCCCCTCACATTCACAACGAGCCGCTTCCGCTTTTATTAATCTAGTTCCGCCTCCTAGCCCCTTTCGTCTAAGAACCTTCCCCACAAGAAGGTAAAAAGCACCTTCTGTGAGAAAGAACCTTAGCCGATGGGGCTGAACAGTCGGCTTCACTTTTTATTATTATTCAGAAGCTACAAATACTTTTTTAAATCCATTGATTGCTGCTGCAAATTTGTCGTCATCCGCAAGTTTCTTAGTTGTGCGGATTTCTTCTAATAAGTCAGTCGCATTAGAATCTAACCAAGCATGGAATTCTTCTTCAAAACGAGTGATATCTACTACTGGGATATCATCTAGGAATCCACGTGTTAAAGCGTAAAGAATGATAACTTGTTTCTCTACACGTAATGGTTTGTGTAATCCTTGTTTTAATACCTCAACAGTACGAGCACCACGGTTTAATTTCGCTTGAGTTGCTTTATCAAGGTCAGAACCGAACTGAGCGAACGCTTCTAACTCACGGTAAGATGCAAGGTCAAGACGAAGTGTACCTGATACTTTACTCATTGCTTTAATCTGAGCAGATCCACCTACACGAGATACAGAAGTACCCGCATCGATCGCTGGACGTACGCCAGAGAAGAATAGGTCAGATTGTAAGAAGATTTGTCCATCCGTAATAGAAATTACGTTTGTTGGGATGTATGCTGATACGTCCCCTGCTTGTGTTTCGATGAAAGGTAGTGCAGTTAAAGAACCGCCGCCTTTTGCATCACTTAATTTTGCTGCACGCTCTAATAAGCGAGAATGTAAGTAGAATACATCCCCTGGGTAAGCTTCACGACCTGGAGGACGACGTAATAGTAATGACAGCTCACGGTAAGCCGCTGCTTGTTTTGATAAGTCATCATATACTACTAATACGTGTTTACCATTGTACATGAACTCTTCACCCATTGTTACACCAGCGTAAGGAGCTAGGTATAATAATGGAGCTGGTTGAGAAGCAGATGCAGTTACAACGATTGTGTACTCTAATGCACCGTGCTTACGTAGTGTTTCTACTACGTTACGTACAGTTGATTCTTTTTGTCCAATTGCTACGTAGATACAAATCATATCTTCATCTTTTTGGTTAATGATTGTATCAAGTGCAACTGCTGTTTTACCAGTTTGACGGTCACCAATGATTAACTCACGTTGACCACGGCCAATTGGTACAAGAGCATCGATCGCTTTAATACCTGTTTGAAGTGGCTCATGAACAGATTTACGATCCATTACACCTGGTGCTGGACTTTCAATTGGACGAGTGTTTGTTGTATTGATTGGGCCTAAACCATCAACTGGTTGACCTAATGGGTTTACAACACGACCAATTAGTTCTTTTCCTACCGGTACTTGCATGATGCGACCAGTACGACGAACTTCGTCACCTTCACGAATTTCTGTGTAAGGTCCTAAAATGATAATACCTACGTTATTTTCCTCTAAGTTTTGTGCTAGTCCCATAACGCCGTTAGAGAACTCTACAAGTTCACCAGCCATAACGTTATCAAGACCATGAGCACGCGCGATACCGTCACCAACTTGGATAACTGTACCAACATCACTAACTTCGATTTCAGACTGATAGTTCTCGATTTGTTGCTTTATCAGTGCGCTAATTTCTTCAGCTCTGATGCTCATGTGCTTCACCCCTATCTATTCTTCATTAATTCACGCTGAATACGTGCTAATTTTCCTTGTAAACTTCCGTCATAAATGCGATTTCCAATACGTACTTTAATTCCGCCTAGTAAATCTTCATCTACAACATTTTTCACGCGAATTGCATCTTTTCCTGTTCTCTTCGCAAATGCTTCTGCAATGTTAAGCTTCTCTTCTTCTGATAGAAGACGAGTAGAATATACAGTTGCGTCCGCTACGTTACGTTCTTCATTAGCAAGAACAACATATTCATCTGCAATTTCAGGTAAGATATCAATGCGTTTGTTATCAATTAAAATATATAACGTATTTAAAATAGATTCAGAAACAGATCCGAATACGTTTGCAAGAAACGTTTTCTTTTGTTCCTTTGAAATGTTCGGTTGCGTTAAAAAGCTATGTAGTTCTCCGTTCTTTACATAAACGTTTTGTACAAGGCGTAATTCCTCTTCAAACATTTCTAATACGTGTTTTTCTTTAGCAATTTTAAAAAGAGCGACAGCATAACGTTTTGCTACAATCCCATTGCTCATCGCGCTTCTCCTACTTCTTTAATATAATCGCGAATTAACTTCACTTGATCTTCTTCTTTTAATTCTTTTTCAATTACTTTAGAAGCAATTTGAACAGATAAAGAAGCAACTTGTTCTTGTAAAGCAGCAATTGCTTGCTCTTTTTCGCGTTGAATTTCTTGTACAGCAGATGCTTTAATTGATTCTGCTTCTTCTTTCGCAGCAGCAACAATAACATCTTTTTGATCTACAGCTTGCTTTTTCGCTCTTTCGATTAACTCTTGTGCTTCAACACGTGATTGTTTTAACATTTCACGTTGTTCTTCTACTAACTTCTTCGCCTCAGCATTACTTCTTTCTGCAGCGTCGATTTCATTAGTAACATGCTCTTCACGTTCTTTCATAATTCCCATTAAAGGACCCCACGCAAATTTGCGTAGCATTACTAATAGAAGTAAGAAAATGAACAATGTATAAGCAATCGTTCCAAATGGAATGGCAGCACCTAATAATAAAGTTGGCACAAGGATTCACTCCCTTCAAAATATCTAAATTGATCATATGAAAAAAAAAGACATACGTTTCATTCATAAAGCAATGGCGAAGAAAGTTCGGAAAAACACTCTTCGCCATCTATGTAAGGGGAGTCTCCCTTATTTGTTCATTACGATGAAAGCAATAACTACACCGATGATTGGAAGTGCCTCAACTAAAGCAACCCCGATGAACATAATTGTTTGAAGTGCGCCTTTTAGTTCTGGTTGACGAGCAACACCTTCGATTGTACGTGATACGATAAGACCGTTACCAATACCTGCACCTAATGCTGATAAACCAATTGCAATTGCAGCTGCGATTACACCTAAACTCATTTAATTTGTCCTCCTTTGTATTATAAAAAAATAAATTTTTTCTTACTTAAATTATATTAATGGTCATGGCTTACTTTATGAGCCATATAAACCATCGTTAACATAACGAAAATAAATGCTTGGATTGAACCAACGAATACACTGAATCCCATCCACGCTAACATAGGTACAAGTGCACCTAATGCGCCAAGGAATGATGCTCCGCCCAACTTAGCAAGTAATCCTAATAAGATCTCACCTGCATAAATGTTACCAAATAAACGAAGACCTAACGTTAATGTGTTAGCAAACTCCTCAATAACCTTTAATGGGAATAAGAATTTCATAGGTTGGAAATAACCTTTTACGTACTCTTTCGTACCCTTCATCTTAATTCCATAATAATGGGTGAGGGTAACTACCATCACGGCTAATGTTAATGTAACTGCTGGATCAGACGTTGGTGATCTCCACCATGCAATATGTTCGCCAGCTTCAGTTGCTGAATACATGAATGGTAAACCAAGGAAGTTCGATACGATGATAAACATGATAAGCGTAACGCCAAGCGTTAAGAAACGTCCACCTGTTTTCCAGTCCATCGTACTATTGATAATCCCTTTCACGAAGTCAAACACCCATTCCATGAAGTTTTGCATCCCGGTTGGGCGAAGAGCTAAGCTGCGAGTTCCGATAACAGCGATTAAGAAAACAATAACTGCTGCTACAGTAACCATCATAACTGATGACAAATCGAACGTTAAACCTAGAAATTCAACTAATTTACCGTGTTCCACTAGTAATTCACCTCTCTTCCCTGCTCTTATACTCTAAATAAAGAAAATCTATGATCATGACAAGGTATCCTGTCAGCAATCCTACACCTAGGCCCCACATCGCGATTAACTCTTGATATTTGGCTGCAAATAAAATTAATAACCCAATCGTGGCGAATCTTGAATATGTACTTACCGCTGTTGCCTTGAACTTCACGTTTTCTCCATTTGTTACGCGATCTAGCAGCTTGTCTGTTCTACGTGCAATGATGCGCAAACTAAGAAAACTGAAAATCGTCCCGATAATCAGTCCAAGAAATACATCCTTGTAAGAGGTAAATCCCCATCCTAGCACTAGAAGCGCAAGCAAGTAGTACATATATTTCTTTTGTCTTTGGACAAGTCCATGTACGTCTATCATCATTGCTCTCCCGAATAGTAATGTCGAATGAGTCGAATCATTGCGTATACCCCTGTTCCTAGTCCGAGTAATAACCCTATAATAAGAAACAACGGAAACGTTCCAACCTTATTATCAATCCACTGCCCACCAAAGATTCCAACAAGAATAGAACCGACTAATTGAGCAAGAATACCTGACATTAAAGCATAAGCTTTTATATGGCTGCGATCGTTTTTTTGCAAGGATTCATCCCTCCAATATGTAACCCTCATTCACGATGTGTTAATAATAACTCATTTTTTTGCATAAATCCTATACAAAACAAAAAGTTTACATTTTCGTCACGGAATAGATGTAATTTTGTCACTGAAAGCCCTACCATCTATCCCCGTTGTTAGCATACAATAGGGTATTAACAGTGTCAACGAGAAATCGTAAAAAATCTAAAAATTTGAGTATTAGGCATTTCCTCCCAAAAATGAAAACGTTCCCCTTCTAAATACTGGTTACATATATGCAATTTCTAACAGTTTTCTCTTTATAATAGAAGGAAATGTTCACAAGTTTGTCACTATTATATTTTCGAGATATAACGCTTTTCTTCCATAATATAGTGTTCCTCAGACGTAAGACTTCTATATTATATGTGAGGTGTATGCAACTTATGTTGTATATACGATGTATATTTATCCTCTCCCCCTCCCCTACTTGCTTACAACAAAAAAGACGAGCTGGGGAATCTCCCCTGCTCGTCAGTTGTCTTACTTCGTTCCGAATAAACGGTCACCAGCATCACCAAGACCTGGTACTACATATCCGTGGTCATTTAATTTCTCATCTAATGCTGCTACATAAATATCAACATCAGGATGTTCTTCTTGTACTACTTTTACCCCTTCTGGAGCTGCAACGATACACATTAATTTAATTTGTTTCGCACCGCGCTTTTTCAGAGAGTTAATTGCTTCAGCCGCAGAACCACCTGTTGCTAGCATCGGATCTAGTACGATAAAGTCACGCTCTTCTACATCCGTTGGAAGTTTCACATAGTATTCTACCGGTTGCAATGTTTTAGGGTCACGGTATAAACCAACGTGTCCTACTTTTGCTGCTGGAATTAATTTCAGAATTCCATCAACCATTCCTAAACCTGCACGTAAAATCGGAATTAAACCAAGTTTTTTACCAGCGATCACTTTTGTTGTCGCTTTGCTTACAGGTGTTTCAATTTCAATGTCCTTAAGTGGAAGGTCGCGAGTAATTTCGAAAGCCATTAAGCTTGCTACTTCGTCCACTAATTCACGAAAATCTTTCGTACCTGTATTCTTATCGCGAATATATGTAATCTTATGTTGAATTAACGGGTGATCAAATACATACAGTTTTCCCATGTGAATCTCTCCTTTAGATGATATTCATGCGTTTGCACGCTTTTTTACACTATTTACGATTGTAAAGAAAACGCTACTAATATTCAAGGGCAAATTTGGCAAAATCATGATTTTACGATGAATCTATCTAGTATCTTTACCAATTATGGGAGCTGTATCCTTCATTATATCGCCAAAATTTATTCATCATTTGTATACATACTTTAAAAATAATATATGTCCACAAAAAAAGACCGCCAAAACAATTAAGTCTGGCAGTCTTCTTCAATCTATTATAGATTTGGATACATTGTGAATTTGCTAGTTAACGCTTCTACACGCTTACGTACTTCTTCTAATGCAACTTCATTTTCATGATTTTTTAATGTATAAGCAATAAGTGACGCAATTTCATCCATTTCTTCTAAACCGAAACCACGAGATGTTACAGCTGCTGTACCGATACGTACACCACTTGTTACAAATGGGCTTGCTGTTTCAAATGGAATTGTATTTTTGTTCACTGTAATACCAACTTCATCTAATACGTGCTCTGCTACTTTACCTGTGATTTCTAAGTTACGAACATCAATCAAGATTAAGTGATTGTCTGTTCCGCCAGAAACAAGTGTAAGTCCTTCTTTTTGAAGACCTTCAGCTAAGCGGTTCGCATTGTTAACGATATTTTGTGCATATGTTTTGAAATCATCTTGAAGTGCTTCACCAAATGCAACAGCTTTTGCAGCGATTACGTGCATAAGTGGACCACCTTGAATACCAGGGAAGATTGATTTATCAATTTGTTTTGCAAATTGCTCTTCACATAAAATCATACCACCACGCGGACCACGTAACGTTTTATGTGTTGTCGTTGTAACGAAATGTGCATGTGGTACTGGATTTGGGTGTAAACCAGCAGCTACTAAACCAGCGATATGTGCCATATCAACCATTAAATAAGCGCCCACTTCATCTGCAATCTCACGGAATCGCTTGAAATCGATAACACGAGGGTATGCACTTGCACCTGCAACGATTAATTTTGGTTTATGTTCTTTCGCTTTTGCTAATACATCATCGTAATTAATACGGTGAGAGTCAGCATCCACGCCATATTCTACGAAATTATATTGTACTCCACTGAAGTTAACAGGGCTTCCGTGTGTTAAGTGACCACCATGAGATAAGTTCATACCAAGTACTGTATCGCCTTGCTCTAAAATCGTAAAGTATACTGCCATGTTCGCTTGTGCACCAGAGTGTGGTTGAACATTTACGTGCTCTGCGCCGAAAATTTCTTTCACGCGATCACGTGCGATATCTTCTACTACGTCTACGTGTTCACAGCCACCATAGTAACGTTTTCCAGGATATCCTTCAGCATACTTATTCGTTAAAACAGAACCTTGTGCCTCCATTACTGCTTCACTTACGAAGTTTTCCGAAGCAATTAACTCAATCTTTGAACGCTGTCTTCCTAGTTCTGCCTCAATTGCAGCAAATACCTTTTCATCTTGACGTTTTAAATGATCCACCAAAATCCCCCTTTTCTGAACGAATTACATCGATTCCCAACAGTTTTTTCTTATTTATTCAGAAAAAACGAAAATTCAGGTTGTAATTCTTTCGAACCTTCATGTTTTCAACTACATTCTAACATGACTTTCTATATCATAAAAGAAAAAAAGACCGAAAATCGGTCTTTTCTTTCTTCTATTATAAAGTCAGACAACATACCTTTTATCTTATGATAAACAGTTACTATATGACTTCCTAATTTCTCATATTTAACGGCAAGTGGTAGTCTCTTCCACTGCCGCATAGACAGCACGCGCTCCACCAATTAGTTTTCCACGTGTTTTGGCCATCGTTACATGCGCACTTCCAATTGCCTTCACACTTGTACGAACCGGAACAGCTACATGCTTTAAATGCATACCGATAAATGTATCACCAATATCCATTCCTGCATCAGCTTTAATAAACTCAACTACTACCGGATCTTTCAAATTGTGATACGCGTATGTCCCCAATGCACCACCTGCTGATCTAACAGGCGTAACTGTTACAATTTCAAATTGATATTTTATCGCTACTTCTCTCTCAACTACTAAAGCACGGTTTAAATGCTCACAACATTGAAACGCTAATTCAATACCTGTTTGCTCTTGAAATTGTTTTAACTCAGAGAAAATCGCCTCTGCTACTTCCATCGTTCCTGATGTTCCAATTCTTTCGCCTAGCACTTCGCTCGTGCTACAACCCACTACAAAAATTTGACCGCTTTGTAATGAAGCTTGTTCTTGGAAATCAGAAAGCGACATTTGTAGCTGTTCTCTTACCTTTACGATTTCTGTCATTACGCCTCTTCCTTTCACAGGTTGGTTCACCAAATTATATTTCACACTACTGATAGTTAGAATGTATTACTTTGTTTCGTATGTTTTAATTTTTCCTACGCGGTTTTCGTGACGACCACCTTCATAGTCAGTTGTTAACCAGATTTTCGCGATATCACGCGCTAGACCAGCACCAATTACACGCTCACCCATCGCTAGCATATTAGTGTCATTATGCTCTCTCGTTGCTTTCGCGCTGAAAGTATCATGAACTAACGCACAACGGATACCATTTACTTTGTTTGCTGCGATTGACATACCAATGCCTGTCCCACAAACTAAAATACCACGATCTACTTCACCATTCGCTACCATTTCAGCTGCTGGAAACGCAAAGTCAGGGTAATCAACAGAACCAGCTTCACATTCACAACCTAAATCAACATATTCAATATTTAACTCTTCTAATAAACTTACAAGTTCTTTGCGGATATTCATACCGCCGTGATCAGATGCTATTACTACTTTCATTTTTACCCCTCCAAAGTTTCAATCAATTATCTTCATTTCACACTCGCTACCTCACATAGGAAGAAGTGATCTCCAATATCGTATTATACACGAAACATCAACCTACTGAATGTTTTTTCAGTAAAGTTTGTACAAGTTTTTCCATCTCATCTAACGTTTCTTTATAAATAGAAAGCGAGCCTCCAAATGGATCTGAAATGTCCTTGCCTATACCTTCAGTTAATCCATATAACGTATTTAATTTCTTTTCAACGCTCGGATAATGCCCAAGTACAATTTGCTTATGGTTTTCTGTCATCGTTACGACAATATCAGCCCAATCAAGCAAAGTTTCATTTATTTGCTGCGCCGCATGATCAATTAAAATTCCTTTTTCAGCTAAAGCTTCCTTCGCATGTACCGATGCATCGCTCCCAGGATAGGCGAAAACACCAGCAGATTGCACTTCAAACTTATCTCCTCCGTGATGACGAAGCAACGCCTCAGCCATTGGACTACGACATGTATTGCCAGTACAAACAAATAACACTCGTTTCATTCAAACCCACCCCTATATTCGATTTCTTACCATTCATCATAACTTACATTAGAATAGAACAAAAGAAATGTGAATATACAAAAGGCGCATTTCTCTTATATTTTTTCTAAGAAAAATGCGCCTTATCCACATATATGTGAAACCCTATTTCCAAGTGCCTAGAGTATTTTAACATACATACTGAACACGCAACAAAAATAAGGAATCCATTTCATACGAAACGGATTCCTCTTATATTGCAATTATTTCATTGTAACTTTCATTACTTCTGTTGAACCTTTTGTAGCTGCTACGCCTACAGTTGTCTTAATAGACTCAGCTGCATCTGTGTTTGTAATAACAATTGGAGTAATTGTGCTTTTCGCTTTTTCACGGATTAATTCTAAGTCGAATGAGATTAATTTATCTCCAGCTTTTACAGCTTGGCCTTCAGAAACGTGAGCTTCGAAACCTTCGCCTTCCATTTTTACAGTTTCTAATCCAACGTGGATTAAAATTTCTGTACCGTTTTTCGCTTTAATTCCGATAGCATGTTTTGTGTGGAATAATTGTACGATTTCACCATCAACTGGAGATACAACTACACCTTCAGTAGGATCGATTGCAACACCGTCACCCATCATACGACCAGCAAATACTGGATCTGGTACTTCTTCAATATTTTTCACTGCTCCAGTTAATGGAGCTACGATTGTTTCTTCATTTGTTTTTGAACCAAAACCGAATAATTTTTTAAACATAGGATAGTCCTCCTTATAATTTACCTAAAAGTTTATAGGGCAATCCCTAGTAAAGCTCGGGATACATGTAAGACTTCATACTTCGAATATTATACTGTAAAAACGCTTTCGAAATAAATTACGTCATTACTAATAGACTCTTATTGTAGCGCTTCACAAAATTCCAGTCAATTCTGATTGTCTGAATAACAATTAGAAGTTAACTTCTATTTATATTTTCTCTTTTTTTGCCCAACTTGTCTAGAGGTCTTTACTACATTTTATTTTTTGTTGTTAATTTGTAAAATTTAATTCAAACTTTTTTCAAAATCCACTTGACTAAAGTAAGTAACTATTTTATTATTACTTACGTAAGGTAAGTTAATAACTTTTAGGAGGTTTTTAAAAATGATGGATTTCGGTCTACTTATTATTCGTCTTATTATAGGAATTACATTCATGGGTCATGGCGCTCAAAAATTATTTGGGTGGTTCGGCGGTTACGGTTTAAAAGGAACAGGTGGCTGGATGGAGTCAATCGGTTTACGTCCTGGTGTATTTATGGCATTTATGGCTGGCGCAACTGAATTACTAGGTGGTTTCTTATTTGCATCAGGTATTTTCATTGTAGTTGGTTCATTATTTATCGTTGGAACAATGTTAATGGCTATCTTCACTGTTCACGGAAAAAATGGTTACTGGGTAACACAAAACGGATATGAATATAACTTAATGTTAATCGCTGTCGCTGTTGGTGTAGCTTTAATCGGACCTGGCGCATACGTTTTACTTTAATTTTTATCTCAAATTTGAGATTCTTGAAAAAAGAACTTACTTCATTACAATTGAAGTAAGTTCTTTTTATGAAACAAAATATTATTTCCAGCAGGATTTTCTCATCGTTATCTTGTAAACAAACAATAAGTATTCATATTTAGAAAGGGGATTACAAGCATGTTATCCATTAATCCAAATGAACAAACTGAAAAAGATAATTACAAATTACTTACTGGAAGTATCATCCCTCGTCCTGTCGCATTCGTTACTTCTGTAACAAAAGAAGGCGTACTAAACGGAGCACCATATAGTTATTTCAATATTGTCGCTGCTAATCCACCACTTATCTCAGTATCTGTACAACGAAAAGCCGGAGAAAGAAAGGACACTTCCCGAAACGCAATTGAAAAAGGAGAATTTGTCGTACATATTTCTGACGAATCATATGTAGCAGCAATTAACGAAACAGCAGCTAATCTCCCGCCAAATGAAAGTGAAATTGAACTAGCAAAACTAACACCAATCGAAAGTGAAGTCATCTCTGTTCCAGGTGTAAAAGAAGCAAATATTCGAATGGAATGCGTATTAGAACGTGCAATTCCACTTGGCGGAACGGAAGACTCACCAGCTTGTGATCTACTAATTGGACGCGTCGTTCGTTTCCACGTTGCCGAACATCTATATGAAAAAGGGCGCATTCACGCCGAAGGACTCAAACCAATAAGCCGCCTAGCAGGACACAACTATGCAAAATTAGGAGAACAATTTGAATTGGTTAGGCCAGTTTAAAAGTGGAAGTGGCCCGTTTAGCTCTGACCAGCTAAGGTTCTCTCGCACAAAAGGTGCTTTTTACCTTTCGTGCGGGAGGTTCTTAGATGCAAAGAGCTGGCCACTGGAACTGGATAATATCTAAAAGCGGAAGCGGCTCGCTCAGAATGAGAGGGGGATGGAGCTTCTGACGTAGAGGCGCTTTTTGCCTCGCAGGAAGACGCGAAGCCACCGACCATTCTAGCCGCTGGAACTGGATATATTTAAAAGCAAGGCGGCTAGATTCCTCCCATCACTCAAATATAAAATCCCCTGCTTTTTAGCAGGGGATTTTATCATTGTAATTCTTCCTTCTTTTCCTCTAAAGTAGGCATTTTCTCTTTTTTCGGCTTCCCTAGCTTAATTACGAAGAAGTATAGGGAAAGCAATGTAATAAGAAAAACAATTAAAAACGGGTACGGAGAGTAAAAGGCACGCGCCGCCTCAGTCTTTCCCGCAACAAATTTCAATGACTCAATATCTAAAAACTCAGCAAACATTTGTACACCGAGCATACTAAACCAAAAAACAAAAAAACTAATAATAATACCAAAAACTTGCTTCAATCTCGTCATTCATCTCATCCTTTCTATATCTGTAATTTTTAGCGCAATAAATATAGTACAAACAAAATATTCACAGAAAGGAACTATCTCACCATTCACGAATTAACTTAATCCAACCTAACATCGAAATTTGCAAAATAATACCCCAAATTATAAGTCTTCTTAGCCATCGAGGATAGAAGGTTAAAAATTTAACATACCATTCCAATAGCTTGTTCATAATTCCCTCCTACATAAAATTATATAGGAAAAAGGATATATAATCCAAACCCAACTAAAATGATACCACCTACTATCTCACCATATGTACCGAGCATATCTTTCGCATGTCTCCCAATTAATAAACCCATCCACGCTAATAACATGCTAACAAATCCAAAAAGTAAAATCGTAATAATTGTTTGTGCTCCATAAATACCAAGACTAAGTCCTACTGAGAAACTATCTATACTGACGCCAAATGCAAATACGAATAAACTAATTCCAATAGGGGCTGTTCTAGTCTCTTCATTTTGTAAAATGCTCGAATATACGATATAAAACCCTAGTCCGATTAATAAAATAGCACCCGCAAAATGTGCGATATCTCCATACTTCTCTGATAAAAAACGACCTAGTACCATTCCTATAAACGGCATAATAATATGAAATATCCCTATCGTCATACCAATATACAGGATTTGTCTTAACTTTAGGGGTATCATCCCCATACCAAGACTCACCGAGAACGCATCCATCCCTAAGGCGAATGCCATAATTATTAAAGGTATTAGCTGTTCAAACGTCATTCATGCCCCTCCTTGGACGTGCTACTTCACAATATGCTTATCCAAGGAGAAATATTCTGTTTGCTAATCTTACCTTATCATTCAATAATAATATGATGTCCTGCCGCTTTTGTTAAACGATTCATAATTGCATTCCCTATTCCTTCATTAGGGAATGACTCACTAAAAATAACATCCACTTCACTTGCATCAAATGTTCTAAGTACATCATATAATTTAGTCGCAACACTAGCTAAGTCACTTCTAACACCACAAGATAATATAACATCTGCACTATATACATGCTGATACTCTTCTGTCGTTAATACGCCTACTTTAAATCCTTCTTCCTTTTTCTCATCCACAAGATGCTGAATAAACTCACGTGAACCCTCAACAATACTAAGTGGTGCTTTCGGCGCATAATGTGTGTATTTCATTCCAGGCGATTTCGGTTTTTCCTTCTCATCCTTTAAAGCTGGATCTAAAGAAACAGTACCTATCACCGCTTCTAATTGTTCTTTCGTAATCCCACCTGGACGTAATATTGTTGGAACCGCGCTTGTACAATCAATTACAGTTGATTCAACGCCTACTCCAGTTGCACCACCATCAACAATACCTGCAATCTTCCCATTCAAATCTTCATATACGTGAGAAGCTAATGTTGGACTTGGACGCCCTGAACGATTCGCACTTGGTGCTGCAACAGGTACATTCGCCTCTTCAATAAGAGCAAGTGCAATTGGATGATCAGGCATTCTTACTCCAACCGTATTAAGTCCTGCCGTCACCTTCTGTGAAATCCCTTCTTTTCTCGGCAAAATAATTGTTAATGGTCCTGGCCAAAAATGCGCCATTAACTTCTCTGCAACTGGTGGAATTTCTTTCACAATCCCATCTAACTGAGATTTTGTACCTATATGGACAATGAGTGGATTATCACTCGGTCTTCCTTTCGCTTCGAAAATTTTCGCGATTGCTTCATCATCCATCGCATTTGCACCTAACCCATATACTGTTTCCGTAGGGAAAGCCACCGCCTCATTTTCTCTTAATAATTTTGCTGCTTCTTGTAACTGTGGATAATATTTTTTTCTTTCCACAACATTATCCACAACCCACATGTTTGTATGCATTTTTTTCCACGTCCTTTTCTACCCTTAAATACTTGTATATTTTTAGTTTACTATGAGATTTATCCAAAAGACAAACAAGGTTTATCCACAAAATGTGGATAAACCTAATTAATCCGTGGATAACTTTGTGAATAGCTGACAATTTAGTATTATTGCATTCTGCTCTTTTATATTTTTACAAAAATGTTCTAGTTGTTGAATTCCCTCTGGAACCTCATCCTTTTCTATAGTAAAAAAGTCAAAAAACTGAAAGATCGGTACAGATTGTGGATGATTTGTTAGTAAGTACAATTGTTGAACACTTTTTTCTTTCATATACTGCAAAAACATTTCAAAAAAATATAAGAAAGTCTGTTT
>NZ_JH414711.1:74805-187732 GCF_000238655.1 Bacillus sp. 7_6_55CFAA_CT2 | reverse complement strand
TGGATGTATTTGTTAAGTAAGTACTAATTTGTTAGAACTTACTTTTTTCTTTCATATACTGAACAAAACTATTAACAAAAAATATAAGAAAGTCTGTTTATCCACATGAGGTGTGAATAAACAAGAACGAATAAGCACATCTTCCCCACTTTGTTCATAACCAATTACAGCTCGTATTTCTTCCGCCTCTTCCAAAATCATAAATTGTGCGTACAACTCATTTATTTTATCATCTTTTTTATTAGCTTGTCCGAAAAAAGAATGTAATCTTTCCACATCTGCTTTCGTAGCAAAATACACTTTCTTCATAATAAATCCCTCCTCATTTTTATATATGAAGAGGGATTTATTAATAGTACTATTTAGAGAATAAAGATGTAAAAGCTTCTACAATAAACAATTTAACTTCTGGCTTTTCTTCTTCCTCTTCTACTTTTACATACTCATTTTGTTTTTCTTGTTTTTTCTCCACAGGTTTCTCCACTTTTTCCACAGTTTTTATTTCTTCTTTACTTACAGGCTGCTCTTCGACTTTTGTTTCATTTTTTACTACTTTCTTTTCAGAAGCTGTTACTTTTTTTACTACTTCCTGCTTTACAGCTTTCGTTTCTTTTACCTTATCTACTTTCTTCTCTTCTTTATCTATTACTTCCTCATCTAGTTGTTTCACCTGCTCCTCTTCAGGAGATTCCGCCTTTACAACGTGCTCTTCTTTTCTTACAGCTGTCCCACTCGAAAAATCTAAGAAACACATTGGTGGAAATAATACACACCACCAGTTCGCCCCTTCACCTTCTCCAATTGTGATTAATACTGCTTCATATTCTCCTGCTGGATAAATAAAATTCCCGTATACCTTTGTAGGAAACTTTACATTCTTACTAAATTTCACTTGAAATGAATCTTTACTTCCTTCTCTTTTTAACGTATTTTCCACCGTTTTCTCGATTTCTGGAATATGACTTTGAATTACTTTGCGTGCCTCTTCAAATGAAGTTAAATCCGCTACCCATCCATCAATTTGTGCTTTTACTTCATCACGCACTTTACGCTTTAATGCCTGGTCTTTATCTGAATCACTATTTGCTAAAATTCTTAATCGAACGGCCTCTTTCGGAATAACTGAAGGCCCTTTCGCATCAGCTTTCATATATCCAAACTGCACAAGTAACTGTGCACCAATTAATAGTATAAGAAGATAAGCAATAACTTGTTTTTTCATTTCCTCCACCGTCCCTTCTACAAACAGTGTGGACAGACTTTCATCTTTCTAAACTATTAAATTTAAAATCTATATGAATTTTTCCACAAAAAAATAGAGTAAGGTGTGAACCTTACTCCATCTCTGCAAATACCATACGATCTTTTCCGTTAATATCGAAAACAACCTCAACATGAGCATGTGGAAAAGCTTGTTGTAACAATCTTTTTACATCCTCACCTTGTCCTACTCCAATTTCAAACGCCACAATCGCTTTCTTCTGCAACACATTCGGCAATTCTTCCATAAAACGGCGATAGAAATCTAATCCGTCTTCACCACCAACAAGTGCTCTCTTCGGCTCATGCTCTTTCACAACAGGAGAAAGACCACGCCAATCCTCTTCCGGTATATATGGAGGATTTGAAACAACAACATCTAGTTTTTGACCCGTTTTATGAAATGGTAACAATAAATCACCGTGATAGAACGTTACTTCTGCACCTAAAGCTTTTGCATTTTCTTTTGCAACTTCAATCGACCCTTGTGCAATATCTACTGTATAAACATGAAGATTTTTATTTTCTAAAGCAAGCGTAATAGAAATCGCTCCACTACCTGTACCTATATCTGCTACATGTAGTTTCTCATCACCAAAATGGCGCTCGATTCTTTCTAATACTCCCACTATAAGCTCTTCTGTTTCCGGTCTTGGTATTAATACTTCTTCATTCACAAAGAAAGACCGTCCATAAAACATTTCATAACCAATCATATATTGAATAGGAATACCTTCTACATGCTTGTGGATAAACTCCGTAAAGCTTTTCTCTTGATCCTCAGTTATTTCTTCACGCATATTCATAAGTAATCCTGTTCTGTTCACCTTTAATACATGACAAAGGACAATTTCTCCCGCATTTTCATCTCGTCCATTTTCCTGTAAAAAAGAAGAAGCCCATTTCAGGGCTTCATAGACACGCATTACTCAGCTGCCTCCATCTTTTGAGCCTGATCTTCCATCACTAAGGCATTGATGAAATCATCTAACTTACCTTGTAAGATTTGATCTAGCTTTTGAATCGTTAAACCGATTCGATGGTCTGTAACACGGTTTTGCGGGAAGTTATACGTACGAATACGCTCTGAACGATCTCCCGTACCAACAGCTTGTTTACGGTTTTGATCATACTCAGCTTGCGCTTCTTGTCTAAACTTATCATAAACACGTGCGCGTAATACTTTCATCGCTTTTTCTTTATTCTTGATCTGTGATTTCTCATCCTGACAAGATACAACTACACCAGTCGGTAAATGCGTTAAACGCACCGCTGACATCGTTGTATTAACGCTCTGTCCACCAGGTCCACTAGAAGCGAATGTATCAACACGAACATCTTTCTCGTGAATATCAATTTCTACTTCTTCTGCCTCTGGTAATACAGCTACAGTTGCTGTAGATGTATGAATACGTCCACCAGATTCCGTTTCAGGAACACGTTGTACACGGTGAGCACCATTCTCGAATTTCAGCTTCGCGAAAGCACCTTTACCATTAATCATAAAGATAATCTCTTTATATCCACCTAACTCTGTATAGCTAGCCTCAATAATCTCCGTTTTCCAGCCCTGTACCTCAGCGTAACGGCTATACATACGGTATAAGTCACCAGCAAATAAAGCTGCCTCGTCTCCACCAGCAGCTCCACGAACCTCAACGATAACGTTCTTATCATCATTAGGGTCTTTTGGAACAAGTAAAATTTTCAGACGCTCTGATAATGTTTTATCTTGTGATTCTAACTCAGAAACTTCTTCTTTTACCATTTCACGCATTTCTGCGTCTAACTTATCTTCTAACATTGCTTTCGCATCTTTTAATTGCTCACGAACATCCTTATACTCACGATACACCTCTACCGTTTCCTGTATATCAGACTGTTCCTTTGAATATTCACGAAGCTTATTCGAATCACTAATAATCGCTGGATCACTTAACAATTCATTTAACTTCTCATAACGATTTTCTACAGCTTGCAAACGATCTAACACATCATTCACCTCTACATCCTAGTATCTAATACAAATAGTATATGGTACTTACTCAAAAAAACGCAAATTATATTTAAAAGCGCAAGCGGCTCGCTCAGAATCGCAGGCCATTGGAGCTCTCGACCTTGAAGCGCTTTTTGCTTCGAGCGAGAGAGCGAAATGGCCGGAGATTCTAGCCGCTGGAGCTAGATAATATATTTAAAAGTGGCGGTGGCTCTTTCAGCTCTGACCAGCTAAGGTTCTTTCGACCTAAAGGTGCTTTTTACCTTTTGGGCGAAAGGTTCTTAGATGCGAAGAGCTAGCCACCAGAACTAGATATATTTAAAAGCACAAGCGGCTCTTTCAGAATCGCAGGCCACTTTCAACTCTCGACCTTGAAGCGCTTTTTGCTTCAAGCGAGAGAGTGAAATCGCCGGAGATTCTAGCCGCTGGAGCTAGATAATATATTTAAAAGTGGCGGTGGCTCTTTCAGCTCTGACCAGCTAAGGTTCTTTCGACCTAAAGGTGCTTTTTACCTTTTGGGCGGAAGGTTCTTAGATGCGAAGAGCTAGCCACCAGAACTAGATATATTTAAAAGCGTAAGCGGCTCACACCGCTCATTCTCTCTATTTTGAAAAAAACCCGCCTTGCGCAGCGAGTTTTACTTATCTTTGTTTGCAGGTACTGCATGACAATGACGACAACGCGGTTCATACGATTCTGAAGCTCCAACTAAAATAATTGGATCATCAAATGCCGCTGGTTCTCCATCAATTAATCTTTGTGTACGACTTGCTGGAGATCCACATACAGAACATACTGCTTGTAGTTTTGTCACATGTTCAGCAATCGCCATCAGCTGAGGAACTTGTCCAAATGGTAGACCACGGAAATCTTGGTCTAAACCAGCTACAATGACACGATAGCCACGATTTGCCAATACTTGCACCACTTCCACAATGTCCCCATCAAAAAATTGCACCTCATCGATTGCAATAACATCCAGCTCTTCTGTAATATGTTCAAATATATCCTTTGAAGCTGAAACAGGAACTGCTTTTACCTTTAATCCGTTATGTGATACTACATCTTCTTCACTATATCGATTATCAATACATGGTTTAAATACAATTGCATGTTGTTTTGCAAATTGCGTACGGCGCACACGGCGGATTAGCTCTTCTGACTTGCCAGAAAACATACTACCGCAAATCACTTCAATCCAGCCATTTTGATTTATTAAGTACATGAAGCTCTCCTTTCATCTACTTTTCAGTTAAAAGTAGGGTAAAGGTATAATATTTTCGCAAAAAAAACAGACAAGCGAATACATACACTTGCCTGTTTTATGTTTTTATTACTTAAGACCGTATTTCTTATTGAAGCGGTCAACGCGTCCGTCTGCAGTAGCAAACTTCTGACGTCCAGTGTAGAATGGGTGAGAATCAGAACTGATCTCAACTTTTAGTAATGGATAAGTGTTACCATCTTCCCACTCAACAGTTTCGTTAGATCCTTTAGTAGATCCGCTTAAGAATTTGAAGCCTGTGTTTGTGTCCATGAATACAACTTTCTTGTAATCTGGGTGAATTCCTGCTTTCATTCTTTTCATCTCCTTCCGCCCTGAATCATTTTCGAAACAGAGTTTTTCATCTTCAGCTGCATACACAACTATATTGATGAAACACATATGATGAAATTATAACAAGGCTAACTTCATTTTGCAACTACCTGTTTTTGTCTTTTGAAATTAAAAGTGTAGACGGCTCGTTTAGCTCTGACTGGCTAAGGTTCTCTCGCACAAAAGGTGCTTTTTACCTTTAGTGCGGGAGGTTCTTAGACACGAAGAGCTAGCCGTCGGAACTAGATACAATTTAAAAGCGCAAGCGGCTCGTTCAGAATGGGAGGGGGATGGAGCTTCTGACGTAGAGGCGCTTTTTGCCTCGTAGGAAGACGCGAAGCCACCGACCATTCTAGCCGCTGGAGCTGGATATTAAATTTAAAGTGGAGGTGGCTCGCTCAGCTCTGACCAGCTAAGGTTCTTTCGCCCTAAAGGTGCTTTTTACCTTTCGGGCGGAAGGTTCTTAGATGCGAAGAGCTAGCCACCGGAACTGGATATTATCTTAAAGTGTAGACGGCTCGCTCAGCTCTGACCAGCTAAGGTTCTCTCACTTATCTCTCTCTTTAATATCACCTAAACAGCATAAAAAACTCGCTTACTATAAAATAAGCGAGTCCTGATTTTTTCCCTTTACTTAGTTGTTACATACCTTTTTGAGTCTGCAACAATGTTTTGTAAAAACTCTTCATTTGTCTTCGTTTGACGAAGCTTACGTAAGAAACTTTCAACGAAGTCTGGTGTATCACGCATTGTTTTACGAATGCCCCATAACTTGTCTAAATGTTCTTTTGGAATTAATAGATCTTCTTTACGTGTACCAGAACGACGAATATCGATCGCCGGGAAGATACGACGTTCAGCTAATGAACGATCTAAGTGAAGTTCCATATTTCCAGTTCCTTTAAATTCCTCGTAAATAACATCGTCCATACGTGATCCTGTATCAACAAGGGCTGTTGCTAAAATTGTTAAGCTACCGCCTTCTTCAATATTACGCGCAGCTCCAAAGAAACGCTTCGGTCTATGGAAGGCAGCTGGATCGATACCACCTGATAATGTTCTACCACTTGGTGGAATAACGAGGTTGTAAGCTCGAGCTAAACGGGTAATACTATCCATTAAAATGATAACATCTTTCTTGTGCTCTACAAGACGCATCGCACGTTCTAACACAAGCTCAGCTACTTTAATATGATTTTCTGGCACTTCATCAAAAGTAGAACTTACAACATCTCCTTTAACAGAACGTTCAATGTCTGTTACTTCCTCTGGACGCTCATCAATTAAAAGTACAATTAATTCTGCTTCCGGATGATTTGTTGTAACACTATGCGCGATTTCTTTTAATAGACTTGTTTTACCAGCCTTTGGAGGCGCAACAATTAAACCACGTTGTCCAAATCCAACTGGTGCGATTAAATCCATGATGCGTGTCGGTAACTTTTTAGGTTCCGTTTCCAATTTCATTTGGCGATCTGGGTATAATGGTGTTAATGCAGGGAAATGCACACGCTCTTTTGCTGAATCTGGATCATCTCCGTTTACAGCTTCAACTTGTAATAACCCAAAATAGCGTTCATTTTCTTTCGGAGGTCGTACTTTACCAGAAACCTTATCTCCATTACGTAAATCGAAACGACGAATTTGCGAAGCTGAGATATAAATATCTTCTGAGCTTGGAGAATAGTTGATAGGACGTAGGAATCCAAATCCTTCTGATTGAATAATTTCTAATACGCCTTCCATGAAAAAGAAACCTTCTTTTTCTGCTCGAGCTTTCAAAATAGAAAAAATTAACTCTTTTTTCGTTAATTTGCTATAATACGAAATCTTAAATTCTTTCGCAAGCTCGTATAACTCTTTTAATTTCATGTTTTCTAATGCTGCAATTGACAAATTCATTCAGACACCACACTTTAACGTTATTCTCTTTTTTCATGGGTAAAGGGAAAAAATACGGAAGGCAAATAATTAATAATGAAAGGCAATAAGTTCAAGTAGGGTAATATTCACTATTGTAACCCTTTTATCTAGTTTTAATCAATACGTTGGAACACAAATACAAGAAGCGAAGACAAGAAAATTTGTCTTCGCTTCTTATTTAATTTAGTTCCAGCTCCGATAGTTAGAAAAGTCGACCATTTTAACCTTTCTGATCGAGCCGCTTCCACCTTTTATTTAATCCAGCTTCAGCAGCTAGAATGGTCGGTGGCTTCACTTCTTCCTACGAGGCAAAAAGCGCCTCTACGTCAGAAGCTCCATCCCCTTCCCATTCTGAACGAGCTGCTTACGCTTTTTATTTAATAACCAAGTTCGGTTTTTTATTTAAGCTATGACGACCATCTACGAAGCGAACTGTGCCTGATTTTGCGCGCATAACAAGGGATTGCGTTGTTCCTACGCTACCTTTAAATTGAACACCGCGTAATAGTTCTCCATCTGTTACGCCTGTTGCTGCAAAGATTGCATCGTCACCTTTTACTAAGTCCTCCATACGAAGGATACGATTAATGTCTTCTATACCCATTTTTTTACAACGCGCTAATTCAGCTTCGTTTTGTGGCAATAGTTTTCCGTGAATTTCTCCACCTAAACATTTTAAAGCAACTGCTGCTAATACACCTTCAGGTGCTCCACCAGATCCAAATAAAATATCTACACCTGTACGATCAAACGCTGTATTAATCGCTCCAGCTACATCTCCATCATTAATCAATTTAATGCGCGCACCAGCTTTACGAATTTCTTCGATAATTTCTTGATGACGTGGACGATTTAAAACTGTCGCTACAACATCTTCAATATCTTTATTTTTCGCTTTCGCAACTGCACGTAAGTTATCAATAATAGGCGCATCAATGTCTACCGCCCCAACTGCTTCTGGGCCAACCGCGATTTTATCCATGTACATGTCAGGGGCATGTAACAAATTACCGTGGTCTGCAATTGCAATAACAGCAAGAGCATTCCAGCCACCAGCTGCTACGATGTTTGTCCCTTCTAAAGGATCAACCGCAACGTCTACACGTGGTCCATATCCTGTACCTAATTTCTCTCCGATATATAGCATTGGTGCTTCATCCATCTCACCTTCACCAATTACAACTGTACCTTTCATCGGAATTGTATCAAATACATCACGCATAGCTGATGTTGCTGCACCGTCTGCCTCATCCTTTTTCCCGCGCCCCATCCAACGCGCTGATGATAAAGCTGCAGCCTCTGTTACACGTACTAACTCCATAGATAAACTTCTTTCCACGATAATCCCTCTCCTTTAAGTCTTTATATTTCTGCCGTATTTTGTGAATCGTGTTTTTCTATAAAGTGTACTTCCGCAAGTAGTGATGCTTCGCTTCCCCCTTGCGGAAGTATCACTTATGCGTTCTTCATTTCTTCAATTTCTTGCTTTGTCATTTGTTCTCGCCAAATGTTTGCTCCAAGCCCTTTAAGCTTGTCCACTATATTCTCATAACCTCGATCAATATGCTCAAGTCCTGTTACTTCTGTAATTCCATCTGCCATTAATCCTGCAATAACAAGTGCCGCTCCTGCTCGTAAATCACTCGCCTTCACTTTTGCACCTTGCAATAATACAGGACCAGTTACAATTGCCGAACGACCCTCTACTTTAATTTGAGCATTCATACGACGTAATTCATCAATGTGTTTGAAACGGGCACCGTAAATTGTATCTGTTACAACTCCCGTCCCGTGCGCCTTTGTTAAAAGCGTCGTAAACGGCTGTTGTAAATCCGTTGGAAAACCTGGATATACAAGCGTTTTGATATCAACTACTTTTAACTTTCTATTACCGTTCACCGTAATTTGATCATCGTTCGTTTCAACTTGAACACCAGCTTCTCTTAGCTTTGCAGTAACTGATTCTAAATGCTGAGGAATAACGTTATCAACCGTTACTTCTCCTCCTGATGCAGCTCCTAGAATCATATACGTACCAGCTTCAATACGATCTGGGATGATAGTATGGTGACAACCATGTAAAGAGTCAACACCATCTATTCGGATTACATCAGTACCAGCACCTTTAATACGTGCTCCCATGCTTGTTAACAATGTAGCTACATCAATGATCTCAGGCTCTTTCGCTGCATTTTCAATAACAGTTCTACCTTTTGCTCGTACAGCTGCTAGCATAATATTAATTGTAGCTCCTACACTAACAACATCTAAATAAATACGTGCCCCGCGTAGCTCATCTGCTCTTAAATAGATGGCACCTTGTTCATTCGTAACATGTGCACCTAGCGCTTCAAACCCTTTAATATGCTGATCAATCGGCCTCGGGCCTAAATGACATCCACCCGGAAGCCCAATAACAGCTTTTTTAAAACGGCCAAGCATTGCACCCATTAAATAATAAGAAGCGCGCAATTTTTTCACTTTTCCATTTGGCAAAGGCATTGCAACCATGTTAGAAGGATCGACTACCATTTCTTCCTCCTGTCCATAAGTTACTTTCCCTCCAATTTCCTCTAGTAAGTCTCCTAACATTTTCACGTCCGAAATATTAGGGACACCACCAATAGTTACTGGAGTATCTGCTAAAATTGTCGCTGGAATTAATGCAACGGCACTGTTCTTTGCACCACTTACTCGAATTGTTCCATTTAAAGCTCTTCCGCCTTCAATTAGCAATTTTTCCATATTGAGCTCCCTTCTTGTGAATGTATTTACTTTCTATCTTTTTATAGAAAGCTCCCCTTAAGAATCTCAATTACTCTTTCCATCCCAAAACTCAATAAATAGGAAACCATTATCTTCATTTCTCCTGTAGCACGAATAGATAAAGATCAACTATTCATCGAATTCACTTTATCAATTTAGATACGTTATCACATTTATTAATAGGACTATGCACATTATTTTCTATTTAAAAACCAAAAATGATAAAATCTTTAGACTTGTTCACGCTTTCATTATACAACGAAAGGAAACCGTCTAAAAGACTAGACGGTTTCCAAAACGGAATTTTATTCTTACGCTTTACCGTTAGAACCGAATTCGCGAATTTTACCAATAACAGTTGCTTTGATAGCGTCGCGGCCAGGTCCGATAAATTTACGAGGATCGTAAACTTCTTGGTCTTTGTTTAATACTTCACGAACAGCTTTTGTAAACTCGATTTGGTTCTCAGTGTTTACGTTGATTTTTGAAGTACCTAAAGAGATAGCTTTTTCGATATCAGCAGTTGGGATACCAGTACCACCATGTAATACTAAAGGTACGCCAGTGAAGTCACGAACTTGTTCCATTTCAGCGAATCCTAAGTTAGGCTCACCTTTGTAAGGACCGTGTACAGAACCTAAAGCTGGAGCTAGGCAATCGATACCTGTTGCTTCAACAAGGTGCTTACACTCTGCTGGGTCAGCGTAAATTACGCCTTCAGCGATTACGTCGTCTTCTTGTCCGCCAACTGTTCCAAGCTCAGCTTCAACAGATACGTTACGAGCGTGTGCGTATTCTACTACTTGTTTAGTAGTTTCAACGTTTTCTTCGAATGGGTGGTGAGAAGCGTCGATCATTACAGATGTGAAACCTGCATCGATTGCTTCTTTACATTTTTCGAAGCTTGAACCATGATCAAGGTGAATCGCTACAGGAACAGTGATGTTCATTTCTTCGATTAAAGCTTTAACCATAGCTACAACTGTTTTGAAACCAGTCATATGACGAGCTGCACCCTCAGATACACCTAGGATTACAGGAGATTTTTCTTCTTCCGCAGCAGCTAAGATAGCTTGAGTCCACTCTAAGTTGTTCATGTTGAATTGACCAACTGCGTATTTTCCTTCTAGTGCTTTGTTTAGCATTTCTTTCATAGAAACTAAAGGCATGGTGAATCCTCCTAAAAAACGTTTTTTGTATCCGATAAGTTCTTATCGCTGGTAGTATGACCAGAATAAGGTAAAATATGTATATCTACATACCGGACTTTTTTCTACACTCAATAGGATAACAACTTGTACTCAAAAACTCAACCGTATTCACCTGCACAATAGTCCATGTAAACGCTTTTTTCCATATTTTTTATAAAAAATTCATTTTTACGCCTCTACAGCGAGCTCATTTCTCACAGCTTGACGAATTTCATCAATATCAAATGGTTTAGCAAAATGCATTAAAGCACCTAAATCTTTTGCTTCTTGGATCATATCAAGCTCTCCATAAGCAGTCATTAAAATTACTTTAATACTCTCATCAATTTCTTTTACATGCTTTAAAATCTCTATACCATCCATGCCTGGAATTTTCATATCTAACACTACTAAATCTGGATTATCTTTTTTCACGATATCTAAAGCTTGAAATCCATTTGCTGCTTGGAATGTCTGATAACCTTCTTTTTGGAACACTTCATGTAATAGCACACGAATCCCATATTGATCATCAACGATTAAAATTTTACCTTCCATAATTCCCAACCTTTCTGTGTAAGTACAAGATTTAAAGCTTCTTATATCTTAACGATTTATTTTCGCTATTCTTTGGCAAATTCCTTCCTATTCTTTCTTATTTTACCGTTTCCTATTTTGTTATGCTACCCTACGATTTCACCTTTCTAAAAAAATAAACTATAATGAAAGCCGGCAAACACGTACGAAGGGAGTAACATTATGTTAAAAATTTTTTCAACTCAATTAAGTGGTTATTTCTCCAGAGTTTCTCAAAAAGAAGAAATGAATATAGAAGATAGTGCTCGTTTACTTGCTCAAGCACTAGTTGGCGATGGTTTCATTTATTTACATGGTACAAATGAAATGGAAGGCGTTGTTGCCGAGGCACTATTCGGTGCTGAACCAATGAAGCAAGCAAAACGCTTATTTGAAAATGGTAAAGAAGCAGAAGTAACCTCTGCGGATCGTGTACTTCTTATTAGCCGTTTTTCAACAGATGAAGCGATTGTAGAAATTGCAAAAAGACTACAAGCAGATGGACACTCTATTGTCGGCATTTCTGCTCTTCAAGAAGGTACGGAATCACTCGAAAGATATACAGACGTACATATTGATACAAAACTGTTAAAAGGTCTTATTCCAGACGATGAAGGTAATCGCTACGGATTCCCAAGTTTAATAGTAGCTTTATTTGCTTATCACGGAATCAAATTTACAATCGATGAAATGTTAAATGAATATTAAAAAAGCGCCTTATTTCAGGCGCTTTTTTTATTACTTGCTCTCTTTATTCGTAATAGAAGCTCTTACGAAGTCATGGAACAATGGTTGTGGACGGTTTGGACGAGAAACAAGTTCTGGGTGGAACTGTGCTGCCACGAACCAAGGGTGGTCTTTTAATTCAATGATTTCAACTAGACGGCCGTCTGGGCTTGTACCAGAGAATACAAATCCTTCTTTTTCCATATCCGGACGGAACTGGTTGTTGAACTCATAACGATGACGATGACGCTCATATACAACCGGCTCATTATAAGCATTGTAAGCATTTGTTTCTTCAGCAAGCTTACATGGGTATAGACCAAGACGAAGTGTACCACCTAGGTCCTCTACATCTTTTTGTTCTGGTAATAAGTCGATGATTGCATATGGTGTGTCAGGGTTGATTTCAGAAGAGTTAGCACCTTCTAAACCTAATACATTACGTGCGAATTCGATTGATGCAAGTTGCATACCTAAGCAAATTCCTAAGAATGGAACTTTGTTTTCACGAGCATATTGAATCGCAACGATTTTACCTTCTACACCACGATCGCCGAAGCCACCTGGTACAAGGATACCATCTGTATCGCCAACTAATTCTTTTACGTTTTCTGCTGTTACGTGCTCAGCATTTACCCATTTTACTTCTACATCTGTGTCGAATGAGTAACCAGCATGACGAAGTGCTTCTACAACAGAAATATAAGCATCTTGAAGTTCTACATATTTACCAACAAGAGCGATTTTTGTTTTCTTAGAAAGATTACGCACTTTGTTAACTAGCGCAGTCCACTCTGTCATATCTGCAGCTGGATTGTCTAATTTTAAGTGATCACAAACGATTTGGTCCATGTTTTGTTCTTGAAGAGATAATGGAACCGCATATAAAGTATCTGCATCGCGAGCTTCGATAACTGCTTTTGTATCGATGTCACAGAATAATGCAAGCTTGTCTTTCATATCTTGAGAAACAGGCATTTCTGTACGAACAACGATAATGTTTGGTTGAATACCTAAGCTACGAAGTTCTTTAACACTATGTTGTGTTGGTTTTGTCTTCATTTCACCCGCTGCTTTTAAGTACGGGATTAACGTACAGTGAATGTACATTACATTGTCACGACCGATGTCGCTCTTAATTTGACGGATTGCTTCTAAGAATGGTAGAGACTCGATGTCACCAACAGTTCCACCGATTTCTGTAATAACAACATCCGCATTTGTTTCACGACCAGAACGATATACGCGTTCTTTAATTTCGTTAGTAATATGAGGAATAACTTGAACTGTTCCTCCTAAATATTCACCGCGACGCTCTTTTTGAAGAACTGAAGAGTAAATTTTACCTGTTGTTACGTTGCTGTATTTGTTTAAGTTAATGTCGATGAAACGCTCATAGTGACCAAGGTCTAAGTCAGTTTCAGCGCCATCATCTGTTACGAATACCTCACCGTGTTGGTATGGGCTCATAGTCCCTGGGTCTACGTTAATGTATGGATCAAACTTTTGAATCGTTACGTTTAAACCACGATTTTTTAAAAGTCTTCCAAGAGATGCTGCTGTAATACCTTTTCCTAAAGACGATACTACACCGCCTGTTACAAAAATATACTTAGTCATGAAAAAGCTCCCTTCTACTCTGTTGTTATATAATCACCGTTGCAAAGCGCAACGTATGTAGATAACACTGTATCCATCTTATTGTTAGACTCTTTTTATTTTCTAAACAAAAAACAAAAAAGAAAATTGCTCCCCTCATCACAAAAAGTAATAAGTAGGGAGCAATTTTCTTTTATATTTACACTTTAAAAGTATTATCGTCCTTTTTTAAAGAGCCCAAAAATGATTCTACATGGACGATAATGAAAAGTCAAGAACTACAGTTCTTCCTCTTCTTCTTCTTCAGTTTCATCATACTCAAGTTCTTCTTCGGCGAAGTCGTCATCATCTTCATCTAAATCATCAAGATCATCGTCATCTCCGTCTTCATCTTCAAGAACCTTGTCCAAATCTTCTACATCATCATCTTCATCTTCAGTTATGTCTGCATCGTCGAAGTCTTCATCTTCTTCAATGTAGTCGTCAAAACCGTCTTCTTCAACTTTACGTTTCTTCTTCGGTTTTGGTTGAGGCAAGATTTCTTCATCAATTTGCTCATATGGGTACCAGCTGCGTAGCCCCCAACGATTTTCTCCTAAATTAATGAAACGTCCATCGATGTTTAAGTCTGTATAAAATTGTGCGATTTTCGCATTAACTTGCTCTTGAGATAGTCCCAGCACTTGAGCGATTTCTTGAACCAACTCGTTGAATGTCGTTGCTTGTTTTTTATCCCCTAAAACGCTATGTACAACTTCAATCATTGAACATTCTTTTAGCTCTTCTGGTGAATATTGCTTAAAATCCACTTATGCGGCACTTCCTTTCATCAAATATAATCTTATATATAACGGCCTGCTTAAAAAAATCCATACTATTCATTATAAACAAAAGTCGCACAAATATGCTACAAAAAAACGGGAAACTTTTATAGGGTAGTAAAATTATAATTTGTCTGTTCCTTATTTCGGAAGCATATGGGCCCCTTGCAATACATACCTAATTTGCATTTCTGTATATTCTTCGAGCGTATACAGTTTTTGCAGCGCCCAGCGTCTAAATCCCCACATCTGTCCTTGTATAAAAATATTATGCGCAAGAAGCTGTATTTCTTTTTTATTTAATGTAAATGTTCCATTTTCCGTACACTGTTCTAAAATATTCTCGAACATTCCTACCATTTGAAACTCCTTTTCTAATACATATGGGAGTGATTCTTTCGGTAAAAAGCGTACCTCTTGATACATTATTAATACTTCTTCCTGCAATTCGTCCATCACTTTAAAATAATTCGTTATCGCTATCTTTAAACTTTCTACACTTCCTTTTTCTGTACAAACTACTTCCTCTAATCTTTCTTTTACATGTTCATAAATACTATCACAAACTAAATACAAAACATCGTCTTTTGTACGAATGTATTCATAAAGCGTTCCAATACTAAATCCAGCCGCTTTTGCAATTTCTCTCGTTGTTGTACGCGGAAATCCTTTTTGTTTAAACAGTTGCACCGCACCTTTAATCATTTGTTCACGTCTTAACGCGACTAATTTTTCATCTTTCACCGATGCATGTACATTATGTTTAACCATTCCCTTCACCTCTCTCTATTATTTTTTGGAAGGAAAAAGCGTAGGAAAATACCTACGCTTTCGTTCCTACTTCGTTAACATACGAGAAATTACAAGCCTCTGAATCTCTTGTGTTCCTTCATATATTTGTGTAATCTTTGCATCTCGCATATAACGCTCTACTGGATAATCTTTCGTATAACCGTAACCACCAAATACTTGCACCGCTTCAGTCGTCACCTTCATAGCTGCATCGCCTGCAAATACTTTTGACATCGCTGATTCTTTTCCATACGGAAGCCCTTCTGATTCAAGCCAAGCCGCTTGATATGTTAAAAGGCGTGCTGCTTCTACATCTGTTGCCATATCCGCAAGTTTAAAGCCAATCCCTTGCTGCGCCGCAATTGGTTTTCCAAACTGATGGCGCTCCCTTGCATATTCTACAGAAGCATCTAAAGCCCCTTGTGCAATACCAACAGCTTGCGCCGCAATACCGTTACGACCTCCATCTAATGTTTGCATCGCAACTTTAAACCCTTGCCCCTCTCCTCCAAGTAGATTCTCTACAGGAATACGGCAATCTTCAAACATAATTTCAGTCGTTGGTGAAGAGCGAATCCCTAGCTTGCTCTCCTTCTTCCCAACTGAAAATCCCGGTGTATCACTTTCTACAATAAATGCACTCGTACCGCGCTGCTTCGATTCAGGATCAGTTAGTGCAAAAACAACATAAATATCAGCAATACCACCATTAGTGATAAATATTTTTGATCCATTTAATACATAATGGTCTCCATCTCTTTTAGCAATCGTCTTCATTCCACCAGCATCCGATCCAGATCCTGGTTCCGTTAAGCCGTATGCACCAATTTTCTTCCCTTCAGCCATCGGTCGTAAAAACTTTTGCTTTTGCTCTTCCGTCCCAAATTTAAAAATTGGCCATCCCGCAAGTGAAGTATGCGCGGACAGTGTTACACCTGTTGAAGCACAAACGCGAGATAATTCTTCAATAGCGATTACGTATGCTAAGTAATCGCTTCCAATTCCGCCGTACTCTTCAGGCCATGGAATACCAGTTAAACCAAGCTCTGCCATTTGATCAAATAACTCTCGATCAAATCGCTCTTCTTCATCACGCTCAGCTGCTGTTGGTGCCACTTCATTTTTAGCAAAATCTCGAACCATTTTTCTTATCATTTCATGTTCTTCTGATAGTTTAAAATGCATCTCCGTCTCCCCCTCGCCCTTTTATAAAGCACGGCTAATAACAAGTTTCTGTATTTCACTTGTTCCTTCATATATTTGCGTGATTTTCGCATCACGGAAAAATCGTTCTACTGGATAGTCTTTCGTATAACCGTAACCACCAAATACTTGCACCGCCTCAATCGCGACTTCAACCGCTGTCTTAGAAGCAAATAATTTCGCAATAGATGCTTCTTTACCGCATGGTAATCCTTGTGCCCTAAGAGATGCCGCTCTATATACGAGTAACCTTGCTGCCTCGACACTTGTTGCCATATCTGCAAGCTTGAAGCCAATCCCTTGCTGCGCCGCAATTGGCTTCCCGAATTGCTCTCTTTCTTTTGCATAATCAATTGCACAGCCAAGCGCCGCTTCAGCAATTCCTAAAGCCTGCGCACCGATTCCAATTCGCCCAACATCTAAATTCGCCATCGCCACTTTGAATCCTTGTCCTTCTTCCCCAAGTAAATTCTCAGCTGGCACTTTCATATCTTCAAAAGTAAGTTGTACTGTACGAGAACCGAGAAGTCCCATCTTATGTTCATCTTTTCCAATGATTAAACCCGGTGTATCTTTCTCTACTATAAATGCAGAAATACCACTTTTTCCTGCCTCTGGATTTGTAGAAGCGAATACAATGTATGTACTCGCTTCACCACCATTTGTAATAAACACTTTCGATCCATTAATAATATAATGATCACCTTTTTTCACAGCTCTTGATTTCAAACTCCCTGCATCTGATCCTGCATTTGGCTCTGTTAAAGCAAATGCACCTAAATATTCCCCGGTTGCAAGTTTAGAAACATATTTTTTCTTCTGTTCTTCTGTTCCAAAATATAAAATCGGATTCATTCCAACTGACGTATGTACAGCTAAAATTACACCAACTGTTGCACTTACCTTTGAGATTTCCTCAATTGCTAGAATGTAAGAAATAAAGTCCATTTCTGCCCCACCGTATTTTGCAGGCGCTGGAATACCCATTAATCCAAGCTCACCCATCTTTTGCAAAATCTCTTTCGGGAACACCCCTTGTTCCATACTAGGAACAAAGGGAGCTATTTCCTTCTGTGCAAAATCCCGAACCATTTTCCTCATCATTTGCTGCTCTTCATTAAAACGAAAGTTCATATATTCCGCCTCCATTTGCTATATATCCTTTAAATAATTTGGTAAGACCACTATGTTGTAACAAAGGGGGCATTTATTCGTAAACGTAGAATCCACGACCTGTTTTACGCCCTAACCATCCTGCATTCACATACTTACGTAATAATGGACATGGGCGATATTTACTATCTCCTAATCCTTCATGCAACACTTCCATAATGTATAAACACGTATCTAAACCGATAAAATCAGCGAGTGTCAAAGGCCCCATCGGATGGTTCATACCAAGCTTCATGACTTCATCAATTGCTTCTTTCGTCGCTACACCTTCATATAACGTATAAATTGCTTCGTTAATCATCGGTAGTAAAATGCGGTTTGATACAAAACCTGGGAAATCATTCACTTCAACTGGTACTTTCCCAATTTTTTTCGTAATATCTTCAATTGCTTCATATACCGCATCATCGGTAGCCAAACCACGAATAATCTCAACAAGCTTCATAACTGGGACTGGATTCATAAAGTGCATACCGATTACTTTTTCCGGACGCTTCGTTACCGCTGCAATTTCTGTAATTGGCAGAGATGACGTATTCGTCGCTAAAATTGCGTGTTCTGGAGCAATTTCATCTAGATTCGCAAAGATTTTCTTTTTAATATCCATTTTCTCAACAGCTGCTTCAATAATAAGATCCGCTTCTTTCACACAATCTAAATCAAGCGTTACTGTAAGACGATTTAATGTCGCTTCCTTCTCTTCTTCCTTCATGCGTCCTTTTTCTACTTGGCGCGCTAAGTTTTTCGTAATGATAGCCATTCCTCTATCTAATTGCTCTTGCTTTAAATCTTGTACCTTCACGTCATATCCTGCCATTGCACATACTTGTGCAATTCCTGATCCCATTTGCCCTGCACCAATTACAACAATGTTTTGTACACCCATTTTTTCTTCCCCCTTAATTGTTAATAAATTTTATACCCTCGAACTTTAATTAGTGAACTTCAATCATCACTGCGTCCCCTTGACCGCCACCGCTACAAATCGAAGCAATTCCAATTCCGCCGCCGCGCTGCTTAAGTGCATGGATTAGTGTAACGATAATGCGCGCTCCGCTTGCTCCAATTGGATGTCCCATCGCTACCGCGCCGCCATTTACATTCAATTTTTCCGGATCAATTCCTGCGATTTCTGTACTTGCAATTGCTACCGCTGCAAATGCTTCATTAATCTCGAATAAATCGATGTCTTCAATTTTCTTGCCTGTTTTTTCAAGCAATGCGTTAATTGCATAACCTGGCGTTCTTGGGAAATCTTTAGATTCCACTGCAATTGCTGTATGTGCCAAAATTGTCGCTAATGGCTTTCTTCCTTCTTGCTTCGCTCTGTCTTCGCTCATTAATACAAGTGCGGCACCACCATCATTTAGTCCCGGCGCATTACCAGCTGTCACCGTCGCTGTCTTATCAAATACAGGTTTTAACTTTGCTAACTTTTCAATCGTTGTATCTTCACGTGGCGCCTCATCCTTTGCAACGACAATAGGATCGCCTTTTCTTTGCGGAATCGTTACTGGCACGATTTCCTCTTCAAAACGCCCTTCTTTATGCGCTGAAACCGCACGCTGATGGCTACGATATGCCCATTCATCTTGCGCTTCGCGAGAAATTCCATCTTCCTTCGCAACTTCTCCACCGTAAACACCCATGTGTGTACCTGAAAATGCGCATGTTAAACCGTCAGCAATGTTTAAATCAACAACTTCGTTGTTACCCATTCTGTATCCCCATCTTGCTCCGCGTAAAATGTAAGGACTGTTACTCATCGACTCCATACCGCCGGCTACAATCAGTGATTGATCGCCAGTACGAATAATCTGATCCGCTAACGTAACCGCACGAAGTCCTGATGCACAAACTTTATTCACTGTTTCCGTCTGCACTTCCCAAGGGATTCCAGCAGCCCTCGCAGCTTGGCGCGATGGAATTTGCCCCTGTCCACCTTGAATAACCGTTCCAAATATAACTTCTTCAACATCACTAGCCGCAACATTTGCTCTTTCAAGCGCTGCTTTAATTGCAATTCCTCCAAGTTCCGTCGCTTTTACATCTTTTAAAGATCCTCCAAATTTTCCAACTGGTGTTCTTGCAGCACTTAAAATAACTGTTTTACTCATGTTTCTTTCCCCCATTTCATTTTTTAACACTGAGCGCTCGCTCGGTATCCCTACGTTGAGAAGAGGTGCAATCATTGCACCTCTTTCTAAAGTTGTATACATTCTTACAAATTACATCGCTTCTTTTTTCTGTCCGATAACAGATCGTTCTAAAATCTCTGTCACATCAAGAGTTTGAACTTTCTCTTCTACCTCTTTCGCTTTCGTTCCATCACTGATCATCGTTAAGCAATATGGACAACCTGTACCGATAATGGATGGCTGTACAGCTAATGCTTGTTCTGTACGAGCAACGTTAATACGTGAACCTGTTGTTTCTTCCATCCACATTAAGCCACCACCTGCACCACAGCACATTCCCGTTTCACGGTTACGTGCCATTTCTACAAGATTCACCCCAGGAATCGCTTTCAAAATGTCACGTGGCGCTTCATACACTTCGTTGTATCTTCCTAAATAACAGGAATCATGGTACGTAACTGTTTCTTCAATAGCGTGAACAGGCTTTAAGCGCCCTTCTTTCACCCACTGAGCTAACAATTCTGTATGATGATAGACTTCTGCTTGCAAGCCAAAGTCCGGATACTCATTTTTAAATGTGTTATAAGCATGAGGATCAATCGTAACGATTTTCTTCACTCCTGCCTTTTCAAATTCTTCGATATTCTTTGTCGCCATCTCTTGGAATACAAATTCATTTCCAAGGCGGCGTGGTGTATCTCCAGAATTCTTTTCTTTATTACCGAGAATTGCGAATGAAATGCCTGCTTCGTTCATTAACTTCGCAAACGATATCGCAATCTTCTGACTACGATTGTCGTATGATCCCATTGAACCAACCCAGAATAAATACTCGAATTCCTCCCCAGCTTTTGATTTTTCTTTTACAGTTGGAACTATTACTTCGTCATCACCTTGGCGCCATGTTTCACGCTCTTTACGGTTCAGCCCCCACGGATTTCCTTGACGCTCGATATTTGTCATCGCGCGTTGTGCTTCCGCGTCCATTTTCCCTTCAGTCAAAACGAGATATCGACGTAAGTCAATAATTTTGTCAACATGCTCATTCATAACTGGGCATTGATCTTCACAGTTACGACACGTTGTACATGCCCAAATCTCTTCTTCTGTAATAACATCTCCGATTAAACTCGGATCGTAAGCGAGCGTTGTAGACGCTGATTCTTGTTGCCCTTTTCCAGCTGCCATCATCGCTAACTGATTTCCTTGTGTATTATTGAAGGCAACTACTGGAACCCACGGTGCTTTTGATGTTACCGCAGCTCCTTTATCAGTTAAATGATCGCGAAGTTTTAAAATTAAGTCCATCGGTGATAACATTTTTCCTGTTCCTGTTGCCGGACACATATTTGTACAACGGCCACACTCTACACAAGCGTATAAGTCAATAAGTTGATTTTGTCTAAAGTCTTCAATTTTACCAACACCAAACGTTTCTTGCGTTTCATCTTCAAAATCAATCTTTTCAAGCTTCCCTGGGTTTGAAAGACGACCGAAGAATACATTAGCTGGTCCTGCAATTAAATGCGCATGTTTTGATTGTGGAACATACACTAAAAAGGTTAACAAAATTAGTAAATGCACCCACCAAGAAAAATAGAACACTGAAATGGCTACGGTTTCATTTATCCCGCTAAAAACGTAAGCGATTGCAGAAGCAATTGGTTCACTCCATGAAAGCTCCTCGCCATGCCATATAAGTCCCATACCGTTACCAAGTAGCACAGAAATCATTAAACCACCGATAAAAATAAGAACAAGACCTGATTTGAAGTTACGTTTTAAACGAACAAGCTTTTCTACATAACGTCTATGAAAAGCCCAAAATACTGCAATTAAAATAACAAGTGTGACAATTTCCTGGAAGAATGTAAATGCAGGGTATAGTGGTCCAAGTGGAAGATGTGATCCTGGTGCGAGTCCTTTCCAAACGAAGTCAATTGCTCCAAATTGGACAAGAATAAATCCGTAAAAGAACATAACGTGAATGATGCCGCTTTTCTTATCTTTCAGCAGCTTTTTCTGACCGAAAACATTGACCTTAAGGAGATCCCAACGCTCTTTAAAACGACGGTCAAACTCAATTTTTTTTCCTAATTGTATGTAGGCCATTCTCGTCCGTATAAGATATACAAACAAATATCCTGCATAAGCAATAACAGCAATGGCAGCCAGCCAATTAATAATCAGTAAGCTATTCATTTTTATGCTACCCCTCTCTTTGTAAGCCCTCTTTCTTTTTGAATCTTCAAAAATATATAATTTTCTGAATTATATCCCCTATCCCCATTATATAATGAGTGAGCATTCAGTCAACAGTTTTTTGTTATAGAACAACACATTTTTTCATAAAGCTGTTTATTTCGGTGAAACTATAAAGTGAAACTTTAATCAGTAGGGGCGGTTCTTCCCCCGCTGATTATTAGTTGAACCAATCGGGCTTTTACGGGCAGTTGATTTCCTAACTAGCTTCTGCTTATTCATCAATTTTTGAAATAGGAAGCTTACTGCCCGTTAAAGCGGGGTAAAGTGAAACTTTAACCAGTACAACATCTATCCTCTAAAGAAATTTATAATAACAGCCGTGCTACCCATATCATTTGTAACACACTGAAGGTGAAAAGAATGCGAAGGAGGGAATTCACTGATGCTCTACTTATCTCTTTTGTTAATATCCGTTGCTCTTTGGATTACAATTGACCTTTCATACGGGCGACTTCTTCATTTAAAACGAGTAAGCTCTCGCACTTTCCCTTTACGTCAAAGTGATTTTCGCCTTTATACATACGGGAAAGATTTATATGACGCTTTATTTACTGACATAAAACAAGCACAGCACCACATTCATATTTTATTCTTCATTGTAAAAAACGATAAAATCAGTCGTGAATTTTTAAAATTGTTGATTGATAAGGCTCAGGAAGGAATTGAAGTACGACTTTTACTTGATCGATTTGGCAGCCATTCTTTATCAAACGAAGCTATTCGCTCCCTGCAAAAACATGGTGTATCTTTTTCATTTTGTCATAAGGTAAAATTTCCTCTTCCTTTCTTTTCTGCCAATCAAAGAAATCATAGAAAAATTACAGTGATTGATGGGAAAACCGGCTATATCGGGGGATTTAATATTGGCGAAGAGTATCTAGGGCATAATGAACACTTAGGATTATGGCGAGACTATCATTTACGTCTTACAGGAGAAGGGGTTCAAGATTTACAAAAGCAATTTTTACATGATTGGTTTGATGATACGAAACAGAATTTATTGGATGCTTCTCTTTATTTTCCAAAACAACAACCAGGTACCATCCTGCATCAATTTATTCCGACTGATGGTGCTTATTTACAGCATACTTTTTTACATTTAATTAACGCGGCAAAAAAAGAAATCTGTATCGGTACACCATATTTCATTCCTGGAAAAAAAATTATGAATGCCTTATTAAAAGCAAGAGAAAGAGGGGTTCAAATCACAATTCTTGTTCCAGAAAAAGCTGATCACCCTCTCGTTCGGGAAGCAAAATTCCCGTACTGCCGAAAATTAATACAGGCTGGTTGCAATATTTATGCATTTCAACAAGGTTTTTTTCACGCCAAAATTATTATAGTGGACGATGATATTTGTGATATCGGAACGGCAAACTTTGATATGAGAAGTTTATATATTAATCATGAAATAAACTGCCTGTTATATAATAAACATTTCATTCAAACAGTAAAAAATAAATTCCATGAAGATCTAGAGAATGCATCCGTACTTTCCTATAGCGATGTAAACCCGCCTTCTCTTATCGATAGAGGAAAGGAATGGATTGGAACAATGTTTGCTTTCTTTTTATAGGAAAGACAATGAATAAAAGAGGTGTATCTCATATGATTATACGGTTTGGATATGTCTCACATGCAATGGCACTCTGGGACTGTTCTCCTGCCAAAACAATGACGTTTACAAGCTTTAAGAAACTTAGCAAGCAAGAACGAGAAGACAAACTGTACCATATTATAAGGCAAAATTTAGAGCACACAATACGTATCCTTCATTACAATATAGCACATGAAATCCCACTATATCGCCTATCGTCTTCCATCGTCCCACTTGCAACACATCCCGAAGTCGAGTTTGACTATATTGGGGTATTCACACCACTTTGGCATAAAATAGGGGCTTTAATTAAAGAACACAATTTACGAATAAGTTTTCATCCGAATCAATTTACGCTATTTACAAGCGACAAACCACATATTACTACTAACGCTATTACGGATATGACTTATCATTATAAAATATTGGATGCTATAGGCATTGCAGATTCTTCTTACATTAATATTCATGTAGGTGGAGCCTATGGAAATAAAGAAAAGGCAATTGAGCGCTTCCATGAAAACATAAAAAAACTTCCTACACATATAAAAAAACAAATGACTCTTGAAAACGATGATAAAACCTATACAACCGCTGAAACTTTATCAATTTGCCAAAAAGAAAATATCCCATTTGTATTTGATTATCATCATCATATGGCCAATCCTTGCGAAGAACCACTAGAAGAGTTGCTTCCTGCAATTTTTGAAACTTGGTCACATACAAATATCTCTCCTAAAGTTCACATTTCCTCCCCGAGATCGGAAAAAGAATTTAGGGCCCATGCTGAATATATCGATTTAGAGTTTATTAAGCCTTTCTTACACATTGCGAAAAAAAACAATCATAATTTCGATATTATGATTGAAAGTAAACAAAAAGACTTAGCACTATTCCAATTAATAGATGAACTTTCTGCTATAAGAGGAATGAAAAGAATAGGTGGTGCAAAGTTACAGTGGTAAATTGTAACTTTGCACCATTTTTTCAAAAAAGTAATTTTTATAGTAAAAAATATTCTATTTTATATGCTATTATTTAAATTAGCATTTTCTCCCCGAGATTCAACTTTATTGAAACGGAGTCACAATATGATTAATCAAAAAAAGTATATACAATCTGTCATAATATACATATTTATATTTGCTCTTTGGATATTCCTTATACCAAATGAGTCGTATATAAAAGAAATCGGGATTCTTTTCTTATTCTGTTTCGCTGCACTTTTTTCTTGCTATTGCTTATGTAAAGCGATTAGAAAAATGACGCATGGTGATAAATTATTTTGGATTTTATTATTATGTACTTGTCTATGCGGGTTAGCTATGGAGATAACTTTATTTCTTCCTTCACTTTCTATTCATAAGCAAGTTATATTCTCATATAAAGCATTACCTTTTTTTATCATACAATATGTTTTACTCTTTGTTGGATTTGCTATAAAGTTTATAAAAATTTACTCTATTAAGGGTCTTGCTCAATTTTCATTCGATAGCATCTTTATTGTTATTATGAACATTTATTTCACTTTAACTTTTATCTTGGACCTTTCAAACTTCCGTATGTTAACAAAGGAAACTTGGATTTTAATTGGCTATTTCATTGCACAATCATTAGTAATTTACGCCGTTATTAGTCTATATAGAAGAGAACAATATTCTTCGAGTAGAATCGCATTAATTATCGGTTTCACTATTATACTCGTATACGGTTACATTCATCTGTTTCAATTAAATTTTGGGATGAAAACTTCTCCTGAATTTAATTATTTAATACACACTGCTTCTATTTTATTAATTGGACTTTCTTCCATACTATATATCTTGGATAAACCAATGCAACATGAAACGAAAGCAAAATATTATCGATTCGATTATGTACGTTTTATACTACCTTATTTTAGTATAATTATTACTTTTTCCTTTATTATCATTCAACCTTGGGATGATAAATTTATGTTAATTGGTCTCGTATTATCACTTATTTTGTTATTCTTGCGGCAACTTTACATGTGGAAAGATAATCAAGCACTAATCCTTACATATGAACAGTTGACTACACAACTAGAGGACGAAGTTGAAGAAGGTGCATTTGCATTATCAAAAAGTGAACAACGCTATAAGTCTTTATTCGAAGATCATCCCGATGCCGTTTTCTCTTTAAATATGAATGGCATTTTTCAACAATCTAATAAGGCATGCGAAAGCTTATTTACTGCCTATTATTGCGAAGTGGCAAGCTATTCTCTGCTACACTTCATTGATTCAAAAGACCACGAACTACTGAAGAAGGCTTTACAAATAACAAAGGAAGGTAGGCCACAAACGTTAGAAGTTCGTACAAAAGAACAAGAAGGCTATTATTATTATCTTCATATTACACTTATCCCTACTTTTATAAACAAAGAAGTGGTCGGAATGTTTGGGATAGCGCGTGATATTACAACTTTATATGAAAAACAAAAACAAGTAGAGCATTTAGCCTTTCACGATGCACTTACTGGATTACCAAATCGCCGAAAGTTCGAAAAAGATTTAAAAGCCATTTTAAATACAGCCCAAACTAACGCAAATGATGTTGCCGTCATATTCCTTGATTTAGATCGATTTAAAAAAATTAACGATAGACTTGGTCATGACGTCGGAGATTTATTATTAATTGAAGTAGCAAAAAGATTACGCGGTTGCTTGCGTTCAAAAGATATCGTCGCTCGCCAAGGTGGAGATGAGTTTACAATTCTATTACCAGAAATGTACTCAGAAAAAAGTGCAATTTTTATAGCTGAACAGATTTTAACTATTTTAAACAAACCATTCTTCATTCAAGGCGAAGAACTCTCTATTACACCAAGTATCGGAATTGCGATGTACCCTGATTATGGAACTAATGTAAATGAGTTAATGAAAAATGCTGATATGGCTATGTACCGTGCGAAAGCAAATGGAAAAAACAGATTTGTTTTCTTCTCAAAAGAAATGAGTATCGCTCAAAATGAAATTCAATTCTTAGAAGGTGAACTTTCAAAAGCATTACAACAAAATGAATTTTTCCTTGAATACCAGCCACAAGTAAGCACAAAAACAAAACAAATTATCGGTTTTGAAGCATTAATACGTTGGAAGCATCCAAAACTCGGTATCGTATCTCCTGCCCAATTTATCCCTCTAGCAGAGGAAACTGGTTTTATTATTGAACTTGGCAATTGGATTTTACGTACTGCCTGCTTAGAGGCAAAAAGATGGCATAATCAAGGTTTTTCTCACTTAAAAGTTGGTGTAAATTTATCTGTTGTTCAATTTAACCATGCAGATTTAATCCCAACTATTTCAAAGGTGTTGGAAGAAACAGAACTGAAACCAGAAGCACTAGATATTGAAATTACGGAAAGCATCGCAATTAATCAAAATCAATCTGTAGTTGCAAAACTAGAACAACTTCAAAATCTCGGTATTCAAATTTCAATCGACGACTTTGGAACTGGTTATAGTTCTTTAGCTTATTTAACAAAATATCCAATCAACACATTAAAAATCGCTCGAGAGTTTATTTGTGGAATTACAACTAGCCCTTTAGAAGAAGCAATTGTCTCTTCCATTATTACACTATCAAAAGAACTAAATTTAGAAGTGATTGCAGAAGGTGTAGAAACAGAAGAAGAATGGAAATTTTTACATAAACAAAATTGTGATCACATTCAAGGATTCTTTATTAGCAAACCTGTTTCTAGTAAAGACGTTTGGATGTTACTCCATAAAAAAACAACCGTCTAAGTAAGACGGTTGTTTTTTAGAACTCAAAAGGTACTTCATTAGCTAATTGTATCTCTTGATTATTATGAGAAATTATTTGGTTTTTCTCTAATGCTGTATCTCCTAATGAAATACCCCATGCCATCGCTAACGTTAGTAAACTACCAATAAGTAGTTTTTTCATATTCCATCACCCGCATTTTTTCTTTAAATATATCATGAAAAATTATCCAGACTTTATGCAATTATGCATATTTGTTCTTTATGTCTTTTTTATTTCTTCATTTTTTTTATAAGTGATTCTTTTAATTCATGGTTTCCTAATATATCAAAAAAGAAGCATGCTTTTTCGTAAGCATCTTCAATTTCTGCTCTATCACACCCAAGTTTTGCTAAGCATTCACCTTTTCGAAAGTATAACTGTCCAATCAATGTCATACTGTTAATTTGACACGATAGGTCAATGGCTTTATTTGCGTGACAAAGCGCTTCTTCGTATTGATTGTCTATGTATAATGCTTTTGCATGATTATGTCTCACCTTCACATCAAACTCTTTATTATCATGCAATGCCTCTAATTGTTTTAATATATTTTCAAACAAATCAATACCCTGCTTCAAATAGCCGTTTTCAGCATAAATGTTTGCAATTGCGTTTTCAATATAAAGGTTCTGATATACATCTATTCCTACCAGTTGTTGATTGAGCAATTTCTTTAATTCTAAAATGCAATATTCGTAATCGATTTTTTTCAATACGTAAGCAGCTACATAATATTGCCATTGAAGAAATTGCTGAAGCTCGGGATGATATTCTTCCTTTTTCAATTCATTGCATACTCTATTATAAATTTCTTTATATTTTTTTTGCTTACAAAGTAGAATAATTTGATCTTTTAACTGCTTATTCCTCTCAATATCAGAATAAATGAGTACCTCATAAAAATGAATGATGGGAACTTGTAATTTTGCTGCAATACCTTGCAATATATCCATACTTGGGTATACCGCGCCCGATTCAATTCGACTTACTTCCGATTGATGACATATGTTCTCGGATAACTGTTTTTGTGTTAATCCTCTCATCACCCTAATTTTCTTAATTTCACTTCCTAATTTTTCTGCGTGCATACTTACTCACCATCCCATTATAACAATCTAGTTTTTTAAGTTGTCATACCACTACAATAATGTGAATTCGACAATTTTTGATATGAAATAATGCATAATATATATATAATTCGGCAAATTTTTCATACAATTCATCTCACATACAATAATAGATTAGGAGTGTTATAGATGAATTATAGAAAATTTGCTAGTGCTTTCGTTACGTTCGGTCTCCTTTGTCCTTTATCAACAAAAGCTATTCATGCCCAAGAATTAGATAAAAATGAAGTCAAAGTTGAAATTGCTCAGCCTGGTTTAACAATTGGAAAATTAACAGAACCTCAAAATGATACGAAAGAAAATATTGCGAAAAAGTATTTAAAAGGTGAGGTAAACGGGGCTAAAGCTCAACAAGAACAAGTCACTACTGAAAAAAATGTAGATTTCCAACCTACAAATAAAGAAACCAAAGAAAATCAAACCGAAGTTCGCCTTGCACAAACATATAAAAACTATAAAGTATATGGCCAAGATCTCATTGTAAAAGTAGATAAAAATGGAGTGATCACAACTGTTAGTGGTAAAGTTGTTCAAAATTTAAATCAACAACCTAATCTTACTATAACAAATTTTTTGTCGAAAAATGAAGTAAAATCTAAATTACGCGATATAGTTCAAATTCCAAGTGATGCAGTTGAGACAGAATTCTCTAGCGAAACCGTTGTTTATAAGAAAAAAGATGGCTATTATACATTCGCAACTGTTATTACATTTACTTATGAAAACAATGAACAAATTATAAACGGCAATGCTATCGTTGATTTAAAAACTGGCGAAGTACTTTTCCAAGAAAAATTCATTAAAAACAAAGAGAATAAGACTATAAATCAAGTAACATCACCTAGATTATCCCCTGCAAGTGAGCAAGGAACTGGGAAAAATGCACTTCAAGAAAACATCTCTTTCAATATTGCCAAAGGAACTGATGGGAAGTTTTATTTAGCAGATTTATCACGCGGAAATGGTATTTATATTTATAATGCAAACTACGCCGATTCTCTCGGAGGATATAGTCGAGCTGGTTATCCAGGGACACTAATTTCAAGTAGCAATCCTAATTTTGCAGATAAAGAAGCCGCGGGCGCTATGAAGAACATGAGTGATATTTACGATTACTTTAAGAAAGAACATAATCTAAAAAGTTACGACAATAAAGATTCAAAAGTTGTTGCTAGTGTACACGGTTTTGATTCTACTGAAGTTAGTGATGGTGTAAAAGAAGACTATGTAAATGCATTTTGGCATCCCGCTTGGAACCAAATGGTATTTGGTGATGGTTTAGACGGAAAACTAACATCCGCTCTTGATGTAACAGCTCATGAATTTGGACATGCTGTATTCAGTGGCACGACGAAAAATAAAGTCGTGAGATATCCAAGCGCTGAAACATCTGCACTAAACGAGGGATTAGCGGATTTCTGGGGTACACAAATCGAATATTACGTAAAGAAAGATAAAGGAAACTGGATTATGGGCGATACATTAGGTGACCTAACAATTCGTGATATCCCAAGGGAAATTGGTGACGGCGGTCATAAACTATATACAAATTTACAAGATTTCTATAACGATGGTAATAATCAAGAATCACACGTGAATTCTGGTATTATCAGTCACGTATTATATCAATTAGCTGAAGGTAAAACATATAACGGTGTTGCTGTTCAAAAACAAGGAAATGAAAAAGTAAGTAAAGTTGTTATGCGTGCATTGCAAAATTATGCAACTTCCGCTGAAGACTTTGAATCACTTCAATCTCACATCGTACAAGCTGCAAAAGATCTATATGGCACTGCCGTATCAAATGAATTTGCAAAAACATTTGAAGCACACGGTTACAAACCGTTACAAAAAGTAAATCAAGTAATAGAAGTACAATAATTATAAAAAGAAGGTTACCTCTCATAGGTAACCTTCTTTTTTATATCCAACCCTTTTCTTCCGCAATTGTAATTGCTTCAATTCTATTTTTCGCATCAAGCTTCGCTAATACTTCAGAAATATAATTACGTACTGTACCCGGCGAAAGATAAAGTGCCTTCGCAATTTCGTTTGCCGTCTTTCCTTCTTTCGCAAGCAACAGTACTTCCTTTTCGCGATCTGACAACGGATTTTGCTCCTGCCATAAGCCAAACATTAAATCTTGGGAGACCTCTCGTTTCCCCTTCATTACATTACGAATTGCTGCCGCTAAATCTTCACTTGGGCTATCCTTTAATAAATAGCCGTGCACACCAGCTTTCATTGCTCTTTCAAAATATCCCGGCCGTGCAAATGTTGTTAAAATCATTACTTTGCATGATGATTTTTCTTTCTTTAAAGTCTCAGCGACATCCAATCCACTTTGAATCGGCATTTCAATATCCATAATACTTACATCTGGCTTTAACGATTCAATTAATTTTAACGCCTCTTCCCCGTTCGCAGCTTGCCCAATTACTTCGATATCATCTTCTAGATCAAGCAGGGCCCCTAATGCACCACGAAGCATCCGCTGGTCTTCTGCAATAATAATTCGAATCATGCCCTCACCTCATCTTTTCCTGTTCTAATAACAACTGGAACTTTTACCGTTAATAACGTCCCTGGATTGATTGTACCTAGTTCAACAAATCCATCAATAAGAGCAATTCGTTCTTTCATGCCGCGAATACCATTTCCATCATGATTTTGATCTGTTAAACCGATTCCGTTATCTTCTACTTTCAAAATCAGTTCACCTTGTGATTCTAATACAGAAACTGCGCACCGCGTTGCCTTACTATGTTTTACAACATTTGTAACGGCCTCACGTAAACACATCCCGACAATATTTTGTTCAATTGGTGATAACGAGCTCGATCTTGCTTCTTGCCTCACTTCTAATTCAATATTAGCTGCTTGTAAGATCGCTTTTATTTGCTCTAGCTCTTCTTCTACCGTAATCATACGCATATCAGAAATTAATTCTCTCAGCTGTTTTAAGGCGGTACGAGAAGTTTGTGTAATTTCCTTCGCTTCCGCACTTGCACGCTCTGGATTTTTCACAATTAACTTCTCTACAAGCTGGCTTTTTAAAGTAATAAGAGATAACGTATGCCCTAATGTGTCATGAAGATCTCTTGCAATTCGCTGCCGTTCTTCACGTTTTACTAAATCTTTAATTTGCTCGTTCGCCTCATCTAATTGATTTCTTAACATCTTTTTCTGATTAAAATTACGCATACCAAATGGCGTAAGAAGCATTAAGATAAACATCGGAACGATATTTACTAAACTTGTAGTTGTTAGTTGATTCATATTTGCAAATAAAAATGCTCCAAGCATTATAACTAACGAGCATAACAGCACTCGAAATACTTTCTTATTTGGCGCAAATCCCATCGCACTTGCTGTGAAAAAGCCAAAAAATATCATAAAAGGATTATAAAATAAAGCAAATAAAAAGATGAGTATCATTTGAATGCATGCCCATAAAATAAACGTCTTCTGAACAAAATATAGCTGACGGTATGTGATAATAAAAAGTATCAACATACTGCCTCCTAGCACAAGCTTCCATCCTGATGCTTGTGCTAAGTGATAAATTGGAAATAATAGATAAACAAACCACATGTACGGAAAAAATCCCATATGTTTCGGAAAAATCTCAATCCTCTTCTTCTCTATCATTTATACCGCTTCCTGTCTTTTTCTTATATATATTGATACTACAACAAATATAAGGAAATAACCTCCTAATACCGCGATATTTTCCCATCCAATTGATTTTCCAGCTACAATATCCCACGCACCACTTCCGAAATGGTATGTCGGTGTCCATTCACCAATCGTTCTTAATATTTTTGGGAATACTTCAATCGGCATCCACAACCCGCCAACTATAGCTAAACTCATATTTAAAATATTTGCTAAGCCAGCAGCTGCGTCCGCCTTCTTAATGGAACCTATTACTGTTCCTAACGCTAAAAATGGTGTTACCCCTAACAATAACCATAACCCCGCACCTATCCATTGCCCTACCGTTAACTCAACATGATTAATTAGTATCCCTGCAATAAAAATAACTAATATTGAAAAAGCATTTACTACTGTTTGAGCGATAATTTTTGCTGTTAAATATGCTCCCTCTGGAAGTGGTGTAATTTTTAGAAGATGTGTCCATCCTTGCCCTCTTTCCTGAGAAAGTCTCACACCAAAACTAAAGAGTGCAGTCCCTACAATACTGAAAGTTGCCATCGAAATTAAATAATGTGCTTTCCACGCATCTCCGTTTTGTGGTACTTGAACAACATTTGTGAAAATGTAGTAAAACATAACAGGCATTAATAGTGAGAAAAAGATAAATAATTTATTGCGGAATGTGCGTAAAATTTCTATTTTGCACTGCATCCATAACGCTCTCATGCGATTTCCTCCTTCTGATTTGCAACGAATTGTTCAAATGCCTCATCAAGACTTCCACGTTCAACTGAAACATCTGTTACAGGTAAACTCCTTTGATAAATGGCTTTTAAAGTTGCATCCGTATCCTCCGTTGTTAAAATGAAGCGGCCTTCGTTTGACTTTACTTCTATTACATTTGGTAATTCCTTTAGTAATTTTGTAGGAATGCTTTCCTTTGAGTAAAATGTGATTGTTTTTCTCGAAATCGTTGCTTTCATTTCGTCTGGTGTACCATCTGAGATAATCTTTCCGTTCGCAAATAATAAGATACGATTTGCTAAAGCATCTGCTTCTTCTAAATAATGCGTCGTTAAAATAATCGTTTTCCCTTCACTTGCTAACTTTCGAATCGTTTCCCAAAACGTTCTTCGAGACGTAATATCCATTCCGACTGTCGGCTCATCTAAAAATAACAAATCCGGATTTCCCGCAAGTGCAAGCGCAAAGTTTAACCTTCTTTTTTGCCCACCTGATAATTTCTCACATCTTTGCTTTCGCTCTGATTCTAAATTTGATAACTGCAGTAACGTTTCTTTCTCTATAGGATTCGTATAATAACTACGGAATAACTCAATTGCCTCTTCCACCGTAATACTATCAATGACACTTACTTCTTGCAGCATCGCACCGAGGCTATTACGAACATCTTTATGCTTTGGACTCTTTCCAAATATAGAGACCTTACCTTCCGTTGGTTCCTTTAATCCAAGCATCATCGACATCGTCGTTGTTTTCCCCGCACCATTTGGACCAAGCAACGCTACTATTTCCCCTTTATTTACATGAAATGAAACATTATTTACTGCGTTTTTATGTTTAAATGTTTTAGAAACACCATTTACTTCAATAATCTTTTCCATCTCTCCACCCCCGCTGTTTCTTATATTTACATTGTATTACTTGGAAAACTTAGGAAACAGTATAGTGCGTCATAACATCGATATGACAATTGTCATGTATTCTTTATGAGAGGAATCAACCCGCATACCGCAAGCGAGTAGCAGGACGAAAATAAACATGATACAATCGGATAAGATATATATTCGAGGAAGGACAGTGGTTTTCATGATTATTCGTAATGAACAAGATTTAGAAGGCTTACGAAAAATCGGCCGCATCGTTGCGCTTGCACGTGAAGAAATGAAAAAACAAGCGAAGCCAGGTATGACAACGAAAGAGCTTGATTTGATCGGTAAAAAAGTATTAGATGAGCATGGTGCTATTTCTGCACCTGAAAAAGAATATGATTTTCCAGGTGTAACTTGCATTAGTGTAAATGAAGAAGTTGCTCATGGTATTCCAGGAGATCGTGCATTAAAAGAAGGCGACTTAGTAAACGTCGATGTATCTGCTGCACTTGATGGCTATTATGCAGATACAGGCATTTCATTTGTTCTTGGAGAAGACGAGGCAAAAGAAAAACTTTGCCAAGCAGCGGTTGATGCATTTTGGGCAGCAATGAAAAAGGTTAGAGCTGGCTCAAAACAAAATCAAATTGGTCGTGCTGTTTCAAACTTCGCACATAAAAGTGGATACAATGTTATCCAAAACTTAACTGGTCACGGCATTGGTCTTAGCTTACATGAAGCACCAAATCACATTTTAAGTTACTATGACCCAATGGATAATGCGCTTCTAAAAGACGGTCTTGTTATCGCTGTAGAACCGTTCATCTCTATGAAAGCTGATCATATTATTGAACGTGGTGACGATGGTTGGACATTCGTTACACCAGATAAAAGTCTTGTTGCACAATGTGAACATACCGTTGTCGTAACACGCGGTGAACCAATAATCTTAACAGAAATCTAATACCAAAAACGGCTGTTTTGTAGATTTATTCCACATAAAACAGCCGTTTTTTATTTTTGGGAAAATATGTGAACTAGTGTTGAACTCTTTATCATTTAAGTATATAATCTTTAGCGGAGGTTACTTAAGCTTATCTTTACTAAAAAGATATTGTAACTAAGGAGTAAAACACCTTCTTTGCTATTGTTTAAACAGGCTCAAAAATGACCGTAGTAACGTGTTAGTCGAATATTCTGTAATCCTTATATTTCTCTAACAATGTAAGAAACTATCACCTTTCAACTTCGGTCCACTAATCGCACAACTCTCTTTAGACAAAATAAATGACTATTTTCAAAGTACATATTGTCTTCATTCTGACCAAAACCAACCCTATCTAGATTTTTATTTCCACATAACTTTAAGGCAAAAATAAGCCTTCACAAAGGGATACACTACATTGGTTAGTATGTATCGTAAAACTTACCTTTATAACCATTCTTTTTTACTAGATATACATGAAAACTATCTCACATATAAAGGTCTGATATCATTATTTATATCAGTATTTTTTTCGACATTTTTTGTCGAATTGTGTATATTTCCATAGAACTGTGTAAATATACATTTTGTTTTACGTTAAATAATATTGCTTTGAACATAATTCTGTTTGTCTGAGAACGCGTATAGAAACGGAGGGATAACAAAAATAAATAGCTTATAACAAATACTTTTAATATTCCATTTGTTCATGTGGAATAAGTCCCCAATGGACAAATGAATGTTCAGAGGAGGAAAAATGAAAAAACTTTTTAATGTATGTTTAATTGTATTCGTACTATTTTCGCAACTTGCTAGTTTTCCATACAATCAAGTAAGAGCGGAAACCTTAACAGGAGATTCCTTATTTGACACTGTTGAAATGAAAGATGCAACGAATCATATTATTGACGAAGCATTAAATCCTAAAAACTTAATAAAGATAGGATCAATCATTCACCTAGAATATGCTTGGTCAATAAAAGATCATCAAATTGCACAGCAAAAAGACGCAACAGTTCTTCAAATACCTAATGTATTAAAAGTAAAAAATGACCAACAAGGAAACTTGATGGCAGATCAACAAATTATTGGTCAATATTTTGTTACGGCAAACGATAACAAAATAAAAGTAGTCTTTAACAATTCAGTAAAAGATTCAAAAGGTGTTAAGGGAAAAATTAAATTTGACACTGTATTCAATCCAGATTTAAAACCTGGCATAAAAGCTGTCCCACTCACTTTCCCTCTAGGTACAGTAGCTAAGACTATCTCAGTTCCTGTTCAAGTAGATAACCCTACTTCACCTACTATTAATAGTGATGCCGCTAAGCAGACTACCGAAGAGCAAAAGAACGGTGTCACACAGCAACCTATGGAACAGCCAAAGGATGGGAATCCCCAGCAGCCTGCGAAACAACCAAAAGATGGTGAGACACAACAACCTGTTGAACAACCAAAGGACAGAAATCCTCAGCAACCTGCGGAACAACCAAAAGACGGGAACACTCAGCAACCTGCGGAACAGCCAAAAGATAGTGAGACACAGCAGCAACCTGTTGAAAATCCAGATCCATCACCTAAGCAAATTAAAGAAAATATTTTAACGAGCGTAAAATTAACAGATAAAGACGGAAAACCATTTAATGATACAGATAATCGTCCAAATCCTGATTCTGCTGCCAATATCGATTTTACATGGGAAGTTTTAGAATCATTAAAAGTAAAAAAGGGAGATTACTATATTTTCCAACTACCGGAATATTTTATCGTCCACAACACCATTACACAGCCTTTAGTTGATGGAACAGGACATGAAATTGGGACGTTCGTTGTTGACTTAAACGGAAAAGTAACTATGACTTTTAACGAGTACGTTGAAGACAATCCTAATATAGATGGTCATTTAAAAGTTGGTACGGAATTTAATAAAACAAAAATTAAAGGGACTACGGAACAAAAAATTCCTTTCCCAATTAAAGAACAAGACGTTATTATCGAGCTTGATTTCAAACCTAATGTAAAGAAATCTATGAATAAAAAAGGGATACCTGATAGACCGATTAATACGAATCAAATCAATTGGACAGTCGAAATGAACAAAACAAAAGACATTCTTACAAGCGCTGTCTTCCAAGACAATATTCCAAATGGAGCTAGTCTCAATGAAGATTCTATTAAAGTTTATGAGTTAGAAGTAGATATTAACGGGAAGACAACTCGTGGAGCCGAAGTTAGTAAGGAAGAATATACACTCACTTCATCCTCCGATAAATTAAATATCGCTTTTAAAAAGGAAACGAAAAAAGCATATCAAATTGAATATGCGACAAAAATTACTGACGAAAGTGTTACTAGTTTCAAAAATGAAGCAAAAGTATCCAGCAAGAATCAAGGAGATGTATCCGCAAATGCAACTGTAACTGTTTCACGCGGTACACATCTAGAGAAAACTAGTAAATATAATCCAAAAACACAAACAATTGAATGGACAATTACTTTCAACGGTGACCAGAGAGATATTAAACAATCTGATGCGCTTTTAAAAGACATTTTGGACAAAGCTCATAAAGTTGATGCAAGTTCTATCGTCGTTAAAAATGCTTCTTATGATAATAACGGAAAACTTGTTACAGGTGACAACGCCACAAACTTTACTGTAAAAGAAACCGATGAGGGATTTGATTTACAATTTAATGAAGATATTAATAGTGCCTATGTAATTACTTATACATCGAAAGCCAAGAATGATGTTATACAAGATGGCGAAATCGAAAATACAATTATTGCAGATGGAAAATGGAGTAAAACAAACAAAGTTACATTACAACAACAAAACATCATAAAGAAACATAATAAAAATGCAAACGATACAGATTACAATAAGAAAACAACGAAATGGACAATTATTGTAAATGATAACAATTACGTGTTAAATGATGCTGTTATCACTGATACGTTTGACTATAGTGGACTTACATTACAAAAAGATAGTTTCAAAATTACTGATGGATCAACTGAACTGAAATTAGACTCTGATTACACACTTGATGTAACAGCTGACGGATTCAAAGTAACACTAGCTGGTATTTATAAGTCTAATATGGATAAAACTTTAACCATCACGTACACAACAGACTTTAATTACGAGACTCTATCTAAAAAAAATAGATAATAAATCATTCAAAAATACAGCAGAGTTATCATGGAAAGATACAAATGGGAACGATAAAAATAGTTCATCCCATGATAGATTCAATCCTGACGGCTATACAAAAGGAAACGGATTTAAATACGGTTCTTACAATGCCCAAACGAAAGAAATCAAATGGGACATAGGGTTTAACTATAATAACAGGACTATTAAAGACCCTTCTATCGTTGACGTACTAGAAAACAATCAAAAACTTATACCAGACTCCATTGAGATTCATCATATGGAATTAACTGGTGGTGCAGACGGTTATAAATTAGGGGCACTTGTTTCCCCTGACGAATATACGGTAGAAAATGCAACGAAAGATAATAAAAATACATTAACAATTCATTTTAAAAATGAAATTAAAACAGCGTACCATATCAGCTTTAAAACTTCACTCGCAGGTGAAGAAATTAATAAGCGCTATGATAATTACGCCAAATTAAAAGATGGATCGGAAACTATCGCCAATATTCATGGTGCATTCGAGATCAAAAATGGTGGTAGCGGCGTTACGAAAAAAGCAAAACAAAATGACAAATACATTGATTGGAGCGTTTCTATTAATGCAAGCCAATCAACGATTGAAAATGCTGTCGTAACAGACGATCCGACAGACAATCAAATTCTCGATGAAAAGTCATTCCACCTATATGGGACAACAGTAGCAGTGGATGGCACTTTAACGAAAGATACAACAAACGAATTAAAAGAAGGAAAAGACTATAAACTCAAAATAACAACAGACAACAATACGGGGAAACAACAATTTACAATTGAATTTCTTCATACTATTGATCGAGCTTATATTTTAGAATACCGTTCACTCATTAATGCAGACAATAATGAAAAGGTAAGCAATAAAGCGAAGATTACTGGTAATAGTTTGAAATTAACAGAGACTGAAAAAATTGAAGAAATAGTAGTTAAAGTATCTTCTGGATCTGGAGGCGGTTCTGCTACTAAGGGACGCGGAAACCTTCAAATTAAAAAAGTAGATCATGCAGATCCAAATAAAATTTTATCTGGCGTAGTATTTACTTTATTCGATCGCACAGGTACAACTGCTATTCGAACAATTACAACAGACGAAAATGGTATCGCTCAGTTTAATAACTTAAAACGCGATGAATATCTGCTCAGAGAAATGAAAACTCTTGATGGCTATGTCATTAGTAAAGAATTAAAAGCAGGTAAACTTGTTAAGCTTGGTGCAGAAGAAACTACAACATATACTCTTAAAAACGAGAAATTTGTTGGAAAAGTAGTACTTACAAAGACTGATGCTCATAACAAAGAAAAGCTTAAAAATGCAGTTTTCTCTCTGCTTGATCAAAACCATAATGTCATTCCTGAACATAAAGAATTAATAACAAATGATAAAGGACAAATTACTGTAGATAATTTAAAACCAGGAACTTACTATTTAAAAGAAATAAAGGCTCCTGAGCATTATCAATTAGATGATCGACTTATTGAATTTACAATCGAGGAAGATCAAACAACAGTAATTAATAAAACGGCCCAAAACAGCTTAATTAGAGGCTCAGCTATCCTAACAAAAGTTGATAAAGAGGGTAATACTTTAGAAGGTGCTGTATTTAGTATACGGGACCAAAATAACAAAAGAATTCCTGGTTATACCAAATTAACGACAAATGGTAACGGACAAATCGAAGCGAAAAATTTACTTCCTGGAGAGTACCAGTTTGTTGAAGAGAAAGCACCTGAACATTATGATATAGATAAAAAACCGCTTAAATTTACAATTGAAAAAAGCCAACAGAAAGCACTTACTGTTACCGCGACAAATCACCTCATTAAAGGTGGTGTCACTTTAACGAAAGTCGATGATGTCGATGGCACTGCCCTTGAAGGTGCTGTATTTAAAATTGTCGATGCGAATGACGAGAAACAAGTAATTCGTGAAAATATAAAAACAGGTTCAGATGGAAAAGTTACCATTAAAGATCTAGAGCCTGGTGTTTATAAATTTATCGAAACAGAAGCTCCTAAGGATTATACGTTAAGTACAAACCCTATCGAGTTTACAATTGATAAAAGCCAACAAGCTCTTGCTACTGTTACGGCAAATAACAGCTTAAAAACGGGCGAAGTTGAATTATTAAAAGTTGATGAGTTTGGTGAGAAAAAACCACTTGAAGGTGCAGTATTCAAGCTTGTCGATACAAATAATAATGACGTTTCCCCTTACACTAACTTAACTACTGATAAACACGGTAAAGTTAAAGTTAGTAACCTACGTCCTGGTACGTATAAATTCATTGAAATAGCTGCTCCTGAACATTACGTTTTACGAGCAGAACCTATTGAATTTACAATCGATAGAAGTCAGAAAGAAACTCTACTTGTGAAAGCTGAAAATGCTTTAAAACCAGGAGATGTTGAATTAACAAAAGTTGATGATATCGATGGTACAGCTCTTGAAGGTGCTGTATTTAAAATTGTTGATGCAAATGATGAAAAGAAAGTCATTCGCGAAAATGTAGAAACTGGTGCGGATGGTAAAGCTATCGCTACTGGCTTACGCCCTGGCGATTATAAATTTATCGAAGTAACAGCACCGAAGTATTACGACAAAAATACAAAACCAATTAAATTTACGATTACAGAAAGTCAAACAACTCAGGCTACTGTTACCGCTAAAAACAGCTTAACAAAAGGCGGTATTGAGTTAACAAAAGTGAATGCTGCAGATGAAAAGGAAACACTTGAAGGTGCAGTATTTAAAATCGTTAATAGAGATACTAATGAAGATGTTCGTACGGACCTTGTTACGAATAGTAAAGGAAGGCTAGTTGTAGATGACTTACGTCCTGGTAACTATAAACTTATCGAAACAAAGGCTCCAACTTATTACGATGTAAATGTAGAACCAATTGAATTTACAATCGAAAAAGGACAACAAAAACTCCTTCCACTTACATTTAAAAATAGTTTAACGAAAGGAAAAGTTAAACTTATTAAAGAAGATGATGTGGAAAGTAGTAAAGCTCTTGCCGGCGCTGTATTCACATTGCAAGACGCAACTGGCAAAGAAATTATGAAAGATTTAACAACAGATGATCACGGAGTATTAGTTATTCCTGATTTAGCACCAGGGGATTATCAATTTATCGAAACAAAAGCCCCTGAACATTATAAATTAGACAAAACACCTATTAAGTTCACAATTAAAAAAGCTAGTAAGGAAGATCTTCCTATCCCTGTTACTGTAAAAAATAGTTTACTTACAGGTGGCGTCACTTTAACAAAAGTTGATGATGTTGATGGCACTACTCTTGAAGGTGCAGAATTTATAATCGTTGACGCTCATGATACTAAAAAGGTAATTCGCAAAGGTTTAACGACTGATAAAAACGGTAAAATTACTGCTTCTGATTTACGTCCTGGAGACTATCAATTTATTGAAGTAAAAGCTCCAAAAGACTATACCTTAAGCAAAGACCCTATTCCGTTCACTATCGAAAAAAGTCAAAAAGAGAATATTACTGTTACCGCTACTAACAGTTTAAAGAAAGGTGCAGTAACATTAACAAAAATTGATGACATCGATCGTACGATGCTCGAAAGTGCAATCTTTAAGATTGTGGATATGAATGGTAAGGAAGTTCATACGAATCTTGTTACAGATAAAAACGGTAAAATTTCTGTTTCTGATTTACGCCCTGGAGACTATCAGTTCATTGAAACAAAAGCTCCTGAGCACTATGTATTAGATGAAACAACGATTCCATTTACAATTGAAAGAAGTCAAACGAAAGAGATCAATGTTACAGGCAAAAATGCTTTGAAAAACGGTAGCGTTGAACTAACAAAGATTGACGATATTGATATGAATACAAAACTTGCTAACGCCGTATTTAATTTATTAGATGCAGACGGAGAGCTAGTTAAAGAAGGCTTAAAAACAAATGATGAAGGTAAAATTGTTGTTGAAAACCTACGTCCTGGTACGTATCAATTCGTTGAAACAATTGCTCCTGAACATTACGATTTAGATAAAAAACCTATCGTATTTACAATTAAAAAGAGCCAAACTGAAACTCTTCATGTCACTGCTACAAATGCTTTAACAAAGGGTGCAGTTAAACTTTCTAAAGTAGATGATGTTGATGGCACTGTTCTTAAAGATGCAGTATTTAAAATTGTTAATATGAACGGTGATGTAGTTCATAAAGACCTTGTTACAAATGAACAAGGAATAATCGAAATTAACGACCTACGTCCTGGTGATTACCAATTTATCGAAACGAAAGCTCCGAAGCATTACGTTTTAGATGAAACACCAATCAAATTCACTATTGAAAAAGGACAGAAGAAAGCTATTTCTTTAACTGCTACAAATAGCTTACAACAAGGTAGTATCGAATTACTTAAAGTTGATGATTTAAACACTCAAACAAAACTTGCCGATGCGGTATTTAATTTACTAGATCAAGATGGCAAAGTACTTAAAACAGATTTAAAAACAAACAGTGAAGGTAAAATCGTTATCGAAAACTTACGTCCTGGTACGTACCAATTCGTTGAAATAACGGCTCCTGAACACTATGATTTAGACAAAAAACCAATTATATTTACAATTGAAAAAAGCCAAAAAGATATTGCTACCGTTACTATGAAAAATAGTTTAACAAAAGGCGGCGTGGAACTTTCTAAAGTGGATGACGTCGATGGCACTACTCTTGAAGGCGCAGTATTTAAAATTGTGGATATGAATGGCACTGTAATTCGCAAAGATCTTGTTACGAATCAACAAGGTAAAATTAGCGTTTCTGACCTACGTCCTGGTGATTATCAATTCATCGAGACAACGGCTCCGAAACACTATGATTTAAACAAAGAGCCAATTCCATTCACAATCACAAAGAGCCAAGCTGATCCTATCTCCGTTACAGCTACAAATAGCTTAACGAAAGGCGCTGTGGAACTTTCTAAAGTAGATGATGTAGATGGTACTGCTCTTAAAGATGCGATATTTAAAATTACTGATATGAATGGTAACGACATTCGCACTGAGCTTACAACAGATGTACATGGAAAAATTTCTGTTTCTGATTTACGTCCTGGGGACTATCAGTTTATTGAAACGAAAGCTCCTGAACACTATAAATTAGATAGTACACCTATTAAGTTTACAATTAAGAAAAGCCAAAAAGAAAAGCTCCAAGTTACTGCTACAAATAGCTTAACTGAGGGTGCTGTAGAATTAATAAAAGTGGATGATATAAATCCAGATACAAAACTTTCTGATGCAGTGTTTAACATCATCGATGCGAAAGGTAAAATTGTTCGCACTGATTTAACTACTGATAAAGATGGGAAGATTTCAGTTTCTGATTTACGTCCGGGAGATTATCAGTTCATTGAAACGAAAGCTCCAACTGGCTATGATTTAAACGTTAAACCAATTCCTTTCACAATTACGAAAGGACAATCTCAGGTTACCTCTGTTACAGCCTTAAATAGTTTAACAACAGGTTCAATTGAGTTAACTAAAGTTGATATTGATCACCATGGAACACTTGAAGGTGCCATTTTCAATATTTTAGACCAAGATGGAAAAGTCATCCGAGAAGGTTTAAAAACAGATCAACACGGAAAAGTAATCGTAAATGATTTGAAACCTGGTAATTATCAATTAGTAGAAACAAAGGCTCCTAAAGGCTATCAATTAGATGCATCACCAATAAACTTTACAATTGATAAAGCCCAAGCTAAGCCACTACAAATTACAGTTTCAAATAAAAAAATTGAATCTTCTTCAGGTGGAGATGACAAGCCAATTACTCCTCCAAATAAAGAAGATAACAAAGGCAATGAAACATCTGAGAAACACGAAAACGGAACTTCTGAAGAACAAAATAATGAAACACCTGAGAAACACGAAAACGGAACTTCCGAAGAAACATCGAATAAAACAGATAACAAACAGCAAGATGATCGAAATACGGATAAGCACCTTCCAAATACAGGTCATAAAGAAGACCCTACACAAACAGTAGGTATTGTTCTTCTACTAGCTGGATTATTAAGTATTTTAGCTACAAAACGCAAAAAAAATTATTAATAATTTTTTCACATCCAATCAATCTCTCAATTGATTGGATGTTTTTTTATACAAAAAGGACGATACATAAAGTATCGTCCTTTTAACGGGGTGAGGCTGCCCAAAAGTACGGAAAACCTTTGAACAGCCTCTTATTTTCATATGGATGCCTTACATATATCACTGATAATAATTATGAAATGCGGAAACATAATTACCATCAACTGATTCAAACATGAGAAATGAAACCCTACAGTGGTTCCATTCCTCTACATAATCTAAAGTTTGGGTACACTAGATTCATGCAATGTAGGAGCTTTCAGAGTAGAAAGCGAACCTTCGTTTAAAATGATAGCATACATATCTCCCTCAAAAATATGCAAATATGCATATATCGTTTTTTTATTTCTCAATGTCAGAATATTGAAAAATAAAAGGTGTGAAGGTAAAATAAAGTCATTATCCGTCTTCTTTTGTCAGTCAGAGAGAATAGAAGAATAGGAGAGGAAAAAATGAGAAAATCATTGAAACAAAAAATAGTAAGCTCTTTGCTTGCTGTATCACTTGCTGTTAGCTTAGCTCCAATTGGGCAAGCAAAAGCGGATTCCACGTCAGAGGTTACACAAACTCCATCTATTACAAAACAGATTGATCCAAACCGCGCGATTGAACATGTTCGTTTCTTATCTGAAACAATTGGTCCTCGCCCCGGTGGAACAAAATCCGAAGAATGGGCTTCTCGTTACATTGGTATGCAGCTTAAATCAATGGGCTATGAAGTAGAATATCAACCATTTCAGGTGCCCGATCAATACGTTGGATTCATTGAATCACCCCTATCAACAAAACGTAATTGGCAAGCTGGTGCTGCTCCTAATGCACTAATTTCTACAGAAGCTGTTACAGCTCCCCTTATCTTTGTTCAAGGTGGGACAAAATTAGAAGATATTCCAAATGAAGTAAACGGTAAAATTGTTTTATTTGAAAGAGGAACGACAGTTACCGACTATAATAAACAAGTTGAAAATGCTGTTAGCAAAGGTGCAAAAGGTGTTCTTTTATACAGTTTAATTGGCGGACGCGGAAATTATGGACAAACCTTCAATCCCCGCCTAATGAAAAAGCAATCTATCCCTGTCTTTGGCCTTGCTTATGCGCAAGGAAATGCATTTAAAGAAGAAATCGCTAAAAAGGGGACAACAATTCTTTCCCTAAAAGCGAGACATGAATCTAAATTAACATCTCTAAATGTTATCGCCAAAAAGAAACCAAAAAAGAGTACAGGTAATGAAAAAGCAGTCGTTGTAAGCTCGCACTATGATAGTGTTGTCGGAGCACCTGGCGCAAATGATAATGCTTCTGGAACTGGATTAGTATTAGAACTAGCTCGTACTTTTCAAAATGTAGAAACTGATAAAGAAATTCGCTTTATTACCTTTGGTTCTGAAGAAACTGGATTACTTGGTTCGGATTATTACGTGAATAGTCTATCCCAAAAAGAACGCGACCGTATTTTAGGTGTCTTTAACGCCGACATGGTTGCAACAAATTATGATAAAGCAAAGAATTTATACGCTATGACACATGATGGCTCTACAAACTTTGTAACAGACGCTGCCTTGCAAGCAGGTAAACAACTAAATAACAACCTCATCCTACAAGGTAAATTCGGTTCTAGTGATCATGTTCCATTTGCTGAAGCTGGTATTCCTGCTGCTCTATTCATTTGGATGGGTGTCGATAGTTGGAATCCATTAATCTATCATATTGAGAAGGTATACCATACACCTCAAGATAACGTATTAGAAAACATTTCACCTGAACGAATGAGAATGGCATTAGACGTTATCGGAACAGGTGTTTATAACTCGCTTCAAAAACCTGTTACTCAAACTGAACAGAAAGCTGCTTAATCAATAAAAGACCACTGATTTTTATCAGTGGTCTTTTATTGAGAAAAAATATATATGCATAAAAGCATATTTTATCCTACTCATTATCGTATACAATATTAACTGTAACAATACCGATTACAACTTATAAGGAGGCTTTTTCTATTATGAAAAAAATGATTTTAGCAGGTGTGTTAACTTTAGCAGGAATTACCGGCGCTACCGCGTTTATTCCTGAAACAAAAGTCGCTGCTGCCGCTCAAGAACAAAGCTTTACAAAATTTTATTCTTTGCAAACTGGAGGTAGTTCTGAACAAGAACCTATTTTCCTTCAAAAGGGACAAGAGTTAACAATTCAACCTAACAGCAAAACTCCTAGTTACAGTGTTTATGACTCAAATCATAACCTTATTGGACGTTATTCTGATGGTTACGGCCGAATTTTCACTGCAAAAACAGATGGAAATATGTACGTTCAATTTCATGCACCTTACGTTTACTATAGTCCTGTTAGTTTTTCTGTTACTTATACTATTCAATAGAAAAGAGGTCCTTTATAGGACCCTTTTATTTCTCTTCCCAATTCACTTTTACAAATCCATCTTTTACTGTTAATCCGCTTATATTCAATACATATTCTTCATTTGCTTTTAAAGTAACTGTAAAAGTACCTTTTTTCGATTCACAAATTTCCTTTAACTCTTTTATACCTTCTCCTTTTCTTTCATACACACTAAAACATAAGTTTCCTCGTTTTGCATCTGTCTCATAAGAAAATGTCACTTCTGTATCCTTTTCATACTGAAATTCAATATCCTTACCGGCAATATCCCATGATGAGAATTTTGCCTCGTAACTTGTTTTCCCTTGCTTCTCATTTGCTAAATATATATCTCCGGCTCTCCACGCATCATCTAACGTTTGTGCAAAAGTAAAACCACTAAGTAATACAAACATTGTGCTTGCCAATATCGCAACTAATGTTATTTTCTGTTTTTTAACAAAGTTCATCTTATATTCTCCTTCAACTTTCTTTTTACTTCTTCTTACCATATATAATAAAAACCCAATAAAGAATGGCAATATAACTGCTAAAATACTCCATCCTTTGCTCATTTGATGTGCTTTAGCATCTGTATATACCCATGACCCAACACATATTAAAAGTGCTATAAAAGCCAAAAACATTGTAATCCCAGCTATCTCAAATACTACAAATGGATTAGCGAACTCTATCATGTAATTTATACTCCTTCTTTAAAAACGACTGTATTACAACATATATCGGAATGTATACGTGCATCGTAATCACACTTGCTATCAGCATAGGAATTTTATGATCCAAATGAGTGATAAATTGTTCTATAACAATTGTTAACAAAACAATCCAAATGGTGTGAATGCAAATCATCCATTTCCTCTCTAACTTCTGAGCCTTTCGCACGCCCTGCTTCGTGTTATTTATTAGCTCTTCGCTTGGAGTTATCTCTTCTGCTAAGCTACTCTTTACCTTCTGTTCAAATTTATCTTCTGTCATAAACGAACCCCTCCAAATGTTCTCGCATTTGCTTCTTCGCATAATTAAGGCGATATTTCACTGTACCAATCGGTATATTTAATATTTCGCTCATTTCTTTATAAGAGTATTGTTCATAATAGTAGAGTACGAGCACGGTTTTATATTTTTCATTCAATAGCTGTATAACTTCCCGTATCATTTCCGCTTCCACTTTTTGAATAAATTCTTCTGATATATTCACATCATCTGCGAAATCTATTTCTCCACCATCTTCTTTATGGAATAAATCTAAGACGCGATCTTTCCATCTTTTCTTCTTGCGGTAAAAGTCATAAAATGTACGAACGCAAATTGTAGTAATCCACTTTTTATAATTATCCACATAAGAAAGTTGGTGCCTTGATGAAAAAACCTTTATCCACGTCTCTTGAAAAATATCTTCCGCATCTTCTTTCGTTTTCGCTAACTTATAGCATAAGGAATATATTTGCTGCTTATATATATCAATTAATTCTTCTATCTTTTCTTCCATCATAAGCCTCCTGTCATTTATATAAGACGACGCAAATTCCCCTTTTGTTTGATAAATTTTTTTTATTATCTCCACATAAAAAAGGCAATCACAACATCGTGTGATTGCCTTTTATTTAAAAACGAAAGTCCGCTTCCGTTTTTCTTTATGTCCAGCTCTGCCTCCTAGCCCCTTCTGTCTAAGAACCTTCCTCACGAGAAGATAAAATGCATCTTCTGTTGGAAAGAACCTTAGCCTTCGGGACTAAACAATCGGCTCCGCTTTTCTTTATTGTCCAGTTCCAGCGGCTAGAATACTCGGTGGCTTCGCGCCTTCCTCCGAGGCAAAGTACGCCTCTCTGTCAGGAGCTCCATCCCCCTCCTATTCTAAACGAGCCGCTTCCGCTTTTCTTCATTACATTTTTTCTGGTGCAGATACTCCTACAATTGCTAGTGCGTTTTGAAGTGTAGTGCGTACTGCTTTCATTAATTCATAACGAGCTTTACTTAATTCTACGTTATCTTGGTTTAATACTTTTTCTGCATTGTAGAAGCTGTGTAATGTTGCTGCTAATTCAAATGCATAGTTTGTAATACGGTGTGGCAGACGTTTTTGTGCTGCATCCGCAACTACAGCTGGGAATTCACCAAGTTTTTTCAGTAACTCTACTTCTTTCTCAGAAGTAACAAGCTTGTAGTTCACATCTCCGCCTGTAGCTAATCCTAACTCTTCACCTTGACGAAGGATACTGCATACGCGAGCATGAGCATATTGTGCATAGTATACTGGGTTTTCATTAGATTTTGATACAGCTAAGTCCATATCGAAGTCTAAATGAGAGTCACCGCTACGCATTGCGAAGAAGTAACGCATTGCGTCCACTCCTACTTCTTCCATAAGCTCACGAAGTGTAACTGCTTTACCCGTACGCTTACTCATCTTCATTTTTTCACCATTTTGATATAGTTGTACCATTTGGATGATTTCTACTTCAAGCGTGTCTTTATCGTAACCAAGTGCTTGAATAGCAGCCTTCATACGAGGAATGTAACCGTGGTGGTCAGCACCCCAAATGTTGATTAACTTATCAAAACCACGCTCTAATTTATCACGGTGATACGCGATATCTGGCGTTAAGTATGTGTAAGAACCGTCGTTTTTAATTAATACACGATTTTTGTCATCGCCGTAAGTCATTGAACGGAACCAAGTTGCGCCGTCTTCTTCAAAGATTTCTTCACGCTCTTTTAATACAGCAAGAGCTTGATCGATTTTTCCGTTTTTGTATAGTGATGTTTCTGAGAACCATACATCAAATTTAACACGGAAGCTTTCTAAGTCTTTTTGAAGTTTTGCTAATTCATATTTTAAACCGTATTCACGATAGAATTCATAACTTTCTTTTTCATCAGCTTTCGCATAACGATCGCCGAATTCTTCAGCTAAACGTTTACCGATTCCAATGATATCCGCACCATGATAACCGTCTTCTGGCATTTCTTTATCTAAGCCTAAAGCTTGCATGTAACGAGCTTCAACAGAAAGAGCTAAGTTATGAATTTGGTTACCAGCATCATTAATGTAGTACTCACGAGATACATCGTAGCCTGCTTTTGCTAATAGGTTACATAAAGTGTCACCTACTGCCGCACCACGTGCATGTCCTAAGTGAAGGTCACCTGTTGGATTCGCAGATACGAACTCAACTTGTACTTTTTCACCTTTACCAGTATTCGTTTCACCGTAAGCTTCACCAGCGTTTACGATTGTTGGAATTAAATCTGTTAAGTAGCTATTATCCATATAGAAGTTAATAAAACCAGGACCAGCGATTTCGATTTTTTCAATAGAAGCTTTTGCTTTATCGAAGTTTGCAACTAGTTCTTCTGCAATCATACGAGGTGCTTTTTTCGCAACGCGTGCAAGTTGCATTGCCATATTTGTAGAGAAGTCACCATTTGTTTTATCTTTTGGAGATTCTAATACAACGTTTGGAATCTGTTCTTCTGTCGCTAATTCTGCCTTTAATACAGCAGCCTGAATTTCTTCTTTAATCAATCCTTTTACTTGTTCTAAGGAATTCATTATTTTGCCTCCTTCAAATTAATTGTAATAGTATATCTGCCAGCTTCTTGTTCACTTAGAAGCAATGCGTAAGTTAAGAAGAGTTGTCCTTTTTTCTTTTCATCCGACCATTTAAAAAGAACGTTATCAGTCTTTGTTTGCAATGCAAACGTACCAAGTTCACTCGTATACGTACCAGTTGTCCATTCACCTTTCACATGCGTCTGACGCATAGAAACAGCACCTGAACGCATAATGAGAACTTGTTCATCTTGAATTTTAATAATTGTTTTCACTTCGCCTTGTTCGTTCGGCTCCTGGAATGTTACATATGTACCTTGACCTTTTACATAGTATTGACCATTTGCTTCAAAAGCAACGGTTTCCTTCCTCGCCCCTTCACGGATTTCTGTTACGAAATGAACGTGTACCGGCAAGCCTGCAAGTTGTTTCTCCACGTCTTGCACACCTTTCAAATGTTATAGATATTAAATACTACTTATAATAAATCACTTTTCCTATCATATCAAAAAAAGACTCTGTCTGTCTGCTGAAAAATCAGGAAAACTCCATTTCAAAAAATAATTCACTTCTACTTTATTTTATATGATAAAATATTTTTTAAATCTAAATATTCTTTCAATTAAAGAGGTGAATATAGTGATACCAACAAAGTTAAAAAAGGGTGATGAAATACGGGTGATTTCACCATCGTGTAGTTTAAGTATTGTTTCAAATGAAAATAAAAAATTTGCTATAAAAAGATTAACCGACATGGGCTTTCAAGTTACATTCTCAAAATATGCCGATGAGATAGATCGATTTGCTTCCTCTTCTATTTCTTCCCGCATTCAAGACCTCCATAAAGCATTTAGAGACCCTAATGTAAAAGCTATTTTGACGACACTTGGCGGATACAACTCCAATGGTTTATTGAAACATCTCGATTATGATCTAATTCGTAAAAATCCGAAATTTTTCTGTGGTTATTCAGATATTACTGCTTTAAATAATGCAATTTACGCAAAAACAGGTCTCGTTACATATTCAGGACCCTATTTCTCTTCCTTTGGAATGGAGAAAGGGCTCGAGTATACAACCGATTACTTTTTAAAGTGCTTAACTTCTAATGAGCCTATTGAAGTCCTGCCATCTGAAACATGGAGCGATGATTCTTGGTATATAGATCAGAAAAATCGAGAATTTATTAAAAATAAAGGATACGTTTCAATTCAGGAAGGAGAAGCTACGGGAGATATTATCGGTGGCAATATGAGCACATTTAACTTACTGCAAGGTACACCATATATGCCAAATTTAAAGGACAAAATTTTATTTATTGAAGAAGATAGTTTAACTGGAACATCTACTCTTAAAACTTTTGATCGTTATTTACATTCCCTTATGCAGCAGCAAGATTTTGAATACATAAAGGGAATCGTTATAGGAAAGATGCAAAAAGGTGCAGAATGTACGATAGAAGACATTCAAGAAATGATTGCTTCAAAACCTGAACTTGCACATATTCCTATCATTGCAAACGCAAGTTTCGGGCATACAACCCCGATTTTCACTTTCCCAATTGGTGGACGTGCAAAAATTATTTCTAACAAGGAAAAAACATCTATCACTATTTTAACGCACTAAAAAGGAGCGAATGAGTCGCTCCTTTTATGGTTTTTCTATTTTTTCCAACGCTTTTTGTGGAATAGATTCTTTCGGGATTTCAGCCCATCCTTTTCCTTGCATACCTTTTGCATAAATTTTTATAAACGCCCCCGTATGCAATTCACGGTTCATCATTCTTTTAATGATCTGTAACTTTCCGTCTTCTGTATACCCTTTAAAAGTATACAAGTATTCTCCGTCTTTTTTCTCACCTTTATCTATAACCGCATAATAATCTTGTATTTCTTTATTTGAAAAGAAGTTGTCTACAAAAGCATGTACACCTTCTGTTTTTGTGTTCAAATAATACGCTGTTCCACCTAGAATAATGGCGAATACAGCTAAAACTTTAATTACCAATTTCATACATGAACCTCCTGTTTGCACTTCTTTCTCACTAGTATTATATCTATACTTGTATTATACGGAAAAGAGCATACTATACTCTATCTAAAAGTCTTACACTTTCCTTACATTATTGTAAGGGATTTTTCTTACAGCAAGTTCCCAAGAAAAAATTTTTCCGTTTCATACACTTTTATATTATTATTGAATGATACGAATTTTTATTACAAAAATCAAAGGAGACAGTTTTCAAATGGCTATCTTGCAAGGTTTAGCACTATTACTTGTTGTACTTTGTCTATTTACACTTTTTAGTTACCGTGCGCCTTATGGAATGAAGGCGATGGGTGCTTTAGCTAATGCAGCAATCGCAAGTTTTCTTATTGAAGCATTTCACCGTTATATAGGTGGAGAAATGTTTCATAATGACTTTTTACAATCAGTAGGAGAAGCTTCCGGTAGTATGAGCGGTGTCGCAGCAGCGATTTTAGTCGCATTAGCAATCGGTGTTTCCCCCGTATACGCTGTTTTAATTGGTATCGCTACTAGTGGATTCGGTATTTTACCAGGATTTTTCGCTGGATACGTTTGTGCTTTCGTCGTGAAATTTCTCGAAAAGAAATTACCAGCTGGCGTGGAATTTTTAGCAATCCTATTTATCGCTGCACCAATCTCACGCGGAATGGCAATGCTTATGGATCCGCTTGTTAACGCAACACTCGGTAAAATCGGTTCTATGATTTCAGTTGCAACTACAGAAAGCCCTATCATTATGGGTATTATGCTTGGTGGATTAATAACAGTTATTTCTACCTCTCCACTGAGTTCTATGGCACTAACTGCAATGCTTGGATTAACAGGTTTACCAATGGCGATTGGTAGTCTTGCCGTTGCGGCCTCAGCCCCGATGAACTTTATTTTCTTTAAACGATTAAAAATTTGTTCAAAGAAAGATACAATTGCTGTAGCAATCGAACCTTTAACACAAGCCGATGTTGTCTCAGCAAATCCAATTCCAATCTATATGACAAATTTCGTTGGCGGTGCACTTGCCGGTATTATTACATCGCTATTCCAGCTTGTTAATAATGCACCAGGAACAGCATCACCAATTCCAGGTCTTCTTGTCCTATTCGGATTTAATGACGTTGTAAAAGTAACACTTGCTGCTATATTATGTGGAATCGTTACCACTATTGTCGGATACATTGGATCTATTGTGTTCCGTAAATATCCAATCCGCTCTGCTGATGAAATTCGCGGAGTTACTTCAGAAGAGAAGGTTGCATAAGAAAAAGAGCTATTCCCATCGTTTGAGAATAGCTTTTTTTGTGTTGCGTAACGGTAAATGAAATTATATCGGCGATTTTTTCAATATATCGACTTACCGACACATAACGACAAAATAAGAGCCCTCTAATCATATAGAGGGCTCTTATTTTATCTAGCTGCAGCGGCTAGAATGATCGGTGGCTTCGCTTCTTCCTTCGAGGTAAAAAGCACCTTTTGCAAGAAAGAACCTTAGTCACCGGGTCTAAACAGTTGGCTGTACTTTTATTTCACCCAACCGAGCAGCATTTCCCGCACGAATTTGCTTGCTGCAACTGGTGTTTGATCACTATGGTCGTAGACAGGAGCTACTTCTACTAAGTCTGCTCCAACTACATTTATATTTGAATTTGCAATTGCCACGATGGAATCTAATAATTCTTTAGATGTGATACCTCCAGCTTCTAACGTTCCTGTTCCAGGAGCGTGAGCTGGGTCTAATACGTCAATGTCAATTGTGACATAAACTGGGCGTCCTGCCAGTTTCGGTAATACTTCTTTTAACGGTTCTAATACGTCAAATTTATATAAGTTCATACCTACTTCTTTTGCCCATTCGAATTCTTCCTTCATTCCAGAACGAATACCGAAAGAATATACGTTTTCCGGACCAATTAAATCGCACACCTTACGAATAGGTGTAGAGTGGGATAAAGGCTCCCCTTCATACGACTCACGTAAATCAGTATGAGCATCCATATGGATGATTGCTAAATCCGGATATTTTTTTGCCATTGCCTTAAAAATTGGCCAAGACACTAGGTGCTCACCGCCGAGACCTAGTGGAAACTTATCGGCATCTAAAAGTTTTGATACATACTCTTCAATCATGTCTAAGCTGCGTTGTGCGTTTCCGAATGGTAATGGGATATCACCCGCGTCAAAATATTTTACCTCTTCTAGTTCACGATCTAAATACGGGCTATATTCTTCAAGACCGATTGATACTTCACGAATACGTGCAGGGCCAAAACGAGATCCCGGACGGTAACTTACTGTCCAATCCATAGGCATCCCATAAATAACTACCTTTGACTCTTCAAAACTTGGATGACTTTTAATAAATACTTTACCTGAATAAGCTTCATCAAAACGCATATTCTTTTCCTCCTTATGTGGAACTTAAGGTATCCCAACCTTTCATTATTTCTCAAATTTGGAGCGCATTGCTCCTCTTTCTCGATTTACCGGGTCTTCTTTTTCATAACAAGAAGACGATTTTCTTTACAGGAGTGTAAGTAGCTAGCATGTTCAAGTCTTCTGGACAAACACCTTAAATGAGCTACTCACACTTTATTTGTTCAAACGCGATTTTCTTACTTAATTAAATCGCCAACAAATTTTGGTAATGCGAACGCTGCGTTGTGTAATTCTTTTGTGTAGTATTTCGTTTCGATTTCGTGGAAACGCTCTTCACTTACTTGTAATGGATCATGTTTTTTAGATCCAATTGTGAACGTCCAAAGACCACTTGGGTAAGTTGGAATGTTCGCTGTGTATAAACGAGTAATAGGGAAGATCTCTTTTACGTCTTTAAACACAGTTGTAATTAATTCTGGTGTAAACCAAGGGTTGTCCGTTTGTGCAACGAAAATACCGTCTTCTTTTAACGCTTTAGAGATTCCAGCGTAGAAACCTTTCGTAAATAAGTTTACTGCTGGTCCTACTGGCTCAGTAGAATCTACCATAATTACGTCATATTCATTTTCGCTCTCTGCGATGTGTAGGAAGCCATCTCCTACTTTTACTTCTACACGCTCATTATCTAATGCGCCTGCAATTGATGGTAAGTATTGTTTAGAGTACTCAATTACCTTTCCATCGATTTCAACAAGAGTTGCTTTCTTTACACTTGGGTGTTTTAATACTTCACGAATAACACCGCCATCACCGCCGCCAACAACTAATACGTTTTCAGGGTTTGGATGTGTAAATAAAGGTACGTGCGCTACCATTTCATGATAAACGAACTCATCTTTTTCTGTTGTCATAACCATGCCATCTAAAATAAGCATGTTTCCGAACTCTTCCGTTTCAACCATATCTAATTTTTGGAATTCTGTTTGCTCCGTATGTAATGTGCGGTTAATACGCGCCGTAATCCCAAAATGTTTTGTTTGTTTTTCAGTGAACCATAGTTCCATCGTACAATCACGCCTTTCAATGCAAATTTATAATAGGGACATCATTAATGTCCCCTAACAAAAATAAAACAAAACATCCAAAAAGTATAGTTAAAAGTAAAAAAATAGCGAAAATATATTTTAGTCAGAGGGCTCCAATATCTATGCATAAAAAAAGCCCTTTCTTAAGAAAGGGCTTTTTTCTCTACTTCTACCGGTTTTCGAATCGGAATTAAAAGCATTACGCAACCAACTAATACAACAATTCCACCAACTAAAAACGGACTTTGCGGTGAAACAGTATGACCGATGACCCCTGATAAGATTGGCGCAATTGCACCACCTAACCAACGAACGAAGTTATAAACACCTGATGTAACAGATCTTTCATAAGGTGAAATATCCATTACATAACTTGTAAATAATGCATTATTTAATCCAGATGCTAATCCTGATAGAACAATTAATACAATTTGTAACCACATAATTTTTACATAGAATAGCGCAATTAAGAAAAGCGCAAATACGAGTAAACTTCCTTTCAACAATATTTTCGGCTCATATTTACCTTCTAGCTTATGGGCTAAAATTGCAGAACCGTAAGCTAACGCTAATCCCCATCCGCAAAACACAAACCCTAATTGAATAGCAGATAAATGCATAATAAGTGGTGAATATGCTAACACAACGAAAAATCCGTAGTAGTATAACATTCCTGAAATCGCACCTTGCATAAACGGTTTATATTTAACTAAGTTAAGTAATTCTCCTACGCCTGCCGCTTTACGCTTCACTTTTCGCTCCGGTTCTTTTACAAAAAAGAAAACTAAAATAAATGCTAAGAAGATTAAAATACTCGTCGCAAAAAATGGGTAACGCCAAGAATGTCCACCTAATATCCCGCCTAATAACGGTCCGCCTGCCATCCCTAAACCGATAGCTGCTTCATACAATCCTACTGCTTCATGAACTTCTTTACTTAATGCAATCAATAATGTCATCGCCGTTGCGAAGAACATCGCATTTCCTAATCCCCATCCTGCGCGGAAAAGAGATAATTGAGCAATCGTTTGCGATATACCGCATATAAACGCAAATATAGTCACGATCGCAAGACCAATCGTCATCATTCGTTTATCACCAAATCTCGATGCGAATATTCCAGCTGGTAACATCATAATTGCCATCGTTAAAATATATGCTGTAAATAACATCTCTACTTGCCAATGCGATGCACCAATTTGTTCAGCAATGCTTGGTAAAATTGGGTCGACTACCCCTATACCCGAAAAGGCAAGGAAGGTAGCCACCACTGTAATCAATCTCCCTAATTTTTGTTTGCTCTCCATTTTGATCATTCTCCTTTTGTGCTCTCTAAAAATGTCACTGCACGATGTAAGCTATCTTCAAGCTCTGCCTTTACACGCTGCATTTGCTCCATTTTCTCGTCTAACGTTTGCACTTGTTGTTCAAGCATCTCTTTAATTTCTTGAATCACTTCACGGTCACGAGGATTTTCACTACTTCTTCTTTGCTCCATTCTTTCTTTTAACGATAAAAAATGCTGCATCTCTTGAAGCGTAATTCCTAACACTTCTTTCGCTTCCACAATTTTTTTAATTCTGGCGATATCCCCGTCTGTATACAGGCGAATGTTCCCCTCACTACGTTCAGGGGGATGAATTAAACCAATTTCCTCATAATAACGAAGTGTACGTTTTGTCAAACCAACTTGCTTTGTTACTTCATCAATTTTATACATGTTTATTCCTCCCTTCACTCAATTATTACATTTTACGTTAACGTTAACTTTTGTGCAACTGTTAGACTTTTGTAAATGTTTGTCATATTCAATTGTATTTTCCCTAAAGCAGTTTCATAATGAAAGAAAAGAGATAATAAGGAGAATTTCACATGAGTAAACCACTTATTTTCGCTCACCGCGGAGTAAAAGGAACACATCCCGAAAATACGATGATTGCCTTCCAAGAAGCAGAACGCATTGGCGCTCACGGAATTGAACTCGATGTCCACTTATCAAAAGATGGTGAACTTGTCGTAATTCACGATGAAACCGTCGATCGTACAACAAATGGCGTTGGACTTGTTTCGGAAAAAACGGTAGAGGAACTACAATCATTGGACGCTGGTAGCTATAAAGACCCTTCTTTCCATGAAGCAAAAATCCCAACGTTGCGTGAGGTTTTCATTTGGCTTTCCACAACGAACTTACAACTAAATATTGAATTAAAGACAGATGTTATTCATTACCCAAATATTGAGGAAAAAGCTGTTGCACTTGTGCGTGAATATCATCTTTCTAATCAAATTGTATTTTCATCATTTAACCATGACTCTGTTTCATTATTAGCAGAAATTGCTCCTGAAATCCCAAGAGCAATTTTATATGATACACCACTTGCTGATCCAATTGCCGAAGCAAAACATAGAGAAGCAAATGGATTACATCCAAACTTCCAGTTATTAACGAAAGAATTTGTGCAGTTAGCACAAGAGCAAGGGTATGTTTTCCGTCCATATACAATTAATGAATACAAAGATTTACAAACTATGATTGATTATGGTGTAGATGTTATCATTACTGATTGGCCAGCACGTGCCTTTGAGCTCCTTTCTTAATGGAAGGGGCTTTTTTATTTTCGAAATTTCATTGTTTAAAATAAATGAAAACCCTCAATACTAATACAATAACGCTTGTATTAATGAGGGGCTGAAAAAAGATGGATCAAACTATGAATCCAAAACTAAAAAAATATAAACGTCTTTTCTTCACCGCAATGTTTTCTTGCGTCCTTTTCTTCGTTTTTTCTTTTTTTGTTATTATTATAGTTGCAAAAATTATGGGACCTCCTCCTGTTGCGGTCCCGCAAACAAGCGTCTTTTACGCAAATGATGACACTGTTATAGGACAAAGTAATGAAATGCAAAAACGTTACAATGTACCTCTTAATGAAATTTCACCTTATGTAAAAGAGGCGACACTATCTATTGAAGATCAACGATTCTACAAACATCATGGCTTTGATATGAAACGTATTGCTGGTGCCATTGTTGCCGATTTAAAAGCGATGGCAAAAGTCCAAGGTGCTAGTACGATTACACAACAGTATGCTCGTAACCTTTACTTAGATCATGATAAAACGTGGAAACGTAAACTATTAGAAGCAATGTACACAATTCGCCTTGAGGTGAATTATAATAAAAATCATATTTTAGAAGGATATTTAAATACAATTTATTACGGACATGGCGCTTATGGCATCGAAGCTGCATCCCGTCTATATTTCGATAAAACGGCAAAAGAGTTAACATTAGCAGAAGCTAGTATGCTCGCAGGTATCCCGAAAGGGCCAAGTGTCTATTCTCCCTTTTTGAAAGAGGATCGTGCGAAAGGACGACAAGCTCTCATATTAGATGAAATGGTAGAACAAGGATATATTACGAAGCAACAAGCAGCCTTAGCGAAGAAAGAGCCACTAACTTTTGCCTCATTAGATACGAAAAAAGTAGCAGAGGTCGCACCATATTTCCAAGATGCTGTACAAGCTTCGCTCCTTCGTGATGTTGGATTAGACGAACAAGCTTTACAACGGGGTGGCTTGCGAATTTATACAACGCTAGACCCTAAACTACAAGCTGTAGCAGAACAAGCTGTAAAAGATCACATACCTGACACAACAAACATACAAACTGCTCTCGTCTCTATGAATCCAAAGACAGGTGAAGTGGCTGCTCTTGTTGGTGGAACTGATTATACTACGAGTCAATTTAACAGGGCTACACAAGCCATTCGTCAGCCTGGTTCTACATTTAAGCCATTTCTATATTATGCGGCATTAGAACGAGGATTCACGCCTGCTACGCGCTTAAAAAGCGAATATACTGTATTCACCTTAGGTGACGGCGTTTCAAAGTATAAACCGAAGAACTATAAAGATTATTATGCAGATGATTTCGTAACGATGGCACAAGCTCTCGCAGTCTCTGATAACATTTATGCTGTGAAAACGAATTTGTTTTTAGGCGATGACGCGCTTGCAAAAACAGCGAAACAATTTGGAATTAAAAGTGCATTAAAAGATGTGCCTTCTCTAGCTCTTGGTACATCACCAGTAAAACCAATTGAAATGGTTAACGCTTATAGCATGTTCGCAAATGGTGGAAAAGAAGTAAAACCTACTTTCATTCGCCGCATTATGGATCATGAAGGAAATATATTATACGATGCTCATTTAGAGAGTAAACAAGTTCTCGACAAGAGCAAAGCGTTTGTAATGGAAGAAATGATGACCGGTATGTTTAATAAGAAACTAAGCAGCTATGCTGCTGTAACTGGTCAATCGATGTTATCCAAACTATCAAGAACATATGCCGGCAAATCTGGTTCTACTGAAACGGATAGTTGGATGATCGGATTTACTCCGCAAATCGTAACTGGTGTGTGGGTCGGATATGATCAACCTAAATCTATTTCAAACGTAGCAGAACAAGGATATGCGAAGAAAATATGGACTGATACGATGGAGAAAGGGTTAGATGGACAACCAAAAAAAGAATTTAAACAACCAGGTGACGTCGTAGCGGTTAATATCAATCCAGAGAACGGTAAAATTGCTACAAAAAATTGTCCTATTTCTGTGAAAATGTATTTCGCTAAAGGTACCGAACCGACTGAATATTGTATGAATCACGTCGATGATAAAGAAGAATTTGAAAAAACGACTGAAGAAAAGAAAAAAACAAGTTGGTGGAAAAAATATCTTCCTTGGTAAAAAAAATAGCTGACGGGCATCCGTCAGCTATTTTTTATTCACTTAATAATGCACGGCGCAATTCTTCACTAGATTCGTTCCAAATAGCTTCATTATGTTCTTTCAAGAACGTACCAAGTACCTTTTTAGATGATTCATCCATATGGTCAACCATAATGTGACGCTTCAATGATTTATCCATTTTATTTACGTGCTCTGGAAGTGATTTATATCCGCGGCGAATTTCACGGTCTACTGTCATTTCACAAGCTGTTACACCTGCATAATACGCACCTGTCGCAGTTCTTTCAATCGTTACCCAAACAAGCCAAAATGGTTTTCCGTTTGGAACTTCATCTTTATTTGTTAAAAACTTAATACCTTTTTCTACTGTACTACGCGCGTGCATCGCACCAATATCAACGAATGCAGTTTTCTCTAGTACATCAACAAATACAGGTGAAATGTTTTCTAAGCTTAATGCCCCAACACCAAATCCACCATGTCCATCTGTTGAATCATTTTTCACGATATTAAAACCGATTTTTTTCTTTTTCTCTGTCATATGTAAAATCCTCCTCACTTAAAAATTATAAAAGGCCAAAAATAGGCGCAATGATGCTATCTAAAAATACAAATACATGCGGAATAACTACCTGGAAAATAGGTTGAATTGTGTAATTACTAAGCGGTGTAATAACGAGAATTAATAACGCAATTGCCCCGTATTTTTCATACTGTGTCATTTTCGCGCGAATATTTGCTGGCGCTAAATCTTCCACAACTCGATACCCATCAAGTGGCGGGATCGGTAATAAGTTAAATACAAGTAAAACGATATTCAGCATAATAAAAATCTGGAAAAATTGAGCTAACGTATCTGCTACTGCAGATGGAATTGAGTATAATACACCAAATTTTACTAAGCTATACCAAATAATTAAACCAATTGCGCTTAAAATTAAGTTACTAATCGGCCCTGCAATTGAAACTAATATACCTGCAAGACGCGGTCTTTTAAAGTTATATGGGTTAACAGGAACCGGTCTTGCCCAACCGAATCCAAGAATTAATACTGCAATCAAACCTATAGGATCTAAGTGTGCCATCGGTGATAACGTTAAACGGCCTTGTCTCTTTGCTGTATCGTCTCCAAATTTATATGCTACATATGCATGTGCAAATTCATGAACTGATAATGCGATAATAATGGCCATTGCTACCAAAGGAATTTGGTGCAACGGGTATCTAAATAACTGATCCATGCTTCATCTCCTCTTCCATATGTCAAAAAAAGAAATTATTTGTTTTTTCGATTGTTCTTCCCCATAATCCGCTATAATAAGAGTGTAACTTACATAAAAGGAGCGATTGTACATGCCATACGTAACAGTGAAAATGCTAGAAGGACGCACAGAAGAACAAAAGAAAGCTCTTGCTGAGAAAGTAACAGCAGCAGTAAGCGAAACAACTGGTGCTCCTGAAGAAAACATCGTTGTTTTCATCGAAGAAATGTCTAAAAACCATTATGCAGTTGGCGGAAAACGCTTAAGTGACAAATAATTTCAAGTTTTTTCATAAGAAGCAGCCATTAGCTGCTTCTTATTTCTTTCCTTCTAACAACTCAATAATTCTCTCTTTATATTTTCCTTTTCTTCCATCTTCATAGATTAAATCATGTGGATAGAATAGCTTTTGATCCGTTCTTTTCTTACCTGTAATCGCCTCAACAATATCCGACTCACGTGAAAGCTCTCTAAGCTCTCCGTTTGGCATAAGAAGTAAGATTGGTAGGCGCTCTTCTTCTTCTCCTGCACGATAAAAGTCATACGGTAAGTCTGATGTTGAATCAACTACTAAATAATACTCCGGATCAAGTCCAATCTTTTTAAATAAACTACTTAATTCCATCCAATTATCTAAACCGTGTTTATCTGTAAACTCTACATATTTAAATAGGTTTCGATTCATAAAACGGCGGCATAAATCGCTTAAAATTGAATCTTCTTCTTCCTGCCATACTTGGAAGTAGTAATACATAACGTTCTCGTCTAACTTTAAATAATCCTCTACTGTTACTTCTTCTTCAAATAAAGAATAGAAATGAACAGGATGATTTTTAAATGTATAATACTTCTCGTGCAGTGATTTCGCACGGTGTAAAATCTTCGTTAAAATAACTTCTGCACTTCGCGTTACCGGGTGGAAATATACTTGCCAATACATTTGATAACGACTCATAATGTAATGCTCAACAGCATGCATACCACTATTTTTAATGACTACTTGATTCCCATACGGACGCATTACACGCAGTATACGTTCCATATCGAAGTTTCCGTACTTTACGCCTGTAAAATAAGCATCTCTTAATAAATAATCCATACGATCCGCATCAATTTGGCTCGAAATCATACTAATCGCTAATTTATTAGTAGACGTTTTTGCAATTACATCTGCTACCTTTTGTGGAAACTCCTTATCAACACGACTTAATACATCATTAATCTCCGTATCGCCTACGATAATCTTTTGCGTAAATTTCTCATGATCTAATGAAAATACTTTTTCAAACGAGTGAGAAAATGGGCCGTGACCGACATCATGAAGTAATGCCGCACATAAACATAACAATCTATCTTCAGCATTCCAATTTGGTCTGCCATCAAACACATCATCAATCATACGACGAATAATTTCGTATACACCTAACGAATGAGTAAAGCGACTATGCTCTGCACCGTGAAATGTAAAAAATGTCGTTCCAAGCTGCTTAATACGGCGCAAGCGTTGAAATTCTTTCGTTCCGATTAAATCCCAAATAACACGATCACGCACGTGCACATATTTATGTACTGGGTCTTTAAACACTTTTGTTTCGCTGAGTTTGTCGTTTAAATATACCACTTTCCGACATCCCCCTTTCTTTACTACATTCTTACTTTATATTATAAACGAAATGAGAAACAGAAAGAAATGAAAGACTGTATTAATTCCCTTTATAAAAAGAAAAAATCACCTTTACCGAAGTAAAAGTGATTTCCTTCATACATTATTTACCTAAAACGAATTCAGCAACTTCGTCTAAGATCATATCTTTCCCTAGTGGAAAGTAACCTTTGTTTAAGTCTTCATTTTTAATTGTAAATACGTGGTTATTTTTAACAGCGTTCATGTTTTTCCAAATTGATTCTTCTTGGAATTCTTTTAAGCGCTGAGAACCGTCACCAGTTGTAAATACGAATAAGTAATCTGGGTTGTAATCGATTAAAGCTTCTTTTTGTACTTGTACTAACGGTTTATCAGTTGGTGTACCTTTAACTGCTGGTAGTTTTAAATCATTAAAGATTACGCTACCGTAACCGTAATCACCATATACGCGGAAAGCATTTGGATATGCAGCCATTTTCATAAATGTTGCTTCACCAGTTTTAGCGACGATTTTGTCATGTAATTTGCTTGCTTTTTCATCATACTTTTTGAACCATTCTTTTGTTTCTTTTTCTTTACCGAAGATTTGACCTACTTCTTCGAATTTTGGACGCCATTGATCTAATGGAGTGTTTAACATAACTGTTGGTGCAATTTTAGATAATTGATCATAAATCTTTTCTTGACGATTATTTACAAGAATTAAATCTGGTTTTGCAGCAGCTACTGCTTCGATGTTAATTTTATCGCCCCAAGCAGAACCAACTGGTTTAACGTCTTTTAGTTTCTTTTCAATATGTGCATCAATTTTTTCTTGAGATGTATTAGCAGTAATAACCGGTTTCATACCGAAAATTAATAATTCTTCTGTTGAACCACTAAGGTCAGCAATTTTCTTTGGGTTTGCAGGAATTTTAATTTCCCCTTTTGCATGTTTTACAGTGCGCTCTTCAGTCTTTGCATCTGCTTTCTTTTCTTCTTCTTTGTTAGAACAAGCTGCAAATAGTACAGAAGTCACAACTAGTACCATTGCTAATAGTGCCATTTTAAAATTCTTCATGTTCCCACTCCTTCTAGCTGTATTTATCTTATAAGTTACAATGAACTATAAGAAACAAATATAACAATTAATTAATATATATTTATTAATTGTTGTTAACAACCCATTCTAACGGGCGTTCAACTTCCCATTCTTATATAAGAAGCTCAACGTCCATTAGAAGCCCCCCTCTTTACGAGGGGGTTCTACTTATGCTTTTTTACGCAATTGATTACTAATCATCGCTAAATCATATGTTAAACAAATTGGTTTACAGTTTACTGGACATGGAACGATTTGAGCTTCAATCTCAAATACACTGCGAAGTGTTTCACTTGTCATAACTTCATCTGGCGTTCCTTGTTTCATTAACTTACCTGCTTTTAATGCAATCATATGATCAGAGAAACGAGAAGCATGGTTTAAGTCATGGATAACCATAACAATCGTTCTACCTTCTTCTTCATTTAACTTTTTCAATAAGTTTAATACTTCTAATTGATGAGCCATATCTAAGTACGTTGTTGGTTCATCCAATACAAGTAATTCTGTTCCTTGTGCAAGAGCCATTGCGATCCAAACACGTTGACGTTGACCACCTGATAGCGCTTCTGCTGGACGATTCGCAAATTCTTTCATTCCTGTCACTTCAAGTGCCCAGTTAATGTAGCGATAATCCTCTTCTTTCAACGTGCCAAACCCTTTTTGATGAGGGAATCTTCCATATGACACAAGCTCAAATACAGTAAGACCCGTTGGCACTTCTGCAGTTTGTGGTAAAATCGCCATTTTCTTTGCAATTTCTTTCGTTGGCTGTTTCTCAATTGCTTTTCCGTCAAGATAAACAGTACCTTGCTTTGCCTTCAAAATACGAGACGCCGTTTTTAATAATGTGGACTTCCCACAACCATTTGGTCCAATAATTGTTGTAATTTTCCCTTCCGGAATTTCAACTGTTAAACCATCAATAATTAAACCTTCATTATAGCCAACAGATACCGCATCCACCGCTAAAGTTGCCATACGAAAAGCCTCCCTTTATTTTGTCCTCATAAGTAAATAAATGAAATATGGTGCACCAATTACAGAAATAACAAGACCGACTGGTATTTCTGAAGTTGTTAATACACTTCTTGAAATTACGTCTGCGAATAAAAGTAAAAACGTTCCTATTAGCGCAGCTGTGGGCAACATAATTTGATGTTTACCACCAACAAGGCGCCTTGCTAAATGCGGGGCCATTAAACCAATAAAGCCAATTCCGCCCGCAACAGCAACAGATGCACCTGCTAAACAAACTGCAATAAATAATAATTTACGTCTTTCTTTTTCTACGTTTACACCAAGGCCAACTGCTGTAGAATCGCCTAGGTTCATTACATTTAATATGTGTGCTTTACTTATAGCAAGCGGTAAGAAAATAACCATCCATGGAAGTACACTTAATACGAATTTCCAATCTGTACCCCATAGACTTCCCGCCAGCCAAATCGTAGCAAAACGAAAATCGTTAGATGTCATCTTCATAGAGAAAATTAAACTAACAGCTCCAAATCCAGCTGCAACGGCAATACCGACAAGTATTAATCGAGTCGATGAAACGCCGTCTTTCCATGCTAGTAAATAAATAATTACCGCTGCTAATATCGCTCCAACTAGTGCGAAGAATGGAAGAATGAATACAGATAAAAATGTACCAGTCCCTACTTTCCCGAAGAAGAAGTAGACGAATATAACAACTGTTAATCCCGCTCCAGCATTAATACCTATAATACCTGGATCAGCAAGCGGATTTCGTGATAAACCTTGCAAAATCGCACCTGACATAGCTAAAGCAGATCCGACTAGTATAGCAATTACCATACGCGGCATACGGAATTCAAATAAAATAACAGACTGATCTTCAGCCCCTAGTCCAACCAATGACTTTAATACGTCCATTGGCGGGATTTTAAAAGTTCCTGTATTTAAACTAATAAGAAATATAGAAACGATTAGTCCTACTAAAATCGTTAATATAGAAATGTTCTTTTTTGTTAAGACACTCGTCCTCACATCTTTCCTCTCCCTTCATTACGTGCTAAGTAGAGGAAGAATGGAACCCCAATTAGCGCTGTAATTGCTCCAATTGGCGTTTCAAATGGCGGGTTAATAACGCGAGATAACATATCTGCACATTCAATTAACAGCCCGCCTAAGACCGCAGAACATGGAATAACCCATCTATAGTCCGAGCCTACAAGAAAACGAGTCATATGCGGAATTACAAGACCAACAAATCCAACTGATCCTGCCATGGAAACTGCGGAACCCGTTAAAACAAGAACAAGTACTGTTCCGATAAATTTAATTAATGTCGTATTTTGACCAAGTCCAATTGCAATTTCTTCACCGAAGCTCAAAATTGTAATATATCTCGACATCATAATTGCGATAAAAAGACAAACAAGGCCAATTGGCACTAACATATTAATACTTTGCCATTTCACTCCAGCAACCCCGCCTGCATTCCACATGCTTACCTCTTGGGCAAGATTGAAATACAATGCGATTCCAGATGAAATTGCCCCTAATAAAGCACTAATAGCTGCACCTGCTAAAGCTAATTTCACAGGTGTTAATCCACCTGGTGAAGAAGACCCAATTCCATATACAATGCTTGCACCAAACGCAGCTCCAATAAAAGATGCGATAACAAACATTAAATAAGGTGAATTAGGAAAAAATGCATACATAATTGCAATTCCAAATACAGCCCCATCTGTAATCCCCATTAACGATGGTGAAGCAAGTGGATTTCGCGTCATACCTTGCATAATTGCTCCTGATACCGCTAAAAAGGCACCTGCAACTACGCCCCCTATTGCTCTAGGCATGCGAAGCTCTTGAATTACATTATGATGTGTAATAGATCCATCAAACTGAAATACAGCTTGCCATACAGTCTTTAAACTAATATCTGCAGCCCCAAAAGAAATAGAAACTGCCATGCTTAAAGCTAACAAAACTGTACCCGCTACTAAAATAATAGAAGCGATAAGCGGTCTGCTCTTAATCTCTTTAACATTCTCTTCTTGCTGTTCTATACTGTTTGCGCTCGCTTCCATCCCTCAACCATCCTAACTAACAACATATATTTATTGAAATGAAATTTATTCTCAAATAGTAATAAAAAAATTAGGTGAATTGTTATTTTCCTGATAATGATTATCAGAATCAGACACTTCTATTCTACCTATCGCTTTAAAAGACTGTCAACCATTATTTTGAAATATAAATTTATATAAATTGGAATTTTAATACAAAAGTTGTGTCTATCCTTTAGAAAACGTTCGTCCACACAAGAGTACTTTCGCAGAATAAATTATTCCTCTTATGGGCATAAAAAAGAAGAGTAATCTTTTCACTCTTCTTTTTCTTACTTATTTAACTTTGCTTCAATTTTTGCGATTAACTCATCTTCTGTTGGAGCCGCAACTGGACGGTTATTTACAAATGCGAATGATTTTTTACGACCAGGACCACAGTAAGACTGACATCCAACTTCAATCGTTGCACATGAATCTACTTTTTTTAACTTCGGAACTAACGTTTTAACGTTCGTTGCCTGACAGTCATCGCACACGCGAAACTCGTTTCCCATTATATAACACTTCCTCTATTTTAAACTTTTCTCAAGTACGTTTAAAAATAAACACTAAATGGTATTTTACCGCTCTTTGAAGCTCGTTGCAAGTTTCCCTACAAAGCCTATTCTCTACATAATGCTACATATTTTATATGCTCTCCTACAGAAGTACTCACCATTCATGGGAAAATTTTTACCTTTCATCGAAATCTACCATATTTTTAAAAGCTTTGTATAAAAGTTTATTTTTTTGCCCATTATAAAAATAGGAAGTTCATAAAAAGAAAGGGAGTTGAATCTATGAAAGTAAGACAAGATGCTTGGACAGATGAGGATGATTTATTACTTGCTGAAACGGTACTTCGTCATGTTAGAGAAGGAAGTACGCAATTAAATGCATTTGAGGAAGTAGGGGATCAGTTAAATCGTACATCTGCTGCTTGTGGTTTCCGCTGGAATGCTGTTGTTCGCTATAGCTATGAACAAGCTCTTCAACTAGCAAAAAAACATCGTAAAGATAAAATGCGTGCTGCAAGCGGTGAACAAGCGAAAAAACGTTTACTTTATACACCACCAGCTTCAGATTCGATAACTGATTATGAAGAATTAGTACAAGAAGAATCAATCGTACAATATAAAGAAGCTATTCCATATCAAGAATCTACTGCTCCTGCTGCAAGAAGCTCTATGACAATGCAAGATGTTATTTATTTTTTACAAACAGTCGGATCTTCAAATATAAAAGTGAAAGCTCTTGAAAACGAGAATACGAGATTGAAACAAGAAATTAAAGCACAAATCCTTCGGAATGAGGAACTAGAAAAGAAACTAGAAAAATTAGAAAAGCAATCTCATACTGTACAAGAAGATTACGAAACACTTATGAACATTATGAACCGAGCTCGTAAATTGGCAGTCATGGATGACGAAGAACGTTCTCAAACATCTTTCCGAATGGACCGAAACGGTAATTTAGAAAAAATTGCAGAATAAAAAGGATGCATGTAATGCATCCTTTTTATTATTTCACCTCTAAGCTCCCCCTTTATATGTGAGAAAACTCCATTCTTCATTTTTTGCTATAATAGAGATTGTCATTTTAAAGATAAGGGGTTAGTTATATGAGCAGTTCCCGTTCCATTTTATCTCAGCCAGAGTGGCGCATTGTAGATCAATCTAGTTTGGGACCAACATTCCATGCACTTCAGTCATTCGCAATGGATGACACATTATGCACAAGCATTGGAAATGGCAAGTCAGCCGCAACAATGCGTTCTTGGGTTCATCACAATACAATTGTCCTTGGCATTCAAGATTCACGCCTTCCGCATTTAGAAGAAGGTATTTCTTTTTTAAAACAAAACAACTTCAATGTTATTGTCCGTAATTCTGGCGGGCTTGCGGTCGTGCTTGATGAAGGTGTTTTAAACGTATCACTTTTATTCCAAGAAACAGAAAAAGGTATCGATATTGACCTTGGATACGATACAATGTGGCATTTGATTAAGGAGATGTTAAAGGATTACGACGTTACTATCGAGGCAAAAGAAATTGTCGGCTCTTACTGTCCTGGTAGTTATGACTTAAGTATTCGCGATCAAAAATTCGCTGGTATTTCACAACGTCGTATTCGCGGAGGTGTCGCTGTCCAAATCTATCTCTGCGCTACCGGAAGTGGCTCTGAGCGTGCCGCACTCGTTCGTGATTTCTACAACCTAGCAATTCAAGGGGAAGAAACACGCTTTACGTACCCTGAAATTGTACCAAGTACGATGGCCTCACTCTCAGAATTACTTGGTGAAACCATTACAGTACAAGATTTAATGATGCGTCTTTTAAAAACATTGCAGCAATTCGCTCCAAAGTTAACACCATCTCAATTAACAATAGATGAGATTTCTTTATATGAGACGAATTTACAACGTATTATTGATCGTAATAATAAAGCACTTGGTTTAGAAAAATAAAGACCGTCGCTATAATAGCGACGGTCTTTATTTCAATTCATTATAGAATTAAAGTGCTTGAGCTGCTGTAATTAAAGCTAACTTGTACACTTCTTCTTCGTTACATCCACGAGATAGGTCATTTACAGGCATGTTTAAGCCTTGTAAGATTGGTCCTACTGCTTCGAAGTTACCTAAACGTTGAGCGATTTTGTAGCCGATATTACCAGCTTCTAAGCTTGGGAATACGAATACGTTAGCATCACCTTTAATTGTAGAACCTGGAGCTTTTTTCTCAGCTACAGATGGTACGAATGCAGCATCGAATTGGAATTCTCCATCTAAAGTTAACTCAGGAGCTATTTCTTTTGCAATGCGAGTTGCTTCTACAACTTTTTCTGTTTCTGGAGATTTCGCAGAACCTTTTGTAGAGAAGCTTAACATAGCAACGCGTGGATCAATGCCGAATAACTCAGCAGTTTTCGCACTTTCGATACCGATTTCAGCTAAATCTTGGCTGTTTGGTGCAATGTTAATTGCGCAATCAGCGAATACATATTTCTCTTCTTCACGTACCATGATGAATACGCCAGAAGTTTTTGTAACGCCTGGTTTTGTTTTAATAATTTGAAGTGCTGGACGAACTGTATCAGCTGTAGAGTGAGCTGCACCACTTACTAGACCGTGTGCTTTGCCCATGTATACAAGCATTGTACCGAAGTAGTTTTCGTCTTTAAGGATTTTGCGAGCGTCTTCTTCAGTTGCTTTACCTTTACGGCGTTCAACGAAAGATGCTACCATTGCATCCATTTCTTCGTATGTAGCTGGGTCGTAAATATCAACGCCTGCTAATGTTAAATTCATGCTAGCAGCTTTTGCGCTAATTTCTTCTCTATTACCAACTAAGATTGGTTTTACTAACTCTTCTTTTGCTAAACGCTCTGCAGCGCCTAAAATTCTTTCATCAGTTCCTTCAGGAAGTACGATAGAAATGCCTTTTCCTTGAACTTTTTCTTTTACTGTTGTAAATAAGTTGCTCACGAATAAACCCTCCTACATATGTTAAAAAAACTCTATCTTTAAGAATACTGCTTTTCTTCTATATTTTAAACTTATAGCTCCCAAAAAATAGATAAAATAAAAATGATTATATTTTCATAAAATTCAGCCGTTAAATTCACCTTGCTTAAACACTTAAATGTGACAATTTTATGCGCCAAGGTTTTATATAGATGATTTTAAAACTATATATGCTATAGTTAACGTGTAAAACTATCATTAACTGAGGTGAATAGAATGAGTGAAGCAACAACAACGTTAGATGGCTGGTATTGTTTACATGATTTACGTTCTATTGATTGGGCTGCATGGAAAACATTATCTAGCGACGAACGCGGACAAGCAGTGTCTGAATTTTTAAATGTCGTTGAAAAATGGAACGAAGTAGCTACTGCGAAAAAAGGTAGTCACGCAATGTATACAGTTGTTGGCCAAAAAGCTGATATTATGCTTATGATTTTACGTCCAACAATGGAAGAGTTAAATGAAATTGAGACAGAATTGAATAAAACAACTTTAGCTGAATATATGGTTCCTGCATATTCTTACGTATCTGTTGTTGAATTAAGCAACTATCTTCCAGCTGATGAGGATCCATACCAAAACCCACAAATTTTAGCTCGCTTATATCCTGAATTGCCGAAAGCAAATCATATTTGCTTCTATCCAATGGATAAGCGTCGCCAAGGTGATGACAACTGGTACATGCTTCCTATGGAAGAGCGTAAAAAAATGATGTACAGTCATAGTAAAATTGGCCGTCAATACGCAGGTAAAGTACGCCAAGTGATTTCAGGATCTGTTGGATTCGACGATTTCGAATGGGGCGTAACATTATTCGCTGACGATGTTCTTCAATTTAAAAAACTTATATATGAAATGCGCTTCGATGAAGTAAGTGCTCGTTATGGTGAATTTGGAACATTCTTCGTTGGAAACATTTTACCAGACGAAAAAGTAGAGAAATTTTTACACATATAAATGGTGAAAAGGAACGAAATTCGTTCCTTTTTTTATTCTTCTCTATATTTATCCTCAAAAATCCCCTTTTTTCTGCACTTTTGAAGAAAAACCGACATTTTTTCAAATTTATTGTAAAATTGTAACCTTTTTATATGTAAAGATATGCTAAAATGATACGAGCTATATGCTAAATAACGATGCGAAGGTGATAATCTATATGAAAAAAATTTTGTCTATTTTACTATTGCTTGTATTGTCAATTTCTTCCTTAGGAGTAACAACATCCCATGCGGAAGAAAAAATACATATTGAGGCAGCCGCTGCACTTTTATTTGATGCAGATACAGGAAAAATACTTCACGAGCAAAATCCCGATGAATTGCTAGCTATTGCTAGTATGTCGAAATTAATTGTTGTTTACGCTGTTTTAGAAGCAATTAAAGAAGGGAAAATCACATGGGATACGAAAGTAAATATTTCTGATTACGCTTATGAAGTCTCTCGTAATAATGAATTCTCTAATGTACCGTTCGAAAAAGGACGTCAATATACTGTAAAAGAATTATATCATTCTATTGTTATATTCTCTGCAAATGGATCTAGTATCGCTTTAGCAGAACTTCTTGCAGGAAGTGAGAAAAACTTCTTAAATCTTGCAAATGAACATGCTAAAAAGCTAGGATTAAAGAAATATAAATTTGTAAACGCTACGGGCTTAAATAACGCTGACTTAAAAGGAAAACATCCTGAGGGTACTGATCCAAATGCAGAAAACTCTATGTCAGCTCGTGATATGGGTATGCTTTCAAAAGCAATGATTACAAAGTATCCAGAAATGCTAGAGGATACAAAACAAAGATTTAGAAACTTCCCAGACAATCACCCAAAACCAATTCGTATGGAAAACTGGAATTGGATGTTACCAGGAGCTGCTTTCGCTTATGAAGGTACTGATGGTTTAAAAACTGGAAGTTCTGATACAGCTGGATACGGATTTACTATTACTGCTAAACGTGGTGATGTACGTCTTATCTCGGTTATTATTAAAACAAAATCAATGGATGAACGTTTCACAGAATCTCGTGAATTAATCGAATACGGATTTAATAACTTTGAAAAACAAAAACTAAAAGTTAATAAGAACAATACAATCTCTGTAGTAAAAGGGAAAGAAGACCAAGTAACTGTTGCACCCGAAAAAGAAATAACAGTAATTGCGAAAAAAGGTAGCAAAGAACCTTATAAAATTGGGACTGAATTAGATAAATCTCTTGCTGAAGATGGACATTTAGTTGCTCCTATTAAGAAAGATGCCAAAGTAGGCTCAATTACTTTAGAATCAACTGATAAATATGGTTTCTTAGACGGTAGTAAAAGTATGAAAGTTACTGCAAAAACGACAGAGGAAGTTGAAAAAGCAAATTGGTTTGTGTTAACAATGCGCTCTATTGGTGATTTCTTCTCAAACTTATGGTCTAAAGTTTTTTAATAAAAAAGCTGGCTCACGCTAGCTTTTTTTATTTTCCGCTCTCAATGTAAAACTTCGTTTGGTTGTCATATCTGAGCCCTTTTCCTCATACGTATGAACTAGTAATTGTTACACACTTCATCTAGAGATAAACCTCTTTCCAAAAGGTATTCCAAAAAGAGAGGTGACACATAATGGGAGTTATTGCTTATAACGAAGAAGATGTAAAGTTGTTAGCTAGACTGATGCGTGCTGAAGCCGAAGGAGAAGGACAACAAGGAATGTTAATGGTCGGAAACGTTGGGGTAAATCGTGTCCGCGGAAATTGTTTAGACTTTAAAAGCATTCGTAATTTACGTCAAATGGTTTATCAAAACCCCGGCGGTTTTGAAGCAACGCAAAAAGGATACTTTTATCAACGGGCACGTGAACAAGATATTGCCCTAGCGAGACGGACCATTCAAGGGCAACGTTTTTGGCCTGCTAACTTTGCCTTATGGTTCTTTAGACCTGAAGGGGCATGTCCACCAACTTGGTATAACCAACAAAACTCTGGTCGCTTTAAAAAGCACTGCTTCTTCCAGCCATCTGCTGGAGACTGCCCTAGCGTATATTAAGGAATAAAAATGAGGAGGGATTTTTGAATGGCACAGCAACAAAATCCGTACTATGGAACAGGTTTTTATCAACCATCTGGAACTTATGTACAACCGCAACAAATGACTCAACAACAGCAGCAAGCGATGCAACAACAAACAGCTCAAGCTGCGCAAGCTCAATATGCAATTTCTCAAGGCATGTTACCTCTAGAGCAATCCTATATTGAAAATATCCTTCGTTTAAACAAAGGTAAGCAAGCTACGGTTGTAATGACTTATGAACGTGGCAGTTCCCTTGGTACACAATCTTATACAGGTATTATTGAAGCAGCTGGCCGTGACCATATTGTTATTAGTGAACCGCAATCAGGAAAACGCTATTTACTACTAATGATCTACTTAGATTACGTAGAGTTTCCAGAAGAAATTACGTATTTACCTAGTCAACAAGCAACTTATACTCCAAGACCATAAAAAAAGCTGGCAAATGCCAGCTTTTGTTTTTTTATAATCCTTTTACAACTGCAGTCCCTACTAGAATCCACGCCACTATAAACGCTACACCACCAAGAGGTGTAATTGGACCAAAGAACTTAATGCCTGTCGTACTTAATGCATACAAACTACCTGAGAACATAATAATTCCAGCTACCATTAGCCAACCAGCAGTAGTTAAAAGTGATGATTGAACCTTATCCATCAATAAAGCAACTACGAATAGTCCACCTGCATGAAACATTTGATATGTAACGCCTGTTTTCCAAACTTCTAACATTTTTGCAGAAATTTTATTTTCTAAACCGTGTGCTCCAAAGGCCCCTAACGCAACAGATAGCCCTGCTGCAATACAACCTAGTAAAAAGAAAATTTTCATCTTAATTCCCCTTTTTTACCTTTATCATAAGCAATTTTTGCATATAAGCCAAACGATTTATCTTCTAAAAATCAAATAAAGAATTACCGTTTGCATCACTTTCTTTTATATATACTGGCTCCCCAGAAACAGGTGCAATTGGTTGCATAGTTGTTACTGGTTGTGATCCAATTACTTGCGATTGAATTTTCGGTTCTCTATATGTAGATGTTTCAACTTGTTCATCTAATAATAAGTCACATAAAGCACGCACAACTAATAAATGTTCTTTTGACTTTTGTCCTTCACTACTTTTTGCCTTCGCAATTTCATTCGCCATTTTATTTAAAATCTTGTCGCTAGATATTTGCATTCCTTATCACCTCGTACTTTGTAATTCTTTCTCGAATTGTCCCAATTTTTCTACTGAACCAAATACTATTATCATATCACGTTCTTTCAATTTTTCCTGCCCTGTCGGATTATGTATAATATTCCCATTTCTTGAAATCGCTAATATTGTTACATCAAACTGATTCCTTACATTACTCTCTAGTAACGATTTACCAACCAATATTGAATCTTTTCCAACTAGAATTTCTTCAATGACAAATGACTGTTCTACTCCATACAACACTGTATCAATATAATGAACAGTTAATGGATTTGCAATACCTTTTGCGATATGAATACCCGCCATACTAGATGGATTAATAACCTTATTTGCACCAGCACGCCTTAATTTCTCTTCAGTTTCTGGCTTTTCAGATCTCGCCACAATTTTAATCGTATCGTTTAACCCTCTTGCTGTTAATGTAATAAATACATTTTCGGCATCATTTGCAACAATAGCAACTAAACCAGCTGCTTTTAAAATTCCGGCATTATGTAATACTTGATCTTCCGTTGCATCTCCATGTACAAATAAAAGCTTTTCCTGCTCCAATATACTTTCATCTTTATCAACAACGACAAATGGAATATTCTTTTCTTGCAATTCATGTACAACTTGAAGCCCCACTCTACCGCAACCACATACTATAATATGATTTTTCAACTGCGCTATTTGTTTATCCATCTTCTTCCTCCGTACTGCATGAAATAAATTCCCTTCAATAATCATAGCTGCCACTACCCCAATTGCATACGTAACAATACCTACGCCAACAGGAATAATAAGAAGCGCAAATACTTTCCCCGCTTGCGTTACAGGAACGGCATCTCCGTATCCAACAGTCAATACAGTAATCATTGTCATCCAAAATGCTTGAAACAAACTAATCTCTTCAATCGTCATAAATCCTATCGTTCCTAGAATTACAACAAAAGTCATACATATAACTGCTATCCATAATTGCTTACGTGCATTCATACTGTGTTTCAACTCTTTTCTCTATCTACAATCTTTGCCAGTGGAAATAAAATACGTATATACTAGATACGGAATCTATGAAAGAGGTTGATATAATGAAGACATTTCTTTCCGCCTTACAATGGGCACTATTTATTTTAGCTGGAAGCCTTATTGTACCAATTAGTGTCGCAACTAGTTATGGTCTTAATGGCGCTGAAGCCATCGCATTTGTACAAAGAACATTATTTGTTCTAGGTTTTGCTGGTCTCTTGCAAGCTATATTTGGGCATAAACTTCCTATTCAAGAAGGTCCTGCTGGCCTTTGGTGGGGAATTTTCTCTCTTTACGCAAGTTTAGGCGTCGTACTATTTGGATCAAATAATGAGACACTTAAAGTTCTTCAATATGCTTTCTTATTAAGTGGTATTATTTGTATTATTCTTAGCGTTTTTGGACTTATTGATAAACTCGTTCGCTATTTTACACCGACAGTCATTGGAACGTATTTATTTCTTCTTGTCGCGCAGCTTAGTGGCTCCTTCTTAAAGGGAATGTTTGGCCTTGATGGGAAACATACAGAAGTACAACCTAACGTATTTATTCTTTCACTCATTGTTATTTTACTATCCTTTTTCATCATGAAGCTACCTATTATTGGACAATATTCCGTTCTTTTCAGTATCGTATGCGGCTGGATATTATTCGCATGCTTCGGATTATCTAATCCAATAACACCAGTGACAGACATAATCCGTTTTCCATCCTTATTTGTTTTCGGAATGCCTCGTGTTGAATGGAACATGGTAATTACGGTCATTTTCGTTACGCTCTTACTTCTAACAAATATGTTAGCAAGTATTCGCGTTGTACAAAAGGTTGTCTCTAAATATGAAGAAAACGCTGCATCAGATCGTTTTAAACAAGCTGGCATTATAACAGGAATCAACCAATTGCTAGGCGGCCTATTTTCAGCTATTGGGCCTGTCGCTATTTCTGGATCAGCAGGTTTTATTGCAACGACTAATATTTATAAACGTCTCCCGTTTATATTAGGGTCAAGCTTTATTATTGTCGTTAGTATATTTCCAAAGATTACTTCATTCTTTGCAGCAATCCCTGTTGCAGTTGGTTATGCCGCTATTTATCCTGTATTCGCAAGCATGATTGGCCTCGCCTTTCGAGAATACGAAACTGTCCAGGATAAAGAACGATTATTTAAAGTAGCCGGTCTTTCAATCTTTACAGGAGTCGGAGTTATGTTTGTTCCAGCAGGAGCATATTCCACACTTCCACCATTTCTAGCATCGTTTTTAAGTAATGGTCTCGTTCTTGGATCTGTAATGGCAATCTTGCTAGAAATACTATTTTCTCGTTCCACAGCAAAACAAATATCTTAAATTGGAAAACTTCCATTATTGCACTCTACCTTTAGAGTTGTTACGATAAAATCAAACTTTAATCATTGGGGTTTTATTCATCCCCAATGATTATTAACCAATATTATGAGCAACACACTCATAATAATTTATCTACTTCTTTTCAAAGAGGTTTGATGTCTTACTATTATTCCTCAATCTCTTCATGAACATGTATTTTGATTTCAATTAAAGAAAGGAATTTTCTATATGACTTATAAAATGATTGTTTTAGATTTAGATGATACTTTATTACGTGATGACCATACTATTTCACCTCGTACGAAAGAAGCGTTAATGACTGCACAAGAGCAAGGCGTAAAGGTTGTACTTGCTTCTGGACGTCCAACGTTCGGTATGCGCAATGTAGCGAAAGAACTTCGTTTAGAAGAATACGGCAGTTTCATTTTATCTTTTAATGGTGCAAAAATTATTAACTGTAAAACAAACGAAGAAATCTTTAGTAGTACACTATCTCCTGAAATCGTTCACAACCTATTTGAAATTAGTAAAACTGAAGATGTATGGATTCATACTTATATGGGCGATGATATCGTAACGGAAGAAAATAATCCTTATACTGAAATTGAGGGCGATATTACTGGTATGCCAATTATTGTAGTAGATGACTTTAAAGCTGCAGTTAAAGAGCCCGTAGTAAAAGTATTAATGAATAAAGAAGCTGAACGCCTTGTTGAAGTTGAAAAGAAACTACAAAAACAGCTAGAAGGCCAATTAAGCGTGATGCGTTCGAAACCATTCTTCTTAGAATTTACTGAAGCTGGTGTTACAAAAGGAACGAGCTTAAACAAACTGATCCAAAAGCTTGGCATTAAGCGTGAAGAAGTTATCGCAATGGGCGATAGCTATAACGACCAAGCGATGATTGAATTTGCTGGTCTTGGCGTTGCAATGGGCAATGCACCTGATGATATTAAAGAAATTGCAAACTACGTAACAGATACAAATATGAACGATGGTGTTGCAAAAGTTGTAGAGAAATTCGTTTTAAAAACGGATGTACTTGTTTAATATTTTCATTCACAAAACCTATTTGAAGTCAAATACTTCAAATAGGTTTTTATTTAAATTCTCATGCTTTTGTGACTATATTTTGAACTTTGCACTATTCTCGTAGTGTAAACTTTCTTTTTGTATATAATGAAACAAAATAGACTATTTTATTTTGAAAAAGAATACAAATTTACTATATACAAGCATACGTTAAAGGAGGCTACTTTATGTTATCTACACCAATCGGACGATTAAGAGCAATTGGACTAGTTGAGGGTATTTCTTTCCTATTACTATTATTTGTAGCAATGCCATTGAAATATTTCGCAGGGTTTGCAACAGCTGTTAAAATTACAGGCATGGCTCATGGTGTTCTATTTATTCTATTCATCTTTGCAGTAATTCAAGTAACAATCGTACACCGTAAATCAATTTTATGGGCACTTGGAGCATTTGTTTCATCAGTTATCCCATTTGGCACTTTTGTACTAGATGCAAAATTAAAGAACGAGCAACAATAATAATAAAAAGGTAGTTAACGACTGTTAACTACCTTTTCTATTTATAAATTTGGAATTTCCCAATCAATTTCTCTTTCGCCCATATTAGCTAAAATCGTATTTACTTTAGAATATGGCTTACTACCAAAGAAACCACGTCTTGCCGATAATGGGCTTGGATGTACAGATTCGATAATATGATGATTCGGATTCGTAATTAACTTCTTCTTCGCCTGTGCATGGCGCCCCCACAATATGAAAATAACTGGCTTTTCACGTTCATTCAACAGTTCAATTACACGATCTGTGAAGTGCTCCCATCCTTTTCCCTTATGAGAATTTGCTTCGCCTTGACGAACTGTTAATACGGTATTTAGTAATAATACTCCTTGTTCCGCCCATTTTACTAAATAACCGTTATTCGGGATTTCATAACCATATTCATCTCGAATTTCTTTATACATATTTAACAATGACGGTGGTGTTTTAACACCAGGTTGCACAGAAAAGCTTAAACCATGCGCTTGATTCGGTCCATGATATGGATCTTGTCCTAAAATAACAACCTTTGTATTTTCATAACTTGTATACTGAAGAGCGTTAAAAATATCTTCTACCTTCGGATAAACAACATGCGTGCTATATTCTTCTGTCAAAAAACTGGATAGAGTAAGATAATACTCTTTCTCGAATTCTGGTGCCAATAGTGGCTCCCAATCATTCTTTAAAACATTTTCCATACTGTCACTTCCTGTCTAATTAATTCACCATATCCTGTCTTGTAAATACTACGAACGAAATAACAAGAGAAACAACTGCCCAAACAGTTAAATTCATCAAAGAAAATCCCATCGATAAACCTTGTAATGCAGGTAATTTTCCTGATAAATAATCCGTTAATGATAGATTCACACTAAAAATATATTTGGCGCCTTCCCAAGATGTTGCGAACGAGCTTAAAATACCGCCTGCAATTAATGCAGCTAGCATAACGCCCATACCAGCTGGTGTATTACGAATTAAAACAGAGACCATAAATGATATAGTTCCGACAACGATAGCAACAAACCAGGCTAGTCCATACGCCATTAAGATGTATTGCCACTGCGGAATAAGATGCACAAAGTTCGTATTTAACGTTTCCTTATCAATAACAAATCCTGTTAAAACAGGTAAATTCCATCCCGAGTACCCAAATACAAGCCCTGATAATATGTAAGCAAACAAACCTACAAGAAACAGTATGAGCGAAATGAAAAATAACATCGTCACGTATTTACTAAGGAGTATTTTCCAGCGCCGAATTGGCCGCGTAAGTAACATCTTCATCGTCCCATCACTTCGTTCTCCTGAAACGATATCAATGGCTACAATCATTACAAGAAGCGGAATAAATAATGTAATTCCTTGTTCAATAAATGCTCTGACAAAAGTCGGTGCACCCGGTGCCATCGGATTAATATCATGATCTAAATAATATTGTTGTTGCTCAACTCTTACCTTTAACCAATCACGCCATTCTTCTGGCAACCTAGAATTGTTCAACCGGTTCTGAGAATCAACAATTTGCTGTTGCAATGAAACCTTCCAATCGGTTGTACCGAGTCTTTTTTGTGTCGTTTCTATTTCACGATACTGCGCATACACAAAAAGCGGGATCAAGATTGCTAAAATAAGCATGACAACAAAAATACGTTTCTTACGGTAAATCTTTTCTGATTCATTTAAAACTAGATTCGCAAATTCACGCATGCTGCTCACCCCTTGTGAGTTCAATAAATAAATCTTCTAGCGTAAATACAAGCTCCTTAACGCTATGTACATCTATTTCATTTTCGACAAAGTGTTTATTCCAACTACTTATAGATGCAATATCCATGCGGCATAGTAATCGATCGCCTTCTACACTCACTTCCCTTACTTCTTCGGCCGCTTCTAGCATATCTTTCGCCTTAGAAATTGGTGTAACAATCCATTCTACACGATCACTTGCTGTTTTAATTAATTCTTCAACCTTGGCAACTGTTATCATTTTTCCTTTATGAATAATAGCAACGCGATCACATATCATTTGCACTTCACTTAGCAAGTGACTTGAAATAAACACGCTCATATTTTCTTCTTTTACAAGCTTATGTATAAATTCCCTAAGTTCTCTAATCCCTGCTGGATCTAAACCATTCGTTGGCTCATCTAATATGAGCAATTTTGGATTCCCAAGGAGCGCCTGCGCAATTCCAAGGCGTTGTTTCATACCAAGTGAGTACGTTTTTACCTTGTCATGAATTCTTTCATCTAAATGAACCATTTCAGCAATTTCAATAATACGTTCATCTGATATATCACCTAACATACGAGCAAATTGCTTTAAATTTTCCCATCCCGTTAAATATGTATACAACTCTGGGTTTTCAACGATACTCCCAATTTGACGCATCGCTTCCCTGAAATTTTCCTTAATCGAATAACCACCGATAGAAATCTTACCTTCTGTCGCCTTAATCAATCCGACTAACATTCGAATGGTAGTCGTCTTTCCAGCACCATTTGGCCCTAAGAACCCGAACACTTCTCCTTGCTTTACATCAAAGGAAATATTCTCTACAAGAGTCTTCTTTCCAATTACCTTCTTCAAATCTCGTACGGAAAGTATCGTCGTCATTTTACCCCTCCTTGTTCTAGTTTTAATTTACTTACAACATTTTGAACTAAACGTTCTGCCATATACGTATAACCTACTTCGTTCGGATGAAAATGATCAGAGTATAATAAATCTTTACCGCGGTTTTGGAATAAATCAAATGTCGGTGTAATATACACATTTTTATCGTTTAGCGCTAACTTCTCTAAAGATGCATTCCAGTCCACAACAATGTTTGAAGACCCTTTTAAATCTTCTACATCTTCAAAAGGATTGTATAAACCAAGCCAAAAAATCGGACTATCTGTATTTAATTTACGAATTTCTTCTATAATTTTCTTTGCTTCATTTTGAAACGTTTCTGTGTCAGGACGATACGTCTCTAAATCTATTTTCCCAAGCGATTCCCAGCCTGGGAACAAATCATTCCCACCAATCGTTAACACGATTACATCTGCTTGCTTAATTGAATATTGAGCGCCATTACTTTCAATTTGTTTTAATAAATCGGGCATTTTTGCACCACTAACTGCTAAATTTGTTAATGCAATTTTTTGCTTATAATCTTTTTGTAAATCCTCTTTCATTCGCCCAACATAGCCAATTCCTTCTTTATCACCAACGCCACGCGTTAATGAATCACCTAAACTAACGATTTGTAACGTTCCCGTTTTCTTTTTCTCTTTTGCCACTACATCGGTCTTTTTAATTAAATTTGAAGCTTTCGGATTTAATACATCATTTACACCTGAAACAAAGCCATATGCAAATAAACAGAAAGATGCAATTGTAATGAGTAGAATTACTTTTACTACTTTTGATCTCATATCAAAACCCCTTTTAGCCCTCATAGATTGTCCATAATTATACCAAACGAAATTTTGAAAAGCGATTTTCACACCTTCTCAATTACGTCGTTTCTCTATTTACTAACTCTGGTAATAACTCTATATGCTTCACATCTAATTTCTCTTCATTAATCTTTTCATATAATAATTCAAACGCTTTTACTCCAACGTTTTTACTAGAATGCGAAATCGTCGTTATACCCAATATATCTGCCACCTCTTGATCATCACACCCGATAATCGTAATATCCTCTGGAATACGAATTCCTTGTTTTTTTGCTTCTGTAACCATCCCCGCTGCAATATGGTTACAAGATACAAGGAACGCCGTCGGTTTTACTGACATATGAGCCCATTCTCTAATTACATTGCGTCCATCTTCCACTGTAAAACAACCCTCAAATTTCCAGGTCTCTAGCGGTGTTACGATACTCTGTTGAAGCGAATCTTCATATGCCTTCTTTCGTCTTTGGCTATTAACACTATTACTTCTTCCAATACAATATCCAATATGTGTATGACCGGCATCTATTAAGCTTTTCATCCCAAATGAAAATACTTTGTAGTAATCGATATGGACACTTGAAATGCATTTTGAATCTATTTCTTCACACATAACAATCGGGCCGAATTTTGTATATTCTTCAAGCTTCTCCTTACTATTTGCCCGAGAACAAATAATAACCCCATCAAGCTTTTTCATTTTTAACATATTTAAAATTTCTAGTTCTCTTTCTTCGCTATAATTCGTCTGGCAAAGCATCATATTATAATTATTCTTGGCTGTCTCTTTTGATATCCCCTCGATAATAGCGCTATAATATTGATCATTTACGTGTGGTAATAAAACGCCAATTACATTCGTTTTTCCTTTCACTAAATGAATCGCATTCACGTTTTGCGTGTAATTTAATTCTTCTATAATCGCTAAAATTTCTTTTCGTTTCTGTTCATTTACGTACGGATGATTATTTAGTACACGTGAAACAGTTGAAACAGATACTCCAGCAAGTTCAGCAATCTTTCTTATATTTGTCATCTCATTTTCCCCTTCTCACAAAAATTCTCCCTTGACCTGGTAAGCTTTCCACAATATATCCTTTCCTAGCAAATACATTTAGAAAGGATATACAACTATGCTTCGATTCAAATTAGAATATATATTTTTCATTGGCGGTTTACTCATTCTTGCCATCGGTATTAATATGATGACGACAATTACTTCCTTTGGACTTAGCCCTTATGATTCCTTCTTTATTGCACTATATCAAAATTTTGGCATAAGTATTGGTTTTTGGATTTTTATGATTAACTTTGCCTTTACACTTATCGTACTCTTTTGGAATAAAAAACAAATTACAATCGGTACAATTGTAACGATGGTTCTTATTTCTCTTTTTGTTGATTGGATTGGTTCCATTACAACTATTATGGACGCTATCCGCTCTCTTCCAAAATATATAACACTTATTTGCGGAAATCTATTCGTTGGAGCTGGAATTGGTCTTTACGTCTCTACAAACCTTTGCGCAGCGCCTCAAGAAGCTTTCGTTTTAACGGTTGCTGAGAAGAAAAAATGGACGTTTAGAAGAACAGAGATTTCATTAGCCTTTTTATTTTTAACGTTAAGCTTTTTATTAGACGGACCTATCTATTTTGGAACAATCATCTTATCCTTTACAACAGGCTGGATTATCCAAGCATTTATTCAAGTTGGTACGCAGATTTTAAATAGAAAAGAGCCTATTAAGCAAGCTGCTTAATAGGCTCTTTCTGTTTTATGGTAAGGATACTACTTAGCATCCCCTTCAATTCGATAGTTCGCTTTCAAACAATCTATTTCTTCATACCCTTGCAACGTATGTAGAATATAATCATAATCAGCAAGAGACGCACGATGCGTTACAATTACAATTTCAGCCTTTCCTTTCTCTTCAAGCGGCATTTGAATAATTTTCTCAAAGCTAACTCCGCGCTCAGAGAACAATGAAGTAATTTTTGCAAATACACCAATTTCGTCTTTTACATGCAGTCTTAAAAACTTTTTCACGACAATTTCGTCTGGCTCTTTTAATACTTTTTGATATTGTGGGACTACAGCACTATTTCCTGTTACCCCTAATCTAATATTTTGCATTACAGCAACTAAATCCGAAACAACAGCTGTCGCTGTTGGTAAACTTCCTGCGCCTGGTCCATAAAACATCGTTTCCCCAACTGCTTCACCGTAAACATACACAGCGTTATATTCATTTTGTACTGCCGCAAGAGGATGTGTATTTGGAAGTAAAGTTGGTTCAACTGTAACCTCCAATTTTTCACCATCTCGTTTTGCAAGACCGATTAATTTAATTGTATAACCTAAGCTCTTACTATATTCAATATCTTCCTCTGTAATAGAGGTAATCCCTTTTACTTTCACGTCTCCAAGCTCTACATTTGTAGAGAAACCGAGAGTAGCTAAAATCGTCATTTTTCTTGCTGCATCTAAACCTTCTACATCTGATGTTGGATCTGCTTCTGCAAATCCAAGTTGTTGGGCTTCTTTTAACACGTCGTTATATGCTCTCCCTTCGTCTGACATTTTCGTCAAAATAAAATTTGTCGTTCCATTTACAATTCCCATTACTTTCGTAATAAGATCTGAGGAAAGTCCTTCTACGATACTGCGTAAAATTGGAATTCCCCCTGCCACACTCGCCTCATAGAATAAATCAGCCTTATTATCTTTTGCTGTCGCTAATAGTTCCGCCCCATGTAATGCCATTAAGTCTTTATTTGCAGTTACAACATGCTTTCCGCTTTTTAAAGCTTGTAAAATATATGATTTTGCATCATCAATGCCACCCATCACTTCAATGACAACATCAATATTTGGATTATCTAAAATTTCATTTGCATCTTGTGTTAATAGAGTAGAAGGTACCTCTATCTCTCTCTCTTTCTCAATGTTTTGCACTAATACTTTCGTTACCTTCACTGGACAACCTACTTGGTGTATGAGTCGTTCTTGATGATCCGTAATAATACGAACCACACCACTGCCAACTGTCCCAAGACCTAATAACCCAACTTGAATTTCTTTCATAGTACTGTCCACCCCTCAAAAATTGTGTTTAGATGAAATTATATGAGTAAAAAATCTGAAAAACAATGTATTTTGAACATTTGGAAAAATAAAGGTTAATCTTTACAAGGAAAACGTTGCCACGTGTTACACAATCTTTCTTTACAATATATAAGGGGTTTCTTGATACACGTAATAATTCAACCAATTAGAAAACAATAAATTACCATGACTCCTCCACCTAACAAGCGGCTTTTCATCTGGATTATTATGTTTAAAATAGTTTTTTGGCACATCAATATTTAATCCCTTGTCACGATCTCGTTCGTATTCTTGTTTTAACGTCTCACAACTATATTCGCTATGTCCAAGGGCAAACACTTGCCTTCCTTCTGGCCCAATAACAAGGTGAACACCTGCTTCTTCAGAGTTTGCTAACAATGTTAAGTCTTTCACTCCTCTAATATCATTCTCTCGTACTTCTGTATGACGAGAATGCGGAGCAAAAAACAATTCATCAAATCCTTGTAACAATTTCACATGTTGCTCGCAAACTTCATGTTCAAATACACCGAACATTTTTTCCTTAAGGGGATACTTTGGAACACCATAATGATAGTACAAGCCAGCCTGTGCTCCCCAGCAAATATGGAGCGTAGATGTTACATTCGTTTTTGAATACTCCATAATATGTTTAAGCTCTTCCCAATAATCTACCTCTTCAAAAGCGAGGGTCTCCACTGGCGCTCCTGTAATAATGAGCCCATCAAACTTTTCATTTTCAATATCACGAAACGTTTTATAAAAGCTTGTTAAATGTTCTTGCGTTACATTACGAGATAGATGTGATTCCATATGAAGCAAATGAACATCTAATTGTAACGGTGTGTTTCCAATTAAGCGAAGTAATTGTGCCTCTGTGTCTTGCTTCGTTGGCATTAAATTTAATATAGCAATTTTCAAAGCGCGTATATCTTGTGTTTCCGCTCGCTCCTTGGTCATTACAAAAATATTTTCTTTTTGTAACACTTTGCGAGCCGGTAAATCTTTATCAATTATGATCGGCATGTGTTTTGCCCCCAACTAGAGCTGCTTCCAAATCTGCAATAATATCAGAAACATCTTCTATACCAACTGATAAACGAATTAAATCAGATGTAACACCAGCTAAACGCTGATCTTCAGCATTTAATTGTCTATGCGTCGTACTAGCAGGATGTATAACGCAAGTTCGTGCATCAGCTACGTGTGTTACAAGAGTTGCTAGTTTTACATTTGCGATAAATTCTTTTGCTGCTTCTAATCCGCCTTTAATACCGAAAGTTAAAACACCACTAGCACCTTTTTTCAAGTACTGTTGTGCCAATGAGTAATTTTCATTACTATCTAAGCCCGGATAATTCACCCATTCAATACGTTCATGATTAGCAAGCCACTTAGCAACTGCAAGAGCATTTTCACTATGACGTTCCATTCGTAAATGCAATGTTTCTAAGCCAATATTGCTAATATATGCATTGAATGGGCTCATACAATTTCCATAATCTCTTAATAGCTGAACACGTGCTTTCACAATATACGCTGCTGCACCAAAGTTTTGAACGTAACTTACACCGTGATAACTTGGATCTGGTTCAACAAGTTCAGGATACTTTCCATTTGTCCAATCAAAGTTTCCACCGTCAATTACAATACCGCCTAAGGAGCTCGCATGCCCATCGATATACTTCGTCGTAGAATGAACAATAATATTTGCCCCATGTTCAAACGCCTGGCATAAATAAGGAGTTGCTAATGTATTATCAACGATAAAAGGTACCTCTAATTCTTTAGCAGCAGCTGAAAATTCTTTAAAATTTAAAACATTCATCGCTGGATTTCCTAACGATTCTGCATAGATAAGTTTCGTCTTGTCATTAGCAAGCGCCGTAATTTCATCTGCCGTTAAATTTGGATTAAAGAACGTAACATCAATGCCCAGTTTACGCAAACTCACTCCAAATAAATTAAACGTTCCCCCGTAAACCGTTGAAGAACAAAGTAAATGATCCCCACTACTACAAATATTTAAAACTGCGAGCATAATAGCTGCTTGCCCAGAAGCCGTTGCAACAGCTCCTACACCGCCTTCTAAATCTGATAACTTCTGCTCAAATGCGGCTAGAGTAGGATTTCCAATACGTGTATAAATATATCCTTCTGCCTCTAAGTTAAATAGGGCTGCTAAATCATCTGAAGTATCGTATTTATATGTTGTACTTTGATAAAGTGGTAAAACACGTGGTTCACCATTTTTTGGCGTATAGCCACCTTGCACACATATTGTTCCTTTTCCCCATGATTCTCCCATCTCTCATTCTCCTTTCTTTTATACAAAATAAAAAACTGCCCCTTTCCTGAAAACAAGAAAGGAGCAGTTTGAAAACACGCTCTAAAGGCTCTTTCTTATCTCTCAGGATTACTACCTGCAGGATTTGGCACAATTCCGTTATACGGCTGTTGCCAAGGTTTCATCGGGCCTGTCCCTCCACCTTTTCTTGATAAGACTATGCAATTACCGTTGATTTTATAGCAATAATTTCCTAATGTCAAACAGTTTTTCTGAATGTTCTAAAATAAATGTTAACAGTTTCATATAAAGCAACAAAAGAAATATATTCTAGTCTATTTCAAAAAAGACCTTTAAAAACCTCAAATCAGTCTATAAAATTAAATAAGTAATTTAACCTATAAATTCAAATTCCCCTAAAGTTAGCCTATATGTTGAATAGGCCATCTTCTCAAAAAGATACTATATATATTCAATCCATTTTTCACTAGTATATTTCACTTTTTTACCTACAAAGATTTACATAACGGAGGTATAACATGACAAATAAAAAAGATATGCAGTACATACTTGCTCTATATGGCATTCTTCTAGGATCTATAGTAGGAGCTACAGTCTGGTTATTTTTAGTCACAATAAATATTGGAATCCACTTTATTTGGGGATACTTGCCTGAAGTTCTCTCTTTTCCCTCTTATTACACCCTTTGCGTAACAATAATTGGCGGGGTCCTTGTTGGTCTATCACAAAAACATTTCGGTACATACCCACGCCTTATGCCTGAAGTGATGGCTGAATATAAAAAAACTGGTCGAATCGAATATCGCTTTGTCCATCAGGCTACTTTAACAGCGATTATTGTTTTAATTTTCGGTGCTAGTCTTGGTCCAGAAGCCGCACTAGTTGGAATTATAGGCGGACTGTGCACATGGGTAGGGGATCGCTTTAAATTTGCCTTAAAGGGTATGAATGAGCTAACCGAGATCGGAATTGGAGCTACTTTAAGTGTCATTTTTAACGCACCATTATTCGGTTATTTAGCACCAAATGAAAATGAGGGGGAACAAATTGCTGCTTTTTCTAAAGGAAAAAAGGCGATTGTATACTTAGCTACTACTTTCGCAGGTTTTTCTGTTTATTTACTACTGAGTAAACTCGATAATCGTGGATCCTTTATTGTTGATTTCGGGGAAGGTGCACTTTCTTTCAATGAATGGATCGCATTTCTTCCACTTGCTAGTATCGGTGCTATAGTTGGTTTCTTTTATTTCAAGTTAGAATTCACATTAGAGAAGTTAATTCACCCTTTTAGGGAATACAAACTGACACTCGGAATTATCGGTGGTATTTTATTAGGAATTGCGGGAACTTTTCTTCCGTACACATTATTTTCAGGGGAACATCAATTAAAAGAATTAGTTGTTGAATGGAGCCATTTATCTTTTTGGATACTACTTCTTTCAGGGATTTTAAAGTTGTGCATTACTGCCGTTTGTTTGAACACAGGGTGGCGAGGTGGACATATCTTCCCAATTATATTTTCCGGGTCAAGTATCGGATACGCTGTAGCATCTATTCTTCCTATAGATCCAGTAGCATCTGTTGCCATCGTAACGACAGCAATTTCAAGCTATGCGTTACGAAAGCCAATAGCTATAACATTACTATTACTTATGTTTTTCCCGCTTAATTTACTATTGCCCATGCTTGGTGCAGCTGCTATCGGGAATGCCTTTCCGCTCCCAAAACATAACGAAAATAAAAATTAATAAAAATAGGCAGTGGGGATGAAAGCTCCACTGCCTATTTTTTTATTACACATGCTGCTTTAATAACGCTTCTAACTCCTCAAAATTATGCACTTCATATGTCGGTATAATCCCACTATCATTTAATTTCCTTTCTGGATTAAACCAACAGGTATCAATTCCCGCTACATATCCACCTTTCATATCAGCGCTTAATGAATCCCCAATAATCAGCCCTGCTTCAGGTGCAAAGTTAGGAATCCGTTCAAAAACATAATCAAAATACTCTTTCATCGGTTTTTGAAAACCTGTATCTTCCGAAACAAAAACATCTTTAAATAATGAATGTAAACCTGCATTACGCAAACGTTTACCTTGCGTCTTAGAAACACCATTTGTCACTATATACAATTCATACTCTCCTTGAATTTGATTTATAAATTCAAACGCACCTTGCATGAGTTGATTTCCTTCTTCTAAGTAGTTACGATAATTATTTTCCAATAATATTCCATCTACTTCTTCTCCATACTCTTTAAACAACAGAGAAAATCTTGTATTTACAACTTCATTGCGTGATAGTTCTCCTTTTTCAAAAGCATCCCAAAGACCTTTATTTATTTTTTTATAACGAGCCTCTATCTCGTCTGTTAAAGGGATTCCCTTCTCTTCAAAAAGCACCCGTAAAGCCACTTTTTCAGCCTTTTGGAAATCTAGTAATGTATCATCTACATCAAATAACAATGTTTTATATTTTTTCATAAATTCATCACACTCTCTTTTCTACAAAAACAAATTTACATAAATCGTATCATTCCTTCTTGTAAAGATAATAGGAGATATCTCATACTATACATGGGGGTGAAAATATGAAAATCAGCAAAAATGAGGAAGAAATTTATCAATACATGCGAATCCATCAATTCCATACCCTATTTTCATTTCATGTCTTGCCATATGTAGAGCTGCATTCTTTTCAAACGAAAGAGATGATATGTAGCGAAGGAAATGCTCTCCCTTATCTCTATTACTTAATTTCTGGGAAAGCAAAAATATATATGAGTCATAAAAACGGGAAGGTTTCATTAATTAATTTTATTCAAGCACCATCTTTTATCGGGGAATTAGGATTAATAGGAGTAGAAAATATTACTAAGTCCGTTGAAGTACTAGAAGATTGTGTGTGTTTGGCACTTCCTCTTAAAGATTGTCAGCAACTTTTATTACAAGATGCAACGTTTTTACAGCACTTATGTAAATTTATTGGAGAAAAGACAATTACTCGCACTGAAAATCACGCAAAAAACTATAGTTATCCTTTTGAAAATCGATTAGCTGCTTTTATTTTATTAACAGAGCAAAATAATTGTTATATAGAAAAGCATACCGAGGCCTCGGAATATTTAAATGTCAGCTACCGTCATCTTTTATATGTATTAAATCAGTTTTGCCAACAAAATTATTTAAGAAAAGAAGGCCGAACATATTATATACAAGATCGAAATACATTAGAAAAACTTGCTGATGAACTAAAAATATAAAAAAACAGCATTAACGTTTACATGTTAATGCTGTTTTTTCGAGTGACGATTATACTTTTAATTAAAATTTACTTGCTACTTTAGCTGCTTCTTCAAGACCTGCAGCAATGATTTCTTCTGCTTTATCTGGGAATTGGTTATGCCCTTCAATAACTACTGTTTCCATGTTTGTTGCGCCGAAGAAGCCCATCATACTTGCTACATATTTAACAGCCATTTCTACCTCAGCTGCTGGACCTTCTGAATATACGCCGCCTCTTGCATTTAATAATGCAATCTTCTTATCTCCGATTAGGCCAACTGGACCCTCTGGCGTATATTTGAACGTTTTACCAGCACGGTTTAAATAATCAATATATGTGTGCAATACTGCTGGAATCGTTAAGTTCCATAATGGGAAGCCGAAAACAACTTTATCAGCTTCTAGGAATTGATTTAAATACTTATCAGCAACTGCTACTGCTTTTGCTTCTTCTTCTGTTAAATCAAATCCTTTACCTACCTTGAATGTACCATTAATCATATCTACGCCTACATATGGTAATTCTTCTTTATATAAATCAAGTTCTACTACTGTATCATTTGGGTGTGCTTCTTTATAGTTTGCTAAAAATGCCTCATATAATTTTACACTAACTGCTTGTTCCGCTGGACGGTTATTTGCTTTAACGAATAAAACTGTTGCCATTATTTATTCCTCCTAGTACTCACTCTTATGTTGTTATATGCTTTCAAAAAAGGTATCCCTTGTAATTGTTGTTTTGTTGCTTACAAACATATTTTATCTTTATATAATGACAATTTCGTCCTCACATAGACGTATTTTTCCATAAAAAAAGTCCACCTTCTAAAGGCGAACTTGGTCTTACGACTTTCGTCTTATACAATTCCATTTTTCACTGCATATAATGCCGCTTGCGTACGATCAGATAAATTCAACTTACTCAAAATGCTACTTACATGCGCCTTAACTGTCTTTTCTGTAATAACTAAAACAGATGCAATTTCCTTATTGCTCATCCCTTTTGCTAATAGCTGCAATACTTCATTTTCTCTCGCTGTTAGCACATCCACTTGAATAGAAGGTTCTTCTTCCTTTTCTTCTACAGGTAATGTTTGAGAGAGAAGAGCATTTGCTATATCCGGATGTAATTGAATATTACCTTTATATGCGCTTCGAATAGCCTCAACAAGCTGATCTGGTTCTACATCTTTTAAAATATACCCACTTGCTCCAGCCCTTAATGCAGGTAACACATGCGCCTGATCAGAAAAGCTAGTTAATACAATTACTTTCACATTTGGATACTCTTTTTTAATATATGCCGTCGCCTCAACACCATCCATTTCAGGCATGTATAAATCCATTAATATAACATCGGGAGTTGTTTCTCCTACTTTCACTAACGCTTCTTTCCCATTATTCGCTTCTCCAACTAACTCTAAATCTTCCTGTGTACTTAAGAAAAATGCTAATCCTTTTAAAACGACTGTATGATCATCAACTAACAATACTTTTATTTTCACAAACTTCCCTCATTTTCACATCATAATGGTACGTTTACTTTTACGCTCGTTCGTTTATTACTACTTACAATTTTAATTGTTCCACCAACTAATTCTACTCTTTCACGCATCGTAGTCATACCTAGTGATTTCTTTTCTTTTATATTCTTTTCCACAAATCCCTTTCCTTGATCAACTATTTCTAATGATACATTTTTCTCATTCACTGTAAAATAAATCGTCGCTTCTTTTACACCTGCATGCTTACTTACATTGTTCAGTGCTTCTTGGCCTATGCGCCACAAAGCTTCTTCTACTACACGAGGTAAATCACGAACACCCGTAACTTGCTCCCTAATTTTCAGTCCCAAATTTTCACCGTACTGCTTTAGAGCTGGCAATAATCCTTTTTCTAATCCCGCCGGACGAAGCTGCCAAATTAATGTCCTCATTTCTTTCAAAGCTCCTTGCGCAAGTTCACGCATCTCATGCAAAGATTGATCTACCTTTTCATTTTTACCTTTTAAAACTGCCTCGGCGCCTTTTGTCATGAAGGTTAATGAAAATAATTTTTGCGAAACAGAATCATGTAAATCTCTTGCTAACCGATTTCTTTCTTCCATTCGTACAAGTTCACGGCGCTGCTCGTTTAACCTCAAATTCTCTATTATTAACGAAACATGGTTCGATAATGCTTGAATTACGTCTATTGTATTAGCATCAAACTCTCCATTATTCAAGCTAACACATAAAACACCAAATATATGGTTTTGAATATGTATTGGTGTAGCAATAACAGCTCGATTTAGATGTACATTATGTCCTATTTGATGTTTTATTAGAACTGGTTCATCTTGTTCTAACGCCCTCTTGGCCGCCTCTTTTATATCCTCTTGTAACTCTTCCTGAACGTAAGACGCTCGCAGAGATAATTCTTTTTCCTCCCTAATAAAAAGCGCTACTTGATTCCATTGAAATACTTCACCTACGTGATTTACCACTTTTTCAGGTAGTACATTAAACTTATGAATCGTTTTTAAATCTTGAATGAAACGCTCTAATTTCACATAATAATGTGCTCTTCTCTTTTCATTTTCATATAATTTTGTTCGCTTTAAAGCCGTACCAATTTGGAAAGCAACCGATTGGAGTAATACTAATTCTTCTTCTGAAAAATGTGTTTTACCCGGACTTGCAACATTTAACACCCCAAATTTTTCTCCCCCAGCTTTTAAAGGAACCGTAGCATGATGAAGAATGCCCTCCGTATCTCCCCAATTATATTCAATTGCATTATTAATTCTTTTACATTCAATAATATTAACGGCTCTCTCTAATTTTCCATCTACAAAACCTCGTAAACACCAACATTCACCTTCGCACATCGGGCGTTTATTTTCATATGTCAGTGCCTCTGGTAATTGATAGTCAATTAACTTCGTATACTTCCCATTTTCATCCGCAAGAAAAATCCATCCTGTCGTTAAACCTGTTACACTTAGTAATTTCTCTAGGACAGCTTGCAATACATGATATGTATCATTTGATGTATTTAATGTTTCTGCAATTTCCTTTAATATAACTAATTCATTTGTACGATTATCTCGAAACATACTCAGTCTCCTGCATACAAGATTTTAAATAGCTCTTAAAATAAATCATCTACTTTTCACTTTGTACTTATTCGTAACATTGATATAATGGTGAGAACATAGTTTTCATTATATCACTCGAGGGGGCTTTCATAATGACATTAAATAAAGCACTTACTATCGCTGGTTCTGACACAAGTGGCGGTGCTGGTATACAAGCAGATTTAAAAACATTCCAAGAACTGGGCGTATACGGAATGACATCTCTTACAACAATCGTAACGATGGATCCACATAACGGTTGGGCACATAACGTATTTCCAATCCCAGCTTCTACATTAAAACCACAATTAGAAACAACAATTGAAGGTGTTGGCGTAGACGCTTTAAAAACAGGTATGCTTGGATCAGTAGAAATTATTGAAATGGTTGCAGAAACAATCGAAAAGCACAATTTCAATAATGTAGTAGTTGACCCTGTTATGGTATGTAAAGGTGCTGATGAAGCATTACATCCTGAAACGAATGACTGCTTACGTGACGTTCTTGTTCCAAAGGCATTAGTTGTAACACCAAACTTATTTGAAGCTTACCAATTAAGTGGCGTAAAGATTAATTCTCTTGAAGACATGAAAGAAGCAGCGAAAAAGATCCATGCTTTAGGTGCGAAATACGTCCTAATTAAAGGCGGTAGCAAACTTGGTACGGAAACTGCAATCGACGTCCTATATGATGGAGAAACATTCGACCTTCTAGAATCAGAAAAAATTGATACGACAAATACACACGGCGCAGGTTGCACATATTCTGCTGCAATTACAGCAGAACTTGCAAAAGGAAAACCTGTGAAAGAAGCAGTAAAAACTGCTAAAGAATTCATCACAGCTGCTATTCGTTACTCATTCAAAATTAACGAATACGTAGGTCCAACTCACCATGGTGCATATCGTAAATTTGTTGTATCAAAAGAACTTGTCTAATATATAAATAAAAAACACTCACAAAGTTCATACATTGCCTCTGTGAGTGTTTTTTATAAGCTTTATGTCTTCTGGTCATCTTATCTTTAAGATACAGAGCTGACCTTATTTCTACCATTTCGTTTCGAGTAGTATAACGCATCATCCGCCGCTTGAATAAATTGCTCCGTTGATTCTTCATATTCTGAAACCCCCACCGAAACTGTAATTTTTATTTTCGTTTCATCTAACAATTGAAATGAGTGACTTTCAACAGCTGTACGAATTTGCTCGCCCATAAGAATTCCGTAAGCTAATCCCTTATTCGGTATCAAAAGCGCAAACTCCTCTCCACCCTTTCGAAAAGCCAAATCTGGAAATTGTGAAATTTCTCGTAAAATACACCCTACTTGTTTTAGCACTTCGTCCCCTGCAGGATGCCCGTACGTATCATTTACATACTTAAAGTGGTCAATATCTATAAGTAGTAAACAAAACGAATCATTTTTCATGTTCTTATTACTAATATGACGATTCATCTCTAAATCAAACTGTCTTACGTTTCCTAAACCTGTCAATGCATCTATCGTTGCGTATTGTTTCATCTTTTGAAATAACTCATTGGATTGTAAAACATAATTTGCACTTATGAATGTTATGTAACCTGTAATAATACTAGAAATTAAATATAATCCCACTATGTGGATTTCTTTAATTAACCATATATATAACGCTGGGATTAGAATAGATAAAATATATGTGTGTAACCATACCCACTTTCCCCCTAAAGAAAGCTTCATGCGCGAAATAAAGATACTCCCTATTCCTATCGCAATGATTGTATAAAAAGCCACTTGAGAAGCTAATGAATAATCCATAAACAACAGCCTAGTTACTAAAATCATACCAATTGTTATGGTACTCGCTATCGGTCCTCCAATAATAACAGCTAGAATAACAGCTAAATAGCGTAAATCCAATAGAATGGTACCAACACGAACACTGAAATACATCAATACTATACCTAGTATCCCAGTAAAAATGCCTACTACACATTTCTGCCCAAAAGAGAATCCTTCTTTTAACGGCTTATCCCTTAAAAGCTGGCCCCCAATAAAAATAAAGGAAAGAATAATTGTTGTATTTACAAATAAGTCCCTTAACATAAAATAATCTCCCTACTTTTCCATCTATCCCCTTCCTCACTTTATTGTATACGAAATACCTTTAATTCCCAAAGGTTTTGTTTATTTTTGCTGTTCCACGTGAAACAGCAAAAAAATAAAAAGGGCGAAAACTCGCCCTTTTTCATTAACAACAGCGTGATATTTTTCCACCCTTTGCATTAAATCTTGCTTCTTGTGCCTCAGCAAAAAATTGCTTTTGACATACAACCTCTTCTTCAGGATGATGCTTTTTCATATGCTCCACATATACTTCATAACTTGGTACTCCAACGAGCAAACTAATAAAGCGTTTTCTTTCGCCCCATACTTGCCACAACTTTTTAAGCATAGTTCCTCGACTCACTTTCATCTCTAGGAATATATGGTGCCTCTTTTAACGGCATTGGCTTATTTCTTAATACTTGGATCCAAATTCGAAGTGCTGAAATTAACACAGCGATTACAACTATCATAAAAATTCCGCAAAGCGCTGCATCGATATAATCATTGAAAATAATTTGCTTCATTTGAGCGACATTTTTAGCTGGCGCTAACACTTTTCCCTCATCTAATGCTCCCTGAAATACCTTTGCATGCGATAGAAATCCAATTTTAGGATTTTCATGAAATAGCTTTTGATATCCCGCCGTCATCGTTACAATCAGCAACCCGATAGTTGGAATAAGTGTTACCCAAACGTACGCCTTTTTTCCCATTTTAAACAAAATTGTCGTTCCAAGTAATAATGCAATACCTGCTAGCATTTGATTTGCAATACCGAAAAGTGGCCATAATGTATTAATTCCACCGAGCGGATCTATTACCCCTTGGTATAAGAAATATCCCCACCCTAATACACATAATGTTGTAGCGATTACATTCGCTAATGTAGAATCCGTTTTCCCAAATGGCTTATATACATGCCCTAAAATATCTTGAATCATAAATCGGCCGACACGCGTTCCGGCATCAATTGTTGTTAAAATGAATAGAGCTTCAAAGAGAATCGCAAAATGATACCAAAATGCCATCATGGCCGTTCCACCTATTACTTGTGAGAAAATATATGCCATACCTATCGCTAATGTTGGCGCACCACCTGTACGTGATAAAATTGTTTGCTCTCCAACATTTACAGCGAGATCTTTTAGTTCATTTGGTGTAATAGCAAATCCCCATGAGGAAATAACTTGAGCTGCCTGCGAAACATCTGTACCGATAAGTGCTGCGGGGCTATTAATTGCAAAATACGTTCCCGGTGTTAATACACAAGCCGCAATCATCGCCATTGCTGCTACAAACGACTCCATTAACATTGCTCCATAACCGATTGGCTGTGCGTGTCCCTCTTGCTCGATCATCTTCGGCGTCGTACCTGATGAAACGAGAGCATGGAATCCAGACACTGCACCACAAGCAATAGTAATAAATAAGAACGGGAATAAGTTTCCAGAAAACACAGGACCAGTTCCATCAATAAATTTCGAAACTGCTGGCATTTGTAAATCTGGTGCTACAATTAAGATACCGATTGCTAACCCTACAATTGTTCCGACTTTTAAAAATGTACTTAAATAATCACGTGGTGCTAAAAGCATCCAAACTGGTAATGCCGATGCGATAAATCCATATACAATAAGCATAATAGCAATTGTTTCACCACTAAATGTGAACATACTTGCAAGTGTTGGATTTTCTGCTACATACTGTCCTCCAACAAGAGATAAAATAAGTAGGATAATACCAATTACTGATCCTTCTCCAACACGACCAGGCCTAATATAGCGCATATAAACTCCCATTAAAATAGCGATAGGAATCGTTGCTGCTATCGTAAACATTCCCCAAGGACTTCCGATTAGTGCCTTTACTACGACTAACGCTAATACTGCTAATAAAATAATCATAATTCCTAAAATACCTATCATTGCAATTAGTCCTGTAACAGGTCCAATCTCATCTTTAATCATTTCTCCTAACGATTTACCATTACGTCTCATCGAAGCAAATAAAATGACAAAATCTTGGACAGCCCCCGCAACAACTACCCCAACAATAATCCAAATGGTTCCTGGTAAATATCCCATTTGTGCTGCTAAAATCGGTCCTACTAAAGGTCCCGCCCCAGCAATCGCTGCAAAGTGATGGCCAAACAATACCCACTTATTTGTTGGAACATAGTCTTTCCCATCGTTTAATGTATGGGCTGGTGTTTGCCGATTATCATCTAAATTAAAAACCTTTCTCGCTATAAATCTACTATAAAAGCGGTAAGCAACTGCATATACACATACGGCAGCTACTAAGAGCCATACAGCATTAATGGTTTCACCTTGTGATAAAGCTATTACTCCAAAAGCACCTGCTCCTACTGCTGTAATAACGCCCCAAAGTAAAATCGATTTCAATGTCTTCACATACAATTCCCCCAATACTATTTCTTAGTGGAGATTGTACTAAATTTTCTGAATATTTAACTTGAATCCTCCCTATCATGAAGGATTTTCAGTTTATCATGTTAAAATACTCTCATTACCTACTATAATTCAATGTTATTTCGAAGGCGTTTTACATAATTACGACTGACTGGAATCGGTTGCTCATCATACCTATCTAAATACAAATTATACGTGCCATTATAATAAGGTTTCAGTTCTTTTACATATGACATATTAATTAAATAGCTTTTATGTACACGTAAAAAATCATATGCATTTAGCTTATTTTCTAATTCCTGAAGTGTATATGTTGAAATATACTGATTATTCGTTGTGCAAATTGAAACAGTTTTATTTTCTTTATTTTTACTTACATATACGATATCTTCTGGAAGAATATATCGTATACCCTCTTGACTTTCTATCGGTAGTTTCCGCAAATAACTCTTTGCTTTCTCACCTTGTTCTTTACCTATTTTATATAAAAGAAATTGTAAATCTTCTTCACGAAATGGTCGCAATAAATAATAAAATGCTTGGAAACGAAAAGCTGTAATAGATTCTTCTATGTTTTCACCTACAAAAATAAATTTTGTATAGCAATTTATTTCTCGTAATAAACTTGCATATTCAAAACCAGTACCATCTAGTAATTTGGAACTTAAAAAAACAAAGTCTGGTATATGTTTTTTCATCATAAATAAAGATTCTGTTCCTGTCTTTGCTTCAAAACATTCTACATTTCTCATATTTTCAGTGAAATTTTCAGCTAACTCTCTTCTCTCTTCTGCCTCTTCCATGATCAGTAAAATTTTCATTTCTTCAACCACCTAATTCTTTGTCCATATGTCCTGTTGTATACATTCGCTTTTATAAGAAATAATCCCTTTTTCTTACTATACCATTATTTATCTAAAAAAACAGAAAAAAGGAAACCACTTCGGTTTCCTCTCCCCTTTTATCCCGCACTAACTGCCTATAAAGAGCCGAGTAGTGTAGGATAATAAACGGTCAGGGATACGTTTAAATTTTCACTTTATACTAATTCTCGTTGCTTCGTTTCCTGTCCAAGTATTATTACAGCGAATACACCAATTAAAATTGATCCACAGAAAATCGTAAATATTAATGATAGTGAAGCTTCTGAAGCAACTAAATATCCCACTAATAGTGGCCCAAGAATACCACCAATACGACCAAATGCTGCTGCCATTCCTGCACCTGTACCACGAATAACCGTTGGATACTGCTCAGGTGTATAGGCGTATAATGCTCCCCAAGCACCTAAGTTAAAGAAGGATAGTAACATACCTGCCACGATTAATACTGTTAATGAATCCGCAACCCCAAACAAATAAGCACTGCAAGCTGTCCCGATTAAATACGTAACCAAAACAAATTTACGACCGAGACGTTCAATAAACCAAGCAGCTGTGAAATATCCTGGAAGTTGAGCTAATGTCATAATAAGTACGTATTGGAAACTTTTTATTAAACTAAATCCTTTTAGCACCATTACACTCGGTAACCAAAGGAACATTCCATAATAGGAAAAGACAACACAAAACCATAGAATCCATAGCATAATTGTTGCTTTACGATATTCCCCAGACCAAACTGATTTTATATTTTCAATAACAGATGGCCTTTTTTCAACTTTTTGGAACCTTGGGGAATCCGGTAAATTCCATCTTAAATATAAAGCATATAATGCTGGAACTGCACTCAATACCATCGCAACTTCCCAACCATATTTAGGAATAACAAAATACGAGATAAGAGCTGCAATTAGCCATCCACCTGCCCAAAAACTTTCTAATAACACAACAATTTTCCCACGCTCATGCGCTTCAACACTCTCTGATACTAGTGTAGAGGCAACCGGAAGCTCTCCGCCAAGCCCCATACCAATTAAAAAGCGTAAAACGAGAAACATCGCAAGTGTCGTCGTTAATGCAGTTAAACCACTACCGATAGAAAATAATAATAATGTAATAATAAAGACTGATTTTCGCCCTATTTTATCTGATAGTATCCCAAAAATAAGCGCTCCTACTGCCATACCGATTGAGTTAATACTGCCTATCCAGCCCATTTCTTGCGTACTTAATCCCCAATCCTTTTGCAAGGCTACCATTACAAATGAAAGCATTCCAACATCCATTGCATCAAATAGCCATCCAAGCCCAGCTATACCAAGTAGTTTGCGCTTCGAAATTTCTTTTACCTTGCCCACTAGAAGTCCTCCTCACACAGGTGTCTTTACACATCATTTTACATGTGTGAATTGTATAAGTAAAATACTTTTGTGTAAAAAATTCTCCTTCATCATTCCCAAAAAGTAAAACGTCTATCCCGATTGGTGAGAGCTAATAATCAGTGGGGATGCCTCACTGATTAAAGTTTCAATTTATTAAAAATGAACAAATAAAAAAAGCAGCGATATTTCGCTACTTTTTCGAACGCATTACTTCTTTTAAAAATTCCGCTAATACTAACTGACGACGCCAGCGTGTTGGATTACTGCATAATCTATAAAACCACTCTAAATGAATCGCTTGAATCCATTTTGGTGCACGTTTTACCTCTCCAGCCCATACGTCTAAACTTCCACCCACTCCAACAGCCATTTTCGTTTCTAAACGATGCTTATTGTTTTGGATAAAGTTCTCTTGTCTCGGGAAACCAAGTGCAACAAGTAATAAATCTGGTTTTGCTTCTTGAATGCGAGAAATAATATTCTCTTCGTCTTCTTGTTTAAAATAACCATCTTGTATACCGGCGATGGATACAGCTGAATATGTCTTTGTTAAATGATCTGCTGCAGCTTGTACAACATGCGGCTTTGCACCTAATAAGAAAACAGATACCGGCTTACTATCTTCTGATAACTTCGCAAGTAAATTACACATTAAATCAAAACCTGCTACACGTTCTTTTAAAGGTGTACCAAGCATCCCGCTTGCCTTTACAACCCCAATACCATCAGGTGTAATTAAATCTGTATTCAATAATGTTTGATAGAACTTTTCATCCTTTTTTGCGCACATAACAATTTCAGGGTTTGCTGTTACTACCTGAAACGTATGAGTTCGCTCCGCTTCTAGTTGTTCTTTTAAATATTGGACCGTTTCATCCATTGTCATTGTAGAAAAAGGAACGCCTAGAATATCAACTGTTTGTACTGCCATAGTTAACTATCCTCTCTATCATTACAAGTTTTTCGCTATTAATTGCTTATATGTTTCCTTTGTATCTTCATATAGTTTTTGAAGTGAGAAGTTCATAGTAGCATGCTCATAAATATGTTTACCCATTGCTGCTAACTCTCCAGTTTTCCACTTATCATACGCTTCTTCTAAAGCTAATGCTAATGCCTTTCCATCACCTGTCGGCACAATCCATCCGTAAGTTTCATCTACGATTAATGGTTCAATTTCTCCAGCCCTAGTCACAATTGATGGTACGCGTTGATTTGCCGCTTCTAATAAAACTAGTGGGAACCCTTCACTATGGGAAGTTAATAAATTTACATGTGACGACGCAAATAATTGTTTTACATCTTGACGATGTCCTAAAAACTCTACTTTATCGTTAATCCCTTTTTCAGTAGCTAATGACTTTAGATTTTCTTCTAATGGGCCATCGCCAACTAATAATACTTTAATTTTCTCTAATTTTGTTTGTTGTAACGCATCGAATAAAACTTCATGTCCTTTGACAGGATGTAATCGTGCTACTTGGATTGCCGTAAATACATCTTCATCAATATTGAACATTTCTTTTTTATTATAGTCTTCTGCTTTTTCCTTATCGTATTCAATTCCATTATAAATAACATGCATCTTTTCATTTGAAATACCTAATGCTGCCAGGCTTTTTTTCAATCTATTTGTTACAACGAAAAATAAGTCTATATTTTTTAAGGCTTTCAAATTTAATTTCGTAAAAATCCAACCTTTTAAGCCCTGTTTAGTAAAGTCTTGAAATGGATCACTATGAATAGTCGTTACCCATTTTGCCTTTATTCTCTTTTTCATTAAAGAAACATAGAAATTAGCCCTAGGGCCATGTGTATGAACTACATCGAATTTTTCTTTATTAATAAATTCACTTATATTCTTTAAAATGGATAAATCATAGCGCGATTTTTGTGAAAACACATGGACTTTTATCCCTAACTCCCTTGCTTCCTTCGCAACAATTCCATCTTCAAATACTGCTAATTCTACTTCACCAGTTGGAAACTGATCGAGAAGTGAAATAATATGTGTTTTCCCTCCCCCATCTTCTGCTCCTGCATTCATATGCAATATTCTCATATTTTTTCCTCCTTTAGATCCTCGCTACGTTTCCATCTATTTTTATTTTACTGTACTAAAAAATAAAAGCTAACAAAAGTTAGCTTTTATTTTTATCATTCAATTTCTAGGTCTACTATTAGATAAGCTAACACCACTACAAAGTAAATCCCAACTCCTGGTGCTGTTAAAATATGTCCTGCAATATAAGCAATACCTAACGCTAACAATAAGCTTGCTGAAATCATTCCATATTTTATATTAAATATGTCCTTAAATCTCGTAGCAAATGCTAGTAGAATTCTTAGCCCGTAATAAATAAATGGAATCATTAGTAATACAAAGCCAATAATCCCGAAATCATAAAACCAATCATGGAAGTCCATTTCAATTAGTTTTGGATCTGGCTGCTTTTGTTCATTGTATTTAAAGTTACCTGCATAACCCATTCCTAATAACTTTTGTGACATTGGTGCTTCTTTAAAGAACTGCTTATGTCTTTCTTCATATACTTGACGTCCACTGAAAATAAGATTTTCTTGATTTTCTTTCTTTTGCTCTTTCTCAAGCTCTTTCTTAACTTCCTCTTCTATCTTCGCCTTTTCTTCTGGCTTTTCAACTTTATGGTGATTTTCTTCTTTTTCTTTAAGTTCTTGCTCTTTTTTCAGCTTCTCTTTAATTTCTTTTTCTTTTTGACCTTGCTGCGCCACATTTTGCTCTGATAAATAATTATTGTGAATACCCATATTTTGTGCTAATGGCGTTTGTTTAAACGTTCCAACTACACCAGCTAATAGGACAATAGCAATTACTGCATTAAGCGCAAGGGATTTTTTGTTCGGATTTTTTCTATTAAATAATAATTGTAGTACAATGATTCCGATTGCTGCCGCTAACGTAGCACCAATTGAGCCCATTCCTACCTTTGTACCAACTTGAATTAGCGAATAAATCATTAAAAGTGATGGAATCCAATATAAAATGTGTTTCCAGCTCTTTGTTTTTTGAATAGAATATAGTACTACAATAGGGAAAATAATAGCTAAGATTGAACCTAGTTCATTCCCTGCATAGAACCAACCTCGAGAACCAACCTTCATCCATTCATAACTACCAAAATCAGTAGATGTTGAAATAGAAATAACCATAATTGCGTTAATGATTAATGTAGAATATACAATACTATTTCGAACCTTATCACTAATATTAACTGTCTTTTTCAATGATTTTAAAGCTAAAATGTATGATCCCAGCATGATATATATATATAATGCTTTCGCAACGAATTTAACTTCTTCACTAAGTACAATAGGATCCTTAACTAGTTTGTTATTAATAAATCCTACTCCTAAAACTCCGGCTAATAATATAAGATAAATTAAAAACTTTCTATTTTCCTTCTCTTTTGCCTGAATTAAAATGTAAATGCCACCAACAGCCATAATAAGGAATCTTACTAAAATTCCAACGGTAGCATTTGACTTTAATAAAGTGATGCTAAGAGACGTTAATAAATCTAAAACAGGCTGTAAAATAATAAAAAAGAGCAAAAAACGCTCAAATCTAACCCTAGCTTGATTTGCTAACATTCCAAGACCTCCATACAAAATCTTAACATTATCTTTTAATCATAATTTTTATCTTCAAAACACACCTAGCAATTATAACATAACTCATATTTAAATTGAGAACTTATTTTTATGCCGAAACTAACCAAATCTAGCGTAAGTAGTACTAGAAAACATTATCCTTTAGCTATCCTTCCCTATCTCTATAAAAACTATCTAACACTCTTCTACTTATTATCAGCATTATAGTAACATTTGTTAATTCATTTATAAATATATAAAATTTAATAACTACACGCAAACACCCACTCGGCTATCCTACAACTAAAGATTAACCTTGCTCCGTTTTCTTCTAAACATTTTCAAACGCTTTCTTTATGTATTTTATCCGTTTTTCTACATGTAGCGAAAAGTAATTGTTATTTCCAATACTTTAGTGTATATTTTTTCTCTGGAACATCTTTAAGAGGAAGGGATTAAGGCCATGTTATTAATCGATATATTTACGTTTCTTGGCATTATCGCCGCTGCCATTTCTGGTACATTAGTTGGTTTAAAAAAAGATTTAGATTTATTTGGTGTCCTTTGTTTAGCTGTAGCTACTGCGCTCGGCGGCGGTATTATTCGTGATATCATGATTGGTAACCTGCCCCCTGTCGCATTTGTAAAACCCATTTACTTTTTCGTAAGTGTATTATCAGCATTATTTACTTGTATGTTTTTTGAGCGCATCAATAAACTTCAAGTCGTTATTATGCTTTCTGATGCTGTTGGCTTAGGCGTTTTTACAGCTATTGGTGCAAATGCGGCAATGTCACATCATGTTGACGCCTCATTTCTAGTTGTTTCAATGGGAGTCATTACAGGTATTGGAGGCGGTATTTTGCGTGACATTTGTGCTCAAGATATCCCTTACGTATTCCGAAAAGAAATTTACGCAATCGCTTCTATCTTAGGAGCAATTAGCTTCCTAATCACACACGCTATGGGGGCGCACGTATTAGCTTTCTATGTTTGTTTATTAGTAACATTCGTTATTCGTGTCGTCACTGTAATATATAATGTGCATTTCCCCGTTTTCTTTAAAACACATGCTAAAATTAATAAAGGCCATTAAGAGAATTCTAGATAGAATTCTCTTAATTTATATACTATTCAACGAACTAATATAGAGTAATTATATATAAGCATATATAATTACTCTATATTAGTTTTAAAATTGAAAACGTTTTATATACAGGGGGAAGAATGATGCTTGGGGTTTTCAAAAAAAATATTAATAAAACACATGCCAGTATAATCGAATTAAGTAAGGACCAACAAATAACTTTTAATGTACCTACTAATTCTGAATTAAAAATTCAAATGGATATGCTACATATTTCAAAAGAAGATTTACAAGTTGTAAAAGTACTACAGCCTTTTATTTATGCAGAAATTGATTGGATTACTGAAAAATTCTATGCCAACATTACAAAACAACCTAATTTAATTACTATTATTGAGCGTTACAGCTCTATTCCAAAACTAAAACAAACTTTAAAAACACATATTAAAGAATTATTCAGCGGCCATATGCATGAAGATTTTATTGAACAGCGTGTTAGGATTGCCAAAAGGCATGTACAAATTGGTTTACATCGAAAATGGTATACTGCTGCTTATCAAGAATTATTCCGCTCTATCATGAAGATTTTGCAAACAAAAATAACGACAATCGATGATTTTTCATATTCTATAAATGTCATAAATAAATTATTCACTCTTGAACAAGAACTTGTTCTTGCAGCTTATGAATCTGAATATGAAAGAATGCAAAAAGAGCTTGAGAAAGAAAAAGAATTAACTGCTATGACAATTACGCATATCGCAACAGAACTAGCTGCTGTATCTGAAAAAACAAGCTCTTCTATTCAAAAACTAACCGCCAAATCTGAAACTATTGTAGAGATTGCTAAAACAGGTACATCATTAGCTACAACATCTGAAGAAAAAGCAAATAAAGGGAAAGAACAATTAAACCAGCAGAATAAACGAATGGGATCTATTCAAATGAATATGGAAACGATTATTACAGATACTCATGAACTTCTCAATATTTCTAACAAAATTAATGAAATCATAGATATTGTTAAATCGATTGCGGAGCAAACAAATTTACTCGCACTAAACGCTGCTATCGAGTCTGCACGTGCTGGAGAATTTGGGAAGGGGTTTTCTGTTGTTGCTGGTGAAATTCGAAAATTATCAGAGCAAACGAAAGAATCTATATTTAACGTTACAAAGCTCGTCGAAAAAACAAATGAACAAATTACTCGTGTCTCGTCTTCCGTGAAACAAATTAGCTCTCTCGTATCGGAAGGAACGGATAGTATGTCGGCAACAGATCGATACTTCCAAGAAATTGTAAAAGATATGTCTAACTCAAAAGAACAGAATAAGAAAATTGAACACGAACTACAAGCTATTTCACAAGTAATGAAAGGAATTCAAGATGATTCCTCACAAATGGCTCTAACAGCCGATAATTTGCAACTAGAACTAAATCGATAAGATGAAATTTAGTAGTCAGGCATACTTTCCATCTGCACTGACTACTAAATTTCACCTTCCATCAAAAAAAGAATCCAGAATGGATTCTTTTTATTTTCTGAAAAATATTTTTTGACAATACACATAACTCATATAAACACCAAAGCTCTGCAAAATAAACAATGCCGGCATAATTACATTGTAATATGCCATATCTACTTGGAAGAGCTTTAGCAATACGTAGCCACTAATTAAAAATAAGAACAACATATATCCCTCATTTTGTTGTTTCTTAATAAGGAAGTGTAATAGAGCTATAGTCATAAACAATGTTACGGCTATATAAATCAGTTTTTCACATTTGAAAAGAATAGAATTTATCCCCTCATCCGAAAACTGATTTATCATCGGTTCTAAAAGTTTAAATCTTTCTCCCTCAATCTCTTTTAACTTTTGATCAATATGCTCTGTTACACTTTGATTTTTTGATATTTTTTCCTCATGTTTCGTTTTTCCAATTAAGACAGATTGAACATATGTCTCATTCGCAATCGTATATTGTGATAATCCCATTGTCTTAATTCCATAATTCACACCAAAATGAGCGCTATAAAATAGAATAAGTATCCCTATCATCTTTAGTAACACTTTTTGTTTCGTTGCTGATTGAAATACTTCAATTAATAATACATATACCGTGATAAAAATAGGAAGAAATAATCCCATTGGGAAAATCATATTACTAAATGCAAATAAAATCGCTGAAAACACCCACATATAAGGATGATCTAATCCTTTATATAAAAGTATGTAACAAGCAAAATAAAATAAAAATATTGCAAGTGACTCAGGAGTTAATACGGAACTCATGAATATATTTGGAATATACAGAGCATAAAAGATAGAAGCAATACGACCGCATTCTTCTCCAAAAACCATTCCCGCAATACGATAAATAAATAATGCTGTTCCTGTGCAAAATAGCACATTAAATAGTTGTAAAGCGAATAATGAATCACCAAATATACGAATAATTACCGACTCATATATAATAAAAGGTAAATGAGTTACAGTCCCTATATTATTACCAATTGCAATCTGCTTTGCAGACTCATACATCACTTTCATATCACCAATTATTGGAGCATCTACAAATAACAGCATACTAAGCCTCACAACTATAGATATACTTATAAGAAAAATAAGAAATTGTTTATCTGTAAAACGATATTGTAGAATTGATGCCACTAACAAAATGAGTATGACGAAAATTGCTAATATGATTGTTACACTTGTTGTACTTCCTCCAAAAAATTGCTTACTTGTCTCAAATGCTGCCCAACAACTATAAACCAAAAATGCGAGCATCGCACCGATTGTAATTTTATTGAAGAAAGATGAAAAATTTGTTTGTATATGATTCATATGTCCATTGCACCTCTATTTCCATTCATAACAAAACGATTCTATCATGAATGGGTACACGGCTGATAGGGAATTTCTATGACAAATACATAGTCATTACTTTTTACTTGCAATGTAAGCGAATCCTCTTTTACACTACATTTTAGATAAAATAAATTTTCTTTCAGTTACATGAATACAAATACAGAAGTTTAAATAATCCTCTTTTGGAATACACTTTACTTCATTAAATATCTAATATGAGTAATCTGCTTACACATATTATTCTGATTGAAAACAGACTATAGGGGCTGAATATATGGAAAAGAAATTCATGCGAGAATCTAAGGCAATTAAGACAACACGTGTTTTTCCTAACGATTTAAATAATCACCAAACACTTTTTGGAGGGAAATTATTAGCAGAAATTGATAGTATTGCTTCAATTGCGGCTGCAAGACATAGTCGTAAACATTGCGTAACAGCATCTATTGATTCAGTTGATTTTTTAACTCCAATTCACCAAGCTGATTCTGTTTGTTATGAAGCATTTGTATGTTATACAGGGAAATCTTCAATGGAAGTTTTCGTAAAAGTAATCGCAGAAAACTTATTAGCAGGCGAGCGTAGAATTGCCGCTACTTGCTTCATTACATTTGTAGCAATAAAAGATGGAAAACCTTCGTCCGTACCACAAGTACTCCCTGAAACTCAGGAAGAACATTGGTTACACACAACCGGTTTAGAACGCGCGGAAAACCGAAAAAAGGACGTTTAAAAAGTAAAGAGATGGCTGAAGTTTTAACTTTAAGTAAGCCTTGGAATATTTAACATAATCTTCTCATCATACATGCACAGGTCCTTCCTTGCATGTATTTTTTATTATAAAAAATACTATCGCTTGCTTCATCAATGCGGAATGGATAGCGCTTCATTAAAAGATATATAAATAATAGTATTGGATATAAAGCAAATTGTAGGCGTAAGTACAATGCTAAAAAGTAGAAAATGTTTCGTTTTATGAGTATCAGCTAATTTTAAACTCCAATATAATAATCTCAATGAAAAAGAATAGAAACTGTCCTTCTGTTAAAGTTAAATTTTCCAAAACAATCTCTGGAGGATATACAGCTAATAAGAAAGTACCTATTAATCCTGCAGCGGGATTCAATAAATAAGTACCAATCTTATAAGTTAGTAAAATAATAAGTACCCCTAATAGGATAATAATTAATTTAGCTACAAAAAGGCCTTTATTGCCATTTACAAAAAAGTAAAATACAGTAACTAAAAACACTGGAAAACCTGGCATAATATGAATAGGTGGTTTATCCAGCTCATGATATATTAACATTCCTGTTTCCAATAAAATAGTTGCCGTTTTTTGATAACCTATATCATCGCTAGCTAGAGTCAAATCTGCACCATGTGTTTGTAAAGTTGCAAAACGAAGCGCAAATCGCCTTAACATTTCATATTTCCCCTTAAAATACATAATTTCCAAATTGCATTTCTATATTTTTACAAGAAAATATATTCTATAATAAATACTTTTTATACAAAGTACAATAATAGAAAGTTGATTTACAAAGTTTATATGCGTTAAACTGATACAGATGTTCTTGTAATCTTCTTCCTTTCAAAAGGCTTGTATATATGGTGCAAGACATAAAAAATTTGAGGAGATAAAAATTCTATGATGGAACAAAAACAACTTGTTTCTGTTGTCATACCTCTGTATAACACAGAAAAATATATTGAAGAAACAATGCAGTCAATACTGGATCAAACATATAAAAACATTGAAATTGTAATTGTAGATGATGGAAGTAAAGATCAATCACCTTCTATCGTAAAAAATCTTGCAGAAAAATATCCGGGGCAAGTAAAATACGTTCACCAAAAAAACCAAGGCGTTTCAGTAGCTCGTAATACAGGGATTGAAAATGCTAGCGGGGAATACGTCGCTTTCCTTGATAGTGATGACTTATGGCATCCAACTAAAATTGAGAAACAAATCGAGAGTATGCATAAAAACAACATGGATGCGTGCTATTGTGGTTATATGAATTTCTACGAAGAAACAGGCGAAAAGGTTGAGCATACAACAAACTTTATTAAAGGTGATATGGCAAAAGCATTCTTAACACACCAAGTTGTTGCTCAAACAAGTACTTGGATTTTCAAACGCTCTATCGCAATGAATCATAATATCCGTTTTACACCAGGATGTAGCTGGGGAGAAGACTTGGAGTTTTTATTTAAACTAATGAGTGTGACAAATGTATGCTATGTCGATGAATATTTAACATATTATAGAATCTTATCCGAAGGAAATCTTTCTTCTAAATATAAAGATTACGAATTAAAAACAACTAAAGAACTAGAAGTATTCAATCGTATGAAAGACTGGGTACATAATAAATCTCAAGACTTCATTACGAAAGACCCTCAGTCACTTATTGAGATTCTTGAGACTTATTTATTCCCTTATACGGTTATCAATAATGCTTGTATATACATTAAAGAAAACTCTCAATTAAATAATGCCCAAGTCCAATTAATCAAAAAAGATATAAAGAAATATTGCCGTAAAATCTATTCAAAAAATGGAAAGCGTAGTAAAAAACTATATGCAATGCTTTGGTTTGTGCGAATTAAATTTCTGTTTTCTTAAACTGAAAATATAGTACTCATCTCTCTTTCCGTAAACAAATCAAATTTACAAATAGGACAAACGAAAAAGGTCCTAAAGAATAGAAAGGTTTTTTCTCATGAAAACAAATAAGATTCTTAAAAATGCCTCCTACCTATTTGTAGGAAATATTACTGTTCGATTTGTACTTGCTATCGCGACGATTCTCTTCGCAAGATACGTTTCTCCCGGTGAGTATGGGATGTTTACAACTGCATTAGCTGTTTCCGCTGTTATTTGTTATTTCACAGATGCAGGTTTGACACATACGTTTATGCGTGAAGGAACGAGAAAGGATGCAAATATTAGCGTACTAATCAGTAGTTATTTACGCATTCGTTTCGTATTAGCTGTCGTAATTTCTGTACTCTTCGCTATTTTTGCTCAGTTCTTCTATACTGATGCCTACTTACGCGCCATGGTATATTGGGTTGTACTACCAACAATGTTTGGAGCAACTTTACAAGGTGTTGGAATGGCTTACTTCCAAGTAACAGAACGTATGCAATTTACAGCGATTATTTCTGTACTACAAGGTGTAACAGCCGCAGCTGCGCTTCTACTAGGAATGTCGTTGAAATGGTCACTTATGACGGTCGCTGCTATGTATGGGATATCTAGTCTTGTAACAGGAGTCATCGCCTTCATAATGGTACTCCGCCATACGACAGTTCATAAGGGCTGGGACAAAGGGATTTTAGATCAACTGCTGATTTTCACAATCAATGGCATTATTATTATGCTTTTACCGCAGTTAGGCCCTATTATATTAGAAAAAGTTTCGACGTATGAGCAAGTTGGATTCTTTGGAGCTGCATCGAAAATACCTGCAGTCCTTTATCAAATACCTGGTGTAATTGCAGCAGCCTTCTACCCAAAATTATTTACTTTTGGAAATGAAAAGAATATTGATGAACATAGAAAACTATCTCAGTTTGAATTAAAACTAATGTCTTTCTTAGGGATGGGAATCTCCATTCCATTTATCGCTGATCCAAGTTTTTGGATTGTTACTTTATTAGGCGAAGAGTATGCGCCAGCTGGTGATGCTCTTGCCATTTTAGCCTTTATGGTCATTTTACAATCTATTAACTATCCACTTGCTGATAATTTAACGACCATTGGTCAACAATGGAAACGTGCAACAACAATGGGAATCGGACTAGCTGTTGCCATTATAAGTTACATCGTCTTAGGTAGTCAGTTCGGAATGATGGGAGCCGCTATTGCCGCTATCCTTACCGAGATTACGTTATTAATCGGATTCACTCTATTTGTTCGTAAAGGCTTCTCGTTACTATTTAAAGGGATTATATTCAATACCTTAGCCTTTATATTAAGCTATATTCTATACCGTACAATATTAATTACCTTACCGCCACTAATTGCTTTAACAATTACTGGTATATTATACGGTATTATCGGTCTTGCAATTGATCCACAAATACGAGGATTGATTTTAGGATTTATAAATAAAAAGCTGGCTCGAAAATAAATAAAAATAAAANANNATATATATTATTATTATTATT
>NZ_JH414711.1:48047-74618 GCF_000238655.1 Bacillus sp. 7_6_55CFAA_CT2 | reverse complement strand
TAATAATAATAATATATATTNTTTTTTTATTTTTATCTTCTTCACTTAGAAAATGGGCTTTTTTTCAATCTATATCTTAAATTGACTTGCCTTTCTGGAATGATTATACTTGGAAACGAACAGCACTAGATGTAAAACACCTATTATTAAGGTAATTCATAGTTAATTTTTCATGTAAATATTAACTACAAACACCCTAAATTTACTATAAATTACACAAATAAACACTTTATTAATACTATTAAAAATCGACGATTCATACATAGTTTTTCTTCATCCTAAAAAGATAACCAGAGATGAAGAATGTGGCAATTGAATTTAAGGAGGCTTATTTATTTAATGACTTCAGAAGTAAATAAAAGAACATTTTTCACTAAAAGCACACTTATTATTATTCCATTATTAATAATATGTGCATTTGCTTTTCATTACTTTTTCCTAAAATCAGACAGTGTATTTTCTAGTACGGGAGATGCATTATCACAATTCAGTTTCTTTACATTCCTTTTACAACACGCATTTAAAGATGGAAATTTATTTTGGTCTTGGGATTATGGCTTAGGTGGAGATTTATTCGGAGAATTTAGTTATTACTATAGTACAGCACCATTTTTCTGGCTTACGCTTCTACTTCCTAAACTAAATTTTGACCAAATCTTTGAGCTGAAACTATATATGAGTGTTTTAAAAAGTACATTAGCTATGTTATTCATGTATGGTTCTTTACGTTATCACAATAAAACTATTTTTTCTTCTTTCATTTCTGCCATTATATATGGAGGATGTATAACTTTCATTCGCCATTCTTTATTATGGGATTTCATGGCAGATGCTATAGTGTTTTTACCTTTAGTAATATGGGGATTAGATAAATATATTTTAGAGCGAAAAAAAGGATTATTCCTGTTTGCAACAGCACTTATGCTTGCATCAAATTTCTATTTCGCTTTCATTACTAGTATTTTTATCTATATTTATGCCTTTTTCCAATATTTCGCTACACAGCAGAACAAAACAATTAAAACATTTATAATTTATTATATTAGAATTGCTTTTCTATATGCTTTATCACTAGGTTTATCTGCTGTTTGCTTTATACCATCTGTAAATGGTGTATTTAGTTCCGATCGACTCGCTACAAAATTTACTATACCGTTATTTTTTGAAGATACGTTTTATAAAAACTTAATGGAAAGTATCTTTTTCATTAATAATACAGAGGAGTATCAGCTTGCATTCCCTGTTTTCATCCTCTTCCTTATTACTAGCGCGCTTCTAATACGCAATAAACTTGTCACAAATAAATTACTCTTTACTGGGTTTATGTTAGTGCTATATATGCTTCCATATACGTATTCCGTATTTAATGGCTTTTCTGCCATGCAACACAGATGGTTTTACTTATTTGCATTTGTGGTTGCGCAAACTGTTGCCTACATTTTAGATTGGATGCTACTCCACAAAAAGAAGGTCAATTATTTAATAGGTCCTTTACTAGCAACAGCATTATTTATTTACGCATTCTATAGAAAAGTAAATATAAACGCACAGCCACTACAAACGATTGATAACATTTTAATTTGCATTACTGTATTATCTATTATTACCATATTACTATGGCGCTATTTATCAAAAGTAGCCTTACAATGTTTCATTGTATTAAATGTACTCGTCAATGTAATATTTATTAATTACTTCTATTCAGATTTTGCTCTTAGTAAACACTTTAATCAAGCAGGCGTGACAAAAGAATCATTACACGGGCCAGGTCTTGATAATAAGGATGAAATTGACGCAATTCGTTATATACAAAATCAAGATAAAGATTTTTATCGAATTATCAATCCAAACAATAATTATAAAAATACGCCGATGTTGCAAGGTTATCATGGTACAAGTACTTATCAAAGCTTAGTCAATTATCATGTTCATGACTTTATGAAAAATAAGTACAATGTTTTCCAAGGATACGATAGTCCATCTATGTTCTTCCAGTTAGATAAACGATTATTCCTTGAGAACATGCTAGGGGTAAAATATTATGTACTAAGTGAAGGTGCTAATAAAACCGAAATTCCTTATGGTTATAAGCATTTACAACAAGTAGGTCCTTACAACATTTATAAAAATGAATTTGCACTACCATTAGGCTATGTATACGAAGCTGGAATAAGTGATGAAGAATTTTCAAAACTTAATTTTGCCGAGAAAGATCAACTTTTATTAGATGCTGTAGTTGTAAATGATGTTGGAAGTCTCCCACTAAAACAATTTAATACAAAACAGCTAGATTCAAAACAAATTAAGATTAATCCAAATAAAATGAAGTGGGAAAATATAGAGAAAGAGAAAGATATACTCACTGTTCATGAAAATGGGCGTATAATAGTACCTATTGATAATAACGATATGTTAGGTGATCTTCTTGTTGAAATTAAAATTAGAAATATAAACAAGGAATCATTTGGGGTTACCGTGAATGACAAATCTATGATAAAAGGTAATGAAGATGGAGCTTATGCTTATCCGTTAGAAAGATTTGTTTACAACTTAGGAAAAGATGCAAAGCCAACCGAGCTAATCATTTCTATTCCTACTCCTGGTCAATATGAGTTGAAAGATTTACAAATCAACAGTACTAACTATCAGACTGTCCCGAAAAAAGTAAATACTTTAAAAGAAAATAGCCTACAAAACATTTACTATGAAGGTAACTCCTTAAAAGGTGATATTAATTCCACTAAAGATGGATTACTATATTTATCGGTACCATATAGTAAAGGATGGTCAATAAAAGTTGACGGTAAAGAAACGGAATTTACGAAGGCTAATTCCGCCTTTATTGGCGTTCCTATTTCCAAAGGGCAACATGTAGTTGAAATGAAATACGTCACACCTTATTTCAAAATGGGTCTCGTTATTTCTATCATTTCATTTATCATTTGCATCTCGCTTCTAGTTCTTGGAGATACGAAAAGATATTCAAAATTAAAAAGTCGTTTTAAAAAAAGGTATTAAAATGAAGTGAAGTAAAAGTTGAAGATGATTGCTTCATTTTTACTTCATGCCCACTTTAAAATTACACCTAAGGAGGTCCTAACATGACCCTTTCAATAGTAGTACCATGCTACAATGAAGAAAAGGTGCTTCGTGCCTTTTATTCAGAGACTTCTCTTGAAATTCATAAATTAACTACCGATTATGAATTTGTTTTTGTTAATGATGGTAGTAAAGATGATACATTAAATATTTTACGTGATTTAGCTAGTGCAGATTCATCGGTACACTATATATCATTTAGTCGAAACTTCGGAAAAGAAGCTGCAATGTTAGCTGGTTTAAAATATGCTACAGGCGATGCAATTGTTATTATGGATGCTGACTTACAACACCCTCCTACTTTAATAAAAGAATTGTTAGAAGGATATAACGAAGGCTACGACCAAGTCATTGCAAAAAGAACAAGAACTGGTGATTCACCTGTTCGCTCTTTCGTCTCTCGTCTTTACTATAAGGTGATGAATAAGTTTGTAGATATTGAATTAGTAGATGGTATTGGTGACTTTAGACTTTTAAGTCGAAGAGCAGTGGATTCTTTAGTGTCTTTAAGTGAATACAACCGATTTTCAAAGGGTTTATTCTCTTGGATTGGTTATAACGAATTAATCATTGAATATGAAAATGTATTACGTTCTGATGGAGAAAGTAAATGGACCTTCTCGAAATTATTAAATTACGGAATTGATGGTGTAATTTCATTCAATAATAAACCGTTACGTCTATCTATATATCTCGGATTACTAACAACCATTTTAGGACTTTTATACGTAATCACTACGTTCGTTCAAATCATCCTTGGTGGTGTGGAAGTTCCTGGTTACTTTACTCTCATTTCCGCTATACTATTTATTGGCGGTATTCAACTCATATTCCTAGGTGTTATTGGTGAATATATCGGTCGTATTTATTATGAAACAAAACGTAGACCGCATTTTATTGTAGCTGAAAAGAAAGTTAGTGAAGTTAAACAAAAGGCATAACCAAAAAGTTACTTCTGTAGGTAGAAGTAACTTTTTTATATACTAACATTTACAAACACTTCTTTTGAAAAAATATACATTTTGAAATGATGGCATTATATGAAAGAATTTAGTATCATGATTCAAGGTACTATTTCAAGTTGGACGGAGGATACTATGAGCTTATTAACAGTTGAAAAATTAGGACATACATTTGGTGATCGTACATTATTTAAAGATGTATCTATGCGATTATTAGCAGGTGAGCACGTTGGATTAGTTGGTGCAAACGGTGTTGGTAAATCAACATTCATGAATATCATTACTGGTCAGCTTATTCATGACCAAGGTCGTGTAGAATGGACACCGGGCACACATTACGGCTACTTAGATCAGCATACTGTTTTAACGCCTGGACGTACAATCCGTGACGTACTAGCGGATGCATTTTTACCGTTATTCGAAAAGGAAAAAGCTTTAAATGAAGTTACAGAAAAAATGGGAACTGCTACACCAGAAGAACTAGAAGAACTTCTTGAACAAATGGCAGAAATACAAGATGCACTTGAAGCAGGTGGTTTCTATTTACTAGATATGAAAATTGAAGAGGCTGCACGTGGTCTTGGAATTGATGCAATTGGTTTAGATCGTGATGTTTCAGCACTAAGTGGTGGACAACGTACAAAAGTATTGCTTGCAAAGCTATTACTCGAACAGCCAGAAGTGTTATTGCTTGATGAACCTACTAACTATTTAGACGTTGAACATATTCATTGGTTAACAAATTATTTAAAAGAATACCCACATGCATTCTTATTGATTTCTCATGATACGGAATTTATGAATAAATGTGTTGATGTTATTTTCCATCTAGAATTCACAAAAATGACACGCTATACAGCGACATATGAAAAATTCCTAGAACTAGCAGAAATCAATAAAAATCAACATATAAACGCTTATGAAAAGCAGCGCGAGTTTATCAAAAAGCAAGAAGACTTCATTGCAAAGAACAAGGCTCGTTATTCAACGACAGGTCGTGCAAAGAGTCGTCAAAAACAACTTGATCGCATGGAACTTATTGATCGCCCAGAAACAGCGATTAAACCTGAATTCTCATTTAAAGAAAGTCGCGCAAGTAGTCGCTTCGTCTTTGAAGGTGAAAATGTAGAAATCGGATATACACATCCGCTACTACCAAAGCTATCAATGACGATCGAACGTGGTGAAAAAATTGCTATTGTTGGATGTAACGGTGTTGGTAAATCAACGTTACTAAAAACAATCTTAGGTAAAATTAAGCCTTTAAGCGGTAAAACAAGTCTTGGGGACTTCTTAGAGCCTGCATACTTTGAACAAGAAGTTAAAGCTGACAATATAACACCAATTGATGATGTATGGAATACATTCCCTGGTTTAGACCAGCATCAAATTCGTGCGATGTTAGCAAAATGCGGTTTAAAAAATGAACATATTTCTCGCCCATTAAGTCAATTAAGTGGTGGAGAACAAGCAAAAGTTCGTTTATGTAAGCTAATGGGTGAGGAAAGTAACTGGTTACTATTTGATGAGCCGACAAACCATCTTGATGTTACAGCAAAAGCGGAACTTAAGAAGGCTATGAAAGCATATAAAGGAACAATCCTCCTTGTATGTCACGAACCGGAATTCTATAAAGATTGGATTACAAAGGTTTGGGATGTTGAAGAGTGGGCAGAAAAAAATAACTAAATTATTTCCTATCAGTAAAAAAGCCGTTCCTAAAAATATTTTGGGACGGCCTTTTTTTATAAACAAGGATTTTTTATATCTCTCACAATATAAAAAAATTAAATACGTTAATAATATCCTAGTTTTTTAATGATTACATTTAAATGATATTTTTGGTATTATTTAGATAAAATAGGAAAGGAATTAATTAAAATGGTATTTAGTAACCTTGTCTTTTTATGTTTATTTTTACCTGCCGTACTCTTAATTTATTATGCTGTACGCAAAGAACTACAAAATATAGTTTTATTATTTTTTAGTTTAGTATTTTATGCTTGGGGCGAACCCATTTATGTTTTTCTAATGCTATTCTCTATCCTTGTTAACTATTGGTTTGGGATTTTATTAGGGAATAGTCGCTTCACAAATGGTCAAAGAAAATTATTACTAACGTTTGCAATTGTAATGAACATCGCTATTTTAGGATATTTTAAATATGCAAACTTTTTAGTAGATAATATTAACTCTATCTTACATACCAATATTGTTCTTGAAAAAATACCTTTACCAATTGGTATTTCATTTTTCACGTTCCATGCGATGAGTTATATTATCGATATTTATAAGAAAAAAGTCGATGCTCAACGAAATATCTTTGATTTGGCCTTATACTTTACTGTATTTCCACAGTTAGTAGCAGGACCAATTGTTCGTTATAATACAATTTCTCACCAATTACACCAGCGAACTGTTGATGCCGACAAATTCTCTGAAGGTGTCCGCCGATTTATTATTGGTTTGGGTAAAAAAGTTTTAATTGCTAACCAATTAGGTGTTATAGCCGATGAAATCTTCTCAATGAATCCTTCTGATATGAGTGTATCATTAGCTTGGATGGGAGCCATTGCCTATACGCTACAAATTTACTTTGATTTTTCTGGATATAGTGACATGGCAATTGGATTAGGAAAGATGTTTGGATTTGATTTTCTAGAAAACTTTAATTATCCATATATCTCAAAATCCATTTCTGAATTTTGGCGTCGTTGGCATATTTCGCTCGGTTCTTGGTTCCGTGATTATGTCTATATTCCACTTGGAGGAAATCGCGTTACAACTTGGAAAGTTTATCGTAACCTCTTCATCGTATGGGGACTAACCGGTTTTTGGCATGGTGCTAGTTGGACCTTTATGATTTGGGGTATTTATTACGGAATTCTAATTGCACTTGAAAAAGCTGGAATCGAAAACCTGCTTCAAAAATTATGGAGTCCTCTTCAACATATTTACGTGATGTTTTTAGTTATTATTGGATGGGTGTTTTTCCGTGCAGATAACTTCAGTTATTGCTTTGAATTCCTAAAATCCATGTTCGGATTTAACAGTCCGTTAACAGATATTAACAGTTACTTCTATATAATGAATTATTGGGGAATTTTCTTATTAGCTATTATTACTGCAGCACCCGTATTCCCATGGTTACAAAAAATGTTATCGACAAAAAGATTTGCTGTTTTATCGCCAGTATATTATTTAAGTATTCTAGTCATTGTTTTAGTATTCCTAACAAATGCAACTTATAATCCATTTATTTATTTCCGTTTTTAAAGGAGGTTCACTATGAAAAAATTTCAAAACCTCACTTTAATAATGGGGTTCCTTACAGTTATTTTTGGGGTGGGTATTTGGACAGCAAAAGTTATCCTTATAGATAAAAAAACATTTTCTGAATTTGAAAACAGGAACTTAGCTATTAGACCTGCTGTAAATGCTTCTACTATAAAGACTGGAGAGTTATTCAAGGGTATCGAAACATACTTTACAGACCATGTTGGACCTAGGGATCTCTTTCTTGAAAGCTATATAAAATTCCAACTCTCTATGAATCGAACATTTGTAAATAACATTCATGTTACAAACGATCAATTTATTTTTAATAGACCTAATATGGAAAATCATTTAAATGATGTTGATGCTGGTGTTCAGGAATTAAAAACTTTGAAAAAAGATTTTCCACAAACAGAATTCTATTTCTCTTTAGTTCCTAGTAAGCAGACAGCGTTACAGTATAAGCTTCCCTCTTACCTAAATCTTGGTTACGAACAAATTCTTAGGGATCACCTTGCTGAGAAATTGACAGCAACGAAATTCCCTATTATTGATGTATTACCAATGTTTAAAGAAAGATTTACTAAAGAAAAACTAGAACGAATGTATTTAACTACAGATCATCATTGGAATATGGAAGGTGCCTTTTATGCATATGAGGATACGATGAACTTTATTAATTCTCATTCAAATAAATATAAAGGACAACCAATAAAGAAAGACGACTACACTATTAACTGGGAAAAACCGAAAGGAAAGTTTGTTGGTAGCTGGAATAATCAATTGTACCGCTTAATTGATACTTCATCCGTACAAATCCCATATGTCCGCTATAATTTCGGTGAATCTTGGGACGACTACACAGTTTACTACGGTGCTATTAAAGATAATACCGCTAAAGAATCAATGACTCAGTTTTACGGAAAAGAAAAAGATGTTCCTGCTCCTGGATATGCTAATGTTTATCAAACAGATTTCCCTGAAATAAACATCATTAATACAAAGGCAGACAATGATTTACACCTTGTTATCTTAAAAGATTCGTATGCTGATGCTACATATCCTTTATTCGCACGTAATTTTGCTAAAACAACTTTTATTGACCCTCGTTACACGCAAGGAAAAAGTGTGAAACAGCAACTAGAAGAACAAAATGCAGATATTGTATTGTTTATATACAACGACACCAACGTTTATGGTGACATGTATAAATTTCAAAATGTAAAATAAATACTATTTTCAACTTTAATCAGTGGGAATGAAATCCCACTGATTAAAGTCTCAATTTATATAGTAATATCGAGCTAACCTCAATCTAAAATCCTTCAAATCATTATACGCTTCTAAATTCGCTAACATCCCTCGAATAACTGGAATCCTTGGATTTGGCACTCTCATTTCGGATTCTAAAACATCTAAAGTAACTAAAACCTCATCATTTTCTAGTTGGTCTGCTAATGTTCGTTTTAATATAATAATTTCATTTAAAAAATGCTCTTTTACTTGTTCTTTAATAAGCTCTGAGCTACAAAAAAATTCTCCCATTTTTGCTTCATTTAAAACAGGCCCTTCCGAAGATTCTAGAAGCCCTTCTACTAAATCGTCTACTCTTTTTAAAATAAATGAGGCAACATGAATGAAATCAATTTTTGGTTCATTTAAAATAATCAATTGTAAATAACCATGGCATATACCTTCTACCATAATTACTAAATCCAATAAATATGGCATAATCTTTTCACCATAAATGGACAATAAACTATTCCGATAAAATGCATGAGACTCTAACTTCATCCGCATCATAAATTCTTCTACTTCTTTATTAAACGGAATTGCATTTTCTCTCGCATGCATAATAATAAATTCTTTATGTTTTTGTATATCATTAAACTGACAATGTAATTGTTTTGCAAATTTTTCACGTGGTAATAAAGACTCTTGTTCAATATCCAGCATTTTCTTTTGGATTTTGTCATAATAATATCGAAGTGTCGCTAATAAAAGCTCATCTTTCGATTTAAAATATAAGTAAAAAGCTCCCTTAGATATACCACTAGCTGTCACAATTTCCTGCACTGATGTCGCATTTACACCCTTAGTAGCAAATAACTTCATAGCCGATTCTATAATTAAACGCTCTTTTTCTTTCATATCTTCTCTCCTAAATTTAATCTCGCATCTTATTATAAATGTATTATACCATCCCTTTTTATTGACGATTGACCGAACGGTCAGTTATATTATGTATTAGACTGACCAGTTGGTCAATATAATACAAAGGGAGCGCAAACATGAACAAAATCATCAATTTCTCGTTAAAAAATAAGTTCGCAGTTTGGCTACTAACCATTATTGTTACTATTGCGGGGATCTACTCTGGACTCAATATGAAGCTGGAAACAATTCCTGATATTACAACACCGATTGTGACAGTAACTACGGTCTATCCTGGTGCTACACCAGAAGAAGTAGCTGATAAAGTTTCAAAGCCGATGGAAGAACAACTACAAAATTTAAGCGGTGTTAACGTTGTGAGTTCATCATCTTTTCAAAACGCATCTTCTATTCAAGTAGAATACGATTTTGACAAAAATATGGAAAAAGCAGAAACAGAAATTAAAGAAGCTCTCACAAATGTAAAACTCCCAGAAGGTGTTAAAGATCCTAAAGTTTCACGAGTAAACTTCAATGCTTTTCCCGTTATTTCGTTAAGCGTAGCAAGCAAGAATGAATCTTTAGCTACTTTAACTGAAAATGTAGAAAAAAATGTTGTACCGGGATTAAAAGGACTTGATGGTGTTGCATCTGTTCAAATTGCTGGTCAACAAGTAGATGAAGTACAGCTTGTCTTCAAGAAAGATAAAATGAAAGAACTAGGACTAAGTGAAGATACTGTAAAAAATGTGATTAAAGGATCGGATGTATCTTTACCACTTGGCTTATACACATTTAAAGACACGGAAAAATCAGTTGTTGTAGATGGCAATATTACAACGATTAAAGCATTAAAAGAACTTAAAATCCCAGCTATACCTTCCTCACCTAACGGTCAAGGTAGTCAAAATGCTGGCGCTGGTGCGCAAACGCCACAAATGAATCCAGCCGCTATGAACGGGATTCCAACAGTTACATTAGATGAAATTGCTGACATTAAAGAAGTTGGGAAAGCAGAATCCATTTCTCGAACAAATGGAAAAGAAGCAATTGGAATTCAAATTGTGAAGGCCTCTGATGCAAATACAGTTGATGTTGTAAATGCAGTAAAAGATAAAGTAAAAGAACTTGAGAAAAAGTATAAAGACTTAGAGATTATTTCAACATTCGATCAAGGTGCACCTATTGAAAAATCAGTAGAAACAATGCTGAGCAAAGCAATTTTCGGTGCTATCTTTGCGATCGTTATTATTATGCTGTTCCTACGAAATATTCGAACAACGTTAATCTCTGTCGTTTCAATACCACTTTCTTTATTAATTGCTGTTTTAGTCATAAAGCAAATGGATATTACGCTTAACATTATGACACTTGGAGCAATGACCGTTGCTATAGGCCGCGTTGTCGATGACTCAATTGTTGTTATTGAAAATATTTACCGACGTATGTCGTTATCAGAAGAGAAATTGCGCGGAAAAGATTTAATTCGTGAAGCTACGAAAGAAATGTTTATCCCAATTATGTCTTCTACCATCGTAACAATTGCTGTATTTTTACCACTTGGACTAGTAAAAGGTATGATTGGTGAAATGTTCTTACCATTCGCCTTAACTATCGTCTTCGCTTTATTAGCATCATTACTAGTAGCAGTTACAATCGTACCGATGCTAGCTCATTCCTTATTTAAGAAAGAGAGCATGAGGGAAAAAGAAGTACATCATGAAGAAAAACCAAGTAAATTAGCAAATGGGTATAAACGCATACTTGCATGGGCTTTAAATCACAAAATTATTACATCAAGTATCGCTGTCCTTCTATTAGTTGGTAGTCTTGCACTTGTACCAGTTATCGGTGTAAGTTTCTTACCTTCTGAAGAAGAAAAAATGATTATCGCAACATACAACCCTGAACCAGGTCAAACGTTAGAAGACGTTGAAAAAATTGCAACAAAAGCTGAGAAGCACTTCCAAAATAATAAAGACGTCAAAACAATTCAATTCTCATTAGGTGGCGAAAACCCAATGAGTCCTGGTCAATCAAACCAAGCAATGTTCTTCGTGCAATATGATAACGACACGAAAAACTTTGAAAAAGAGAAAGAACAAGTCGTTAAAGATTTACAGAAGATGTCTGGCAAAGGTGAATGGAAAAACCAAGACTTCGGAGCAAGTGGCGGTAGTAACGAAATTAAACTATACGTTTACGGAGATAGCTCAGAAGACATTAAGCCTGTTGTAAAAAATATTCAAAATATCATGAAGAAAAATAAAGACTTAAAAGATATAGATTCTAGTATTGCAAAAACATATGCAGAGTACACTTTAGTCGCAGATCAAGAAAAGCTGAGTAAAATGGGCTTAACGGCTGCTCAAATTGGAATGGGACTTTCTAATCAACATGATCGCCCTGTTCTGACAACAATTAAAAAAGACGGTAAAGATATCAACGTATATGTAGAAGCTGAAAAACAAAATTATGAAACAATCGATGACTTAACAAATCGTAAAATTACAACACCACTTGGTAATGAAGTGGCTGTGAAAGATGTTATGACTGTAAAAGAAGGTGAAACTTCGAATACAGTGAAACACCGCGATGGCCGTGTTTATGCAGAAGTAAGCGCAAAACTAACATCTGATGACGTTTCAAAAGCATCTGCCGCTGTTCAAAAAGAAGTAGATAAAATGGATCTTCCTTCTGGCGTAGATGTTTCTATGGGCGGCGTTACAAAAGATATTGAAGAATCATTTAAGCAACTTGGCTTAGCGATGTTAGCTGCGATTGCCATTGTATACTTCGTTCTTGTCGTTACATTTGGCGGTGCCCTTGCACCATTCGCAATTTTATTCTCGCTACCATTTACAATTATCGGAGCTCTTGTTGCCTTATTAATCTCCGGTGAAACATTAAGTGTGTCTGCAATGATTGGTGCGCTTATGTTAATCGGTATCGTTGTAACAAACGCAATCGTGCTTATCGACCGCGTTATTCATAAAGAAAATGAAGGACTATCAACACGTGAAGCTTTATTAGAAGCTGGTGCAACACGCCTTCGTCCAATTTTAATGACTGCAATTGCAACAATCGGTGCTCTTATCCCGCTTGCATTAGGATTTGAAGGTAGTGGTTTAATTTCTAAAGGACTTGGTGTAACGGTAATTGGTGGATTAACAAGTTCAACGTTATTAACACTTCTTATTGTTCCAATCGTTTATGAAGTATTAAGCAAATTTAAAAAGAAAAAAACAAAATAACAAAAAATAACCTCGCTAACTGCGAGGTTATTTTTTATTTCCAAACAAGATTAGGAAATCACCATAGCCTTCTTTCTCTAATTCCTCTTTTGGAATAAATCGAAGAGCTGCGGAATTAATACAGTAACGAAGGCCATTTGGTCCTGGACCGTCTGGAAATACGTGCCCAAGATGTGAGTCTCCTTCTTTACTTCTCACTTCTGTACGTGTCATATTATGACTCACATCCATCTTTTCTTTCACACTTGCTGACATAACTGGTTTTGTAAAACTAGGCCATCCACATCCACTATCAAATTTGTCTAGAGAAGTAAATAGCGGCTCACCTGAAACGATGTCTACATAAAGACCTTCCTCTTTATGGTTCCAATACTCATTTCGAAATGGTGGTTCTGTACCATTTTCCTGCGTTACATAAAACTGCATCTCATTGAGTTTTTCTTTTAAATGAGCATTATCCTTTGGCCAATGTTGCTTAATAAAAGCATCTCGTCCTGAGCCTTTACGATATAACTCATAGCGGAATGTGTTTTTCTTATGATATCCTTGGTGATATTCTTCAGCTGGATAAAATGTAGCTGCTGGTAGTATTTTTGTCGCAATTGGTTTTGAAAAGCGCCCACTCTGCTCAAGTTCTTCTTTTGAGGCTTCTGCTTTTTTATGTTGTTCTTCATTATGATAAAAAATCACTGTTTCATAAGACTGTCCGCGGTCGTGGAATTGTCCTCCAATATCGGTCGGATCAATTTGTCTCCAATATATATTTAACAATTCCTCATACGACATTTTATTTGCATCAAATGTAATTTGTACCGCTTCATAATGTCCTGTTGTTTCTGAGCACACTTCTTTATACGTTGGGTCCTCTTTATGACCGCCTGTATAACCTGAAATAACCTGTATAATGCCCTCCATCTCTTCAAATGGAGAAACCATACACCAGAAACACCCTCCAGCAAATGTAGCTAACTCTACCTTTTCATTTACAGCCATTCTTTCACCCCTATTCTATGTTCTTCTTACAGTATGGCATAAGGAACATCATGTTATAAAAGAAAAAGCATCGAACATCGATGCTTTTTCTTACTTCACTTTATTTTTTCCAACATCCTTCTCCATTTCATCACTTGTCACGTCTAAAACATCTAGTAAGAAAATGAAGATTGGAATACCGATAATCAGTCCCCATACACCTAAGAAGTGCTCTGAGAAAATTAATACCATAAAAGTATAGAAAATCGGTAAATTTGTTTTTTGCGACATAAACTTCGGATTTAATACGTAACTTTCAAGCGCATGAATCACTGTTACGATAACTAAAATATAAACAACGTACATAATACCGCCAATATTGTAAGCAATCATACAAAGTGGGAATAACGAAATGATAACCCCCGCTACTGGAATTAATCCAAGCAAGAAAATCATTAATGCTAAACCTAATAATTGCGGGAATCCTAATATCCATAATGCGATAACTGAAAGAACACAGTTAACAACAGCAATTAAAAATTGTGCTTCGATTACCTTTCCAAATGAACGTGCAAATTTCTTTCCGAAGTACTCAATTTCAGTATAGAAAATTGCAAGCCTGCTTTCTTTAAACTTTGCAGTAAAACCAACAATACGAGATTTTTCTAATAAGAAAAACAAACTCAAAATTAAAGAAAGTAAAACCTGAAGGCCAAATTTACCAACATTCGTAATCGATTTATACAAAATGTCTACGCCTTGTCCTACATATTTAGAAAGCTCCATATGATTGACAGCATTAACTGCATACTTAATTAGTTCACTATCTGGTGGGTTTCTTAAAAATACATTGAATTGGTAAATCAGTTGTGAAATTTGTATCGTCAATACTGGTAAATATTTAAATAGTGTAATAGCAATTCCACCAATTAACATTACATATAGAAATGCTATAATAATTTTTCGATTAATAGGCATGAAATGATCTAATTTGCGGGAAATAAACTTTTGGAATCGATCCATTAAATACGTGAGAATAAACGTAATTAATATTAAATTCAACATACTTTGCAGCCCGTATAACACGAGAGCAAGTATTACTAATACGAGTAACCTCTGAAATCCTTTACTTTGAAACAGGTTTTTTATTTGCATAATCGACGAATACTCTCTCCTGTCCTATAAACTAAAACGTTACTAAGTAGATTTCTCTCTCTTTTCTACTTTTAATTATTCATTCATATTAAGATTTTTATAAACTCATTATATGCCTACCTTAACAGGTATACAGTAGCTTACTTCTTATTTTACAATACAATGACCTAATTCAAAACGTATTCTACATAGTATTAATGAAGATTTAAGGAAACTTACATTTTTTTAAATAGGTCTTACCACTACTGTAACATAAAAAGCAAGCTATCAGTAGAAATCTGTCCTACAAATAGCTTGCTTTTCTTGTTTTTTAAGTAAGTTTTACTATCCAATGAATGGTATGAACATTGGGATGACAACTACTGTTACAACCCCAACTACCGTTACAGCAATACTTGCCATTGCTGCCTCTACCTCACCCATTTCAATTCCTACCGCAACTCCTAATGCATGACCCGCTGTTCCAAGCGCTAAACCTTTTGCAATCGGATGTTTCACTCTAAATGTTTTTAAGAATAATGCTCCTAATGCGTATACGATAACTGCGTTGAAAATAACTGCAAACGATGTAATTGCTGGAATACCACCAATACTTTCTGAAATTGGTAACGCAATTGCTGTTGTTGCTGCTTGTGGTAGCATTGAATTCATTACTGCTGTATCTAAACCGATTGCTTTTGCAACAATGAACACGACAATTACTGAGCAAATAGATCCAACCACGATAGCTGATAAAATTTGCCACCAATATTTTTTCAACTTATCAACTTGTTTATAGAGTGGGATAGCAAATGCAATGGTTGCTGGCTCTAAGAAGAAACTAATCATTTTTCCGCCAGTATTATATTCTTCAAAAGTAAAGTTACCTACCTTTAGAAAGACAATCCCTAATACCATCGCTACGAATAATGGCGTAAATAGGAAGAACCCTTTTGAATGCTTGAATAATAATGTTCCGATTCCGTATGCGATTAATGAAACGACGATTCCGAAATATGGAGTCATTGTGCTTGCCATGTTCATTACCTCCTAACAATATATAAATGCAATGGTTACGCAACCTTTCCGTGCTTGCGTCCTTTATTTACTACTTTCAATTCTTTTGTATCTTCTGTTTCTTTTTCATCTTTTCCTAAAATAAATTGTGCAAATAACCCTGTTACAGCGAGTAAAATAACTGTTGCTACAACAATTACAGTTAAAATTTGTACAAAGTATTGCCCCATTACACCAAGAGAATTAATAACTGAAATACCTGATGGGACGAATAAGAATCCAATAATACCTGTTAAAGCTGTTCCGAGTGATTCAACTTGCTCCAATTTAATAACTTTTAAACATAATAGACTAAATAAAATAACTAACCCGATTACCGATGAAGGCATTGGAATTGGTAAATGTGTTGCAATAATATTAGAAATTAACATAATAGCTGAGAATATGAATGCTTGTGATAAGAAACTATATACTTTTTTCGTACTCATTTTGGCCACCTCTTTCGATTTGGTACCTTTATTGTATAGGATACAAACGTATAAGTAAGCGTTTACATAACAGAACGTCAAATATACAGAATCAGTTACAAATATAAAAGGATGAAATACAAAAGCTGCTTCTTAAATACGAAGCAGCTTCTTGAGTTCTTTTGCATATGTACGGCTAACAGGTACTTTCGATCCTTCTTTCATGATTAAATTATAAGTAGAATTAAACCATGGCTGAATTTCAGTAATATGATTAATATTCGCAATAAAGCTACGGTGTACGCGCATGAAGCTTGCTTGTGGTAACTTCTTCTCTAGAATTACAAGTGTATCATGTGTTACATACGTTTCCCTCATTGTTTTTACTGTGACTTTCCCATCTACAAGCCCTACATATATAATATCTTCAATATTCACAAGTACGATTGATTCTTCAATTGGTAATGCTAATTTATGCATCTCTGCTGTTACATCTGTCCCCTTTATTTCGTGCTTCGTTTCTATTTGCGCTTGTTTTTGTTTTTTATACTTCTTTAATGTCTGCACAATACGCTCTTCATCAAATGGTTTTAAAATGTAGTCTAACGCATCTACTTCAAATGCTTGCAGCGCATATTGATCATAGGCAGTAGCAAATACAATTGCAGGTGGATTTTTCATCTTCTTTAATATATTCGCGATTTCAAATCCGTTATCATCGGATAATTGAATATCTAAAAACACAATATCTGGTCTACTTTGCATTAGTTCTTCTAATGCGTCTTCCACACAATCAGCCTCACCAATTATCTCAACTTCTTTCGTTCTCTCTAATAAATACTTTAGTTCATCACGTGCTAACATTTCATCGTCAACTACTAGTACTTTTAACAATCTGCTCTTCCTCCCCTACTTTTTTTGGAATAACAAAAGTAATCTCTGTCCCCTCATTTAATTCACTTTCGATATGAAGCATCGTTTCTTTTCCAAATAATCCAATAAGACGTTCATTAATATTATATAAAGCTGTTCCAGTCCCTTTCTTTGACGAAACTACCATCTTTCCTAATTGTTCTAAACGTTCTTCCTCAATTCCCTGTCCATTATCTTTTACTTCAAAGTGAACCATACCCTCTTTTTCAAAAACATGCACTTCCACTTCGCATACTGGTTGCTTCTTCGGAAAAGCATGTCGCAATGCATTTTCAACCAATAGTTGAAGAACAAATGGTGGTACTAAAGTTGTCTTTAGCTCATCCTGAATATACATCTTTACCTCATACTTATTTGGGAACCTTGCTTGTTCTAGTGATAAGTATGCCTGTACATGGTTTAATTCTTGTTCTAGTGGAATCAATAACTGACGTGCCCCTTGCAAATTACAACGGAAATATACGCTAAGCTGTAATAATAACTTCCTTGCTTTTTCTACATCTGTTCGGCATAAAGCTGATACTGTATTAATCGCATTAAATAAAAAATGGGGGTTAATTTGTGCTTGTAATGCCTTTATTTCCGCATCTTGCAATAATTTACTTTGCAACTCAGCTTCTCCTAATTCAAGTTGTGTAGAGAATATTTTTGCTAATCCTTCTGCTAATTCCTCTTCCACACGACTTAACTGGTTAGGATTTTTGAAATAGAGTTTTAATGTCCCTATCGTATTTCCATGCGAAGTTAGTGGAATTACAATCGCCGCTTGCAAAGGGCAGCCTTCATGTTGACAATTAATAACCTCACGTGATTTCGCTTTCATTATTTTCCCTGTGTTTAACACTTCTTTCGACAAACCGGTTATTAAACTATGTGAAGGAATATGGTGATCTGATGCTAATCCAACATGAGCTAATATTTTCTCTGTATCTGTTAAGGATACCGCATCTGTTCCTGTAAAACGGTGAATAATTTGTGCCACATGCTTACATGATTCTTCTGTTAAGCCTTGGCGGAAATACGGTAACGTTTTATCTGCAATACGTAATACTTTATGAGTCTGAAGTGCCTTTGCATTCTCCTCCTGACGCAAAATAGCTTGTATCATAGAAAGTAAAATAAAACTTCCAAAACTATTTACAAGAATCATTGGTATCGCTATTGTTTTCACAACGCTAATTCCATCCTCTATAATTAATAAAATCATAAGCATTTCTAAAGATACGATAAAAACACTTAAAACTGCTGAAAATTTAGGAGTAATTGTACGATTATATTTTTTGAAAATATATCCGATATAACCAGTTATAATCCCAGCTAAAATAGAAGAGATTGCGCAGCTTAGCGCTGTCGTACCACCAAGCATATAACGATGAATACCAGCAATAAATCCTACTCCAACCCCTACGATAGGGCCACCAAGTAAGCCGCTAATACCGACACCCATAATACGCGTATTCGCAATTGTACTTGACGAAGAAACACCTTGTAACCAGTTTTCATTCATAATCGTATTTCCTGCTATTTCAATCCCAGTGTAATTGCTTACAATTGTAAATACCGAAAAAATACAAATAAGCTTCAGCTTATCTACATAGCCATCCTGTTTATGAAGGAGGCGTCTGAAAGTTTTAATATGAGAGAGTAAAAATCCTAAAATAACTATAAGTCCGACTCGTTCAATCATCATGAGTACTAAATTTAGCATCTTTGATTCATTCCTTTTTATTTAGTTAGTTTTATTATGGGAAAATAATGAAGTCGGCGTCAAGAAGAACGAAATATTTTTTGAAATATTTTACACATAATAACTTCCTCTTTATTTGACAATACAATAGAAGAGTGCTAAAAATAAAGTAATATAATACAGTCCTTTAACCCAACCCCGTGAGGTTGAGAAGGAAGTCGGAATATAATATACGTATGTTCTTTTTGGGGGATACGTATGCTTTTTTGGCCTTCTCATCATATCAGGTGAGAAGGCCTTTTGTTATTCTTCCATAGCGACTGTAGAAAATAAGGAGGAGTAATAATGAAAGTCACTACTGATGTACAACAAATAACAGAGGAGACGAAAGCGAAAAGATATAAAACATTATTTGGTTCTGCGCTAGGATATGCAGCAGAAGGTTTAGATATGTTGCTATTATCTTTCGTACTTGTCTATATTTTAAAAGAGTTTCACTTAAGTCCTGTTGAAGGTGGAAACTTAACATTAGCTACCACAATAGGGATGTTAATTGGTTCTTATTTATTTGGATTTATTGCTGATTTATTTGGCCGTATTCGTACAATGGCCTTCACAATCTTACTGTTTTCACTAGCAACCGCACTCATTTATTTCGCAACAGACTACTGGCAATTATTAATTCTGCGCTTTTTAGTTGGAATGGGGGTTGGTGGTGAATTCGGAATCGGAATGGCCATTGTAACAGAAACATGGTCTAAAGAAATGCGCGCTAAAGCGACATCTGTTGTTGCACTTGGATGGCAATTTGGTGTACTGGTTGCTTCACTCCTTCCAGCATTTATTGTCCCGCACTTTGGATGGAGAGCCGTTTTCTTATTTGGATTAATTCCAGCTTTACTAGCTGTCTATGTCCGTAAAAGTTTAAGTGAACCGAAAATATGGGAGCAAAAACAACGCTACAAAAAGGAACTGTTGCAAAAAGAAGCTACAGGTAAATTAACAACTACTGAAGCAGAACAACTAAAACATATAAAAAAATTCCCACTTCGAAAGTTATTTGCCAATAAAAAAGTAACAATTACAACAATCGGTCTCATTATTATGTCGTTTATCCAAAACTTCGGATATTACGGAATCTTCACATGGATGCCCACTATTTTAGCAAATAAATATAACTATACATTAGCAAAAGCAAGTGGCTGGATGTTCATTTCTACCATCGGTATGCTAATTGGAATTGCAATCTTTGGTATTCTAGCTGATAAAATTGGTCGCCGTAAAACTTTTGCAATCTATTATATTGGCGGTACAGTATACTGTCTCATTTACTTCTTCTTATTCACAGATTCAACATTATTATTATGGGGAAGTGCATTGCTTGGATTTTTTGCAAATGGAATGATGGGAGGATTTGGGGCAATTTTAGCTGAAAACTATCCTGCTGAAGCTCGCTCTACCGCTGAAAACTTTATTTTCGGTACAGGACGTGGGTTAGCTGGATTTGGGCCTGTTATTATTGGCTTACTCGCTACAGGTGGCAATCTACTTGGAGCATTGTCCTTGATTTTTATCATCTACCCAATCGGGTTAATTACAATGCTACTATGTGTACCAGAAACAAAGGGAAAAGTATTAGATTAAACGTAAAAGAGGAAGCATCTCATTTAAGATGCTTCCTCTTTTACGTTTTTATTTATTTTGATTTACTAGCCTTCTGAAATAAGAATGCAGTTTTATCTTCTTCTTTTACAATACCTTGTTTTAATGCTAATTCTCCCGCAACTTTAGGTGCTAACCATAGCATTGGGAATAACAAAATTGATACCGGAACTGCCGTCACCACGATAAACGATTGTAGCGCATTAATACTTCCTTCACCCATATATAAAAGAATTGCTGCAACTGCGCCCATAATAAGCGACCAAAAAATTCGCAAACTAATTCTAGGATCTCCGTCTCCAGTCACTGCCATTGAAATGGAATACGCCATTGAATCTCCTGTTGTCACTACAAATAAAATTGTTAATAAAAGAAATGCTGGTCCAATAATATTAGAAAGTGGCAATTGTCCTGTAATTGCAATCATAGCTGCCGGCATACCAGATTCACTTAATGCGTCCGAGATAGACCCAGGATTCATCAACTCATAAAACACGCCTGATCCACCTAATATAGTAAACCAAAACGTTGTAATAATAGGTGCGATAATTCCAATTGCAACGATGATTTCTCGAATCGTTCTCCCTCTTGAAATTCGACTCACTAAAATTGCCATCATTGGTCCGTATCCAATAAACCATCCCCAGAAAAAGATTGTCCAAGATCCTAACCAACTTGTATCACCACGGTATGTGCTCATCGGTATAAACTCATTTACATAAAATCCAAACGAAGAAACAAACGAATCAATAATAAATCCACCTGGCCCAAATAGTAATATGAATGCCATTAATACAATTGCTAATCTAACATTTAAATTACTTATAATTTGAATCCCTTTATCAATACCTGTTACTGCCGATATGGTAGACACGGCCACCACACAAACAATAATTGCTAATTGAGTAGTAAACACATCAGAAATTCCAAATAATTCTTGTAATCCATAACTTGCTTGTAAACCTAAAAATCCAATTGGGCCAATTGTACCTGCAGCTACTGCAATAATTGCAGCTGCATCAATTATCGTTCCAAGCAGGCTCTTTCTTAATTTTTCCCCAAAAATAGGATATAAAAGCGTTCGAGGTTTTAGCGGCATATCTTTATGATAATGTCCATACATCATAACTACCGCACTAATTGTACCTAAAATCGTCCATGCTAAAAATCCCCAATGCATATAACTTTGTGCTAAAGCAGGCATGACTGCTTCTTTCGTTCCAGCAGATATACCATCATGTATTGGTGGCACCGTCATCAAATGATACATTGGCTCTGCTGCTGCCCAAAAAACGCCACCTCCGGCAAGTAATGTAGACATAATAATAGCAAGCCATTTTGCCGTACTAATCTCAGGTTTTTCTAATCCTCCAAGCTTAACTCTCCCATATTTGGAGAACGCCATACACATCGCAACAATAAATGTACCTAATAATAAAACTTGCCAGAAGGCACCGAAATATTTAATTGAAAAAGCGAAACTTTTATTAATCGCACTCTCTACATAATCCTTGTTCAAAAAAACTGCAATTACAAATAATAAAAGTGAACCACCACTAATAATAAATACAGGCCAATCAGTTTTTCGACTCTTCATCCTCATTTACACTTCCTCCTTCCTCAGCAATCTAAAAAAACAACTTTATTATGTTTTATTGTTTAAAACCAAAACACAATAATTATATATGCATAACATTTTATTGACTTCCCACATACTTATGTTGTCCCTAAAAATATGCCAAATCCCTTATTAAAAAGAAAGAATCTCTTCCTCTTACATAAAAAAGCAAAACAAAAGACCTTATATTTCTATAAGGTCTTCGAAACAGAAATTTGATTATAACATAAGGAACTCCTTGGTTCAAAAAGCCTCTTCCAAAAATAACCGAGAGTAAAGGCTTCCATTTGCTACATAACAGTAATTTAAAAAAATTATATTTCACAGAAAAAACCTACACTAAATATCATTTATGAAAGAAATTTGGCTTCAAAATTTCATTCGGATACGGTTTATGATAAATGTGGGTGGTAGCTGGAGATAATGGTGGAATAAGCCATACCCAATTACCTGTTACAACACGACCACAAGCAGCTTCTTGCTTCTCAAATTGCTGAAATTGTTGTGCAGCAGTATGGTGATCAACAATACTAACTCCTTGTTTTTTAAAGGAGTGTAGTACGGCAATATTCAACTCAATTAGCGCCTTATCTTTCCATAAGGTACCGTTTCTCGATGTATCTAAATCCATCATCTCCGCAACAGCCGGAAGTAAATTATAACGATCATGATCTGCTAAGTTGCGCGCCCCAATTTCTGTTCCCATATACCATCCATTGAACGGAGCGGCTGTATAAGAAATACCGCCAATTTCTAAACGCATATCTGAAATCATTGGAACACCATACCATTTTACTCCAAGTGATGAAATAGGGTATTCTGGGTGTTCAATTGGCACTTCTTTTACTTCTTCTCTCGGAATTTCTTTATATATAGGCGCTTTTCCATCTATAGAAAACACAAGTGGCAATACATCGTAATTCGTACCTTCTCCTTGCCAACCAAGCTCCTGACAAAAGTCCGTAAATGTAGCGGAATGAGCATCACCAATCACTCCCGTTTCTGTTTTATATCCTGCATATCGAATCAATTGGTGATTATAAATTCTTATATTATTTTCCTCACCTTGATATTGCTTAAAAATCGTAATGGTTGGTTTAACTTTCCCGTCGTTCGTTGCATATTTAATATGATGAATTAATGCATTATATACACCCTCTTCATCATTTACTTCGCGCGCATCTAATATGTGCATCTTACTCCAAAATAGTCTCCCAATACATCTATTACTGTTACGCCATGCCATTCGTGAACCATGAACAAGTTCTTCAAATGTATGCTCATATGTCCCTGTCTTCTCTATCTCAATTTGAATTTCTTTTATACGTTCTTCTATCAATTGTTCTTTATGAAGCTCCTTATAACAAATCGTAATAAAATTACTTGCTTCCTCTATTAATTGTTTCGTTTTACTCATAAACAATCTCCTTCTATTTCAACAAAACCCTGCTACTTTACAGTATAAGCAAAAAGGATAGGAGTCACAAATGAAAGTGAGAGTGTTACTTTTATTGTAATATTTTTCAGAAAATTAATGGAATTACTATTGACTTATATGGAAAATGGGTGTATTTTTGACTCAGGTAAAGTATTTTTACCTAGACCAACTTTTTAAGTCGAAAGGAGGGAATGTTATGTCTTCATTTCAATTGCCAAAGCTTTCATATGACTATGATGAACTAGAGCCACATATTGATAGCAATACACTTGCCATTCATCATGGAAAGCACCATGCGACATACGTAAACAATTTAAATGCTACTTTAGAAAATTATACTGAATTACATAATAAATCTTTAGAAGAATTGCTATGTAATTTAGATGCTTTACCGAAGGAAATTGTTACAGCTGTACGAAATAACGGTGGTGGTCACTATTGTCATAGTCTTTTTTGGGAAGTGATGAGCCCACGAGGTGGCGGTGAGCCTAATGGAGACGTTGCAAAAGTAATTGATTATTATTTCAATACCTTTGACAACTTAAAAGATCAACTTTCCAAAGCAGCTATTAGTCGTTTTGGAAGTGGCTATGGATGGCTTGTTCTTGACGGTGAGGAACTCTCTGTTATGAGTACACCAAATCAAGATACGCCTTTGCAAGAAGGGAAAATCCCCTTACTCGTAATTGATGTATGGGAACATGCTTATTATTTAAAGTATCAAAATAGGCGCCCAGAGTTTGTTACCAACTGGTGGCATACAGTAAACTGGGACCAAGTAAACGAGAAGTATTTACAAGCAATTCAATCACAAAAACATTAGTCGTACGTATAAGGTAAATTTGGTAATGTAAAATCAGTATTGTCGAAATCCTCCAGAATCCCCCGGATTGCCACCGGGGGATTTATGATTACTTCATTGTATTTATATAATGTTTTAAAATATTTTTTATTTCTAGTTTCAGCTCTCGGAACAAAAATCCGAATTCACGAGCCTTTCCATTATGTAACGTACAGTTAGTTACCTCATTATAAGGAGCTATATTTCCCCCAGCTTTCTGAATGAGTGCTTTTATTCCTGTCTTCTCTTCTATGAAATGAATAATTTCTTCCATAGAAACTACTCCGTTACTACAGGCGTTAATTGGTCCTCTCACATTTGCCATTCCGCACCAAGCTAGAAACTCTCCTGCCTCTTTTTCATGTATAAATGACAAAGTTCCATCTACATGATCCACAACGATAGGTTTTTGGTTCACAATACATTCAACGTAAAATTGTAACCTTTTCGTATAATCATTTTCTCCAATAATAACTGGAAAACGCACTGCAACGACTGGGAATGTTGCATGTTGAAATACAACGGCTTCAGCTAATCTCTTTCCTTCACCATAATTGAAGTCATTCCTATCTCCATACGCGATTGCATACTCGTACGGATTAAAGTCTTCTTCTGATAAGCTTAGGGCAGGTTCATAGACGGCCATTGAAGATGTCATAACATATTTCTTCGTTTTCCCTCGTAACACTTCACATATTACCTTCGCTGCATTCGAGCTATAGCATAAATTATCGTATACAATATCATAACTTTTATCTTCTAGACGCTCTGCTAGTTGTTTTTCATCTTCCCTATCTACAATAAGTCTTTTTACTCTACTGCCAAAAGAATCTTCCGTAATTCCTCTCGTCGCAATCGTTACATCGTGCCCCTCTTGCAAAAGTGCTTCTACTAAATGTTTACCAAAAAATCTTGTTCCCCCTAGCACCAATACTTTTTTCAACTTCATCATCCCCACTTTAGCAAATTGTAAAATACTACCTCTCTATTATAAGTGCTAACATATAAAAAGCATGGAATTCGTTTAACGATTCCATGCCTTTATACAGATAATATATTAATGTACTCGATATTTATAAATACAATAACAGAAGTATAAAATAGAAATTACAGATACATAAACCCATAATTCATATACGAATCCCTCTCCCCACACTCCCATAAAATAAAAGAGTGAAGGTAAAGTCAATGTTACCCATGATTGTACGAAGGCAATCCTTCCAAGATATTGATTAATGTTCTTCTTTTGTGTATTTAATACAAAGAATAAATACCAAAGTAATGCCCACATAAACCACGTTAACGCATTAACAACATCATGGAATTGAACAAATGAAACAACCATATAGAATAAGGCAATAATTGCTACCCAAATACAAAACCATCCTAGGCCACTACTATCCATTCCTTTTATAAAAGTAACACCTACATATAAATAAGTTAATCCAAATAAGAAAGTAGCCGCATATGAATACACTGTCCAATTGCTTTGGTCAGAAATCATAATCAAATAAAACGGAATAATAATTTGTAGTGCACCCACAAATAAATTAAAAACACCCGCACTTTTCATCTCTGCTTTCCCTAATATAACAAGACTATTTAAAAATAAAGCTGCCCCTGAAAGTAATAATCCTACATAACCCATATATATTCGTGTGAAAATCTTTACCTTTCACACTTTTAACCTCCCCACACTATAAAATGATACTTATATTATTTTTCTTCCCATTTAAAACTACATACATAATTTTTTATCTAAATAAGTCAGACCTCCTACCTCAAAAAAGGAGTGAACTTAAAACGCTTTCAATAATAAATAATCCTATCAAAACATGAACTAGGATTCCTTGATTATAAACGGACTCTAGCAATGATACAAGTGTTGGAATACATTTCAATAATACGCTTTCAATTCCCATAAAAAATTAATAAAATAATACATTACTCTATCTCATTCTACTACCTTCTAGCATAAGATATTGTAAAATCATATCATTTAAAACAGCGAACGTTCTTTTCTAGGTTCGCTAATAAACTTAGTAGAAAATGAATAT
>NZ_JH414711.1:44940-47292 GCF_000238655.1 Bacillus sp. 7_6_55CFAA_CT2 | reverse complement strand
GCCTGTGCCCAGGTTATAAGCATCTACTCCTGTTGTACTCAGTACTTTCTCAAGCGCCTTTACGTGACCATTTGCTAAATCCACAACATGGATGTAATCACGGACTCCTGTTCCATCTTTCGTTGGATAGTCATTTCCGAATACGCTTAATTCTTTTAACTTACCTACCGCTACTTGCGTTACATATGGCATTAAGTTATTTGGGATTCCATTTGGATCTTCTCCGATACGCCCACTTTCGTGTGCACCAAATGGATTGAAATAGCGAAGTAATGCGATACTCCATTCTGCATCTGCAAATGCTACATCACGCATAATTTGCTCAATCATTAATTTCGTTTGACCATATGGATTTGTTGCACTTAATGGAAACTCCTCGGTAATCGGTGACGTTTCCGGGATACCATATACAGTTGCAGATGAACTAAAGATTATCTTCTTTACATTATGTTTCTGCATTACTTCACATAGCACTAACGTGCTTGTAATGTTGTTATGATAATATGTTAATGGAATCGCTACTGACTCCCCTACAGCTTTAAATCCTGCAAAGTGAATAACTGCTTCAATTGAATTTTCTTCAAAAATTGCGTCAAGCGCTTCGCGATTTAAAACATCTTCTTTATAAAACTTAAATTGTTTTCCTGTTATTTCTTTTACTCGATTTATAGATTCTACCGAGCTATTCGAAAGATTATCCACTACTATAACTTCGTAACCGCTATTTAGTAATTCTACACATGTATGACTACCAATATATCCTGCTCCACCTGTTACAAGTATTGCCATAATTATAGTCCTCCATATTTCATTCATTATAAACTTCTCAAAGTATATCACATATTTCTTATCCTATGTTTAACATGCGAACACAGAAACTTACATTTTATCCCATAATAATTTTATAACATATACGATTCTAATCAGGTAATAAAAAAATGCCACATAATTTTTATTATGTGGCGTTTTTTTATCAAATTACGTAACAATATACACTTAGAAAATGCGCAAGACTACCTAATAATACAAAAACATGAAAAATTTCATGATGCCCCATATATTTAAACTCTAACCATTTTGGCTTTGTTCCATAAATAAATCCACCAATTGTATAAAAAATGCCACCAAGTACTAAGAAAATAATGCCTCCTGTACTTAAATTCTCAGCTAACGGTGCAAAGAATAAAACAATTAACCAACCCATCGTAATATAAATTGCTGTCGATAACCACCTTGGACAATTAAACCAAAACATTTTAAATACAATGCCACAAATCGCAGTTGCATAGACTAAACAAAATAATAGCAAACCACTTGCTGAATTTAATGTAATTAAGCAAAAGGGTGCATATGTACCTGCAATTAATATAAAAATCATAGAATGATCTAGCTTCCTAAAGAAGTATATAACACGTTCATTGGCCACAACACTATGATATACAGCTGACGCCGTATAAAGGACCATCATTCCAATACCAAACAAAATAACAGCTGTAATTGCAGCAAATGATGGCATCTTGATAGAAACTTTCACAAGCATAGCTAATAACGCAATAAATGATAATATCGCTCCACCTAAGTGAGTAAATGCATTAACTGGTTCCCTTACGTAATTATTCATAATAACACCCCTCATATAATTACATGTAGTTTTGATAACTACATGTAATTATATACACATTTCTTTTTAAGGTCAACATTTACAATTCATTTGTTTCGTAATACCATATTTAAAGATATATTAAACATTAAGTTCCACTAAGTTATAAAAGTGAGGGATTCTACGTGGAAAATATAAATGAATTACTTAAGACATTACATTTAGAAAAAAACATTAAACTTGAGGATATTCCAAATGTTGACTTATATGTAGACCAAGTTGTCCAACTATTTGAGAATACTTATGCAGATACAACGAGAACTGATGATGAAAAAGTATTAACAAAAACGATGATTAATAATTACGCAAAAGGGAAACTATTCATCCCTATCAAAAATAAAAAGTATTCAAAAGAGCATATGATTTTAATTAGCCTAATTTATCAATTAAAGGGAGCTCTCTCCATTAACGACATAAAAAGTTCATTAGAAACTATAAATGACTCCTTATTAAATGATGATTCATTCGAATTAAATACGTTATACAAAAATTATCTTGCTCTTACTGAAAGCAATGTCGAAAGCTTTAAACAAGACGTAAATAACCGTGTTACAGAAGTAAATGAGATTTCTTCCTTAGAAGATACAAAGCTAGAAAAATTTCTACTACTAACATCCTTCGTGACTATGAGTAATATGTATAGACGTTTAGCGGAGCAACTAGTGGATGATTTAAAAGAATCATAAATAAAA
>NZ_JH414711.1:0-44720 GCF_000238655.1 Bacillus sp. 7_6_55CFAA_CT2 | reverse complement strand
GGTATAGTTTTTTTTATTTACTTAATTGCTTCATGAACTTTTAGTTGTTTCCCTTTAATCGTTGTAGTCTTCATGACTTTCAAGACAAGTGGTCCTTTTCCATTTAATATTTCAACGTAAGAAACATTATCTTGTATCGTAATAATACCTATATCTTCTGCTGTAACACCTTTAATTTTAGCAATTGTACCGACGAAATCTACCGCCCTAATTTTCTTTTTCTTCCCGCCATTAAAGTACAGCTTCATAATGCCTTTGTTGATATCTGCATTTTTATCTTTCTTTATAATTGGTTTAGCATGTATCTTTTCTTCAAATGCAGCTTTCTCTTTCATAACTTCTTCTTTTGAAGGTCCAATTGCCTTTGGAATTTCAAATCCAATATACTCCTCAATCTCTTCTAAAAATCTATTTTCATATGGTGTTATAAATGTAATAGCTTTTCCACTATTTCCAGCTCGTCCCGTTCTTCCAGTACGATGTACGTAGCTTTCTTTTTCAAGTGGAATATCATAATTAATAACATGTGTAATATTATCAATATCAATTCCTCTCGCAGCTACATCTGTTGCTACTAAATAACGGAATTTTCCTTTTCTAAAATCATCCATGACTTCAAAACGATCTTCTTGTACCATACCACCATGTATTTTGTCACAAGGATAGTTAGCTCGTTTTAATTGTCTATATACATGATCTACATTTTCTTGTGTACGACAGAAAATAATACAGCTATCAGGATTCTCAATCGTTGTTACATCTTTAAGTAGTGAAAGCTTCTCGTCTTCTATCACCTCAAAAAGAGTATGTTCAATTTTATCCGTCGTAATCCCAGCTGCTTTAATTTCAATATAAATTGGTGAATTCATATATGTACGAGACAATTTCTCAACATCTTCTGGAAGTGTTGCTGAAAATAACATCGTCATTCTTTTTGTAGGTAATTCATCAATAATTGCCTCTACTTGATCGATAAAGCCCATATTTAGCATCTCATCTGCTTCATCAATAACTAAATACTTCAAACACTCTAAAGAAAGGGTACCCTTCTCAATATGATCCAACACACGACCAGGAGTACCAACTACAATATGTGTCTTTTGCTTTAATTCTAATTTTTGACGTGCAAATGGAGATTTCCCATAAACTGCCGCAGCCTTAATCCTTTTGAATCGACCTATATTTGTAATATCTTCTTTTACCTGTACCGCAAGCTCTCTCGTTGGTGTTAAAACTAATGCTTGTGGTTTATTCTCTTCCCACTCCACCATTTCACAAAGTGGAATACCAAATGAAGCTGTTTTTCCACTTCCAGTCTGGGACTTCACAACAAGATCCTTCTTTTCTAATGCAACTGGAATAACCTCACCTTGTACTTCTGTTGGATGATTATATCCTAACCCAGTAAGTGCCCTTACGATTTCCGTACTTAGTTTATAATCAGAAAAACTTTTTTTACTCATATATTAACCTCATTTTATTTTGTATTATTTTCTTTTTTATCTTTTGTATACATTACTATCACCCTACTTATTATACTTGAAACCTCATATAAAAAGGTGGATCATGCCAGATTCATCTTTTTATATAGAAATAAACCTTATCATTTCATATAATGTTCAACTACTTGATAACATCTTTTGCTCGTATTGTTAGCATTAACCTTTTCATAGTATCCTACATCCACTCCAAAAAAATAAAAAGAATACATACAACCTTGTATAATTATCTTAATTTTTCAACCTTTTTCATAAACGAACAATAAAAATAAAAAAACGTTTTAAATTCGTTTTTAACGTTGTTTTTCAGATATAAAATCTACTTTTTCAAAAAATGTTAAGAAATACTTTGACTTCTTAATAAAAATAATGTAAATTATCCTATGGACGAACATTTTTGATTAATAAAAATAAAATATTCGTATTTTAGGGGTGTAAATGATGGAAAACGTATTCGACTATGAAGATATTCAATTAATTCCTGCAAAATGTATTGTAAATAGCCGCTCTGAATGTGATACAACTGTCACTTTAGGAAAACATAAATTTAAATTACCTGTCGTACCTGCAAATATGCAAACGATTATTGATGAAAGAATTGCAACTTATTTAGCTGAGAACAACTACTTTTATATCATGCACCGTTTCCAACCAGAGAAACGAATCTCATTCATTAGAGATATGCAATCACGTGGATTAATCGCTTCTATCAGCGTTGGTGTAAAAGAGGACGAATATGAATTTGTACAACAATTAGCTGCTGAGCAACTGACACCTGAATATATCACGATTGATATCGCACACGGTCATTCTAATGCTGTGATTAACATGATTCAACATATTAAAAAACATTTACCAGAGAGCTTCGTTATCGCTGGAAACGTTGGAACTCCAGAAGCGGTAAGAGAATTAGAAAATGCTGGTGCCGATGCAACAAAAGTTGGTATTGGACCTGGTAAAGTTTGTATTACTAAAATTAAAACAGGCTTCGGAACTGGTGGTTGGCAGCTAGCTGCACTTCGCTGGTGTGCAAAAGCTGCAAGTAAGCCAATTATCGCTGATGGTGGTATTCGTACACACGGCGACGTAGCTAAATCTATACGATTTGGGGCAACTATGGTCATGATCGGTTCTCTATTCGCTGGTCACGAAGAGTCTCCAGGGGAAACAATTGAAAGAGATGGCAAACTTTATAAAGAATACTTCGGTTCTGCTTCTGAATTCCAAAAGGGTGAGAAGAAAAACGTTGAAGGTAAGAAAATGTTCGTTGAGCATAAAGGTTCTTTAGAAGATACGTTAATCGAAATGGAACAAGATCTTCAATCTTCTATCTCTTACGCTGGTGGAACAAAATTAGATGCTATTCGTACTGTAGATTATGTTGTCGTGAAAAACTCGATTTTCAATGGTGACAAAGTATATTAATTCTTAAATTAACTTGAACCTTTCCGTAAATCGTTACTAGAAATACTACAAAAAAGGCAGCACACACTGCATCCACTGCAGTAGCTCAAATGATTAAAGAGGAAGTACAACCTGCTATCGATCGCTGGTGGTACAATGAAACATGCCGGAGTAGATATGTCAAAACCAGATGCAATCCGTAAAGCTGTTTCTTACGTTGGTTCATTAATTGATAAATTAGAGCATTCTTATCAAGTATAAAAAATAAGCCCTCGCTTTATGAGGGCTTATTTCATATTTACTTCCCAAACCGTTTGCGATATCCACATTTCCTGCAAAGTTCTTCAACCGCAACTCTTTTCGAAAATCCATCGACAATGTTTGTTGCTCTTTCACCTTCGATAATGTTAGAAAATGAATCATTATTAATATTCCCAAGGTTAATAATCCCTTCACCATCTAAACAACAAGGAATAACTGTTCCATTCGCTAAAATACCCGCTTGATTACGAAGTCCATGACAGAATCCTTTCCCATCATCCTCTTCTTCATGTAATGCTGGCCACTGGAATTCATAGTCTTGATTAATAAAGACACGTTCTGCAATTTTTATACCTTTTCCTGGTGTAAGCTTCTCTTCAATTTGATAAGATAGATCAAATTCATTTTCAATTATAGATAATAACTCTCTATTTTTCTGGATTTCAGCATTCGTTTTATTATCCTGAGTTAAATTCCATAACCTTAACGATACAATTAAATCTGATTGACTTGTCGCTTCCCTAATGAAGGAAAGTATACTCCTTACATAGCCCTCTTTATCTTGCGAACCTGGATGTCCATCAAAACTATGCAGTGAAAAATTCATTTGTCTTAACGCAGGCTTATTTAACAGCCTATGTCTTCTCTTATTAATTAACGTTCCGTTCGTTGTAATATTAACTTTAAACCCTTTTTCATGACTTAAGTCTAATAGTTGATCTATTTTCGGGTGGAGCAACGGCTCACCCTTCACGTGCAAATAAATGTAGTCTGTGTGAGGTTTAATTTGGTCTAATCTTTTAGCAAAATCCTCCACAGAAATGAATTGCTTCTGCCTTTCCGTCGGCGGACAAAAGCTACACGCAAGATTACATACACTCGTAATCTCCAAGTAAAACTTCTTAAACTTCTTCACCTTTAATTCCTCACTTCTCTAACTACTTATACTTTTTCCTCTTCATATTACAGCATATTTTTATGGAAATAGAAACATACTTATTTTAGGAAATCTACATACCATCTAATAATATTTAAAAGACCATCGGTAATTTTTGTCCAATGGTCTTTTTATCCTTTTATATGCAAAGAATAAATTTATTTATGATACGGTTCATCGTAACTATTCTAAATAAGGTTATTTTTTATTATTTTTATAATTAAATTTAACAAAAAAGGTAGTGCCTTCCGATCCTGTTTGAATTTCTATTTTTGCATTATGGCGGGCAGCAATGGCATAACATACACCTAACCCCAATCCAGTTCCATTATCTTTGGTCGTGTAAAACGGCGTACCCAGTTTCTCTAATACTTCAGGCCTGATACCTTTTCCTTGATCCCGCACTGCAAGCACCACACAATTTTGACCTTCCTTGTAAGTGCCAATGGTTAGAACTTTCCCTGTATTCATCGCTTCTAAGCCATTACGATATAGATTCATTAATAATTGCCGTATTTCATTACGATTTAAAAGTAATTCTGGAATGTCATTTGTATCGACTTGAATATATTTATTTTGATTGTACGTATCAATCTTTATTAAAGGAATAATATCGTGGATAATTGAATTTAAATCTAACATCTGCAAATCCGATTTCCTTGTATTACCCATTGAGAGAAATTCAGTAATAATAGAATTGGCACGGTTAAGTTCTTCAATCATTAAATGAAAGTACTTATTATGTTTCTCATAGGTATTCTCTTCTTTTAATAACTGTAAAAATCCTAGTACTGTTGTCATTGGATTTCTAATTTCATGGCTGATACCTGCTGCCATTTGCCCTATTAAATCTATGTTGGATAATCTTTTCAATTCCTGTTCATATTTCTTTTTTCCGTTATGTTTTTAAAAATACAACAAATACCATCATCATACGGGTATGCAATAACTTCATGCCAATATTCATCTGCAGTAGAAAGAAATTCGAAATGAACTGTAGTTCGCTCTGACATCGCACGATGAAATTCCTTATACATAACTGTGTCGATTTCACTCGGGAAAACATCCCATATATTCTTTGCTAATACATCTTTTGCTGTTTTTCTTTTCGGAAAATATTGGTGCTTATTTACGTATGTAAATTCCCATTTATTATTTAAAATAAAAAATCCATCCGTAATACATTCAATCACACTTGTAACTTTTTCATTAGCAGCAGCTAGCTCTCTCGTTCGCTCTTCCACTATGCTTTCTAGTTGATCCATATATGACAAATTCGAAAACGTAGGGGCTGTGGCATCAACGATAGATTTTGCTAGTTGAAGTTGAGAATGATCATAATTGTGAGCTTTTCCTTCTTTGCCAACGACGATTACCCCTAATACTTCTCCAATTGAAACCAATGGAATCATCAATAGACCCTTATTATCTATATTTTTTGTTTGAATAACTTCTTGAATCTTGGCTTCATAGCTTTTCTCTGTCCAATCCGCTTCTGTCCAATGACAGCCCTTACTTAATTTCGTTGTTTTAATTGTTGTTTTATCTAGCGGATCTAGAAGATGGGCAGTCATATTTTTACTCTCTAAAATCTGTTCTAGGTAAAAAAAGCATTTATCAAAACTCTCCTGTATCGAGGAACACATTGATAAATCACGTGTAACATTTAGTAACAGCTGCTTCTCAGCAATAAGGTTTTCCTTTTGTTTTAAATTATTTGTGTTTTGAATTGCAACCGCAGCCATATTTACATAAGCTTCAACACTTTGAATTTCTGAATCTGTTAAGTTCATCGGAATTCCATAATCAAATAAAAAAACTAGACCAAATAACTCTTGCCCAAATGAGATAGGCAGAGCTAATAAGGACTTAATTTTGAATGCATTAACCGGTCTCGGATCTGGTCGATGATCCTTTGAGGTATCAGGAATATAGATGGTTTTTTTCGTTTCAATAACCTCTTTTGCCAGTAAGTCTATTTCAGGATCAATTACTTGAGTATCGAGCGTTACGCCATTTATAGTCTCTGGTTTTCCTGCAAACCCTCTAAATGTTCCATCTTCCTGGGGTAAATAAATTCCAACAGCATCGCACCTAACAATTTCCTCTGATATCGCCATTGTCACCCGCTGCAATACGTCACGTAGTTCTAATTTCGTATTTATTATTTTTGTTATATTTGCGAGTCTAGAATATCTCTTCTGATCACTTACCATTCACATAGCCTCCAATTATAGGCATAATAAAATAAATATGATAATATCAGTGTTTTACATAGAATACATTACTTATGATACGGTTCTCCACGATTAATCCGAAACGCTCTATACACTTGCTCAAGCAACACTAATCGCATTAATTGGTGTGGCAATGTCATCTTTGAAAAAGAAAGTGATTCATTTGAACGCTTCATCACTTCTGAGCTTAGTCCCAGTGATCCACCAATTACAAATGCGACTTTACTCTTTCCGTATGTAGCAAGGCGATCTAGACTTACCGCAAATTCTTCTGATGACTTTTGCTTTCCTTCTATAGCTAATGCAATCACATGCGTGTCATCAGAAATTTTATCGAGTATACGTATACCTTCTTTTTCCTTTACAATTAACATTTCTGCTTCACTTAAATTTTCTGGCGCCTTTTCATCAGGTAATTCAATTACTTCTACTTTTGCGTATGCAGATAATCGTTTTAAGTATTCTGCTATACCTTGTTTCAAATATTTTTCTTTTAATTTCCCAATTGAAATAATCGAGATATTCACACGTATCCTCCACCTTACAAACATGTTATCCACAAAACTTATCCACATATCCACAAATACTACCCACATATTGTGTGAGAATCTGTGTTCGATACAACATATGTCGCCTCATTTTGACAAAATTCACATGTTTTTTTCTCTTTTCCTGAGTTATCCACATTGTTGATAACTGGTGCAACTTCACACTCATCCACAATAATATCTAACGCTAATTCAACATGTTCTAAACAACAAGGTAAATTCATTTTCTACACCTCACTTTTCTACAATAGAAAACAGGAGGTAGGCCCTCCTGTTTTTAATACTTTTGAATGCCTAATTTCACTGTTGTTGTTACTCTTTTTGTACCACGATAAAACGTAAGAGTCATTTTATCATTAATTTCCTTATCATATAAGGCCGTACGGAATCCAATAATATCGCGAATCGGTTTTCCATCTACTGCCACAATAACATCATGTTCTCTTAAACCAGCATCCGCACCTGGCGAAGGACTTTTCACATCCAAAATACAAACGCCCTCTGTTACAGTACCTGGTAAATGTAATGTTTTTGACCAATAATAGTTTGGGATTTCATTTAATGACCTAAGTTCAATCCCAACATACGGTCTTCTTACTTTTCCATACTTCTCAAGTTCATTCATAATTGGAACAGCTCTAGTCACCGGAATAGCAAGGCCGATTCCTTCTACTTCTTTTGCAGCAATTTTCATTGAATTAATACCAATTAATTGTCCTGCTGCATTTACAAGCGCACCACCACTATTCCCCGGATTAATCGCTGCATCTGTTTGTAACACTTCTACTTGCCAATCATAATGTCCATCTTGATCTAAATCTACAGGGACAATACGTTCATTAGCTGAAATAATACCTTGTGTAACTGTTCCAGAAAATTGCAGTCCAAGTGGGTTTCCAATCGCAATAACTGGTTCTCCTCTGCGAACAGTATTAGAATCGCCAATTTCAATTATTTTTTTCACATGCTTTGCATCTATTTCTAATACAGCTAAATCTGTGACTACATCGGTTCCTAATACTTTTCCAGGAACCTTCTTACCATCACTTAGACTTACTTCAATACGATTCGCTCCAGCTACAACATGATTATTCGTTACAATATAAGCTTGACCATCTGTCTTTTTATAAATTACTCCTGATCCTGTACCGGCCTCTGAATCTGCCTCTGAAAAATTATCTCGTTGAATGTTAATAACACCCACAACAGCTTCAGATGCACGATCAACAGCATCTACAAAGCTAATCTGTTTAATCCCTTGAGCTTCAGCCATATTACTTCCGCTTGCTTCAGCTTGCGGAAGCGTATCAGCAGAATTCGAAAATAAAGGCGCTCCAAACGCAAATAAAGAAGCTCCTACAATTGTTCCCGCTATACTCGAAAGAACTATACCTTTGTGCTTCTTTTTTCCTGCACGTTTCATACGATAACTTTCTTCATCAATAAAGGACATATTTGTTCACCTATCTTCCTGAAAACAACTATATTCACCTTTATTGTTTACTAAAATGAAGAATTATACGTATTGAATTTTTGTAGGCATTTTTGGATCTGTATCGTGAATTTCAAATGATTCACCCACTCCAAATCCTTTTTCCTCTAGTACTTGTGATACTGACATACGCGCTAGTTCTTTCATGTTATTATCTAAGCTTAAATGGGCTAAATAAATATGCTTTGTCTCATCTGTAATTACATCTGCCATCGCTAATGCAGCATCCTCATTACAAACATGCCCAACGTCACTTAAAATACGTCGTTTAATGCTCCATGGATAACGTCCCATACGAAGCATTTCTACATCATGATTACTTTCAAATACGAAAGCATTAGCTCCCTTAATAACGCCCTTCATACGGTCACTTACGTATCCCGTATCTGTAATAAGCGCTAATTTCCTATTATTGTTATGGAAAGCATAAAACATCGGTTCTGCCGCATCATGAGAAACTCCAAATGACTCGACTTCAATATCACCAAATGTTTTCACATCACCAACTGAGAAAATAAACTTTTGTTCAGTTGGGATATTTCCTATTAAATGTTCCATTGCATTCCATGTTTTCTCATTCGCATAAACAGGTAAATCATATTTACGTGCCAATACACCTAATCCTTTAATATGATCACTATGCTCATGCGTTACAAGAATACCTGATACATCATTTATATTTAGTTCTGCTTGTTTAAATAAAGCCTCTGTTGCTTTACCACTTAAACCTGCGTCGACTAGTAATTTTTTTTCATCGGTTCCTACGTATAGCATATTTCCTGTACTTCCACTTGCAAGTACGCTAAAATGCAACCCCATTCTTTCTCACTCCAGTATGTTCATCAACCACTTGATTTTCCTTTTCTCCTAATTCCATAACTTGTCCTTCAATTGCATTCACAAAGAAGTCCTGCTTCTGCTCCGTTTTTAAATTCCACGTTGGAGCAAGTACTTGGTTATTAGAAGTAGATGCGGTAAGAGTGGCATAACCAATTTGCGCTTCTTTAACATGCGTATTTCCATGAATTTTATTTTTTAAATACAAATTTTCTAAAGCTGTTTGAGCCGTAATAATTTCTTGCTCTTTCGTTTTTTCACCTTCGCCCATTTCTTTTAAATCAGTTAGCATTGTCTGCGTATATGAAACAAGTTCATTTTTTTCATTTAATTCCACAACAATCATCGCCTGATTATTATAGAAAATAGGCTTATCTTTATATTTTTGGAAGAAATAAATTTTAGAGTCTTTCACCGCTCCAAATTCATATTTTTGTCCATCCAATACATAGTTCTTCAAAAATTCATTATACTTATCTTTTGATAATGATTTCGTATTTAAAAAAGGCTCTTTTAGCTTACTTTCTATCTTGTACATATTTTGTATATGCACCGTTTGATTTTTCAAAGACTGTATATCTTCTTCTTTAAAGGCTTTATTTTCCGCTCTAATAAATGACTCTTTTTTCGGTTCTTTAGGGATATTTCCCATCGTAATTTTATTTGCTTTTAATTCTTGATCTATCTTTGTTTCTGCAATAAGCTCCAATTGATTACTATCTTGCTTTTGAATGAATTGGAAAATGAGAAAGAGGTCCAAAACAAAAAAGGTCACAATAAATATGGTTTTAATCCGATCCCAATCCATTTAGTCCTCCCTCACTCCACTCATAGATTTTCTGTTTACCTGTTTCATCTTCAACAAGCTTTACATACCAAATTGGTTGTAGTCGAACCACTTGCCCATCTAGTGATAACTTGTATCCAATGCCAATATCCTTAATTACTTGTTTCTTTATCTCTGGATTATTTTCTAGGGATGCTATTACAACATGCCCTGACGGAAGAGTAACCTTCTGTTCTATACCTTTAGTATTTAAAGACAGCAACGGTCTTTCATATTCCATTACTTCTTCTGATCCCCATACTTGTCTTAATTCCGCTAATCCATCTGCATTGAATACTGGATATCCATCTTCATTTAAGCGAAATACTGTCTCTCCTTTATTCATATAGTCCAAACGATATGAATCCAAACTCCCACTGTGACCACTTACAAATTCAAAGCTTTTTTGTAAAAGCATTAAATTATCTATCGTTTTCTCAGTTAAGACAGAAGAGTTTTTATACTTTAGCATGTGACGATCGTTTTCAATTTCCATGGATCTAATACCATCTGTAAATGTTTCTTTCGACATCTCGGTAATCGGACTTAAATAACGAGGATCACTAAACAGAGCATTCTTAAACGTATCAACTGCTAAATTAGATGAAATATATGTTATATTGCTTAACTCTGTCGTTCCATCTGGTAAAAATAATTTTTTCATATCATTGAGTTGATAATCAAAATAAGGTTTTGCTGATACTATAAATTGATTTTGGGCATTTACAATATCTTTTAAATACAAGCCACTTAATTTTGCCTCGTATATTTTAAAGTTATCACCATCAGAAACAAAGTTAATTTTAATTTCTTGATCCTTACTTCTAGAAGGATCAAGGAGAATACGATTAAAGTGTTTAGGCTTATCTGTACTTTTCTCTTTCATGTTAAACATGGATTTAACTGCATCAAATGGGATATCGGTAGGGAAAACAAGTTCAACTTTCCCTTCACCATGCACATATGAAAGGAAATCACCCTTAGTGATTGATATCTCTCTAAAATCATGTAGTTCCCCTACTTCCAGGGGCTTATAGATTGATTCTATATCTGCCTCTCTTCTGCTCCCATAATGATTTTTATCTTTATGCACGATGATAGAAGTAGGACGGACAACATCGGAAATTTTAGTTTGGTTCATTCCTTCATTCCCCTGTACAAATTTCGCGTTTTGCATGGATGTAGAATCTGGCACATACGTCCATAGATTAAAAGTAAGAAATAGGCTAATTACAACTAGGTTAATTAAAACTATTGTTTTAAAGTTTTCCATACTCATTCCCAATCGTCCTCTTCATCTGCTGCCATTGGTAACGTGAAATAAATAGTTGTCCCTTTTCCTTCTTCACTCTTCGCCCAAATAGAGCCACCATGTGCCCCAATCATTTCTTTTGCAATTGCTAATCCAAGTCCCGTACCACCCATTTGTCTTGAACGAGCTTTATCTACGCGATAAAAACGTTCAAAGATTTTATCAACGTTTTCTTTTGGAATACCCATTCCTTGGTCACTTACACTAATTTCTAATAAATCACCGCGATCACGTAAACGATATGTTACTGTTCCACCTTCTGGTGAATACTTTAATGCGTTAGAAATAATGTTATACAGCACTTGAGTAATTTTGTCAGTATCCATATCAATAAATCTAGATTTCTTAGAGAAAGATCGTTTGAAACTTACATTTTGCTCTTTAGACATTTCAAAGCGATCAATAATATTATTAAAGAAATCAGTAAAGTCGACCCATTCTTTCATTAAACGATGCTCTGTACTATCCAGTTTAGATAGCTGTAACAACGCATTTACAAGTCTAATCATTCTTTCTGTTTCTTCTTGTGTAACCGTTAAAAATTGTGGTGCAATATTTGGATCCTGCCATGCTCCATCTGTAAGTGCCTCTAAATAACTGCGCATCGTCGTTAATGGCGTCCTTAATTCATGAGAGACATTTGCCACAAACTCACGGCGTTCCCGTTCTATACGTTCCTGCTCTGTTACATCATATAGTACAGCAATTAAGCCGTTTGCCTTCCCTGTTTCTTTTTGAATAACAGAGAAACTAGCACGTAAAATATATGGTTCATTTCTCGTACTAAAATCTAATAAAACAGAATCTGGCTCTTCATATAAATGATCGAGCGTAAATTCTTCCTGTATCCCTAATACCTCTAAAACAGATTGATCGAGCGCTGTTTCACGAGAAACATTTAACATCTTTTCCGCAGGGTCATTTAGTAAAATAATATCCCCTTTTCGATCAGTAGCAATTACTCCATCTGTCATATGTGATAAAACAGATGATAATTTACGCCTTTCACTTTCTGTAGAAGAACGAGCTTGTTGTAATTTTTTCGATAAATTATTGAAGGATAATGCCAGTTGTCCAATTTCATCATGGCTATGCACTTTTACTTTTCTGGAATAATTTCCTTTTGCCATTTCGATTGCTTGTCTCCGCATATCTGAAATTGGTCTTGTAATTGTTTGAGCCAACAAAATCCCAAGTACGGCCGTTACTAATAAAGCAATTACTGTTCCCGTAGCAAAAATTTGATTTATATCCTTCATTTGTTTATATACATCTTCCATAGATGCCACAATGTAAATAACACCAAGCGCATCCTTACCGTTATCATCTAGAATCGGAGTAAGCATAACTTGAACACGATGACCTGTACTACCATCCTTCTCAATTTTCACTTCTGGCTTTTTTTGTACTAACACTCGCTGAACAGCTATATCAGTTGATGTTCGATTCACCTTATTCTGCTTTGATTCATCTGAAATAGCCAGTAACTTTCTGTGCGAATCAAATACACTTACCTCTTGTATAACTTTCTTCTGATCAGAGGCAAATTTTCGAATTGACGTTTTAATCGTTTCATCTGTTGACTCTGTTTCTGCTTTTGTATAACTTTTTTTAAACTCTTGCTTCAAATTATATGATAATAAGTTTGTTTGCTGCGTTAAAGAATCCCTAAAACCTTGTACTAAGCTCTTCTCTAATTCCCTTACGAAATATACTCCAATAACTTGCATCGCTATTAATATTAATAGCATATATATAAGCACAAATTTTAAATGAATAGATTGAAAAAAACCAACTTTCTTCATATACTATTCCTGCTCTGGGTCACGCAAGTAATACCCTACTCCACGTCTAGTTACAATTAAAGTAGGATGGCTTGGATTATCTTCAATTTTTTCACGCAAACGACGTACTGTAACGTCTACTGTGCGCACATCTCCAAAATAGTCATAACCCCAAACTGTTTGTAATAAATGTTCGCGTGTCATAACTTGTCCTAAATGTTTCGCTAAATAATGTAGCAACTCAAATTCACGATGTGTAAGCTCGATATTTTCCTCGCGCTTCGTTACACTATATGCATTTGGATTAATCACAATTGGTCCAATAACCATTTCTGTATTTTCTTCTTTTTCCGCAGCACCACCTTGTTGATGGCGGCGTAAATTCGCCTTCACACGAGCAAGTAATTCCCTTGTACTAAATGGCTTCGTTACATAATCATCTGCCCCAAGCTCAAGCCCTAATACTTTATCAATCTCAGAGTCCTTTGCTGTAAGCATAATAATCGGCATTTCTGAGCTTTTACGTATTTCACGGCAAACCTCTAAGCCGTCTTTACCTGGTAGCATAATATCTAATAAAACCATATCTGGTTGCTCTTCATTAGCCTTTTCAATTGCTTCATCACCATCATGTGCCATTACTATTTCAAAACCTTCTTTTTCTAAGTTAAACTTCAAAATATCTGCAATCGGCTTTTCATCATCAACTACTAAAATTTTCTTTCCCATCATCGTCTATTTCCTCCTTATAAAAATATGGTCAATAATCCCTAAACATATTGATGTTTACATAGTATGTCCTATATGACCGCATCCTTTGTTTAAGTATTTTCTCCTCTATTCTCATAGACTCATGTATGATCCACTTTTACACGGCATCTTATACGATCTATAGAAAAACCTCTAGCTTCAACTGCTAGAGGCTCCTCGTTCTATTTTAAAATAACTACTCAGTTTTGTAAAATTACATAAATAAAAAGGATATTAAGTGGGCCCACTTAATATCCTGAGAGTGGCTCGGGACGGAATCGAACCGCCGACACGAGGATTTTCAGTCCTCTGCTCTACCGACTGAGCTACCGAGCCAAAACTATATATAAAACCACTAATGGTGGTATAAACAAAAGTGGCGGTCCCGACCGGGGTCGAACCGGCGATCTCCTGCGTGACAGGCAGGCATGTTAACCACTACACCACGGGACCAAAAATAAGCAAAAAAAACATGACCCGTACGGGATTCGAACCCGTGTTACCGCCGTGAAAGGGCGGTGTCTTAACCACTTGACCAACGGGCCACGAAAAATAAAATGGTGAGCCATGAAGGACTCGAACCTTCGACCCTCTGATTAAAAGTCAGATGCTCTACCAACTGAGCTAATGGCTCATACTCACCAACGTCATATTTTCGTGACGACAAGATGTATCATAACATGTATTCTGTATTTATTGCAATACTTTTTTCGTTTTTTTATAAAAGAATAAGAAAAAACTCATGCGGACATGAGTTTTTTCTAAACACTATTAATTAAGCTTCGTATACGTTACGAACAATATTTGTTTGGTTACGATCTGGTCCAACTGAGAACATAGATATTTGAATTCCTGTTAACTCAGAAACACGTTCTACGTATTTTCGTGCATTTTCAGGAAGTTCATCTAATGATTTTACACCAGTAATATCTTCTTCCCAACCTGGAAGCTCTTCATATACAGGCTCACATTTTGCTAAAATGTTTAAGTTAGCTGGAACTTCATCAATAACTTCACCATTGTATTTGTAAGCAACACAAATTTTAAGAGTTGGAATACCTGTTAAAACGTCGATAGAATTTAATGATAGATCCGTTAAACCACTAACACGACGTGCATGTCTTACAACAACGCTATCGAACCAACCTACGCGGCGTGGACGACCAGTTGTCGTTCCATACTCGCGACCAACTTCACGAATTTGATGACCAATTTCATCATGAAGCTCAGTAGGGAATGGACCATCACCAACGCGGCTTGTATATGCTTTACATACACCTACAACGCGAGTAACTTTCGCAGGACCAACTCCAGTTCCAACTGTTACACCACCAGCAATTGGGTTAGAAGATGTAACGAACGGGTACGTACCGTGGTCAATATCAAGCATAACACCTTGCGCACCTTCAAATAATACACGGTGATTATTATCTAATGCATCATTTAATACAACAGATGTATCACATACATATTGCGCGATTTGTTGCCCGTACTCGAAGTACTCTTCGAAAATTTCTTCTACAGTGAAACCTTCTGTATCGTACATTTTTTCAAATAAACGATTTTTTTCTACTAAATTGCGCTCAAGCTTCTCTTTAAATGCTTCACGGTCTAAAAGATCAGCCATACGAATACCAATACGAGCAGCTTTATCCATATATGCAGGACCGATACCTTTTTTCGTTGTACCGATTTTGTTATCACCTTTACTTGCTTCTTCTAACTCATCTTGCTTTAAGTGGTAAGGTAAAATAACATGTGCACGGTTACTTACACGTAAATTATCAGTACTTACACCACGATCGTGTAAGTATTTTAACTCTTCAAGTAATGCTTTTGGATCTACTACTAATCCGTTTCCGATTACACAAATTTTCTCTTTATAGAAAATACCAGATGGAATTAAGTGTAATTTATATTTAACTCCGCCGAAAACAATTGTATGTCCCGCGTTATTTCCACCTTGATATCTTGCAACTACTTCCGCATGCTCAGAAAGAAAATCAGTGATTTTACCTTTTCCTTCGTCGCCCCATTGTGTTCCTACAACTACTACTGAAGACATTATTAAAGCACCTCCGCAATTTTCAAACGATCTATTCAAACAATATAATTGTACCAAAACCGAAAAAGAAGTCAACCGAAAAGCGAACATTTTTTCATAAAAAAACTTTTTCGTTCGTAAGAATTATATATTTAACTTATGAAAGCCTTATCTTTCTTATAAAAAAAAGAAACACATCTTATTATAAGAAATGTGTTTCTTTTTTATACTGCCTTTATGCCGGCGGAGCATGTCCATCCTCAAAACGACGTTCTAAGTTAACGAACTTATTGAACTCTTTGACGAATGCAAGTTCCACTGAACCTACTGGACCGTTACGCTGTTTTGCAATAATAATTTCAATTGTATTTTTGTTTTCCGTTTCTCGATCATAGTAGTCTTCACGATATAGGAAAGCTACAATATCAGCATCCTGCTCAATACTTCCAGATTCACGAATATCAGACATCATCGGGCGTTTATCTTGACGAGATTCTACACCACGAGATAACTGTGATAAAGCAATAACAGGCACTTGCAATTCACGTGCAATCCCTTTTAAGGTACGAGAAATCTCAGATACTTCCTGCTGACGGTTTTCTCCTGATTTCCCACTTCCTTGAATAAGCTGCAAATAGTCAATCAAAATCATACCAAGACCTTGTTCTTGCTTTAATCTACGACATTTTGCTCGAATCTCATTTACTTTAATACCTGGCGTATCATCAATATATATACCAGCATTTGAGAGACTCCCCATTGCCATTGTTAATTTTGCCCAATCATCGGAAGTTAATGAACCAGTACGAAGTCTTTGTGCATCAATATTCCCTTCTGCACAAAGCATACGCATAACAAGCTGATCAGCACCCATCTCCAAACTAAAAATCGCTACATTTTCATCGGTTTTCGTCGCTACGTTTTGTGCAATATTTAATGAAAATGCCGTTTTCCCTACTGATGGACGTGCTGCCACGATAATTAAATCATTTCGTTGGAAACCTGCTGTCATCTTATCTAATTCAGTAAACCCAGTTGGTATCCCAGTAACTTCACCCTTTTGATTATGCAAAAGTTCAATTTTGTCATAAGCATCTACAAGAACATCTTTAATGTTTTGGAATGCTTTTGCATTCGTTTGATGGGATACTTCTAATATTTTTTTCTCAGCCTCATTTAAAAGACCATCCACATCATCTTCTCTCTCGTATCCATCCGATACAATATGAGTCGCCGTGCGAATTAAACGACGTAAAAGCGCCTTTTCAGCGATGATGCGTGCGTAATATTCTACGTTAGCTGCAGTTGGCACAACTTCTGCTAACTCTGCTAAGTAAGAAACCCCACCAACTTCTTCTAGTAATCCTTGATCAGCCATTGCTGATGTCATCATTACTAAGTCGATCGGCTCTCCCTTATCAGATAGCCCAAGCATGACTTCAAAAATCTTTTGATGTTTCGTTCGATAGAACGAATCAGGTACCAATAACTCTGATGCTGAAGTTAACGCATCTTGATCAATCAATATGGCCCCTAAAACCGCCTGCTCAGCCTCTATATTATGCGGAGGGGTACGATCAGCAAGTACATCACTCATACGCAATCCTCCTTGCTTAATTTATTTTTATTGTTCACTAACATGAACTTTTACTGTTGCTGTTACTTGTGGATGCAATTTCACAGTAACGTTTGTATAACCTAACGCGCGGATTGCATCGTCCATTTCAAATTTACGTTTATCAAGCTTAATCTTGTGTGATTTTTGCATTGCATCTACGATTTGTTTGCTTGTGATAGAACCAAATAAACGGCCACCTTCTCCAGATTTCGCCTTTAATTCTACAGTTAATTTCTCTAAAATCTCTTTTAACTCTTTTGCATTTTCAAGCTCTGCTGCTGCATCTTTTTCTTCTTTACGCTTTTGAGCTTCTAAAGTTTTCATACTGCTATTTGTTGCTTCAGCAGCTAATCCTTGTTTTAATAAGAAGTTATTTGCATAGCCATCTGGTACGTTTTTTACTTCTCCTTTTTTACCTTTACCTTTTACGTCTTTTAGAAAAATTACTTTCATGATTGTGTGCCTCCCTGTAAATAGTCATCAATAACAAATCGAAGCTTCTCCTCAGCTTCATCTACTGTAACATTTTTCATCTGTGTGGCTGCATTCGTCAAATGCCCGCCACCGCCTAAGTTTTCCATAATTAGCTGCACATTCACTTCACCTAAAGACCTGCTGCTAATTCCAATGAGGTTCTCGCCACGTTTCGCAACAACAAATGATGCAATAATCCCTGTCATCGTTAATAACGTGTCTGCCGATTGCGCAATAAGCACTTGATCGTAGTAATCATCACTATCAACTTTAGCAATCGCAATTCCATTTTTATAAATGTACGCATTTTTTATAGCTTTTGCAACCCGTAAATACTGATCCATATCTTCCTTTAAAAGTTCTTGTACAAGTACAGTATCTGCACCATGCGAGCGTAAATAAGAAGCAGCATCAAATGTACGAGCCCCTGTCCGGAATGTGAAACTTTTCGTGTCGACAATAATACCCGCTAACAATGCCGTCGCTTCTAACATTGTCATCTTTAAATTTTTAGGTTGATACTCAAGTAATTCTGTAACCAATTCTGCTGTTGAAGAAGCATATGGTTCCATATAAACTAGCAATGGGTCTTCAATAAAATCTTCTCCACGGCGATGATGATCAATAACTACTACATTTTCAATTTTACGTAACAGTTTTTGCTCCATCACCATCGAAGGTTTATGCGTATCGACAACAACAAGTAACGACTCATCATTTGCAAATTCCATCGCTTGCTCTGGAGTAATAAAACGAGACCATAACTCCTCATTTTGTTTCACTTTGTCCATCAAACGCTTAATTCCTTTATCGGAATCATTTTCATCTAACACAATATATCCTTTACGCTCATTTAATTGAGCTACTTTTAAAATACCAATCGCAGCACCAATTGCGTCCATATCGGGAGCCCTATGCCCCATAATAATGACATTACTACTTTCTAATACTAAATCCTTTAACGCATGCGAAATGACCCTAGCGCGTACACGGGTACGTTTTTCAACCGGATTTGTCTTACCTCCATAGAACTTAACTTTACCTGTCGCTTGTTTAATAGCTACTTGGTCTCCCCCACGCCCAAGCGCAAGATCTAAACCAGATTGAGCCATTGCTCCAAGCTCTGATAAAGGTAAATCACCTGATCCGACACCCACACTTAATGTAAGTGGTATATTCCTTTTAGATGTTTCTTCACGCACCTGATCTAAAATGCTAAATTTCCCTTTCTCCATCTGCGTCAAAATACTTTCATTTAGCACAACGAAGAATCTTTCTGAAGATGCACGTTTTAAATACGCACCATACTTAAGTGCCCATTCATTTAGTCGCGATGTCACAAGACTTGTTATATTCGTACGTAATTGATCATCTAATCCTTGTGTAACTTCATCATAATTATCCAAATAGATGACAGCTAAAACAGTCCTTTGATCCTCGTACATCTTTTCGATTTCTGTTTGTTCCGTTACATCAAAGAAATAAATTAACTTTTCTTCTTTCCTTACAAAAACGCGAAACTTTCGATTATTTAAAGAGACTATATCATCAGAAGTTTCTCCTTTAATGAAAAGAAGTAATGTTTCTGATACATCGTAAAGGTGCCATCCAGCTAATGCATGCTGTCCCAGACATGAAGATAAATAAGGATTTGCCCAATCAATCCCATAATCCTTATTGTATAACAAAATACCAATCGGCATCTGGTTAAATGCTTCATTACTCACTTTCTTTACCCTTGTAATCATATCTGTCGTATGCTTTTCGAAATTCCTTTGAAAATTAAGTTCAAATCGTATAACGATAAAGAATACGATACAAAAAATGACAAAAGCAGCTATCCCCATAATTAAATGAAAATAACAGAGAATTGAAATGAGCACAAACACAAAAAATGCCAATACATAAACAGGATATAAAAACCACTGTTTCTTATCAAATTCAGGCATGTATACAACTCCTATAAAGTAAAACTAACTCACCTTCCAGTTAGTTAAACAGATTAAAATAGTATAAGGAATATTATTTTATCCCCCTATTTTAGAACGCAATGAAATCCCTAAGTCAATTATACCTAAGATTGTCACAAGAGGAAACAGCATCGGAATAAACATGCATGCAATAAAACTAATAATAGGAACCCCTTTAGTAAAACCTTTTCTATACGCTAAAAAGGCGATAAATGTCAGACCTTGCAGTACAAGCAATAGTGCAAATATGACATTTAGGTTAGAAAATACCATATGTAAATATGATGTTGGTTCTACTTTTATAAAAGTTGCTAACAAAATAAATATAACGTAATACCAAATGATACTCTTTGGTAATTGTATATGTTTAAATTTAGGCCAAGATATAACGTCATGTTTTAACTTTTTCAAAACACTACCTGATATTATCACTGTAATCCAAGAAAAACATACTGAAACTAGCACAAGTATACTCGGAAGTAACGATTGTAATATATCATTCATTTGTGCAAGTAACTCTTTTTGTTCCTTACTAATCGGCATACCTGTAGCACTTACTATCTTTTCGCTTTTCGCCATACTTTCACTAAATATACTTTGTCATTTGCTTCATTATATCTATGTTGAAAAACTTTATACTCGCAACATAAATAAGTACAAAACCAATTAATTATGCAAGCGTCCCAGCTATTAAGATTTCCACTGGCTTTTTTCTTGTTTTATACATATATCCTAAAACAATCCCTATCAATCCAAACATAATTATCTTCACTAAATTCATCGGTTGACTCACAATAATAGTAACAAAAAGTGCCGCTACAAAAACCACGAGCACATTAGATAGTTTATGTCTTATCATTAATAGTATAAATGGTAACGGCAACGCAAAAGTTACAACTGTACCCAAAATCGGAACATACATAGATATAAACAATAACATTACATATATAGTCAACAACGCGGCACCTTCAGTAATAAATCTTGCTTGTTTCACATTTTAACCTCTCTTTCAAAAAAGAAAAGCATAGCAAAATGCACAGTAGAGTCCGACTCTACTGTGCATTTCATACGCTATTATTCACCAACATATGGTAAAAGTGCCATTTGACGAGCACGTTTAATTGCAACTGTAAGTTTGCGTTGGTATTTCGCGCTTGTTCCTGTTACACGACGAGGTAAAATTTTACCACGCTCAGAAACGAAACGTTTTAATAAATCAACATCTTTATAGTCAATGCGAGTGATGCCGTTAGCTGTGAAGAAACACACCTTACGACGTTTCGCACGTCCACCTTTGCGTCCTGCCATGTCTATTTCCCTCCATTCTTTGTTAAAACTAACAAATTTACTGTATTAGAACGGTAAATCGTCGTCGGAAATGTCGATCGGTTGACCTACATTTGAAAATGGATCGTCATTCTTCGTAAATCCAGAGTTACCTTGGTTACCTGAATTACTAGATTGACCAAATGGGTTAGAGCCTTGGTTACCGAAACCAGCTCCTGATGGTTGCTGATTAAATGAACCACGTTGCTCCCCACCGCCATTACGCGGCTCTAAAAATTGCACGCTTTCCGCAAGAACTTCTGTTACGTATACACGTTTACCATCTTGTCCCTCGTAATTACGAGTTTGAAGACGTCCATCTACGCCTGCTAAGCTACCTTTTTTTAAATAATTTGCTACGTTTTCTGCTTGTTTACGCCATATTACACAATTAATAAAGTCAGCTTCACGCTCACCTTGTTGATTGGCAAATGCGCGATTCACAGCTAACGTAAAAGTAGCTACTGCAACACCATTGGGCGTGTAACGTAAGTCAGGGTCCTTAGTTAAACGACCAACGAGGATAACACGATTCATCAATCGAACCACTCTCCCTTATATATCAATTATTTTTCTTCTTCTTTAACAACGATATGACGAAGGATGTCTTCGTTGATCTTAGCTAAACGGTCGAATTCATTAATCGCTTCTGCGTTAGATTTCACGTTTAAGATCATGTAGAAACCTTCACGTAAGTCGTTGATTTCGTAAGCTAAACGACGCTTACCCCACTCTTTCGTGTTAATGATTTCTGCACCATTGTTTGTTAAAACACCTGCAAAACGTTCAACTAAAGCTTTTTGAGCTTCTTCTTCAACGCCAGGACGAATGATGTACATAATTTCGTACTTTCTCATTACACTTTCACCTCCTTTTGGTCTAAACGGCCCGTAATGGGCAAGGAGCAATTAATTTATAGTAATTACTCACGAGTTTAGATTATATCATAGTAAGTTATATGAATCAACTCACCAATACATAAAAAACTTGGCAAACATATAATATATTTGCCAAGCTCATATCTTTATTTTTCCTAGGAAATATTAAATTAAACGTTAAAACGGAAGTGCATAACATCTCCGTCTTTTACGATATATTCTTTTCCTTCTAAACGTACTTTTCCAGCTTCTTTTGCAGCTGTCATAGAACCGTTTGTCATTAAGTCATCGTAAGAAACTGTTTCTGCACGAATAAATCCACGCTCAAAGTCTGTATGAATAACACCAGCACATTGCGGTGCCTTCATTCCTTGTTTAAATGTCCAAGCACGTACTTCTTGAACGCCAGCTGTAAAGTAAGTAGCAAGTCCTAATAGGTCATATGCTGCACGAATTAATTGATCTAAACCAGACTCTTCAATTCCTAATTCTTCAAGGAATACTTTTTTCTCTTCTTCGTCTAATTCAGCGATTTCTGATTCGATTTTTGCACATACAACGATTACTTGAGAATTTTCATTTGCTGCAAATTCTTTTACCATTTGTACGTATTTATTTTCCGAAGGATCGATAACATCGTCTTCACTTACATTCGCTACGTATAACATTTCTTTTGTTGTAAGTAAATGAAGGCCTTTAACAACCTTCATCTGCTCTTCTGTAAATTCAACAGTACGAGCCGGTTTTCCCTCTTCAAAAGCTTCTTTTAAACGAACTAAAATTTCATGCTCATATACCGCTTCTTTATCTTTTTGTCTTGCTAATTTCGCAACACGCTCGATACGCTTATCAACAGACTCTAAGTCCGCTAAAATTAGCTCTAAATTGATTGTTTCAATATCATCAATTGGATCTACTTTCCCTGAAACGTGCGTAATATTTTCGTCTTCAAAACAACGAACAACTTGGCAAATTGCATCTACTTGACGAATGTGAGATAAGAATTTATTTCCTAAACCTTCACCTTTACTAGCACCTTTTACGATACCTGCAATATCAGTAAACTCGAATACAGTCGGAACAGTCTTTTTCGGTTCTACTAATTCCGTTAATTTATTTAAACGCTCATCTGGTACTTCTACAATCCCTACGTTTGGATCAATTGTACAGAATGGATAGTTCGCAGATTCTGCTCCTGCTTGTGTAATTGCATTAAATAAAGTGGACTTCCCTACGTTAGGTAATCCAACAATCCCAGCCGTTAATCCCATATTTTTCACTCCTATGTCTCAATCTTTCATCATTATAGATAGTAACGAAAAAAATGACAAGTTTCCGCCAAACGAAAAAAAGTAACAGTTACCTACTGTAACTGTTACTCTCCCTCTATTCTTCGTGCTTCACAAGTATTTTTTTCACCTTACGATCAAACTCTCTTCGAGGAATCATTACTGAATGGTCACACCCCTCGCACTTAATGCGGATATCCATTCCCATACGAATAATTTTCCAACGATTCTCGCCACATGGATGGGCTTTCTTCATTTCCACAACATCATACAAGTTATATTCCTTTTGCTCCACTCTCCAAACTCCTCTCCATACTAAATTGCTTTTCCACTAACTAATTCTTCACGATTATATAAAACCATACGCGGATATGGAATTTCAATTCCATGTAAATCAAGACGATTTTTAATCTCTTTACGAAGTGCCCTTGCAATAACTGCATGTTGCATCGGTTCTACTTCAGCAATAACACGTAATATAACTTCTGATGCAGCTAATGTTTGCACACCTAATAATTGAGGCGTTGTTACCATTTTTTCGTACTTTGAAGGTAATTCTACTAATAAATCTTCAATAACCTGCTCTGCTTTCGCAATATCAGCCTCATATGAAATAGATACATCAACAAACGCTACACTATTACTAACTGAGTAGTTAGTAACTTGAATAATACTTCCATTTGGTAAAGTATGAATTTCACCTGTCCAACTCTTTACTTTCGTTGTACGAAGTCCAATTTCTAAAACGACTCCTTCAAATTGACCGATTTTAACATAATCGCCAACTGAAAACTGATCTTCTAACAAAATAAATAAACCTGTAATAACGTCTTTCACTAAACTTTGAGCACCAAATCCGACTGCTAAACCAATTACCCCAGCACCCGCTAATAAACCTGATGCATTAATATCAAACACACCTAAAATCGCAATTAGCATAATGAACATAACAACGTACGCTACAATATTTTCAAGTAATTTTGCTACTGTAACTGTACGACGTTCTGAAATTTGAATTGGAGAACGACTTCCCATGCGAAACGCATTTCGTACAACCGCTCTTGCAATTCGCACAACAACCGCACCAATTATTAAAATAATGCATATTTTTAATGTCGCAACTCCAATATGAGCCCAACGATCAGCATCTAATAAATACTGTTTCATAGAATTAAACCACTTCGTTAATAAATCCATGTACCTCTACCTCTCTAGCTAAAATTTCTTTTTAGTTACCCTTATTATTGTATCAGAAGTCCCCTAATTGCTGAAAAAATTTTATGATTTTAATCCTATTTTATCCCCGATATCCAGGTATAAAATGGAACGAATATATATATACTAGTACTATTATTTCCGTTTTCATTCACATTTTGCAAAAATTACGCACTTATAACTTTCCATTTTCCTCACCATATAACATATATTGAAAATTTATTAAAAGGATGGGTGCTTCATGAATATTGGAAGTTTTCGCTTACCATTTTTTGAGAAAGAAACTCAAAACGTTATGCACCAAGATCTAGAAGCCTCTGAGATAATCAGTAATTTCTTACTTACCCATATTCCTATTAAAACTAATATACCACTCATTCTCGTTTGTATCGGCACAGATCGCTCTACAGGTGACGCACTCGGCCCATTAGTTGGTACAAAACTTGAACAAATAGACATCCAAAACCTCCAAGTATTCGGTACACTAGATGAGCCAGTACATGCGCTAAATTTAGAAGAGAAAATTCAGAATATACAGAAAGAATATCCTACTGCATTTATAATTGCTGTTGATGCATGTTTAGGAAAGTCCCAAAATATCGGATCAATCACTACTGGAAAGGGACCTAGTAAACCTGGAGCTGCCATGAATAAGAAATTACCTGCAGTTGGTGATTTGCACATACACGGTATCGTCAATCTAAATGGGTTTATGGAGTTTTTCGTTCTTCAAAATACAAGATTAAGTTTAGTCATGAAAATGGCTGATGTAATCGCACAAAGTATAAAAGAGACGGATCAAAAATTATCCGCATTAAAAAAAGCAAACCATCTATAAATAATAAGATGGTTTGCTTTTTAATTTTTCTGTGCTAATAGTTCTAAAATACGATTTAAATCTTCTTTATTAAAAAATTCAATTTCGATTTTACCTTTTTCTTTTTTCGTCTCTTTAATTTTCACATCTGTGCCAAACTTTTCTCTTAAGAACGTTTCACGTTCTACGAAAAATATATTTCGCTCTTTTTTCACTTTTTTTGTTTCACGTGAAACGTGTTGATTAATCTCTTGGACGATTTTCTCTAATTGACGAACATTTAATCCTTCTTTTTCAATGCGTTTCAATAAGGACTTCAATTGTTCTTCATCTTTTATCGTAAGTAAAGTTCTCCCATGCGCCATTGAAAGTTGACCATTTGCAATCATATCTTGTACGAAAGAAGGTAGGCTTAATAACCTAGTATAATTTGCAATGTAAGGTCTGCTTTTACCAAGACGTTTCGCTAATTGTTCTTGCGTTACATTTAGCTCATTCATTAACATCTGGTATGCCATTGCCTCTTCCATAGGATTTAAATCTTCTCGTTGTAAGTTTTCTAACAAAGCAAATTCCATCATTTGCTGTTCAGTTAATTGTCTTACAACCGCAGGTACTTTTTCTAAACCAGCCTCTTTTGCAGCACGAAATCGTCTTTCACCTGCAACAATTTCATATCCTTTAATACTCTTCCTAGCAATTAATGGTTGTAGAATACCGTGTTCCTTAATCGAAATTGCTAATTCCTGAATCGCCTCTTTATTAAAGTGTTTACGCGGTTGATATGGATTCGGCCTTAATTCAGTTACAAGAATCTCCTGAATTGTTTCCTCTTCTTTCACATCTAAATCAGGAAAAAACACATTAATTCCTCTTCCTAATCCTTTAGCCACCTGCAATCACTTCCTCTGCTAAATCTATATATACTTCTGCTCCTCTTGATTTAGCGTCATACTGCATAATAGGTTTCCCATGACTTGGAGCCTCGCTCAAGCGTACATTACGCGGAATAATCGAGCGATATACTTTATCCCTAAAATACTTTTTCACTTCATCTATAACTTGGATCCCTAAATTTGTACGGGCATCCAACATTGTTAACAATACACCTTGAATTGCTAAATTTTTATTTAAATGTTTTTGTACAAGTCGAACTGTATTTAATAGCTGACTTAACCCTTCTAGTGCGTAATATTCACACTGTACAGGAATAATAACAGAATCTGCTGCTGTTAATGCATTAATCGTTAATAACCCTAAAGATGGGGGACAGTCGATAATAATATAGTCATATTCATCACGAACTGGCTGTAATGCTCTTTGCAAACGTACTTCCCGGGAAATAGTCGGTACCAATTCAATTTCAGCACCAGCTAATTGAATTGTAGCGGGTAGAACATCTAAGTTTTCAGTTGCGGTTTTCTGTATAACCCCTTGAACATCTGCATCTTCCACAAGAACGTTGTAAATACATTGATCTAATTCAGATTTTTCAATTCCCACACCAGTCGTTGCATTTCCTTGAGCATCAATATCTACAAGAAGGACTTTTTTACCTACTTGCGCCAATCCAGCCCCTAAATTAACAGATGTTGTTGTTTTTCCAACACCGCCTTTTTGATTAGCAATAGCAATGATTTTTCCCATGATGTCACCTACTTTCAACCTTTCTATCTTATTCTAGTAACAATTACGTTTATTGTAACATGAAATAAAACTTTTTCTTTTACGTCCTTTATTAAACTTCAAAATTTATTTCTAAACTCCTTCTTCATTTAACAAGAAAATATAGTAAAAGAGACCTCTCCAATAGGATAAGGTCTCTAGCACGTCATTATTATTTTTTCTTTGGAATTTTAATTGTAATTTGATAGTACTCATCAAATTCTTCTTCCTCAGAATTAACATTCAAACCACTTTCAGTAACCATTTGTAAAGATTGTCTAATTGTATTCATAGCAATCCTCGTATCTCGACTTACTGCTTTTTGCTTTGCCTTACGCTTCGGTTTCGCTTCCTCTAGTAACTTCGCAATTCGTTCTTCTGTTTGCTTTACATTTAGTTGTTTCTCCACAATTTCCTGTAAAACTTTCAGTTGTAATTCCTCATTTTTTAAAGGAATGAGAGCGCGGGCATGACGTTCTGTAATGCTTTTTTCTAATAATGCACTTTTTATTTCTTCAGGCAACTTTAACAATCGCAACTTATTTGCGATTGTAGATTGTCCTTTTCCAAGTCGTTGTGCCAATGCTTCTTGTGTTAAATTATGTAACTCAATCAGCTTTTGATATGCCACAGCTTCCTCGATTGCCGTTAGTTCCTCACGTTGCAAGTTTTCAATTAAAGCTACAGAAGCTGTCTCTGTATCATTTAAGTTCTTTATAATTGCAGGAACCTTTTCCCAACCTAACTTTGTTGCCGCGCGAAAACGTCTTTCTCCAGCAATAATCTCGTACTTATCATCCTCATATTGCCTTACAACAATCGGCTGAATAAGTCCATGTGTACGAATTGTTAATGCTAGCTCATCAATACGCGCATCATCAAAAACTGTTCTTGGTTGATAACGGTTAGGGGTAATATTTACTATCGGAATTTCTTGTATTTCTTCATATACCTTTTTATCTATCTCTTCATGGCTTTCGTCTTGTAATTCGAATTCGCTCTCTTTATCTCCAAAGCCAAATAAACGAGAAAACGTATTTTTCATACATATTCCACCACCTTTTAGGCCTATTGACTATTCTCCATAAAATGTTTCCTATGAAACATTTACGTTTTCATTTATATAATTTAATCTTACGTCTAATAAGATTTATTTTTCAATAGGTAATTTATTGGGTGTTCCCGGTTTGCGTGGATATTTCTTTGGTGTCTTGCGCTTTTTCTCGATTAATAAAATATTACGTTCACTCTCTTCAAACGGTAATTGGAACGTAGACATCTCTTTTAACTCTCCGCCTAGCACCTCTAAAGCATACTTGCCATTTTCAATTTCTTCGTTTGCTGCTGCACCTTTCATTGCAATGAATGTTCCTCCAACTTTTACAAGCGGTAAACATAGCTCACTTAATACAGAAAGACGCGCAACTGCACGTGCCATTACAATATCGTATGATTCACGTACACCTTCTTTTTTCCCAAACGTTTCAGCACGATCGTGACAAAATGCAACATCACTTAATTCTAACTTTTGTGCTAAGTGATTTAAGAAATTAATACGTTTTTGCAACGAATCTACAATTGTTACTTTTAAATGCGGGAAACAAATTTTTAAAGGAATACTTGGGAATCCAGCCCCTGCACCAACATCGCAAATTGAGAATGGTTTTGAAAAATCATAATAAAAAGCAGCTGTAATGGAATCAAAAAAGTGTTTTAAATATACTTCTTCTTTTTCTGTAATAGCCGTTAAGTTCATTTTTTCATTCCACTCTACTAATGTTTCAAAGTAGATTTTGAACTGCTCTAACTGTCTAGAAGAGAGGGTGATTCCCTTCTCTTCTAGCATAGATTGAAATTGTTCTATGTTCATCTAGCAATATCTCCTTACTATTTATTGGTTCGATACGCGTGCAATTTTTCCTTGTTCTATATACACAAGTAAAATGGAAATATCCGCTGGATTTACGCCAGAAATACGTGAAGCCTGCCCCATTGAAAGTGGACGAACATCTTTCAATTTCTGTCTAGCTTCTGAAGCAATGCTAGAAATCGCATCATAATCAATATCTACAGGGATTTTTTTATTCTCCATTTTCTTCATACGCTCTACTTGCTGTAAAGATTTTTCAATATATCCTTCATACTTAATCTGAATTTCAACTTGTTCTTTAACTTCATCACTTAATTCTACTTCACTTGGTACTAAAAGATGAATATGCTCATATGTCATCTCTGGACGACGTAATAAGTCACTTGCACGTATTCCATCTTTCAATTCACTTCCGCCAATATTGCGAATTAATTCTTGAACTTCAGGACGTGGTTTAATAATAATGCTGCTTAAACGTTCCTTTTCCTGTTCAATTTGTAATTTTTTATTTGTAAATCGCTCATAGCGCTCTTCTTTAATTAATCCAATTTTACGACCAACTTCAGTTAAACGAAGATCAGCATTATCGTGGCGTAATAATAGACGGTATTCTGCACGAGACGTTAATAAACGATATGGTTCATTTGTACCTTTCGTTACAAGATCATCAATTAAGACGCCAATATAAGCATCCTCGCGACCTAAAACAACTTCTTCTTTACCTAAAGAACGGCATGCTGCATTAATTCCAGCCATAAGCCCTTGTCCGGCCGCCTCTTCGTAACCAGAAGTTCCATTAATTTGTCCTGCTGTATATAAATTTTTAATCTTTTTCGTTTCAAGTGTTGGCCATAGTTGTGTTGGCACAATTGCATCATATTCAATTGCATAACCTGTACGCATCATTTCAACATTTTCTAGGCCTGGAATTGTTCTAAGCATGTCACGTTGTACATCTTCTGGTAAGCTTGTGGATAAACCTTGTACATATACTTCTTGTGTATTACGCCCTTCTGGCTCTAAGAAAATTTGATGACGTGGTTTATCATTAAATCTTACTACTTTGTCTTCAATAGAAGGACAGTATCTAGGACCTGTTCCTTTAATCATACCAGAATACATAGCTGAACGATGTAAATTTTCATCTATTAAACGGTGTGTTTCTGTACTTGTATATGTCAACCAACATGGAATTTGATCCATAATAAATTTCGTTGTTTCAAAAGAGAATGCACGTGGCTTATCATCACCTGGTTGAATTTCTGTTTTACTGTAGTCAATTGTATTACTGTTTACACGAGGAGGTGTTCCTGTTTTAAATCTCACAAGATCAAATCCAAGCTCCTCTAAATGCTCAGATAATGTAATAGACGGTTGCTGGTTATTTGGACCACTTGAATATTTTAAGTCGCCCATGATAATCTCGCCGCGTAAAAATGTTCCAGTTGTAATTACAACTGTTTTTGCTGTATATTCTGCACCAGCTTGTGTAACTACCCCTTTACATACACCTTCTTCAACGATTAAACGCTCTACCATTCCTTGGAACAACGTTAAGTTTGGTGTTTCTTCAATTGTTTTCTTTAATTCATGTTGGTAAGAGAATTTATCAGCTTGCGCTCGAAGTGCACGTACGGCTGGTCCCTTACCTGTATTTAGCATACGCATTTGAATATGAGTTTTATCAATATTACGTCCCATTTCTCCGCCTAATGCATCAATTTCACGAACAACAATCCCTTTTGCTGGTCCACCAACAGAAGGGTTACATGGCATGAATGCTACCATATCCAAGTTAATTGTTAACATTAATGTTTTTGAGCCCATTCGTGCTGCCGCAAGACCAGCTTCACATCCTGCATGACCTGCACCGATTACTATGACATCGTATGAACCGGCATTGTATCCCATTGTTTATTCCTCCTAATAATCTCTATCTTTCTACAAATTCACTATATTATTTTCCTAAACAAAATTGAGAGAACAACTGGTCAATTAAGCTTTCATGCACTGTGTCCCCAGTAATTTCACCAAGTATTTCCCACGTTCTTGTTAAATCAATTTGTACCATATCAATTGGTACACCATTTTCAATCGCCTCAACTGCATCACCGATTGTTTTTCCTGCTTGTGTTAATAATCCAATATGTCTCGCATTAGAAACATATGTCATATCTGCAGAATCGATTGTTCCTTCAAAGAATAAATCAGCTATTGCCTTTTCGAGTTCATCTATTCCTTGTTCCTCAATTAAGGATGTTGTAATAACACGATTTCCCGCGGCTAACTCTGTAACACGTTCCATATCAATCGCTTGCGGTAAATCAGTTTTATTCACAATAACAATAAAGTCTTTTCCTTGTACCGCACGGAATAGATCTTCATCCTCATTTGTTAAAGCCTCGCTATAGTTGACAACAACTAATACTAAATCCGCTTGGCTCATCATTTCTTTTGAACGTTCCACACCAATTCGTTCAACAACATCTTCTGTCTCCCGAATACCGGCTGTATCTATAAGTTTAAGAGGTACACCACGCACGTTAACGTACTCTTCAATAACATCACGAGTTGTTCCTGCAATATCAGTTACAATTGCCTTTTTCTCCTGAACAAGACTATTTAATAACGATGATTTCCCAACGTTGGGTCTACCGATAATTGCTGTAGCAATACCCTCACGTAAAATTTTCCCTTGTTTTGATGTTTCTAATATTTTTTCGATTTCCGAACGAACATGTGTCGCTTTCTCAATTAAAATATTATGTGTCATCTCTTCTACATCATCGTATTCTGGATAATCTATATTTACCTCAACATGAGCTAATGTTTCTAATATTTCTTGACGCAAAAGACCAATTAATTTAGATAATCGCCCTTCCATTTGATTAATTGCTACATTCATCGCACGATCTGTTTTTGCTCGAATCAAATCCATAACAGCTTCTGCTTGTGATAAATCGATACGTCCATTTAAAAAAGCACGTTTTGTAAATTCGCCCGGTTCTGCCAATCGTACTCCTTGTGCTAGAATAAGTTGCAATACTTTATTTACTGAAACAAGTCCACCGTGACAGTTAATTTCCACTATATTTTCACGTGTAAAAGTCCTTGGTGCGCGCATAATAGACACCATAACTTCTTCAATAACTTGATTTGTATCTAAATCAACAATATGACCATAATGAATAGTGTGAGAAGGAACCTCTGTTAAATCCTTCCCCTTAAAAATACGATTAACTTTCTCAACCGCATCATCCCCACTTACTCGAACAATGGCAATTGCACCCTCTCCAAGCGCTGTGGAAATCGCAGCAATTGTATCAAATTCCATGTCCTTTCACCTCACTTGCTTATTTATCTCTATTTCAACATGATTATTTCTTTCACTAAATTATTAGGATACCATAACGAACCTATCTACAAAAGAAGAATAACTCATTTTATTATATCCCCATGTAAAAAACACTAAACTTATTCACAGTGGATAAGTTTAGTGTTTTTTAGTTATCCACATCTATTTTCCGCTCAAAAAAACCGGCACTCATTTGAGCAACCGGTCATTTAGGAGATATTACAACATGCCGATGTGGTTCATTTCCTTCAGAAGTTGTATTGATACCTTGATGATTTGATAATGCCTGATGAATAATTTTTCGTTCAAAAGATGGCATCGGTTCTAAAATAACTCTTTTTTTCGTATTAAATACTTGTTTCGCTAATCGATAAGAAAGTGATTCTAACGTACTTTTTCTTTTACTACGATAATTTTCAGCATCTATTGTAATACCGATATACTGCTTCGTGTTACGATTTGCGACAAGTTTTGTTAAATACTGTAAAGAGTTCAATGTATTACCTCTTTTTCCAATTAAAACTCCTACATCATCACCAGAAATTGTAAATTCGATCTCGCGTCCTTTTACAATTTTACTAATTTCAACTTCCACACCCATATTGTGAATAACATTTCTTAAATATTCTTCACATTCTTGAATTGGATCTTTCTTCAATACAACTTCTACTACTGCAGGACGATTCCCAAATAAACCTAAGAACCCTCTTTTACCCTCATCGACAATATTTATATCTACTCGATCTTTTGATGTGTTTAATTGCCTTAAAGCATCCTCTACTGCCAGCTCGACTGTTTGTCCTTTAGCAGTAATTATACTCACTTGCTTGAGCCTCCAGCTTTGTTAGCCTTAATCTCTGGCCCTTTGATAAAGTACATTTGAGCAATACCAAAGATATTACCAACAACCCAGTAAAGTGATAATGCGGCTGGGAAGTTAATTGCAAAGATTAAAATCATAATCGGCATAAGCCAAAGCATCATTGCCATTTGCGGATTTTGACCAGCTGTTCCTGCCATTGCAAGCTTTTGCTGAATAAATGTCGTAATTGCCGCAACAACTGGTAAGATATAGAACGGATCTGCCTGTCCTAAATCAAACCATAAAAATGTATGTTCACTAATTGCTGTTGTTCTCATAATCGCATGATAAAACGCGAATAAAATAGGCATCTGAACAAATATCGGTAAACATCCTGCCAATGGATTTACACCATTCTTTTGATATAACTGCATCATTTCTTGTTGTAGTTTTTGCTGTGTTGCTTGATCTTTAGAACTATATTTCTCTTTTAACTTCACCATTTCTGGTTGTAACGCTTGCATTGCCTTTGTACTCTTCGTTTGTTTAATCATTAATGGTAATAATGCAAAACGAATGATAAGAGTTGTAATAACAATTGCTAAACCGTAATTACTGTTAAATAAGTCGGCAAAATACGTGATTAACTGAGAAAGCGGATATACGAAATATTCATTCCAAATCCCAGTACTTTTCGATGTAATCGGCTGACCCGTTTCACTACAACCGGTGGCAATCGCCATTAATGCAACGACCATGGCTAGTAAACCTAATTTCTTTTTCAAAGCCTACTCCTCCTTGTATCGGTATGTATATAGTGTAATTCATTTCCTTACGCTACCTTTTTATTCTTTTCATACCAGAGCGTTTAAAGACATGAATTAAGCTTTTCTTTACTTCTTCATATGTCATCTCTGCACAAGGCTTCCTTGCTATTATAACAAAATCTTTCCCAGAATCTATCTCATCTTTTAACTCTGTAATAGCCTGACGGACCATGCGCTTAATTCGATTACGAACTACTGCATTTCCAATTTTCTTGCTAACAGAAAGGCCGATGCGAAAGTTTGGCTGTTCTTCTTTATCTAATTGGTATACAACAAACTGACGATTCGCATTTGATTTTCCTTTTTGAAAAACCGCCTGGAATTCATCATTCTTCTTTATACGATGTTTTTTCTTCATATCAATTGACACTCCTGTATTTCATCAGCGGAAATTCACTATTATTAGAAAAAAAGACCACTGAACGATCAGTGGTCTACGCAGATAATACTTTTCTTCCTTTACGACGACGAGCTGCTAGCACTTTACGTCCGTTCGCTGTGCTCATACGGCTGCGGAAACCATGTACTTTGCTGCGCTTACGTTTATTTGGTTGGTAAGTTCTTTTCATTATATGACACCTCCCTGAGGAATATCTGTTAAAGACAGTCCTATAAATTATAGTTAATCAACTAGGAAAATGTCAATGGTTCTAGAAATTTTCATCAAATATTCATTTTGAACCTATTCACATACTTTTACACAGCACCTATATTTCCTTGTGGATAAATGTTTTTTCACGTTTTTTATATCCACAAACTTTTTTCGCACTTTTACACAGTATATCGTGTTGTGGACAAGTTTATTCCACAAGGTATTGATTTTGTGGATAACTTTCTTAAATTCATTGCTATAGCCACTTTTTTTTGATATTATAGTTGTGTTTTCACTTTGAATAAGTTTTCCACACCTTTATTTTATCCACAGTTTGTGTATAACATGTGGACAGTTTTAATCACATGTGGGTAAATAGTTGTCCACATTTGCTTTTTTTGTCGAAAACCCTATCTCATATACAAACGACGTTTTTAGGTTTTAAAATACGTTTCGTATAAATATACATTTTATATTTATTGGGTTGTACATTTGTTGCGCAACCTTATTCTTTTACCATCTTAGTAAAGGAGGGACACCTTTGGAAAATATCTCTGATTTATGGAATAGTGCCTTAAAAGAATTAGAAAAAAAGGTAAGCAAGCCTAGTTATGAGACATGGTTAAAATCAACAACGGCTCATAACTTGAAGAAAGACGTATTAACGATTACAGCTCCAAATGAATTTGCTCGTGACTGGCTAGAATCTCATTACTCCGAACTAATTTCAGAAACACTATACGATTTAACAGGGGCAAAATTAGCAATTCGCTTTATTATTCCTCAAAGTCAAGCTGAAGAGGATATTGATCTGCCTCCAGTTAAGCCGAATCCAGCACAAGATGATTCAGCTCATTTACCACAGAGCATGTTAAATCCAAAATATACATTTGATACATTTGTTATCGGCTCTGGTAACCGTTTTGCCCATGCAGCTTCATTAGCTGTAGCCGAGGCGCCAGCTAAAGCGTATAACCCACTCTTTATTTACGGGGGAGTTGGGCTTGGAAAGACGCATTTAATGCACGCAATTGGTCATTATGTAATTGAACATAATCCAAATGCAAAAGTTGTATATTTATCATCAGAAAAATTTACAAATGAATTTATTAACTCTATTCGTGATAATAAGGCTGTTGATTTTCGTAATAAATATCGCAACGTAGATGTTTTATTGATAGATGATATTCAATTTCTTGCTGGAAAAGAACAAACTCAAGAAGAGTTTTTCCATACATTTAATGCATTACACGAAGAAAGTAAACAAATTGTAATTTCTAGTGATCGACCACCAAAAGAGATTCCGACTTTAGAAGATCGTCTTCGTTCCCGCTTTGAATGGGGGCTTATTACAGATATTACGCCGCCAGATTTAGAGACACGAATTGCGATTTTACGCAAAAAAGCAAAAGCTGAAGGGCTTGATATACCAAATGAAGTTATGCTTTATATCGCAAATCAAATTGATTCAAATATTCGTGAATTAGAAGGTGCACTTATCCGAGTTGTAGCTTATTCATCTTTAATTAATAAAGATATTAATGCTGATTTAGCAGCTGAAGCACTTAAAGATATTATTCCAAATTCTAAGCCAAAAATTATCTCTATTTATGATATTCAAAAAGCTGTCGGGGATGTTTATCAAGTGAAATTAGAAGATTTTAAAGCGAAAAAACGTACCAAATCAGTTGCGTTTCCTCGCCAAATTGCAATGTATTTATCGCGCGAGCTTACAGATTCCTCTTTACCAAAAATAGGTGAAGAATTTGGTGGACGTGATCATACAACAGTTATCCATGCCCATGAAAAAATCTCTAAACTACTAAAAACCGATACGCAATTACAAAAGCAAGTTGAAGAAATTAATGGTATTTTAAAGTAGTAGCTGAATAGTGTGAATAACTTACCTTGTTTTACGCACAGTCTATCCACATGTAGATAGACTGTTTTTACATCCTTTATAGGGGTTATCCACATATCCACAAGCCCTATTACTATTACTACTATTTTTTATCTTTATTAATTAAATAAAATCTTATACTTACCGGAGGTTTTTCTTTATGCGTTTTACAATACAAAAAGACTATCTTGTAAGAGGTGTACAAGATGTAATGAAGGCAGTTTCTTCTCGTACAACAATCCCCATCCTTACGGGAATTAAAGTTGTAGCTACTGAAGAAGGGGTTACATTAACAGGAAGCGATGCTGATATTTCTATTGAATCTTTTATTCCAGTCGAAGAAGATGGAAAAGAAATCGTAGAAATTGCTCAATCAGGAAGCATTGTTTTACAGGCAAAATATTTTAGTGAGATTGTAAAAAAACTACCTAAAGACACTGTCGAAATTTCTGTAGAAAATCATTTTATGACAAAAATAAAATCTGGAAAATCAGAGTTTAACTTAAATGGTTTAGATTCTGCAGAATATCCGTTATTGCCACAGATTGAAGAACATCATGTATTTAAGATACCAACAGATTTACTTAAGCATATGATCAGACAAACTGTATTTGCAGTTTCTACTTCTGAAACAAGACCGATCTTGACAGGTGTAAACTGGAAGGTATATAACAGCGAGTTAACTTGTATTGCAACAGATAGTCATAGACTGGCACTTCGAAAAGCAAAAATTGAAGGACATAACATTGCAGATGAATTCCAAGCTAATGTTGTTATTCCAGGTAAGAGCTTAAATGAATTAAGTAAAATTTTAGATGAGTCTGAAGAAATGGTAGATATCGTTATTACGGAGTATCAAGTATTATTCCGTACAAAACATTTATTATTCTTCTCAAGATTGTTAGAAGGAAATTATCCTGATACGACACGTTTAATTCCAGCAGAGAGTAAAACGGATATTTTTGTAAATACAAAAGAATTCCTACAAGCAATTGATCGTGCTTCACTATTAGCAAGAGATGGCCGCAATAACGTTGTTAAATTATCAACTTTAGAGCAAGAAATGCTAGAGATTTCTTCGAATTCACCAGAAATCGGAAAAGTTGTCGAAGAAGTACAATGCGAAAAAGTAGATGGAGAAGAGTTAAAAATATCTTTTAGTGCAAAATATATGATGGATGCATTAAAAGCTTTGGATAGTACAGAGATTAAAGTTAGCTTTACTGGGGCAATGAGACCGTTCTTAATTCGTACAGTAAATGATGATTCAATTATTCAATTAATTTTACCGGTTCGTACTTACTAGGTAAGGAATAAGGGTTGCTAGTTTAAAGATGCTAGTGGCCCTTATTTGATTTTTGGGTATTACTTTCCTAATGCTAGTTTATTTAGTACAATGAAAGAATGAACACTTTCAGAAAGTGAGCGATTTTATGAAACGTATTAAAATTTCAACAGAGTATATTACACTAGGACAATTTTTAAAGTTAGCTGATGTAATTGATACAGGTGGCGCTGTAAAATGGTTTTTACAAGAATATGAAGTGTACGTGAACAACGAACTTGAAAATAGAAGAGGTCGCAAACTATATGCGAATGATGTTATTGAAATTCCAGGAAGCGGAACTTTCCAAGTTCAGGCATAAAGGGGGAGCCCTTTGTTTATTTCAGAAATACAATTAAAAAACTATCGCAATTATGAAAAATTAGAGCTTTCCTTTGAAGATAAGGTAAATGTAATTATCGGCGAAAATGCACAAGGGAAAACAAATTTGATGGAAGCTATTTATGTTTTAGCGATGGCGAAATCTCATAGAACCTCTAATGATCGCGAACTTATCCGCTGGGATGAAGATTTTGGTCAAATAAAGGGGAAATTACAAAAAAGAAACAATTCTTTGTCTTTGGAATTAAATATTTCGAAAAAAGGTAAAAAGGCAAAATTAAATCAACTTGAACAACAAAAGTTAAGTCAATATATTGGCGTGATGAACGTTGTCATGTTTGCCCCAGAAGATTTAAATCTTGTAAAAGGAAGCCCTCAAGTAAGAAGACGCTTTTTAGATATGGAATTAGGACAAATAGCTCCTGTATATTTGTATGAATTAAGTCAATATCAAAAGGTGCTCACGCAACGAAATCACTTGTTGAAAAAAATGCAAGGGAATAGTAAGAATGAGGAAACGATGTTGGATGTATTTACACTTCAACTAATTGAGCATGGTGCGAAAATACTGCAAAAACGTTTTGAATTTTTGCATTTGCTACAGGAATGGGCAGCTCCAATTCATCGAGGTATAAGCCGTGGATTAGAAGAGTTAGAAATTGTCTATAAACCAAGTGTAGATGTATCAGAATCAATGGATTTGTCGAAAATAAAAGAAGTATACTATGAAAGTTTTCAATCTGTGAAACAACGTGAAATTTTCCGTGGTACGACTTTAATTGGTCCTCATCGTGACGATTTACAATTCTTCGTTAATAGTAAAAATGTTCAAGTCTTTGGTTCGCAAGGACAACAACGAACGACCGCACTATCCCTAAAATTAGCTGAAATTGAATTGATTTATTCAGAGGTTAAAGAATATCCAATCCTTTTGTTGGATGATGTTTTATCAGAATTAGATGATTATCGTCAATCACATCTTTTAAATACAATTCAAGGAAAAGTGCAAACATTTGTTACAACGACGAGTGTCGACGGAATTGAACACGAAACATTAAAAGAAGCGAAAACAATTCATGTAACGAACGGCACTGTAGATTGTGAAATAGATAGGGAATAACCCCTGTTTAAATGGAAAAGTAGGTGATCTTTGTGTCAATGGAACAAAAGCAAATGCAAGAAAATGCATATGATGAAAGTCAGATACAGGTGCTTGAAGGACTAGAGGCAGTTCGGAAACGCCCTGGTATGTATATTGGATCTACAAGTGGAAAAGGGCTTCACCATCTTGTGTGGGAAATCGTAGATAATAGTATTGATGAAGCACTTGCAGGTTATTGTGATGAAATTAATGTTAGTATCGAAGAAGATAATAGTATTCGTGTAACGGATAATGGGCGTGGTATTCCGGTTGGTATACAAGAAAAAATGGGACGTCCAGCTGTAGAAGTTATTATGACTGTTCTCCACGCCGGTGGTAAATTTGGCGGTGGCGGTTATAAAGTTTCTGGTGGTTTACATGGTGTTGGGGCATCGGTTGTAAATGCTCTATCAACAGAATTAGAAGTATTTGTACATCGTGAAGGTAAAATCCATTACCAAAAATACGAAAGAGGTATTCCGGTTGCGGATTTAAAAGTCATTGGTGACACAGATCAAACAGGAACAATAACTCGATTTAAACCAGATCCGGAAATTTTCCAAGAAACAACAGTATACGATTTTGATACGCTAGCAACTCGTATGCGTGAATTAGCGTTTTTAAATCGCAATATTAAATTAACAATTGAAGATAAACGTGAACATAAGCAAAAGAAAGAATTCCATTACGAAGGTGGAATTAAATCATATGTTGAGCATTTAAATCGCTCAAAACAACCGATTCATGAAGAGCCTGTGTACGTAGAAGGTTCAAAAGATGGTATTCAGGTTGAGGTTTCTCTTCAATATAACGAGGGATACACAAATAATATTTACTCATTTACGAATAACATCCATACGTATGAAGGTGGTACACATGAGGTAGGTTTTAAAACAGCTTTAACTCGTGTAATCAACGACTATGGTCGTAAAAATAGCATTTTAAAAGATGCGGACAGTAATTTAACTGGTGAGGATGTTCGTGAAGGTTTAACAGCAATTGTATCAATCAAGCATCCAAATCCACAATTTGAAGGACAAACGAAGACAAAACTTGGGAATAGTGAAGCGAGAACAATTACAGAGTCTGTATTCTCAGAGGCGTTTGAAAAGTTCTTACTAGAAAATCCTAATGTAGCGCGAAAAATTGTAGAAAAAGGTACGATGGCTGCACGTGCACGTGTAGCTGCGAAAAAAGCGCGTGAATTGACACGTCGAAAGAGTGCGTTAGAAGTTTCAAGTTTACCTGGTAAATTAGCTGATTGCTCTTCGAAAGATCCAGCAATTAGTGAAATTTACATCGTAGAGGGTGACTCTGCGGGTGGATCTGCAAAACAAGGACGCGATCGTCATTTCCAAGCAATTTTACCGCTGAAGGGTAAAATTATTAATGTGGAAAAGGCACGCTTAGATAAGATTTTATCAAATGATGAAGTTCGTACAATTATTACGGCGATTGGTACAAATATTGGTGGAGACTTCGATATTGAAAAAGCACGCTATCATAAGGTTATTATTATGACCGATGCCGATGTTGATGGTGCACATATTCGTACCCTATTATTAACGTTCTTCTATCGTTATATGCGTCAAATAATTGAGTGTGGTTATATCTATATTGCACAGCCGCCGTTGTTTAAAATACAACAAGGTAAAAAAATTCAATATGCTTACAACGATAAGGAACTTGAAAAAATCTTAGCAGAATTACCGGCCCAACCTAAGCCAGGGATTCAGCGTTATAAAGGTCTAGGGGAAATGAATCCAACTCAGCTATGGGAGACGACAATGGATCCAGAAGTACGTTCATTACTTCAAGTTTCCCTTCAAGATGCAATTGAAGCAGACGAAACATTTGAAATTTTAATGGGAGATAAAGTAGAGCCGCGTCGTAACTTTATCCAAGAGAATGCAAAATACGTGAAGAACCTTGATATTTAAATGAGTAATGACAGGAATCTAAGTATTCCTGTCTTCTACATATAAATCAATGTATGTGTAACGGAAATGTAAGAGGAGGTGCTCGTTGATGTCAGACAATCAACAACAAGCACGAATTCGAGAAATTAATATTAGTCATGAAATGCGTACCTCATTTTTAGATTACGCAATGAGTGTTATCGTATCTCGTGCATTACCAGATGTTCGTGATGGATTAAAACCTGTGCATCGTAGGGTTTTATATGCGATGAATGATTTAGGAATTACAGCTGATAAAGCGTATAAGAAATCAGCACGTATTGTCGGTGAAGTAATCGGTAAGTATCACCCTCATGGTGATTCAGCCGTTTATGAAACAATGGTACGTATGGCGCAAGATTTTAGTCAACGTTATATGCTTGTAGATGGGCATGGTAACTTCGGTTCTGTAGATGGAGATTCAGCAGCTGCAATGCGTTATACAGAGGCAAGAATGTCTAAGATTTCTATGGAATTAATACGTGATATTTCAAAAAATACAATTGATTATCAAGATAACTATGATGGTTCCGAAAGAGAACCGATAGTACTACCAGCGCGTTTCCCTAATTTATTAGTAAACGGTACAACAGGTATTGCTGTTGGTATGGCAACAAATATACCGCCGCATCAGCTTGGCGAAGTAATTGATGGTGTGTTGGCATTAAGTCATAATCCTGATATTACTATCGCGGAATTAATGGAATATATTCCCGGTCCAGACTTTCCGACGGCAGGTTTAATTTTAGGAAGAAGTGGAATTCGAAGAGCTTATGAAACAGGTCGCGGTTCCATTATGCTTCGTGCTAAGGTTGAAATTGAAGAGAAGTCAAACGGTAAACAATCTATTATCGTAACTGAACTACCTTATCAAGTTAATAAGGCACGATTAATTGAAAAAATCGCAGAATTAGTTCGCGATAAGAAAATTGAAGGTATTACAGATTTACGTGATGAATCAGATCGTAATGGTATGCGTATTGTCATGGAAGTACGTCGTGATGCTAATGCAAACGTACTATTAAACAATCTATATAAACATACAGCGCTTCAAACAAGTTTCGGTATTAATATGTTGTCTCTTGTAAATGGGGAGCCACAAGTACTAAATTTAAAACAAAATCTATATCATTATTTAGAGCATCAGAAGGTAGTAATTCGTAGACGTACTGCTTATGAATTAGAAAAAGCAGAAGCACGTGCTCATATTTTAGAAGGATTACGAATTGCTTTAGATCATCTTGATGAAGTTATTACGTTAATTCGTAGTTCAAAAACGGCAGATATTGCCAAGCAAGGCTTAATGGAACGTTTTGGTTTAAGTGAGAAACAGGCGCAAGCAATTTTAGATATGCGTCTGCAACGCTTAACTGGATTAGAACGTGAAAAAATTGAGCAAGAATATCAAGACTTAATGAAGTTAATTGCTGAATTAAAAGCGATTTTAGCAGATGAAGAAAAAGTTCTTGAGATTATTCGTGAAGAATTAACAGAAGTAAAAGAGCGTTTCAATGATAAGAGACGAACAGAAATTACAATTGGCGGTATGGAATTTATTGAAGATGAAGATTTAATTCCTGAACAAAACATTGCGATTACGTTAACTCATAACGGTTATATTAAGAGGTTACCAGCTTCTACGTACAAAACACAGAACCGTGGGGGACGTGGTGTGCAAGGAATGGGTACGAATGATGATGACTTTGTTGAACATTTATTAACAACGTCTACTCATGATCATATTTTATTCTTTACAAACAAGGGTAAAGTATACCGTACGAAAGGATATGAAATTCCAGAGTATAGTCGTACTGCAAAAGGACTACCAATTATTAACCTATTAGGGGTAGATAAGGGTGAGTGGATTAACGCTATTATTCCGATTCGTGAATTTGGTGACGATCAGTTCTTATTCTTTACGACAAAACAAGGGGTTTCTAAGAGAACGCCACTTTCATCATTTGCAAATATACGTACAAATGGTTTAATTGCAATTTCTCTTCGTGAAGAGGATGAGGTAATATCTGTACGTTTAACATCGGGTGATAAGGATATTATTGTCGGGACAAGTAACGGTATGCTAATTCGTTTCAATGAACAAGATGTTCGTTCTATGGGACGTAATGCTGCAGGTGTTAAAGCTATTACGTTGGGCGATGAAGACCAAGTTGTAGGTATGGAAATTGTCGAAGAGGATGTAAATGTTCTAATTGTAACGAAAAATGGTTACGGAAAGCGTACACCAATTGATGAATACCGTCTGCAAAGTCGCGGTGGTAAAGGTCTGAAAACTTGTAACATTACAGATAAGAACGGTAAATTAGTAGCTGTTAAATCTGTTACAGGTGAAGAAGATATTATGTTAATTACAGCGGCAGGCGTTATTATTCGTATGCCAGTTGATCAAATCTCTCAAATGGGACGTAATACACAAGGTGTTCGTCTAATTCGATTAGAGGAAGACCAAGAGGTAGCGACGGTAGCAAAAGCACAAAAAGATGAAGAGGAAGAAACGAGTGAAGAGGTTTCTTCAGAAGAATAAGAGAGGGGATTTTCCCTCTCTTTATTTTTTTATAATAATACTTGCATAGGGAAAAGAAAGCCTATATAATAGGCAGAGTCAGCAAATGAGAGATATAACTTATCGAAAAAACTTGTTGACGAAAATAATATACTATGATATATTATAAAAGTCGCTGAAACGCGATGTTGAACTTTGAAAACTAAACGAAACAAACAACGTGAAACGTCAATTTTTATTTTAGATGCTAGACAAACTAACTTTATTGGAGAGTTTGATCCTGGCTCAGGATGAACGCTGGCGGCGTGCCTAATACATGCAAGTCGAGCGAATGGATTAAGAGCTTGCTCTTATGAAGTTAGCGGCGGACGGGTGAGTAACACGTGGGTAACCTGCCCATAAGACTGGGATAACTCCGGGAAACCGGGGCTAATACCGGATAATATTTTGAACTGCATGGTTCGAAATTGAAAGGCGGCTTCGGCTGTCACTTATGGATGGACCCGCGTCGCATTAGCTAGTTGGTGAGGTAACGGCTCACCAAGGCAACGATGCGTAGCCGACCTGAGAGGGTGATCGGCCACACTGGGACTGAGACACGGCCCAGACTCCTACGGGAGGCAGCAGTAGGGAATCTTCCGCAATGGACGAAAGTCTGACGGAGCAACGCCGCGTGAGTGATGAAGGCTTTCGGGTCGTAAAACTCTGTTATTAGGGAAGAACAAGTGCTAGTTGAATAAGCTGGCACCTTGACGGTACCTAACCAGAAAGCCACGGCTAACTACGTGCCAGCAGCCGCGGTAATACGTAGGTGGCAAGCGTTATCCGGAATTATTGGGCGTAAAGCGCGCGCAGGTGGTTTCTTAAGTCTGATGTGAAAGCCCACGGCTCAACCGTGGAGGGTC
>NZ_JH414710.1:801742-958682 GCF_000238655.1 Bacillus sp. 7_6_55CFAA_CT2 | reverse complement strand
TTAAACTCTTGTCCAAGACGAATTGGCACCGCATCTTGTAAATGTGTACGACCCATTTTAATAACATGGTCAAACTGTTCTGCTTTTAATTCAAATACATCATGCATATAACCCATCGTTTGTAATAAGCCTTCTAATGCATTTAACGTTGCGATATGAATCGCCGTTGGGAATGCATCATTTGTTGATTGGGCCATATTTACATGACTATTTGGACTAATATAATGATAGTCTCCCTTTTCCATTCCTAATAATTCAAGAGCACGATTGGCAATGACTTCATTTGCATTCATGTTCATTGAAGTACCCGCTCCGCCTTGGATTGGATCTACGATGAAATGATCATGCCATTTTCCATCAAGAATTTCTTGAGCAGCTTCTGCGATCGCACCGCCCTTGTTTAATTCCAATCTTCCTACATCTGTATTCGCAAGCGCTGCTGCTTTTTTTACAACTGCGAACGCTTTAATTAAACCTTCATGGATTTTGTATCCTGTAATTGGGAAGTTTTCAACTGCACGCATTGTTTGTACGCCGTAGTATGCATAGTTTGGTACTTCTTTTTCACCTAAAAAATCTTTTTCAATTCGAACACCATTTTTAACTTCAGTTAATGTTGCCATGATTATTCACTCCTTAACGATTTCTTATGCTGCTTTTGTTTCTTTGACTGTTTCTACATATTGTTTTGCTTTCTCATTATCGAATTCGCCTTCCCACTTCGACATAACAATGGCCGCTAATGCATTTCCTAATACATTGACAGATGAGCGAATCATATCTAAAATGCGGTCAATTCCCGCAATTAATGCGATACCTTCTAGTGGTAACCCCATTGAACCTAACGTTGCTAATACAACAACGAACGATGCACCTGGAACTCCCGCCATACCTTTGGATGTTAACATGAGAACGAATAATAACGTTATTTGCTCCGTTAGTGACATGTGCACACCGTACATTTGTGCAACAAACAATGCCGCTAACGCTTGATAAATAGCCGATCCAGTCAAGTTAAATGTATAACCTGTCGGAATTACGAAAGAGGCAACTGCCTTTGGACAACCGAACTCTTCCATTTTTCTCATTATATTAGGTAAAACAGCTTCTGAACTTGCTGTCGTAAATGAAAGAATCAATTCTTCTTTTAAAATTTTTATTAATGTAAAAATGTTTACTCCAACCATTCGTGCATTAATACCTAATACAATCACAACGAATAGTATAACAGTTACGTATACAGCTAGCACTAGTTTTCCTAGCGGAAGTAGTGTTGCTACACCAAATTTTGCAACCGTAACGGCAATTAATGCGAATACACCAAATGGTGCAAATTTCATAACTTGATTTGTAACCCAAAACATGGCTTCGAGTACGCCTTCAAAAAAGTTAAAGACAGGCTTTCCTTTTTCCCCAATTGCCGCAACTCCTAAGCCGAATAATACTGAGAAGAATATAATCGGTAATAGGTCACCTTGTGCAATCGATTCAAATACGTTTTTCGGTACAATGTGAACAATTGTCTCAGCAAAACCTTTCTTCTCTGTTGCATCTGCAGTTTGTTTATAAGAAGAAATATCACTTTGCTGTAAATTACTCATATCAACACCAGTACCTGGTTGGAATATATTCGCTGCAAGTAATCCCATTAAAATAGCAATCGTCGTAATAATTTCGAAATAAAGAATTGTCTTACCACCCAGTTTCCCAAGCTTCTTCATATCTCCTACACCAGCTACTGCAACAATTAATGCTGAAATAACAATTGGTACTACAATCATCTTAATTAAGTGAATAAATATATCCCCAATTGGTGTGATATAAGAAATCGCCGTTTTATTGCCATAAAAGACTGCCCCTACTACAATCCCTAAAACAAGCGCGACAAAAATTTGTGTTGCCAATCCGAATTTTTTCATTTATGTTCATCCCCTTCATGCGAACGCTTTCAATTTGAATTTATAAAAGCTACTCACACATCTTATAAGCGAACCTACAAAATCATACAAAAACCTACAAGTTCGTCACAAAAAATTCAAATATTTTTCTTCTTTTTTTCATTGACACCATTTTGTTAAAAAACGATAAAATAAACTTGATAAGTAATCAGATTGTTTCGTATAATCAAAAAGATATATACTTAAAACAAATCAAAATGAAAAGGAGTGGATGTTATGAAAAACTATACAAAGCAATTCGTCCTATCTTCTTCTTTTCTTTTTCATTTTCTTAAAAAGGAACAAAGGCATTCGCCTTTGTTCCTTTTTTATTGCGATCTATATAGGGGGAATTGTTATGAAGCCATATAAACGTGTCTTAATTAAATTAAGCGGCGGTGCACTTGCCGATCAAACTGGAAATAGCTTTAACTCCAAACGATTAGAACATATCGCAAACGAAATTTTATCCATTGTTGATTTAGGTATCGAAGTATCCATCGTCATCGGTGGCGGTAACATTTTTAGGGGGCATCTAGCTGAAGAATGGGGAATCGATCGCGTAGAAGCTGATAATATCGGTACGTTAGGTACAATCATTAACAGCTTAATGCTTCGCGGTGTTTTAACAAGTAAAACAAATAGAGAAGTACGCGTTATGACTTCCATTCCATTTAATGCAGTAGCTGAACCATACATTCGCTTGCGTGCAGTCCACCATTTAGATAACGGCTATATCGTTATCTTTGGAGGCGGAAACGGGCAACCGTTCGTGACGACAGATTATCCAAGCGTACAAAGAGCTATTGAAATGAATAGCGATGCCATATTAGTCGCAAAACAGGGTGTCGATGGCGTTTTTACAAGTGATCCGAAGCATAACAAATCAGCAAAAATGTACAGCAAACTAAACTATAATGATGTCGTTAGACAAAATATACAAGTCATGGATCAAGCGGCATTACTGCTTGCCCGGGACTACAATTTACCAACGCATGTCTTTAACTTTGATGAGCCTGGAGTCATGAAAAAAATATGTTTAGGTGAACATGTGGGGACGTTGATTAATGATGATGTTACGATGCTGGTGCATGAAAAATAATGATTTCCCACCAAAAAGGGTGCCTTTTGTAGGCACCCTTTCCTAATCCATCATCACAAATAGAACTCAACCAATCCCGCCACTTTCTCCTTACAACGCTCCCAAAAAGATAACTTCTCAAAAAACTCTTTCGTCATTTCTTTCGAATCATGAAAATCCTCTGTTAACGCCTTATTAACTTGTCCTACAATAGGACCGCCATAAATATAAAAATTCATTTCATCATTTATATTGAAGCTACGCGAAGTAAAGTTTGTTGTACCAATAACAGTTAATTCATTATCAATAAGCATTAATTTGCCATGGAACATTCCTTTTTTATACCCATATACAGTAATCCCATTATTAACAGCTTGACGTATGTATGGATACGCCGCTTCTTTTATAAGAGGTAGATCTGGTTTATATGACCAAAGTATTTTTACTGTAACACCACGCTTTTGTGCTGCGATTAAAGCATTCATGGATTCTTTATTTTTTGCTATAAAATACGGCGTTGCAATTACAATGGAGTGCTGAGCTTGTTTTATGAGCTCTATATATTTTTCAGCAACGTAATGCCCATTGTAACTAGTCATAGTATGTAATGTATTCCCTTTACTAGCTTTATTCGTACTCCTCTTTATCTCTTCTTTCGTATCTCGTTTCCAATCTAAAGCAAACTGCTCTTCTAAATCTTTTGCTCCTTCTCCTTTAAGCCGTACATGATAATCACGCCAATATCCAAATCGCTTATCTTTCCCTAAGTACTCATCTCCTATATTAAATCCGCCTGTATAGCCAATATCCCCATCAATCGTCGTAATACGGCGATGATTACGATGGTGAAGTGAATAAAATCCGAATGGCAATGCAGGTTTTCTACTATATGTAAAATGCACACCACTTTCCCGCAATTCATTTATCATCTTTCTTTCAAATGATAAATCATTAATGCGATCAACTGATAAATAGACGTTTACTCCTTCTTTTGCTTTCTCTTTTAATAAGTTTAAAAAAGTATGACTACTTTTATCATCCGACAAAATGAAGAAATAAGTGTAGATGGAGCTTTTGGCTTCTCTTATATCAGTAAATAATTGTTTATAAAAAGACTTCCCTTCTACATATAATTGAAAGTCACTATAATGAGGCGCATACTCTGTCGGCATGTTTTTTCCAGCTTCCATTTTCCTACCTAAGGTAACATCGATATGCATACAAATTACAATAAAAACGAAAATAGCAATAATAATAGAAGTAACTCTTAATATTTTTTTAATCATTTTGGTTTCCTTCCAATCATATTCCTTACTATTTCGTAGTGTTTCATTTAAATATGTTTTCATACGAAATGTATTTCTTATTTTTATTGATACTAAACAGTTAAAGGAGATACGAATATGAGAAAAGGAAAAACTCCTATTGTTTTTATCTCAGGTCTTTTCGGTTCAATGAGCAATATTATTATTCCCGGCACTGGTAATTGGAGTTTTGGACTTTCTGCATTTGTTTACGAACCATTCATCATGATGCTAGAAAGTATGGGGTACGAACGAAATAAAGACTTGTTCATCTGTTTTTATGACTGGCGGCAGCGTATTGTTTTTTCTACACAAAAATATTTATTACAAACGATTGCTTATGCTAAAAAGATTACAGGTTGCGATAAACTAAATTTAATTTGTCATAGTATGGGCGGCCTTCTTGGACGTTCTTACGTTCAAAGTGACGAATATAAAAATGATGTGAATCAACTTATAATACTCTGCACACCAAACGCTGGATCTCCACCAAATTATAGTTATTGGACTTGAGGCAGTCTCCCTATCCATGCCTCTTCTAAAATAAATATCGTTCATTTTTATATGGAACAATATATTTGTTACTTAAGCATCTTACATAAAATGAATAAAGTTGAGGCAATACACATTTACTTTCCAGGATTACAAGATGTTATTCCTTGTAAAGATTACGGAAATTATTTATTTATAAAATCCAACTCTTCTATTACATTTCTTCCTTATAGTAAGATGGAAACGAAAAACCCTTTCCTCGATACATTAAATAAAAATAGATTTATTATACAAAAAAGAAATATTGAAACGACACTCATTGCCGGAGATGGAGAGGAAACAACTCAATATTTACAAGTCGTCCCTTCACATTCCAAACTGAAATGGACAGACGGCAAAGTCGTCGGTGATTTACTTACAAAACATGGTGACGGTAACGCTGTTCTACATAGCGTTTTTCTTCTAGAGGGAAATAAATATGTTTTGCATGCTTCACATAACGAAGTGCTCTACAAAAGCATTCCTATACTACAAAAGATACTCTAAGTTTCAAACAAAAAAGGTATGGCATTAAGCCACACCTTTTCACATTAAACAAAATTTCTCGCATCATTATTTCTTCCAAACTTATAAATAGCAATTAAGAAGAATGCAATTGCGAAAGCGAATAAAATTAAAATGTTTAAATACAACTCCGAGAATGGTATTCCCTGCTGTAGTTTTGATATCGTATCTAACAACCAGCGCTGCGGAAGAAAATTAGCTACTTTTTGTACTGCACTTGGCATAATATCATATGGGAAATAACATCCAGCAAGTAAGCATGTTGGTACAATGATCATATTTTGCATCGCATTTGCCGATGCTGAGTTTTTCGAAAAAGCTACAAGGACTAATGATATTCCAATTGCGATTAATGCAAATAGCATTAGTACGCCCATCATCACTATGAAAGGCATATTGATATTCGTATGAAAAACATTCGTTAGGAATAGGATTGTAATCAAAATTTGTACTGTTAGTATTATCATATTTACTCCGACATTAGATAATATAAACTTCTTCCCATCTATCGGCGTTGATAATAGTCTAAAGTACGTTCTATTCTCTTTTTCTTTTAAAATATGACCTGATAAGTTCGCTGCTGAAAACAGCATAAACATAATAAGGTAACCCATCGTTTGATTTGTCATATCTTTATTTTTCGAAGTATCTTCTAGCGTCTCAGTTTTCATTTTAAATGAACCTTTTTGATACCCTGCGTACATATTATCAAACGCACTTTGATCTGTTCCTGCCACTTTACTAATAGCTGCTATATTATCAATATAATTATATAAATATGATTTTATAAATCCTGTTACTTGATCACCTTTAATCGATGAAATTTCAATATGCTCTGGTTTTCCTTCTCGAACACTTTTTGAAAAACCAGAAGCTAATGTAATAACTCCATCAAGTTTTTTGGAAGTGAGTTTATCTTCTACTTCAGACTCCTTCACCTTACTCACATTCACATGATTTAATCCTTCTAAAAACTTTATCGTATCATTTGCTATCGGCTCATTTTCTTTATTTACAATCCCGATATTTAACGTTCCTTGCCCCGCATTTCCGTATATCGAAAAAGAGATGAGCGTTCCGATTATTGGCAAACTAATAATAATGAATAACCCTTTTTTATTTTTCAAAAGTACAGATAACGTTTTTTGTATGAGCCATAAAATATCCTTCATACTATAGCCCCTCCCGTCTACGTAATGCAATAATTGCAATTAATAAAAAGAGTGCTGATATTCCAAGGTTTAAAGAAATGACTGGTAGTGCTGCCCCTACATCATTTGCATAAATAATTTTCATAACAGCTGTATTTGCCCAAGTTAATGGCGATAAATTCGTAACGAAATTTTCTTCTACTACGAAATATGCACCTCCAAAAATAGAAGCTAATTGCACAACAACCATAATAATTGCCCTAGACGCTTCAGCTGTTTTCGTGATATATCCGATTCCTAAACCGAAGCTAATTGCTAGAAAGACTTGTGTTAATAAAATAAGAAATATGATTCCAAGATGGTCGCCCCAATTCGCTTGAAAAACAAATTTACTAAATAACATGACGAGTAATATGCACAGGGCATTTGCTACTAGGCTACCAAGTACTTTTCCAATGAATATTTCAGCTTTACTTATAGGTGCAGCAATGAGACGATCTCCTGTTTTACGTATTCGTTCTCCTCGAATTAAAGAACTCGCTCCCATCGCAGCATACAGTGCAATCATCGTTGTCATTACAACCGCATAGTAATCCATAGAACCTGGTTTTTTCGCAGCTTGTAAAGATGTTTCTTTTATATAATCATTATGATTTCCGTTTGAAATAACTGCGCTCACCTTAGTAGGATCTACTTTTGCAACTTCGACCGCTACATTGTACTTATCAACAAATGTTGTAAGCATTCCTTCCACAATACTCCCCTCAATACTACTTTTGTCACTTCCGTAAAATTTTGCACCATCTTTATTTAACTCTACATAAGCAGCATATTTATTTTTCTTCACTTCTTCTTTCCCATCTATACTGCCGGAAGCTTTTTTAAAATGAATACCTGATTTATCCACTTCTTTCGTAAATGCTGCAAACGATTGAGAAAACGTGCTACTCGCTTCATCTTTATATAGCACTTGTATATCTTTAATCGAATGACTATCACTATTAAATGCGTTGGTTAACGCTGTTCCTAACACAAGCATAAGTACAATCGGAAATGCTAACATAAAAACTAAAGTTCTTACGTCTCTGAAATCTCTTTTAATATGCATAATTGCAATATTGAAGATGTTCAATTGATGAACCTCCCTTTACCTTTTCTTCATTTACCTTTTATTTATCTCGTAAGTTTCTTCCGGTTAACGTAAGAAATACTGTTTCTAAGTTTGGAGCCTGCTCCTCTAATGAACGAATTTCAATGTCATGATTAATGAAATGCTGAATAATTTGATTTAAATTATTTAATCCTGCATCCGAGTTTACCTTGATTACGTTCTCTTCAATTTGAACAGCTTTCACACCGTTTATCTCTTTTAACTTTTCTACATCTAAATTTTCTACTGACTTCACTTCAATCCAAATATCTTTCGTATCTGTAATAATCGCTTTTAACTGTTCTTTCGTACCTTCTGCAATCACTTTACCGTGGTCGACAATTGCGATTTTCGTACAAATCTCTTCTACTTCTTCCATGTAGTGGCTCGTGTAAATAATCGTACTTCCCATTTCATTTAATTTACGTACTGACTGCAAAATGTAGTTTCTTGACTGTGGATCAATTCCAACTGTCGGCTCATCCATAATAATTAACTTCGGTCTATGAGCAATCGCACAAGCGATATTCAGTCTTCGTTTCATCCCGCCAGAAAAGTTTTTCGGATAACTTTTATGTTTATCGCTAAGTCCTACAAATTGAAGAGCTTCCTCTACCCTAGCTTTTAATTCGGCTCCTCGTAATCCGTACAACCCAGCAAAGAATTTCACATTTTCATAGGCAGTTAACTCTTCATAAATCGCAATATCTTGCGGAACAATACCAATATTCATCTTTGCAAATCGATTATGTTTCTTTATATTTTTTCCTAGTATGCTAATTTCACCTTCATTACTTCTTAACAAACCAGCAATCATATTTATCGTTGTACTCTTACCAGCACCATTTGATCCTAAAAAGCCAAATATTTCTCCTTCTTTAATAGATAAAGACATATTATCAACTGCGATGAAATCACCAAATTTTTTCGTTAAATTTTTAATTTCTAATGTATTCATCATTTTCACCCCTATTTCGGTTTCTCTGCTTTTAGTATAAACAAAAAGAATGAACCTGCTCAGTGCAGAAGTTCATTCTTTTCACATGAGAATATTCACTTTTTTCATATGAGATGGTTCATCTTCGTCCCATTCTCTTATATCGGCAACAACATCGTCACTGAAAAGCCACTTGTTCCATCTACAATAATTTTTCCGTTTACTGAAGCTGTTCGCTCCTCCATCCCCATAATACCGAGACCTTTTTTAACAAGAGCTGCCCCTTTTCCGTTATCCTTCACTTGCACCTTAACCATCTTGTTAAGCACATGAATATCTATAGAAATAACTGTAGCATCAGCATATTTCATTGCATTTGTTAGTGCTTCTGTAACATTCTCACCGATAATTTTCCACTGAATGGGAGAAATCATATCTAAGTTCCCTTTATATACAAAAGGAATATTCACATCATTCTTACCGGCAAATTCTTCTATGAATAATTTCATACGATGAATACCAATTTGCTCAGTTGGTGGCTTCATATTTTTTAATGTAATGCGAATACTTTCAATTCCATCTTTTGAAATGTGAATTGCATTTTGTAATAACTCCGCAGATTTTTCTTTATCTATTTCCATTAACCTTTTTGCTGCTTCCATTTGAATAAGCGCACCCGTCATCGAGTGACCAATTTTATCATGAATTTCTTGCGATAACCGATTTCTCTCTTCTAGCTTAAATGTGTATTCAGATTGTCTTATGTACTCTTTATTTTCATGTAAGCTTTTCGTAAGTCGTTGCATATCTTTTCGCATCTTATCATTTTGCGATTCAAGCTTTACTACACGCGATATATATCGATCTGCAATAGTTAAAACGAGAAAAGAAAATGCAACAATTAATCCATAAGTCATTCGAATACTTTCATCTGCAATCGTAATTGGGAGCATCATAACGACAAAGCGTGGCCAATTCTTTTCTATGTAATAGAATGTAATTTCGTATAAGTTCAAAGGTAAAAACAAAATGAAAAATGGATGAACCCTCCATGTAAATAACATAACTACGCCAATGGACATACAGATTAATATTTTTTTATACGTATCTTTTTTAAATATAGAAATCATTACGTTTACAGAGAGGTAAATAAGTAAAGTAAATATAACCCACGGTAAATTTGCTATATTTGCGTAAATATAACTGAACACAATATATAAAAAGACAATTAATTTACTTACAGTTAACCAAAATTCCATATCATTAATCTACTTTCCCTGTTAAGTAATAAATCGCAATTTGTGTGCGATGTTCAAGTCCAGTTTTCCCTAAAACTGACGTAATATAATTTGCAATTGTTCCCTCAGATATAAAAAGCTGTTTCGAAATTTCTTTATTTGAGAAACCTTTTGCAATTAATGCAATAATACTAAGCTCCCTTTCTGTGAAAAGGCTCTTATCAATTTTACATTCTTCCTCTTTACTTTCCATTAAATTAGACTTAATTTTATCGAGAATAACATCTTGCATAACAGTTTGACCGTTATATACTCCTTTTATCGCATCACGAATACGCTCCGGATCGTTATTTTTTAATAAATAACCTTTCGCTCCATTTTTTACTGCATCCAAAATATATTCATCATCATCAAACGTCGTTAAAATAAGCGGTTTTGTTTTCGTCTCTTCACAAATGAACTTCGTCGCCTCTACCCCGTTCATATTTGGCATACGAACATCTAAAAGAGCAATATCAACTTCATGCTTTTTACAATACGCTACAGCTTCTTCCCCATCATTTACAGTATCTACTACTTCAAACTCTTCGTATGTATTTAAAATAATTTTCATGCCTTCTCTAATAAAAGAGTTATCATCTGCTATTAATATTTTAATTTTCATGTTTGTTAGTATGGACCTTGCCCTACTAACATTCACATCCTTTCTACGTGTAACATTTCCTACTTGCTCATTATATACTTCTCTTTACCATTTTTTCACACCTTTTTTCATCTAGCTCTCCCGCAAAAAATATATTATTCTTTTTTTACAAAATGTGTAGGGTGACTTATCATTCTTTACGTCTATATAATAGAATGCGTCAAAAAGGAGGGAGAGACCGATTGAGGAAAAACAATTAATTGAAAAAGCACAGCAAGGAAGCGAGCATGCTTTTCGTATCCTTGTACAAACATATCGTCATTATATTTTTCAAGTTATCTTTTCTATTTTAAGACATGAAGAAGATGCGAAAGATGTTACACAAGAAGTATTCGTAAAAATTCACACCTCTCTCCCAAATTATCAATTTCGCGGATTAAAAACGTGGATGGCACGTATTGCCACCAATCACGCTATTGATTATAAGAGAAAGAAAGCTAGAGAAAGTGAAGAACTCTCCTTATGTAAAGAAGCTGAGGAAAATATACAGTCCTCTCATAATATTGAGGCTTTATTATTGACGAAAGAGCAAAAATTACTCATTGCTCAAAAACTGAGAGAACTTCCAGAAAATTACCGTGACGTCGTTCTCGCACATTACTTAGAAGAAAAGAGCTATCAAGAAATTGCTTTACAGGAAAACATCGAAGTAAAAACAGTCGAAATGAAACTGTATCGAGCACGAAAATGGATTAAAAAACATTGGAAGGAGGAAGAGTTTCTATGATGCATTATTCAAAAGAAGATTGGCGCAATTATACATTAGATTTTATAGAAAGCAATGAACGTGAATCTATGGAAGAACATCTTTATGAATGTGATTATTGTTTAGCACTTTATATGGAAAGTATTGATGAACAACATGAAAACCTTCCAATGATAAATGATGATTCATTTACGAACGAAGTTATGACGCAAATTAATTTTGAAACACTACAGTCTAATGAAAATATAAAAACAACCTCACTAAAGCGCACGATCATTCATTACATAATTGCGACTGCGGCTACAATTATTTTTATGGTAAGTGGTTTATTTCAGTATATTTTTACAGCGACATCAAATTTAGAGAAATCTTCAAAACATAACGAGTCTTCTATTTCACAACAAATTGTAAACAAATCGGTAGACACATCGAAAAAGGACGGAGGTTCAAAGCATGAATAAAAATCCCTTTTTAGCACTTGTATTAGGGCTAATTCCTGGGCTTGGACATTTATACTTAAAAAAACTAGGACGGTTTATTTTATATAGCGGAGGATCACTATTTCTATTCTCCTTTGCAGTATTTTGTACCATAGTAGTAAGAGAACGTGATATTGCTTTTCTTTCTCTATTTTTACTAGCTGTTCTATGGGTAATTAACTTACTAGATTTAGTTATCACCATTATAAACCAAACGAAAAAGCAAGAAGCTGGAGAAGTGATAAATTCCTCTAAAGAGAGCGAACGATTTTATATCATTCTCTTATCCATCATCCCTGGGCTTGGCCATTTCCAATTAGGACTTATGCAACGCGGACTTACATTTTTAGTAGCTTGCACAGGAATCGGGAGTATGATCATTTTCGTTGCACTTTTAACATCGCAAGAAAGTTTTCTTATCTTCCTTATTACGTTACCTGTTTTATGGATTTATAATTTCTTTGACGTTGTTCAGCAACTACAGAAAAAAGAACGTGGCGAGCAACTAGATGATCGTACTATTTTCGAAGAGTTTGAAGAACATCGTGAACAAGGAAAGAAGAATAAAACATTCGCTTCTATTTTAGCGATGTTCCCCGGAGCAGGACATATGTATTTAGGTTTACAACGCCGCGGCCTTCAGCTTATGGCAGCCTTTTTACTTTCAATATATTTACTCGATTTATTAAGACTTTCTGCGTTTTTATTTTTAGTTCCAATCATTTGGTTCTATAGCTTCTTTGACGCTTTACAGCAAACTGCAAAGTATGGAAAAGAACGTGTAAATGACGAGCCTATCATTGATTATTTTATCAATCATCAAAGATGGATCGGTATCGGGTTAATTACACTCGGTGGTTATTATTTATTAGATCAAACAGTCCTTCCTATTTTGAATGATTACTTTGCAACTATATTTAACATTCATCTTAGCGAGCTATATTATCGCTATTTCCAAACATCTATCGTTGCACTCCTCTTAATTGGCGGCGGCTTTAAATTGTTACTTGGAAATAAAGAAAACAAAGGTGGTACAAAAGAATGAGAACATGGCGTGTTGGAACATTCTCAATGGGGCTTTCTATTATATCGTTAGGATGCTTTTTACTTTTTTCAGTCGTAAAAGGAATTCAAGTATTAGATACACTAACTGCATGGTGGCCAGTTTTACTCATCATACTTGGAGCTGAAGTTTTACTATACCTTCTATTCTCTAAAAAAGAGCAATCTTTTATTAAATATGATATTTTTAGTATTTTCTTTATCGGCGTTTTAGGAAGTGTCGGAATTGCTTTTTACTGTTTATTATCAACTGGATTACTAGAAGAAGTTCGTCACTCTATTAACACAACGAGGCAAACGAGTAATATTCCAGACGGACAATTTGATATACCTGAATCTATCAAAAAAATCGTAGTAGATGCAGGACATCAGCTTCTAACGATAGAGGGAAATAATACAAATCAAATTCATCTTTTGGGAACTTATGAAATGACAACGAAAGCAAATGAAAAACTCAATTTAAAACGAGATGATTTCCTTTCAGTTCAAACGGCTGGAGAAACGATGTATATCACTTTAAAATCATTACCTGTTCAGCATACGTTATTTAATTCAGCACCACAGGTGAAACCAACGCTTGTTCTTCCGCAAAATAAAAATGTGGAAATCCGTGCTTCAAATAACGAACTATCTCTTTATCCAGGTCAATTACAAAATAATTGGTTTGTACAGGAAAGCTCAAGAGTGTCTGTCCATCTTGCAAAAGAAAGTGATGTATCTTTAACAGCAGTAACGAATCAAAAAGAAACCCATGGAAGTACACCTTGGGAACAAGTAGAAGATTTAACGAAAAACGAAAATACTTCTTCAGAAGAACATCCAGAATTAAACAACCAAGAACATTGGTATAAAAATTCGATTAAAACTGGAAATGGGACGTACAAGTTAAATATTGAGAAAGCTTATAATTTGAATATGAGTGTTCTCGAAAAATAAAAAACCTTCCGCAATTGCGGAAGGTTTTTCTCATATAATCGCTTTAATTCCTTCTAACACTAATCCAATCATAAATCCGCAAACCGCCCCGTTCACTCGGATCCACTGTAAATCTTTACCGACATTATTTTCAATCATTTCGATTAACGTTTTATCATCTAACTTATCAAGATTTTCTTGTACAAGCTTACCGATTTTCGAATGGTTCTTTTCCACAAGTGTGACAACTTGCTTTTGTAACCACTCCTCTATTTTTTGAACAGTTTGTTCATCTTCTTTTATTTTATTCATTTGTTTTTGTAAAAATGGAATAACATATTTATCAGCAAATTCTTCATTATTTACAAAAGCAACTGCTCTTTGCTGTACTTGCTCTAGCATCTCTTTTATTTTGTCAGTAGCATTCCAATTCGCAAGCCACTTTTCTTTCCAATTTTCTAATTCCTGTAATAAGGCTTCATTTTCTTTTACATTGATAATTTCTTGACGAATCTTCGCTAATATAAGTTGTCTTGTGCTATTATCAGCCTCTTGTAAGCTGTTAATATTACTAATGATAAACTTCTGCAAAATGCCGCCAATCTTATCTTCATCTACAATATTCATAAATGATTTCAAAGTAAACTGCAAGAATCCATCTACTTTTATATTTTCCATCGCCTTCATACCTAAGCTACCGAGCTGGTAACGAGCTTCATCTTGCGCTGTCCAATCTTTTACCTTCACTAATATGTAATCAAGTGTCTTTTCATCATATTCTTGCACAACTAATTGATCAACAAGCACTTGTAAAATGTTATTTGTATTAATTGTATGTAAATATGTCTTTAATTCTTTTTCAATAATAACCGCTAATTTTTCTGTATCGATTGAAACAATCGCCTTCTCAGCAATCGTTACAATGCCTTTTTTCACAGCATCAGACTGCATTTCTCTCTCTGCAATTTGTAGCACCATTTGTGCTAGCTGCATTTCTTTTACTTTATTCGTAATACTTTCTTTCGTTAGCCACTCATTTTCTAACGTATTGATGAGCCCTTTCGTTACTCGTTTACGGTTTTTAGGTAACAAAGCTGTATGCGGAATTGGAATTCCCATCGGGTGACGGAATAATGCTGTAACTGCGAACCAATCTGCAAGCCCGCCAACTAACCCAGCTTCAAATCCCCCTTGTATAATCTCTCCAGCTATCGTTCCTTGAAAAGGGATAGAAGCCGCAAAGCCTACACCCATAACCCCAAGCGAAATACCCGCTATATATTTAGTCTGTAATGACATCGTATACACATCCTCTTATTATGTAAAATAAAGCTTTTTTGTTGTATTTATTCAATATTAGTTATCCTTTATATATACTATAAAGAACTATTGTGAAAATAACAAAGATTTTTATGTACATGAAAAAATGAGGCTACAATTAGCCTCATTTTTCTTATACCGTTAACTCCAAACCTTTCCTATAATATTCATTCATTACATCTTTTGGAACCATACTTCCACCCGTTCCCCACACAATATGAGTACCTTTTTTCACCTTCTCTGTTAACTGTTGCTTTTGTAAATACTCATCTTCTTTACATACTTTCACTGGCCCTATCATACCTGCTAGTGCAGAAGGCTCTAAATAAATATTCTCCGTGTCAGCTAGTTCTTTTAACAATCTATATAACTCTTCATCGCTTACTGTGTAATTCCCACTCAAAAATGGTTCCATCGTTTTACCGACAAATCCAGACGGTCTTCCTACCGCTAGTCCGTCCGCGTCTGTTACATTATCAATCCCGATATCTTGAACAGCAATTTTATCATGAAGTCCTGTCATTAAACCGAGTAACATGCATGGAGAGTGCGTAGGCTCCGCAAAGAAGCAGTGCACGTTGTCTTTATACAATAACTTTAAACCGAATGCTACCCCGCCAGGTCCTCCTCCTACTCCGCACGGAAGATAAACAAATAAAGGATGATTTTCATCTACTACAACCTCTAACTCTTCTAATTGCTTTTGTAATCGCGATGCTGCTACTGCGTATCCTAAAAATAAATCATGGGAATTTTCATCATCTACAAAATAACAGCTAGGATCGGCATCTGCTTGCTGACGCCCCTCTTCTACTGCTTTACTATAATCAGCTTCATACTCAATAACGTTTACACCTTTACTTCTTAATAAATCTTTCTTCCATTCTTTTGCGTCTGCTGACATATGAACCGTTACGTTAAAACCTAGTTTGGCACTCATAATCCCAATGCTTAGCCCTAAATTTCCTGTTGAACCGACCGCAATTGAATATTTGGCAAAAAACTCTCTACATGTATCACTATCCAAAATGGAATAATCATCTTCTTCTGTTAACATACCATGCTGCAAAGCTAATTGTTCAGCATATTTTAACACTTCATAAATGCCACCCCTAGCTTTAATTGATCCTGATATCGGAAGATGACTATCACATTTTAATAATAATTCTCCTAAAATAGGTTGCTTGTAATTTGTCTCTAAAGCTTCTTTCATAGAAGATATTTTCACTAAAGGTGATTCGATTATGCCATTCGTCCCTTTCGTTTCAGGAAAAACTTTCGCAATATATGGTGCAAAACGCTTTAATCTCTCTTCCGCATCTTTTACATTCTCTTCATTAAGTGGTGAATCTTTTATTGCCCTTTCATACTTTTCTATGTTTGGATTTATCCAAAATACTTCTTCTGTTGCAATAAGTTTATTCACTAATGGGTATTCTGCTTGTAATGCCCCTATTTCTTTCATTTTGTTTCCTCCTTATATCCTTGTAGCTCACCATATAATAAATTATAATTAAATTAATTTTAATATAGTTTAACACAAATCGTTAACTTTAGTTAATTTTAATTTAATTTATTTAAATATAATTTAATAACCCTTAAGGAGATTTTCATTATGGAAAATATAGATATTGGTAAAAAAATTGAAAAACAAAGAAAAGAAAAAGGTTTAACTAGTAAAGAACTAGCAAAGATGGCCGATATTACACCATCTATGTTAAGTCAAATTGAGCGTGGGTCTGCTAACCCTTCTATTCAAACATTAAAAGTGCTTGCTAAAGCTCTTGATGTGCCAACATTTAGCTTTTTACTTGAAGATACAAATACAGACGATTTAATTGTACGTTCCCATAAACGAAAGAAAATGATTATTGATAATTTATCATATGAAATGCTTTCACCTGATTTCACTGGAAATTTAGCAACAGCAATTATGACCGTCCCGCCTAATACAGCTTCATCAGAAAATGTGCTAGAACATAAAGGAGAAGAATTAGCATTTGTCTTAGATGGGAAAATCACATTATATTTAAATGAGGAAGAATACGTATTAGAAACTGGCGACAGTGTAAAAATACCTGCTTATTTAAAGCATAAATGGGTGAATCATTTTGAAAAAAATGCCATTGTTTTGTTTTCTGTTACTCCGCCGATTTTTTAATGTATCAATAAAAACAGGATGATTCTTATAAAATGCGGATTATCCTGTTTTTATTAAATAAGAAAGTGAAATTTTTGTTAAAAACTTAACAGTTGGACCCAATCCGAACAATCCTCCTAAAAACATTTTTACAAGTGAAGCTATCCCTCCCATTGATGCTAACGTATCATGAGTCAGATTCATCCCACCACTACCAGAGGCACTTGTAATATTCACATAAAAATAAGAAATACGTAAAAATTAATTAATTTTTCAGAATTTTGTTGAAAAATATGGTAAAATTACTCTTATACTTCTTCTATTTTGCTATTATAGAAATAATTAAATTAGGATACTTTTATCGGATGGGGGAATATATAATGAGTGTGTTATTAAAAGGGCATGAACAGATTGTCAACGAATTAAACATTTTATATCAAGTAATGGTAGCGGAGCAATTAATTGAAGCGAAACAATTAAAAGAAAAAATAGAGAAACAGATTAATAAAATTGAAGCTGATCAAAATCTATCGCTTTACTACTCCCTACTAAACTTTAAATATAAGGTCCTAACCGATTGGACAAACATTAAGTATGATACTTTTAGTCAAATTGTTCGTTTAGACAATCCAATAACTGAAGACTTTATTACTTATTATTATCACTTTTTTAAAGCTGAACATGCTACCATTATTGGAAATTATGATGAAGCAAAAAAAGAATACGAAAAAGCTGAATCCCTTTTAAAACATGTACCAGGCGAACTAGAAGAAGCTGAATATAAATATAAATTTGCTATATTTAATCACCATACAAACAAACCACTTACATCAATCAATTATGCAAATCAAGCGAAAGAGATTTTCTCAAAATATCCACGTTATGAAATTAAAATAGCTCTATGCGAAAACATTTTAGGCTCATGTTCTGTTTATTTAAAACAATTCGAACAAGCCGAAGAGAACTATAATTCAGCAATCAATATTTTACAAAAGCTGAAAGACGATACACTAATCTTAAAAGTTCGAAATAACTTAGGTTGGCTCTACTCTTCTCAAAATCTATCAACCCTTGCTATTAGACATCTTACAATAGTTACAAACAAATTACCTAAACACCTAAAAGCCAATTTTCTACAAGCCAAAGAACATTTTAGTTTAAATGAAAAAGAACTTGCAAACGATTGGGTTCAAAAAGGCTTAGAAATTTGTAATGAATTAAATAATCAAGAATATAAACACCATTTCACTATCTTAAAAACACAACACACTGGTATTCTAGACGACTTAGAAAACGCAATCATTGCAGGCACTACATATTTTAACAGTAAAGAATTATACGATTATGCACAAGAATATTACGAATTATTAGCAGTAGAATTTCATAAAGTGAATAAAATAGAGAAATCTCAAAAAATATTTTTTCAAAACTTACGAAGCAAAACAAAAATTATTAACTAAGGAGGCACTAAGATAATGAAAAAGATTAGTTTAGCTATTTTAACCTTTACATGCATACTTGCTTTTGGCTTTAATAATTTCACTGAAAATCAACAAGCAAAACAACTTCCAAAATGGGATACAGATAAACAAGAAACACATGCAGACCTATAGAAACCTAAAAACCCCTAATAAAGGGTTTTAGGTTTCTACAATATAATAATACGCTTATAAAAGATAGCCATACACAGATACTCTCTGTACATGGCTATCTTTTATTTTTTCGGCACCAACAAAATCCCTAAACTAATAATACAAAAGCTCATTATTTGCTGTGCTGATAGACCAAACAGAACCGAATTTTGTTCACTAACAAGCGAAATAATGATTTGAGCAAAACCCTCAATAATTAGAAAAACACTTATATTCTTTCCATTTCCGAGCCTTTCTTTTTTCATCCATAACAAGCCCATTATACAAAGAGCAAGGATGATCTCGTATACGAATATAGGGTGATATAAAAGTTTAGATTCATATATTTTCATTCCCCATGGTAGTGTCGTTGGTGCACCTACTTCATGATGTAATAGAAAATAAAAGATAGTGCACACACACAATCCAAAAGGGAGTACATCAAGTAAAATACGAAGTGAAAATTGTTCCTTTTTACTTTTCCAAACAATGTATACACTAGCAATTACGCATCCTACTACAATATGTTGCATACTTCCAATAGCTAATATTGCTTGCACTGGCGCCCCAAAAGCCCATACAGGATTTAAAATTGCTGGTGCAAACTTCCATACAAATACGATGATAAGAAACGCATTTGTTACGGCATCCATCATTTTTTCATATGATGCATTTTGATGCCTCATCTTTCGTTTCATCAACATAAATCCAAATAGACTTCCAATTATAAGAGATACGGGTTGTAATCTCACGATCCACTCCATCATCACGAAATCCCCTTTTAGCTCTCAATCAATTTCTTAAATTTCTTTTCTAATTGATCTGGTGGTAATACACCTCGTACATGATCTACTATAATTCCATCTTTATTAACAAAAAATGTCGTCGGTAAAGAGAATACTTTATAATCTAGTCCAGCTACTCCGTCCATATCTAGTAGAACCGGAAACTCAAATCCATAGCGATTAGCAAATGCGCTTGCTTCTTGTACTGGGTCACTAACAGTTGCATTCACCGCAAAAATTTCAACATCCTTTTTATATTTATCATACATATGAACTAAGTCAGGTGCCTCCATTTCACACGGCCCACACCATGATGCCCAAAAATTAATAATATACGGTTTTCCCTTGGCATCATTTAACGACTGCAACTTTCCGTCCAATCCTTTTAATGTGATGCCAGGTGCTTTAAAACCTACTTGTGGTAATACTTCTTTCTCTTGTAACTCTGCTTGTTTCGCTTTTCTTTCCTTTTCTTCTTTCTTTGAATTATAAAAGTTAACCCCCGCCCAAACGAGAGCACCTACTAGTATAATAGCAATTAGTTTCTTCACTTTTCTTCCTCCTCATTTTTAAAAACCTGTAAATCCACCAAATAGACGAATAAAGAATGCTGTAATTTTCGTCATTTGATTTGTATACAATAAAATACCTGTAATATATGATAAATAAGATATATATAGCGATAAAAAGTATAATGATATAAATGACAACACCTCTATCCACACTACATATAGTAGTGTTTATTCTTAAAAAAAGAGGCTATATGCACTCTCCGACAATAAGTACAATTGACACATAGAATAACCCTACTGTTACATATACCGAGTTCGTATGTAACGGAATAGTAAGCTTAGCAACCTTTTCATTTAACACTTGCTCGATTCGTAAATTTATTGCTGTTTTTGCAAATGAAGCTGTAACACATCGATTTTCCATTGTCTTTATTTTAATTAATTTTAATAATGCGCTACCTAACTCAAATGAAGATTCCATTTTTTGCATCGCATATTTATCTGCTGCTAACTCTTGATACGTATGATATCGTTGTAACAATTCTTTTAATATCGGGATGTACATCATTCCTTCTGCTAATAACGTAAAACAAAATAATTTTAGCGGATCCCAATTATTTTGATGATATTCTTCATGGAAAATAATCGCATCAATCTCTTCATCTGAAAACGTCTGAAGCAAACCTTCCGACATGACAACTTTCGGACGGAATAATCCAATTGTAAACGCTGCAACTTCCGCAGTCGGCAGTATATATATTTGTTTCCCTTTTCTAATAAATGGGATAAGTACTTTTTGTACTTTTTTACTATAGAAAAATTGCCGCCAAATTCTTTTACACACAATCAATACAGTAATTAATAATAACCCCGCTATTATAATACGAACCATTGATAGTTCTTTCATATGTTTTTCTAACTGAAACAAGCAAAACTTTGAAAGGAAGAATGCCTTATTTTGAAAGAGAAATGGATATGTAACATAATACAATAACAAGCTGAAAAAGAGGGTACTAACAATGAGCGCTAACAATACGATTTTACGCATTTTCCATTTCATTTCATCGATCCTCTTTTTTTAACTGATTCAATTTGTCTTCTAATTTTTTTATTAAATTCGGATCAGCCTGCTCTAACTCATCTATCATATGTGTTATAACTAAATCTCCAAATTCCCCCACTAATTCCTGTGTCATTTTCTTCGTTTGATTGGATAAGAATTCTTCTTTCGTTTGTATAGCACGATATATGCCACTTCTTTTCACAGTCTGTTTTTCTAAGTGTAATTTCTCTACTAACCTGTTCATAACTGTCATAACAGTATTAAAATTTACAGGCGATTCTTCACTTAATTTCTGCTGGACTTCTTTAATCGTAATACCATCGCTAGACCAAACAATCTCCATAATCTTCGCTTCAAGCGGTCCAAAGAAATGATTTAATCCTTGCTCATTTAACCTATAGTTTTGCGTAAACATCGTATGACTCCTTTCACACTACGAATTGTAGTACAAATTAAATGAGAGGTCAAACGCAAGTAATACAAACTAAAATTCACTACCTATAAATACGTACCACATTCTATTCATTATAAGCCTAACTTATCTCCAAATGTATCAAAGAGATACTGCTCTAATATTTGTACACTAAACTTCTCATTACGCCCAAGGGCAAATAATTCCCGATCCTTCGCTACGATAGTATCTAACGGAATAACTACATTATCCACTATTTTTGTAATTTCAATTATATTACTTTTTACATTTACTTCTGTTTTAAATTCAACGTTTTCTAACACTATATGTGAACGTCTTCCTGATGTAAAAAAAGTAAAATTAGGATTTTTAACAACGCCAATTTCAGTCTCTAACGCATATAAATAGTGAAAAATTACATCTCTATGTCCATCTTTTATTATTTTTTCATCCTTCTCATCGTCTAAGTATTCTTTCAGCTTCGTTGTAAATTCAAATCGAAAATCCACTTTTTTCACGCTCCTTCTTTGTATTTCATATTAAATAAATATATTGAAATAATTTTACCATATTGTAATACAACTTCCTATTAAAAGTAAAAACTGTTTTAGAAAATCGCTATTATTTCCGATACCCTTTTAAAATATAAGTATAAATTCAATATGAATGAATGCTTCATTACATCTATTTAAACATATTTTTTCCATTTTTTGAAACATTAGTATGAAATATTATATATCAATGAATGGTTTCTAATGTATTGGTATATATAGTCAGTAGTTTCTTTACTATTCTGATATACTTAAGCTACATTTTCTAATTATTGATTACATTACGGAAGGAATGTAACTCTCTTCTATCGAATTTTTATATAACAAAAATGATTAGGTGGTGCTTTACTATGAAATTAGCTGTCATTGGTGGCGGTGATTTACAAGATTCAAATCACTTGCCTATTAATGAACGCCTTATAGAATTAACAAATAAACAGTATCCAAAAGTATTGTTTATTCCAACGGCTAGTCATGATGATGAAAGCTATATAAAATTATTTTTAGACACGTTTGAAAAACAATTACATTGTGAAGTACAAATTTTACGCATTACAACAGATTCACCTTCTAAGTATGAAATAGAGGAGATGATTCATTCAGCCGATTTAATTTATCTAGGTGGCGGAAACTATATTCACATGCTTACGCAATGGAAAGAACATAGACTTGATGAAAAATTATTATTGGCTCTGCAACAAGGAACACTTATTGCTGGTTATAGCGCTGGTGCTATGTGTTGGTTCACGTCTAGTATCCGATCAGATTATGAAGGTTCTGGTTATATAGAGAGTAACGGATGGGGTATTGTTAATAAAAGATTTTGTCCACATTATAATCAATTAAACAGAATGAACGCCTTCCATTCCTTTTTACAAAATCATCAAGGGAATATAGAAGGAATTGCACTGGAGGATAATTGCGCTTTATATATTACAGAGGAATCCTTTGAGATTATCGGTGAACCGGAAAAAGCGTGGGAGTTTTATATGAGTGATAAAACACTCATTAGACAACATTTTGATATAACTTTAAAAAGCTATTTGTAAACCTGCACTTACGAAAAAATGTCCCTAAGTCTAATAACTTAGGGACATTTTTCTATTTAACTAACTAATCGTGTAATTCGTTTCTTTTGCCATGAAAGCTTATAATATGCATACTGCAATAGTAAGCTGACAATAAATGCTGCTGGATACCCGATCCAAATGCCTTCTATTCCAAGACTTGTATGGTAAGAAAGATAATATGCTACGGGTACTTCTACAAGCCAAATTGAAACAACTCCAATAACAGTTGGCCAAAGTACTGTACCGCTCGCTCGCATTGTCGCACTAATAATTTGTGCATGACCGAAAATTAAATAACTCCATAACGTAATCATAACTAAGCTATGAGCAATTTCAATTGTAGTTTGACTCGTTAAAAATAGTGATAAAATGTCTCTTGAGAATAAATAAATAAGAGATATTAACACACCACCGATGACGTAGTTCATAATAATTCCGGCCTTCACAACTTTCTGCAATCGATCAAATTGATTCGCCCCAATTGATTGTGCTGCAAAAATAGAAACTGTAATACCAAGGCTAACTGCTGGCATTTGTACATAACTTGCAACTTGATTCACAACGCCGTAAGCAGCTGTTGCATCCGAACCGTAACGATTTACAAATGCGATTACGGCAATCTCAGATAATGAAACTAATATCATATTTATACTTGCCGGTATACCGAGCCTTAGCAATAGCTTTAATAACTCCCCATCCATTCGAAGGTATTTTCTAACCATTCCATCTAGTTGTAATGGGTGATTTTTCTTCTTTAAATACACAAGCATGACAATAAACGTAATAACTGTAGATATAACAGATGCATAGGCTGCTCCATACACATCTAATTTCGGAGCTCCTAACCATCCAAAAATAAGAACTGGTAATAAAATCATATTTAGTGCTGTACTTACAATTAAAAAGTAAAATGGCGTTTTAGAATCTCCTGTACCTCTCATAAATGTTGTATATGCGAAATATAAAAATAATACTGGCATCGATATAAATAAAATCCGTGCATAATGTACACTTATTTCAATAATATTTTCTGGCGTTCCCATTAGACGCATAATATCCATCGCAAAAATACTTCCTATTATCGCCAACACAACTCCAATAATAAAGGTAAATGTCAGCGTCGTACCAACGATAGCTTTTAAACGATCTTCGTTTTTAGCACCAAACGCTTGACCAATTAAAATAGAGCTCCCTGAACCGATACCAATTACAAATGAAACGAGCAAGAAAAATAATGGGAAGAATGCTGATATGGCCGCTAAATCATTAACTCCAAGCCATCTTCCTACTACTACCATACCAAATAATTGTCCAACTGATTGTAGTACATTACTTAATAATAACGGTACTAAAAACATCGACATCGATTTCCAAATTGGTTTACTCTCACTTTCCAACTTATGTGACTCCGCACCTTCTTTATTGTTATCTGCAGGTGGTTTCAAATTTCATTTCTCCTTTTATTAAAAATCTATTTTCAATATCTATCTCTTTGTATAGTTGTTATAATACTGTGCTTCTATTCATTTTCTTTTCATATGATTATAACTTCACCCAATATTGACTTCCATCGGCTGTTCGATCTAAAAATCCATATTCGATTAAATATCTTCTTAAAGTTACGAAATCAGGGTATACATTTTCTATCACTGTATTTACTTCTTTTTCAGTATACTTTTTATTACTATCAAACTTTTTCACTAAATGACGCAATATAATTAATTTACGCTTTTGTTTCTTCGGAAATTTAGAGAGAGGTCCATCTAATCCTTCTGTAAAGTGAGCTTTTAATACTTCATTATTTTCTTCTTCCGTAATATTGTATCGGTCATCCACCATCGTTGCTGTTCTGTGAATTGGTACAAATTTCGTTTGTACTTTTGATTTTTCTTCTGATAATTCCATTAGCGCTAAAAATACTTTTGCTTGCTTCATTTTCTCTCGCAGTGTAAATCGATGATTACGAATTGTTGATGTACTTCCGCCATCCAACTCTTTTACAATTTCTTTATCATTCAGTCCCATATAGAAAAACTGAACCATTTTCTTTTGTAAATCCGTTAATCCAGTAAATTTCTTATCCATATTTAGCAAATAATCAAACATAGACGTATGCTCATTTTGAATATGCAATTGGACGAACTTCTCTGCTTCATACAAAACTTGATTATCTTGATAAATAACACCTTTAATAAATGTTTCACCACAAGCTAAGCAAATGTACCCCTCTTTTTCTTCATCAAACACATACCCTTTCTTTAATTCCTCTATTGACGCATCCCAAAACTTCTCTGAAATATCGCTCATACTAAACACTCCTTCAAAATGTTTATTTAAAAACCAAACAAATCGCTATATCGTTTATTATCACTTCTTCATCTTATCACAACACAAACAAACATTTCAACGTTTCGTTTGCCCATTTTATAAACTTTTATTAAAACATCTATCGAAAGGATTTGATATAACGAAAAGCGAATGTATTTATACAACCTCATTTTATAGGATGTGAAATAGAACATGAATATTCTTCAAGACCCTTGGTTTACCGTTAAGCAAATTACACAGAACGCATATGCGATTAGTGAATATGGAACTGGTATTCACTCATTACAAAACTTCAGTATTCAATTTTAACTACAAAAAAGATGTTTCCGTATAAGAAAACACCTTTTACTTTTTATCCCGCTATTTACCGGGCAGTAAGCCTCCCACTAATTAACGTTTCACTTTATATATTCTATTTACAGTCTCTACTAAAACCTTACTTGCTTGTACAAATGTATGCTTTCGATTTCTATCTTCAACAAATTTATTAGCACAACTACTCATAATCATCATACAACTAATTATGACTAACGCTATCTTTCTATTCTTGTAAGTCACTTTATGCCACTCCACTATTACAAAACTTCTTTGGAATTTATCCCATCAAGAAATTTTACATGAATAATAAAACGTGTGAATATGCAATTCTGCATATTCACACGTTTTATCACAATGTTATGATTTAATTTAGTTAAAGAACAAGTATACCGAGGTGACTAACTTGAAATTTAAAGCGAAAAAAATCCATTCCACGTCATTTTCATTACATTATTTATAATTATTTTTTTCGTTTCATTATTCTTCCAAAATGAAAATTCTATTTTTTTCTACTCTCATGATGCTGCTAAATATCGTGAATCTTTCTTCATTCTATTTCTCTCACTACAACGTAACGGAATCATCTCTTGTTGTAAAACACGGTTTCATTTTTCATACTGAAATTCCATTTGAAGATATTCGTCACGTTAAATACTCTGGTAAAAAACTTCATTCAAAAAAATGGACTAGACAACAATTAGAAATCCATTACAATTTATTTGACTCAGTGACCACTTTCATACCACTAGAAGAAGAAAAATTACATTTCACTCTTAAAAGAGAACTGCCCACAGATGAAAGTAATGAATACGCCTGCTAACAAATAATATATTTTGAAGCTTACATTATTGCAAGTAGATGAAACATAAAAATGAACATCAAAAAAGCCAAGATTCTATACTCAGAACCCTGGCTTTTTCTATTACTCTTTTGGAGCAATCATTTTCTTTGGATCTACAATTTCATCAAATTGCTCTTCTGTTAGTAGCCCAGATTGCAATGCTGCTTCTTTTAAAGTTAATCCTTCTTTATGAGCATGCTTCGCAATTTTCGCTGCATTTTCATATCCGATATGTGGGTTTAGCGCTGTTACAAGCATTAGTGAGCGATTCACATTTTCATTAATTACTTCTTCATCTGCTTCAATACCAACTGCACAATTGTCATTAAACGAAACAATTGCATCCGCTAATAAGTGAGCTGATTGTAAGAAGTTATAAGCAATAACAGGTTTAAATACATTTAACTCAAAGTTACCTTGGCTCGCAGCAAATCCGATTGTTGCATCATTTCCCATTACTTGCGCTACAACCATCGTTAACGCTTCACTTTGCGTTGGATTTACTTTACCTGGCATAATAGAGCTCCCTGGTTCATTTGCTGGAATAATAATTTCTCCAAGACCACTACGTGGACCACTTGCAAGCCAACGTACATCGTTAGCAATCTTCATTAGATCCGCAGCTAATGCTTTTAATGCACCGTGAGTATATACAACTTCATCATGGCTCGTTAATGCATGGAACTTATTTGGTGCAGAAACAAATTGTTTACCTGTAAATTGACTAATTTCCTCTGATACCATCTCGCCAAATTTAGGATGAGCATTAATACCTGTTCCAACCGCAGTTCCACCAATTGCTAACTCTTTCATATATGTATTGCTCTCTGCAATCATACGCTCTGTTTTTTCAAGCATACGGTGCCATCCGCTAATTTCTTGCCCTAAAGTTAACGGCGTTGCATCTTGTAAATGTGTACGACCAATTTTTATAATATGTTCAAATGCAGTTACTTTTTCTGCTAAAGTTTCTTTTAATTTCGTAATTGCTGGTAATACGTGATTTTCTACTGCGATTACACAAGCTACATGAAGCGCCGTTGGAAATGTATCATTTGAACTTTGTGACATGTTCACATCATCATTCGGATGAATATGTACGTCAGATCCCTTCTCTTTCAAAATTTGATTCCCACGATTTGCAATTACTTCATTCACATTCATGTTTGACTGTGTACCACTACCTGTTTGCCATACGACAAGCGGAAAATGTTCATTCCATTTCCCTGCAATCACTTCATCCGCAGCTTCTACAATTGCTTCTGCTTTTTCTTCTGATAGCTTTCCTAATTTTTGATTGCTAAGCGCTGCACTCTTCTTTAAAATTGCAAATGCTTTTACAATTTCAAGCGGCATTTGCTCTGTTCCAATTGGAAAGTTTTCTTTACTACGTTGTGTTTGTGCTGCCCATAATTTATCAGCTGGAACTTTTATTTCTCCTAATGTATCTCTTTCAATTCTGTACTCCATGTTTTCATCCCCTTGAAAATATAATACCTACATCTCTTATAATAACAGACTTTCTCTTAAATGATAAGAATTCTCACTCTTATATATAGATATTCTATATTTATTTTAAAAAATTCCTCTTGACCTAAACTTAAGTTTAGGCTGTATCCTTTCCATTGTAACCTACTATAACATTACTGGAGGAATTCAATATGAAAAAATATGCTTTTATAACAGGTGCGAATAAAGGAATTGGATATGAACTTGTTCGTCAATTAGCAGAAAAAGATTATCACGTATTTTTAGGTGCTCGTAATGAACAACTTGGACAACAAGCCGTAGAATCTTTAAATGTTTCAAACGTTTCCTATATTCAAGTAGATATTTCAAATTCACAATCCATTCAAGAAGCAACAAAGAAAATTTACGAAACGACTGATTACTTACATTTATTAATTAATAATGCAGGCATAGCGCTAGACTTCAATATGCTACCTAGTGAATTAAATATTGAAACTTTACGCCAAGGATTTGAAGTTAATTTTTTTGGAACTTTCCAAATGATGCAAGCCTTTTTACCATTATTAAAGAATTCAAGCAACGGTAAAATAATAAATGTAACAACTGACATGGCCTCACTAACAATGTTTGCTAATGGTGAAACACATCCAATTAATACACTAGGATATAATTCTTCAAAAACAGCTATTAATGCTTTAACATTAGCTTTTAGTAAAGAATTTGCCACTAACGGTCCAGAAGTATTTGGGGTAACTCCTGGTTTTACAACTACGGATCTTAATGGAAATTCCCCCGGTGGCCATACAACCACTGAAAGTGCTAAAATTATTATTAAATATGCATTAAGTGAAACAAACTATAATGGTAAAATACTTAACAAAGATGGCATTATACCTTGGTAATAAAAGGATGAATGATATGTATTATACAATTGGGCAAGTCGCCAAAATGCAACACTTAACTATTTCTCAAATACGTTATTACGATAAACAAGGACTGTTTCCTTTTCTGCAAAGAAACGAAAAAGGAGATCGAGTTTTTGATGAAGAAGCACTGAAATATTTAGAGATGATTTTGTGTTTAAAAAACACTGGTATGCCAATTCAAAAAATAAAACAATTTATCGACTGGTCTATGGAAGGAGAATCTACCATCCTTCAAAGGTTAGAATTAATGAAACAACAGGAGACCAATGTCTTACAGCTCATTCAAGACACTGAAAAAAACTTAAAAAAGATACAACAAAAAATTGCTAAATATGAGAATGAAATAACTTCAGCAAATGCTATTAAAAAATAAAAAAATCACCTTCTACATATTGTAGAAGGTGATTTTTATTTTATGATGCTTGCTTTCCTTTATCTGCATCATCTACATACCAGATGAATTTGCCTGTATATCCGTAAATAACTGCTAAAATTAACGATACGAAGCTTAACCACATAAACGGAACGTATGAGAACGTTGCTACACCTAAAATACCAGCCATAAAAATACCATTATCAGACCATGGAACCATACCTGAAGTTAACGTTCCACCTACTTCTGAGTTACGCGCTAATACACGACGGTCTATTTTTAATTTATCATAGCTATCTTCCATAATTTTTGGTGTTAAAATTAGTGATACATACATCGCACAACCAAATATATTAGCTAAGAATGCCACGATTAATGTAGACAATGTTACATTACCTGCAGAATTTAATTTCTTCTCAAATTTTGATACGATTACTTTTAAAACACCTAGTTTTTCAAGTAATCCACCAAATCCTAAACCGAAAATAATAACGGCTACTGAGCCAAGCATGCCGTTAATTCCACCACGGTTTAATAACTTGTCAACAAACTCAACACCAGATTGAATTGAGAATCCGTTATAAGCTGTTCCAATCGCCTCTCCAAAGTTCATCCCTTGGAAAAGAGTTGCCCAAATTGCACCAATTAAAGCTCCCATTGCAATTGTTGGCATAGACGGTTTCTTCATCGCTAATAGAACGATAACAATGACCGCCGGAACAAGCATCCATATTTTAATATCAAATTGCTTTAATAAAGCTTCTTTTAAAAATTCTACTCGATTCAAATCTACATTATCGCCGCCATACATCCAACCAGCTACAGTAAACATAATACTAGTAATAATATAAGCTGGAACATCTAATACGAGCATAGCTCGAACGTGAGCAATAACATCTACTTTCGCCATAGAAGCTGCAAGAACTGTGCTATCAGAAAGTGGTGATAATTTGTCGCCGAAATAAGCTCCTGAAAGAACTGCACCAGCAACAAGCGCAAGTGGTAAACCAAGTCCTTCACCAATCGCCATCATAGCAATACCTGCTGTTCCCACTGTTCCCCAAGACGTTCCTGTTGCGATAGAAGTTATAGAACAAATAATTAATGTTGCTAATAGGAATATGCTAGGGTGAATAAATTCTAATCCATAATAGATTAATGTTGGTACTACCCCACCAGCAATCCATGTTCCAATTAAAGCACCTACTGCAACTAAAATCAGTATCGCTTCTAATCCGTTAGAAATCCCTTTCGTAATTGCATCTTGCAATTCTTGATAACGAAATCCTAATCTTAATCCAAGCGCAATTACTAAAAACCATGAAATAAATAGCGCTAATTGAATTGGGAGATCAAAAATCGTTTGGAAGGAAAAGACAACAGCAAGAAATAGTAATAAAAGAACTATGATTTCTAGCATCGATGGTAATCTTACACTTTTCATTTTTTTCTCTCCTTACAAGTCGATAACATGACGTATGTCGTCTTACATGTATGTAATATACAATTAGCGAAGACAAAACAAAATTTTCATATTATTTCGATTTATTTTTCCAGTATAATATATTCACAACCCTTTCTATTGTAAAAGTAGATTACGTTTTTCGCAATGAAAAATATAAAAAATGTTGTATTTTTATTTATCCCGATATTTTCGGCCAATAAGACCCCCGTCTCAAAATTCAGTAAGTGCAAAGCACTTAGGTAAGAAATTAACTACTGTAAAATTCCGAATTGATATGAACGTATTAAAGCTTCACTTTATTTACAAAGAAAAATCCCATACTAACTTTTTTAATATTTGCTGCAACAAAACTTTTTACAACTATCTTAACTTTTTAATTCACACCATAATTTCCCACACAAAAATAGGGCACACATCATTAAAATGATGCATGCCCTACCTTTATTTATACATATTTTGTATTTCTTCTTTATTTTTAAGTATTTCCTCAAACTTATCACTACAACCCTTCGGAAATAACACTCCCAGTCCATATGAATGCGCAAATTGAAAATGAGGGTACTTCGCTTTTACCTCATCCCAAAACTTATATACGCCGAAATCACTACTTCTAACTTCAATATCATGAAATAATACAATACCGTTTTTCGCGACTTTCGGTAGCCATGTATTATAATCGTGAGAAACAGCTTCATACGTATGATAGCCATCAATATGCAAAAGATTTATCGTTTCATCTTGAAACCGGTCTACAGCATCATCAAAAGTAGATCGAATTAAATTTCCTATATTAAGGTAGTTATCGCTCACTACTTTTTCTACTATTTGAAAAACCCCTTCTCCATATGGACCTGTATGCCCATCTCCAGCCCAAGTATCTACTGCAAAGCATTTAGTCGATAACCCTCCATCTTTTACTCCCTGACAAAAACTAAAAAAGGAAGCTCCTAAATGTGTACCTAACTCAACTAAAGTTTCTGGTTTTTCAAATCGTACTAAGTCATATGCAAAATCTAAATGTCCACTCCACGCAGATTGTGACCGAATAATAGGACTAAATGTTTCAAATTCAAATGATGGTTTATGAGTAACCCAGTTCATCGCATAACTCCTTCTGCACATATTTTTAACAAACCAAATTACTCTTATCTTTATTTTTTTATCGCCTTGATTATGATTCTATTTCATGAAAATATGAAGAATTTATTCTTTTCTATTGAGGTAAAGCATCATATACATATGGGTCAGTTGGCTTATTAATTTTTTCGATTTTGTTTACTTTTACAAGTGGAAAGACTGTTCCTTTATATGTCGTTTCATCTAATAATCCTGTTATTTTTACCCATGTTTCTTCTGGAATTTTCTCAATATTTTTCCCGGTAACAATCATCCCCCAGACTGATGCATCCGCAATACAACAAGTTATGCCATATCGAGCCACTACTGCTTTATTACCCGTCACATCTTTATCCTTATATATAAACCCTAAAAATGTAATTTCTTTCCCTTTAAACCAATTAACATTTTGACCAATTACATTCATTGTTTGAACATAATCCTTATCCTTTACTTGTAGTTTACGCTGTCCTAACATACTTTTTACTACTTGCTCTTCCGTTTTATAAGTCGTTGCTAAATTTGATGTTTCTTCTGAATCAACTAATACTTCTCGCTCATCAAACTTAACCTGTTTCCCCTCTTTTTCGTTTCTTTCCAGACTTCTCGCCTGTACACTTTGATTCATACCCCTTTTTCCTGCTAAACTTCCATCAATTGTTACACTTCCAAAGAGAAAAGCACTAACTATCGGAACAACAAATAAAACATATACAAAGAAACTTTTTATCCCTGATTTTGATGTTGTATGATGTTTACAACAATTATAATCATGCTGTTTTTCTCTTCCATCCCCCCAAACTTGTACAATACCAAAAATTAAAATTACTACAAAAGCTATATACGTAAATTTGATCATTTTTGGAGCGATAAAATTATAAATATTCCCTGTTACAAGTAGTTTAAATAAGAGCATTGCTAAACCAATTAAAATAATGCTACGAATATAGCGATGATATGCCTTCTGCTCCTCTTTCTCCATTCTTTCTCACCTCCTATAACATTATGATTTGCACGATGGTATACACAGATACAATGACAATTCCCATCAAAAAGAATACAAATCTCTTTTGAAAATACGCAAATAGCATTAACGTATTTTTCATATCAAGCATAGGCCCAAACACAAGAAATGCGAGAAGTGCCTTTATCGAGAAAACATGTCCAAAAGACGCAGCTATAAAAGCATCGGCTGCAGAGCAAATTGATAAAACATAACCAAACCCCATCATAATAACGGGAGCAATTACTTCGTTATGTGCTACTGCATCCAGTACATTCCGATCAAAAAACGTTTGAAATACACTTGCTAAAAAAGCACCAATCAATAAATACTTACCAGTATCAAAAAACTCATCTACAGTGTGATTCATAACATCTTTCCAACTCTTTTTTTTGCTTGTTTGAGCTGAAACCTCTACGTCTTTTAAAACATTTCTTTCGCGATAGCAATAATACACAATTAGACCTATGAATAGAGCAACTAGAATTGTTATCCCAAAGCGTGCATATACAACGTAATCATTTTTTGGAAACGCATATACAGTAGATAAAAAAACGACTGGATTCATAATGGGTGCACTCAGTAAAATAACAATGCCTACATGAAGTGGTAACCCCTTTTGAATGAGCCTTCTTACAATTGGTATAATGACACATTCACACATTGGAAAAAGAACTCCCACAAATACTGCTGGAATCATTGCAACAATTGGAGATTTCGGCATTACTTTTTGAATCATATCTTCCGTCACAAACACTTGAATACATGAAGAAACAATTACCCCTAATAAAATAAAAGGTATTGCTTCAAAAATGATACTTAAAAATACCGTATTCACATTCAGCCATTCCTGCGGTATATTTGTGTGCAAATTTACTAGACTTGTAAAATCTACAAAAAATAATAAAAAGAGAAACATAGCGATAAGAGCTATGCCTACTAATTCTTTTGAAACTCTATTAAAGACCAAGCTTCTCGCCTCCATTTTATTTACATGTAAACATGTGCTTGTCCAAATGCTTCATACTACAGCACAAATTTTATAGTCTATTTCTATTCTTAAATCGTAATCATTATGATTTATTATTGATTTTTCTTTTCCTATCGTTTAATATAAAACGTAATCATAACGATTTAAAGGAGAGATCGTTTCATGAAAAAAGTACCTATCACTGTATTAAGTGGTTTTTTAGGATCTGGAAAAACTACCTTACTACATCACATTTTGACTAATAAGAATAACTTAAAAGTAGCTGTTATCGTTAATGATATGAGCGAAGTAAACATTGATGCATCTCTTATAAAAAAGGGTGGTTTTTCACGTACGGAGGAAAAACTAGTAGAGATTCAAAATGGCTGTATTTGTTGTACACTACGAGAAGATTTAATGATAGAAGTGAATCGTCTTGTGGAAAATGGTGATATTGACTATATTATTATTGAATCTTCTGGTATAAGTGAGCCTATTCCAGTTGCTCAAACGTTTACTTATACAGACGAAGTTCTTAACATTGATTTAACGAAAAATTGTCGCCTCGATACGATGGTTACAGTTGTAGATGCAAATAGATTTTGGGATGATTTTGCAGATGGAGAAAGTTTATTAGACCGAAAACAAGCAATCGATGAGAATGATACCCGGGAAGTTATTGATTTATTAATAGATCAAATTGAATTTGCAAACGTAATTATTCTTAATAAGATAGATTTGCTAGAAAAAGAAGATGTGATAGAGCTTCATCATTTACTAAAAAAATTAAATCCTAATGCAAAAGTTCTTGAATCTTCGTTTAGCAAAGTACCATTACAAGAAATTTTAAACACAAATCTATTTAATTATGAAGAAGCCAGTCAATCGGCCGGCTGGATACAAGAATTAAATAGTGACCATCATACACCAGAAACGGAAGAATACGGTATCAATTCCTTTGTTTACCGCCGCAAATATCCTTTCCATCCCGAGCGCCTTATGAATTGGCTAGAAAGATGGCCTTTAGATGTTGTAAGAGCGAAAGGATTCTTCTGGCTGGCATCTCGTAATAATATGATAGGGCTTCTATCTCAAGCAGGTTCCTCTATTACAATTCAAGGAGCCGGTGAGTGGATAGCGGCATTACCTGAAACTGAAAGAAATCAAATGATTACAGAAGAACCAGAAGTATTGAAAAACTGGGATAAACAATATGGAGATCGAATAACCGAACTCGTATTTATTGGAATTGATATGAACCGTTCTTTAATTGAACAATCATTAGATAGTTGTCTATTAACAGAGAAAGAAATGAAACAAGATTGGGATAGATTTGTTGATCCTATTCCAGCTTTTACTTATACTTCATAACAATTAATAAAAGGCTTCAGTAGAATGAAGCCTTTTTACTTTATAGTACTCTTATTTAATAAGTTTGCTTTAATTATGAATACAATTGTACCTAAAACAATTAATATAGCATATACGATACCAACTACATTACCTATTTTTTCTAAGCCAAGCGGTAATATTATAGTAGCAACTCCAACTATATAAGAAAATGCTCCTGAAAGCTTCGCTAATTTATTTTTATCTCCAACAAACGTTTCTTCTTGATATCCTGCTAACAAAAACAACCCCTTTTTCACATGTATTTGATACCCTAAAAAAATGATAAGTAACCCAACAAATAAACAAACTAAAAATCCAGCTAACATATACTCCCCCTCCTCTACAATATTTTACTATACATAAAAAACAAATTAGAAATTTCAGTTTATTAACGAGTCATTCTGTGATATATTGCATATTGTATTCAATTTGTATTTTTAGAAAGGAGAATTTTAGATCATATGGATTCAAATCGATTAAAAGGAATTATAATGGTCATAATCGGTGCTTGTTTATGGGGCTTGTCTGGTACAGCTGCACAACAACTTTTTCAATATGACAATGTCTCAACCGAATGGTTAGTTACGATCCGTTTACTTATATCTGGAATTATTTTGCTCATTATTTCCTCATTCGGAACGAGAAAAAAAGAGATATTTAGCATTTGGAAACAAAAATCTGATGCTATTAAAATGATTTTGTTTGGTCTATTCGGTATGCTTGCTGTACAGTATACGTATTTCGCTTCAATTAAAGAAGGAAATGCTGCCGTGGCAACATTATTACAATATTTAGCTCCTATATTCATCACTGTATACTTACTTTTCAAATGGAACGTTCGTCCATCAAAAATTGATTTCATTTCAATTACCCTTTCATTAGTAGGCACTTTTCTCTTACTAACAAACGGGTCTGTTCATAACTTGGCTGTTTCTACACCAGCTATTATTTGGGGGATTTTATCTGGATTATCTCTCGCTTTTTATAGTTTATATTCAAAGGAATTGTTAGAAAAATGGTCTTCCTCCGTTATCGTTGGATGGGGCATGATTATTGGGGGTATTGGTGTAACGATTGTACACTTTATTTCTACAAACGAATTCATTTTATTATCAACTATGAAATATGTAAAACTAAGTACCCTACCGCTCATCACATTTGTCGTCATTTTCGGGACACTTATTGCCTTTTATTTATACTTAGACAGCATACGATACCTGACTCCGAAAGAAACAACATTATTTGGTTGCACAGAACCACTCGCAGCTATTATTTCTTCTGTACTTATATTGCAAGTGCCATTTCAATCTTTTCAGTTATTAGGCGCTTTTTGTGTCATTGTAATGGTGCTCATCTTAAGCCAAAAGCCGGATGAAGGGAAACAAAAATTAAAGCTTGTTCATGCAAAAAAAGAAAATATACAATGAAAGGATTGAATTCACTATGCCTGTCCCTCAAAATTATAAAAAACCAGGAAGAGTTTCAGCAAAATCACTCGTTTTAAATCAACTACAAAATTGGATTATTGAAGGTGTACTGAAGCCCAATGAAAAAATTAATGATGGGGAATTGGCTGAGGCACTAGGAGTAAGCAGAACACCTGTAAGAGAAGCACTTCAAATATTAGAGCTTTCTGGATTAGTGGAAATGGTACCAGGGCAAAAAACGAAAATTGCTCCTATTAAGTTAGACGACGTATCTATCATTTATGAAACGATGGCTGGTCTTCACTCTATTATAGGAAAGCAAGCTCTTCAAAACATTACAAACGCTGATATTCAACTACTTTCTGAAATAAATGAGCATTTTCAGCAATCTATAGAGAAAAAAAAAGCAAAACAAGCTTTAGAATTAGATATACAATTCCACAATACAATTTCTTCTATTGCTAAAAACCAATATATTGAACCCTTTCTAGAAAATATGCAACTTCACGTTTTACGTCTTGAATATTTGTTTTTCCAAAACTTTGTTCCAGCAAGTCAATCTATTGAAGAACATCACTCTATCATTCAAGCATTACAGAAGCAGGACGAAAAACAAATGGAACAAATAATGACCCAAAACTGGCTCCGTCCCATGAAAGAAATACAAAAAATAATTTCTACGAAATAAAAAGAGGGCTGGTTACACAAAATCGTAACCAGCTCTCCTTTTACTAATCTATATAGCTACGCCTGAATATTCGCATAATCTTCCATATCTTCGTACTCTTTTTCCAATTCCTCTAAAGACAGCTCGTATAATTGTCGGTCGCGAATCTTAAACACACCTGCTCCAATTAACTCATCAATTAAATGCCTCTTACGATTTTCAACAGCAAAACGGAGTTGACTACTCATCTTTTAAAAAACTCCTTTCTACGATCATTGAAAATGATAATCTCTATCAATTACCACTTTTGATTATAAAAGATGACTCTTTATAAGTAAAGTAATTTCATGAAATATTTACCTTGCAAAGTACTTGTGGCCACATTATATATATGTATGCCGTGCGAAAAATGTTATGACACTTTTTCTTATCCTTTTTCTTTCATACTTTGCAAGTTGTCTCATCATGATTAAATTCACCATCTATTTCTACTTGAATGGTGACATGTTCTACATGAAATTTCTCCTTTAATACATACGTAGCCTCTTTTAATACACTTTGCGTTTCATTTCCTTTAATAATAAGATGACATGTTAATACTTGAAAATCTGATGTGACAGACCATATGTGCAAATCATGAACTTCTTTGACAATCGGAATATTTAATAACGTACTTTTTACCTCTTCAACATTTATGTGCTGTGGTGCACCTTCCATTAATATATGAACCGTATCACGTGTTACACGCCATCCACTAATAATGACTAAAATAGACACAAGAATACTAGCAATCGCATCTGCAGCAGTCCATCCGAAAAATTTAATAAGTAACGCAGCAATAATCGCTCCGACGGAACCCAATAGATCGCCTAGTACGTGCAGGAAAGCACTTCTTAAATTCAAATTACCTTTCACATCTCCGCCTCTCATTAATATCCAAGCTGATAAAATATTAATAAGCAGACCCAGGACTGCAATAATGAGCATCCCATTACTAGCAATCTCAACTGGTTCTTTAAAACGACGGATTGCTTCAATAAAAATGTATACCGAAATGACAATAAGAACGACACCGTTACATAATGCTGCTAACATTTCGACTCGCTTATACCCGTATGTTTTCGCAGTTGTTGCTGTTTTTTCTCCGAGTTTAAACGCAAGTAAACTTAAAGCTAAAGATACTGCATCACTTAGCATATGCCCCGCGTCAGATAGTAGTGCTAAGCTATTTGTTACAAATCCACCAACAACTTCTGCAATCATAAAACTTGTTGTTAGTAGGAAGGCAATTAGTAACGCCTTTTTATTTTTTGAATGACCATGATCATGCGAATGTCCCATACTTATACTCCTTTAAGTACAATATCTGTATGTTAGTATGAAACAAACTCCCCATCTTTATCCCGAATTGACTGATTGTAAACGCCCGCTTCCTCTGTATACACACTTCGCTATTTTTTAAACAATCCCTTTTTCTCAAATAAAACAAGACTACTTCTTTTTTATTTTCATATTGTTTACTAATGAAAGAATTTTTAAGGAGGTTACTTAAATGAAACGTTTATTTCTCTGTATGGAACGTGAACTTGTTGTAGTGAAAGAACACAATGATAACTATGAAACGACTTATCACTTACAAAATATGCAACCTACCTGTATCGCTGTTGATCCATTTCAAAAGAATCGTGTATATTGCGGAACATTTGGACGAGGTCTATGGTTAAGTGACGATAGTGGGGATTCATGGCGACCAATTGGAGATTCTTATCGTTACTTTGATTTCCCTAAAGAAGATGGTATTTTGCACTCCTCTATCACTTCCATAACAATAAGCTCAAATGAACAAGTTAACGGATATGGGGTCGTTTATGTCGGCACAGAACCGAGCGCTTTATTTCGCTCTGAAAATGGTGGTGAAACGTGGACTGAACTTAAAAATATGAAATCATTATTATCTTCTTATACATGGGCTTTCCCGCCTAGACCTTTTACCCATCACGTACGCTGGATTACAGTTGATCCAAACAACCCTAATACAATACACGTTTCAATCGAAGCTGGTGCTGTTATTCAAAGTAATGATAAAGGGCATACATGGATTGATAAAAAATTCGGTGCTCCTATCGATGCTCATCAATTACTTATGCACCCTGAAGCACCAAATCGTCTTTATGCATCATGTGGTGACGGATTTATGGGCGGACCTGATCGTGCTTATCTTGAGAGTTATAACAATGGAAACAGCTGGATCTCATGTAGTGCAGGACTTGAACATCATTATTTATACAGCATGGCTATCGATCCAGCTGATTGTGATACGATTCTCGTTTCTGCTGCGCCAAGTGCTGATCTCGCTCATCATCGTATCCCTTATGAATCTTATATTTATCGAAAAACGAAAGATACTCCGTTCCAGCAAGTACAACAAGGATTACCATCTGCAATCGGTACAGTCATTTCGATGTTTGCGACAAACGAAGCCGAACCACATACGTTCTACACGTTAAATAACAATGGCGTCTTTCAATCCAATGATAGCGGCGAATCGTGGGAACAACTAAATATTTCGTGGAAAGATGAATATAAAACGCAGCATCCGCATGCATTGCTCGTTACTAGTTCTTAACAAAAAAAAGACTGCCTAAATGATTTTAGGCAGTCTCTCTTTTATTTCTTTAAATCAATGACAATATCATCTAACACAATATCTTTACTCTTCGCTTCTTTTTTCGGTACTTCTATTTTCTTCTCTTTCCCATTCACATACTCTACTCCACCATGATTTTCAGGTGTATGTACTCGCAAGTGCACGCGAGGTGTAACGATAAGCTTTGTTGCATTTTCGTTTAGTTTTTGGAAGGTGGCACTCCAATGGATATTGTAAGGATCGTTGCCACTTCCCCCATTTCCTTCACCCGAATAAATATTCCCTAAATCATCCTTAACCGTCAATTCAACATCTACACTATCCCATTCTTTCCTCGCGCCCTTAGAAACCTCTTGATTGTAATAAAGAATAAATGAAACTGGCGATATTGCGACCTTTTCCATATTTGCTTTTATACCTTCTTTTTCCGAACTCCCACCAATTGTTCTCTCTTTACTATCCACTGATTTTACAGTTAACGCGAAATTCCAATTACCTTCTATTGATTTTTTCCTATCTGGCATCTCTATTCTCTCTATATTCCATCTAAAGTTTACTTTGTCCTTTTTATTGCTATCATGATGCGTCGTTGTTACCATACCTACATACTTTTTTTCAGTAACTTTAGTCATTTTACCACTGCCTGAACTACCATGAGCGTCCATTATATCCAATCCACCTAATATGATAGGATCCTCCCCTAAGTCCTGCTCACTTTCCAGTGAATACGTTATAGATAATGTTCTGCCATCAGAAATTACATCATTAATTGTAACCTTAACCCCATTACTCTCTTTTGTCATATTCAACTCAGTCGAAAATTCCTTATAATTTTCATATAATCCCGTTCTACCATTATCTAAAAATCGGAATATGTCACCTACAATTGGCAATCCCCCAGCATATGTAGGAAATCCGATACCAAGAGTTGCAACCGATAACCCTACTAAAATTGATGCAGCAGCGACACCTTTTTTCCAACTTTTCATCTTTTTCTTCGTACGTATCGATTGTTTTACATTTCGTTTTACTTTTTCCTTTTCAATTTCAGAAGCCTCAATTTCTTCTAGTTCTTTTTCATCTATATCAATATCATTTAATAGTTCATAAATGTCTTTCATATTGCACTACCTCCAAAACTAATATTCGTAGCATTTTGTTGTAGTTTCTTTTTCCCCCGGTACACTCGATTATCAATTGCTGCCCGAGTTAATCCTAACTTGTCACCTATTTCCTCTGTCTTCATACCAAGTAAATATTTCATAATGAACACCTTTTGATCTAGCGGTTCTAATTGATTAATGAGCTTCAATAATTCTTCCCTATCTTCCATAACGATTAATTCGTCTTCTGCTGATTTTTCTGTACTGATATGAAACTCATCTGAAATGATTTCTACTGTTTTAGTAGATTTCCGGTAATAATCAATTGCTTTAAACTTCGCAATCGCTGCAATCCACTTTTTAAAATCACTCGGCTCTCCATGGAATTTATTTGCGTTATTCCAAATGGAAAGAAATATATCGTTTATACATTCCTCTATGAGTCCATCATTTTGAATGGGAAGTAGAACTTTATGCGTGATCCCCTTTATGAGTGGTAAGTATGTATCGACAACGAATTCTAACGCGTCTTCTTTTTGCCGCTGTAATCTTTTTATAAAATTTTTCTCATTTGATTTCATGTAGCGATTCCCCTTATTGTTTTGTAAAAGCTTTTACACCCTATATAACGTCTGAGAAAATTTTTTCTCTCATCTTTTTTATTTTTTATATGTAATGGAATACTTTCCCTTAGCCATTTTCTCACATAACTATGCATTCAAGGAAAACTTTCTCAAGTCTGTAATTTAATTCATGTAGTACACTATTTATATAGTCACTCTTTAATTTAGTGTACATTTTATTTCATTAATCTATTTTAAAAATTAGGAGATGAGATGTGTATGTGTGGAATTACAGGTTGGGTAGATTGGAAAGAAGACCTTTCAAATCAACATGTTATTTTAAAAAAGATGGCAAATAGTATTCAGCATCGTGGTCCAGATGCTGAAGGATTTTGGTTTTCACCTCATGCGGCCTTTGCACACCGGCGTTTAATTGTAATTGATCCAGAAGGCGGGACACAGCCTAAGACATTTCGTGCTGGTGATTATACGTATGCTCTTACTTATAATGGAGAAATTTATAATTTCCGTGAACTGAGAGAGCAGCTTCAAAAATGTGGGCATGCATTTGAAACCCATTCAGATACAGAAGTATTACTACATGCTTATTTAGAATGGAAAGAAGACTGCGTACGACATTTAAACGGAATTTTCGCTTTTGCCTTATGGGATGATCAGAAGCAACAATTGTTTTTAGCACGAGATCATTTAGGTGTAAAACCACTCTTTTTTACAGAAAGAAATGGCAGTATTATTTTCGGCTCTGAAATTAAAGCATTATTAGCGCATCCATCTGTCCCTGCTGAAATTGATGCGAATGGAATAAATGAAATATTTGGATTAGGCTTATTTCGCACTCCAGGATGTGGCGTCTTTAAACATATTCAAGAAGTACGTGCTGGACATTCTATAACATTTACACGTCATAAAAAAGTAGTTACTAAGTATTGGCATTTAGAAAGTAAGTTCCATACAGACTCTATAGAAGATACATCTTCGCATATTTTATCTATTTTACAAGATACAGTAAAAAGACAATTAATTGCCGATGTTCCTCTCGTTTGTATGTTATCAGGCGGATTAGACTCTAGCGGTATTACTGCACTTGCGGGTAAAGAATTTGCTGCTGAAAATAAAACACTTCATACGTATTCTGTTGACTTTGTAAATAGCGCAAAAGATTTCGAACTGACATTTGCTCGCACTGGTTTAGACGCTCCTTGGGTAAAACGCGTTTCTGAACATGTCGGGACAGCGCATCATGATATTATTGTGAATGCTGAAGAATTAGCAAATCACTTATTCGTTCCCCTTCATGCGAAAGATTTACCGAGTGCTGGTGAAATGGAAACTTCACTATATTTACTATTTTGCGAAATGAAAAAAGATGCGACCGTAGCTTTATCCGGCGAATCAGCTGATGAAGTATTCGGTGGATATCCTTGGTTTCATCAAGAAGAACTACTATATGTAGATAAGTTTCCTTGGCTAACAAATTGGAAAAATACATCTCCTCTTCTACTAAATGAAGTAAGTAACCAATGTAATCTAGAAGACTATATTGATACACGATTCCAAGAAGCGATACTTGAAGTACCTACTCTTGAAGGCGAAAGTAAAAAATCCGCGAAACAACGTCAAATGTTTTATTTATTTTTAACAAGATTCCTTCCTTTCTTACTTGACCGTAAAGATCGTATGAGTATGGCTGTTGGATTTGAAGTTCGTGTACCGTTTTGCGATTATAGATTAGTTGAATATTTATGGAATGTTCCTTTCAACATAAAAAGTATTGATAATATCGAAAAAGGCATTTTACGTAGAGCACTACAACCAGCTTTACCTGACGATGTACGCAATAGAAGAAAAAGCGCTTATCCAACTTCACAAGATCCACACTACTTACAAACAATCCGTAATTTAACACTTGATATGTGTAACAATAAAAACAATCCTATTTTCTCACTTATTAACCATTCCATCTTACTTTCAATTGCTGATCAAAGTAATAAAGTGATTAACAATTTTGAAGCAAGAAGTGCCATGGAGTATATACTACAAGTAAATGAATGGTTGAAAACATATCACATCCATATTGCTTAACAAAAAGGAGTTCAAGGATAAAAACCTTGAACTCCTTTTATATTAATTAGCACATTGTTTATTATCAGTATCAATAGACCATCCAATAATCGTGGCACAGTCTCTACCTTTCCACTGCAGTACATTTGTTAATACGGGCTCAATCTGCAAGCTATTTCCGTCGTGTAATATTTCTACTAAAGATTGATCATCATCAAACCTTCGTTTGTCACACTCTAAAATACCGTCCGTTGCCATTACAATGTGATTCATTCCTTTTTCTAATCCTCTTACACCTGACGTAAAGCAAGGTGTATTTGCTGCAAAAATATTTTTCCTGCCAATATATTCGTAATTTTTCCGTTTATTTAATCGTCCTTTTCCATTTTTCGTTTTCTCAGAATGGAATAAATACGCGAAACAATCACCAACTGATAACCAATATAAAAATTCGCCTTTTCGTAAACAAATTAAGCAAGCGAGTTCCTCATCATCTTGATCACACTTTTTAATAAATAACTCATCTGTAAATAACGCTAATAAGTACATATGTGTATGATGAAAAGCTAAATGTATTGGATAGGAGAATAACTCTTTTAATTTCTCTTTTCTTTCTGAAATCGCTTCTATTATATAATCAATATTTTTTGTTTTGTGGTGTGTATCAAAAATCATAACAAATTCAAATTGTAATTCAGGATCCCACCAAGCAAGCACCGCATCTCCTCGTTCATATGCATCACTTTCTTGATTTCCCCCATATACGCCGACTGAAAGAGGACCACATTTTTCAACATGTATTTCATCTACATACATCTGTTCATGACTCATCCATTTGAATGTATTCACAGCTATCATCCTCTCTCTTGCTAAATGTATACCTTTACACATAGATTACCTTATATTTCAATAAAAATAAACTTTTTCAACATTTTTTATCCAAATAAAAGGATTTTATTTCTAAAATGACGAATATATCTTATTATACGATATAAAAAAGGGGATTTATTATTATGAACAACATTAATCAACATTGGGAGAGCATTTATTATCACTTACGATACGAATACGAGAACAACCTTTCCCACCAAGCAATTCGTATTTTACAAATCGTTTCTCGTGAGAAAGATATAACAATTGGAAAAGTCGCTACTGAGCTTAGTCTTTCTCATAACACAGCATCTGAACATATAAAGCGCCTTATTCAAAAGGGGTTCATCGTTAAAGAGAGAAATAAAAAAGATGAAAGAGTGGTAAACCTTACATTAACAATTGAAGGAATTGAAGTATTAGAAAAACATACTTTACTAGATAAAGAAAAGATAAAAATATTAGAATCACAGTTATCAAAAGAAGAACAACAATTAATTGAAAAAGCATTTTCGTTATTAGCGAAGGAGGCAAAATATGCATTTCCTCGTTAAAGTAATCGTTTCGGCACTTATTATCGGCGTTATCACTGAAGTCGCTAAACACTACAGTACGATAGGTGGCTTTATTGCTGCCCTTCCTCTCGTGAGTTTAATTAGTCTATTTTGGATTTCATTTGAAGGCGGGAATAAACAAGAATTGAGTCAATTTGCTTTAGGGGTATTATATGGATTCCCCGCATCAGCACTACTATTATTTATCGTCTATATTGGTTTGAAAAATTCATTTACACTTAGTACATCTGTCCTACTCGGTATAGGTGTTTGGTGTATCGTTTTTGCTTTTCAAAAATTATTTCAAGCTTAGGGGGAATTAACATTCATAAATTTGTAGAAATAATGGGGCAAAATATAGAAGTACATATAAAAGGAATTGGTAAACAAACTGTAGTCATTCAAACCGGAATGAGTTGCTCATTTTATGATTGGTTTCCTATTATAGAAAAGCTTTCAGAGCACTTTACAGTCGTTTCATACCATCGCCCAGGTTACGGGAAAAGTGATTTAGGCAATCAGCCACGTACAATAAGGCAAGTTACAAAAGAGCTACATATGTTACTAAACAAACTAGCTATTCAAGAGCCATTTATTCTAATCGGTCATTCCTATGGAGGATTATGTGCACAACATTTTGCAATGTTACATGAAGATAAGCTGCAAGCACTTATTTTAGTTGATTCTACTTCGATGAACTTACACCGTTTAGATGAACTTCATTTACCAATTTCTGATCAAACTGACTCGGATGATATGTGGCTTAAAAAATATAATACATACTCCAAAATGGATGTAGACACACTTTATAATGAACTAAAACCTATTCTCACCGATCAATCAAAACAGCAAATTGGATTCTCTACCTCGCCTTCATTATATAAAGCGACAGCTTCTGAACTATCGGAGTGGAAAAACTGTGCTCTCTCACTAAAAGAGCTATGTAAAACATTAGAAATACCATTAATCGTTATCGGTAGAGATCCTCAATATTCTATTACTCAATTGACTAATGGTGGCATGCCAGAAGAGGAAGCAACACAACTTGAAGCAATGTGGCAAGAACTGATCCATGAACAATTACAACTCTCAATACATAGCCAATATATACTTGCCGAACATGCTGGTCACGGAATCGAAATTGATCGGCCTGATATTATTATTGGGGCTGTTCAATCTCTATAAATAAAAAAAGGAAGCAACTAAAGTTGCTTCCTTACTTATCTATTCATAATCTTCTTCATCATCGATTTCTTCGTAATAAGCATTCCCATTACTTACATAAATAGGGCCATTCGCAACATCAATACGTAATACCCATGCCCATGGCACAGCTAAACGCTTATGTATTGCTCGCCAAAAGCTCATTGATTTTCTTTCGTACTCCTGGAACTCCTGAAGTAACTCTTTATAGGAGGAACCGTCTAACTGAATATTTGCTTCTAGCAAACGAGAATGGGCATAGTACTGCAGCTCTAGTTCAGCAGCAATTTCCATTTCTTCTTCTGTTGCCATACCAATAATTGTTCCATCTGCTGGTGCAATTTCATATACGTTGTGAACTTCAATAAGCCCTTCTTTCTCTTTCTCAAACATGTAAACAGCCTCCTTTAACATATATTTTTTATGTTACAAAGTCATACTTCTACAATAACTTCTCTCTTTCCTCTTTTTTTGATAAACTTTTACAAAATATTTAACCGATGACCTGTTTTCTCTATTCTTTCAGCAGAAATGAAACGATTTTTATCAAAATTTAATTTATACACATCAGGCATATGAAGTGTTTTCCAAAACTCCAAATCATATTTCGAATTAAAATAATTCATTAGTAATACCATAATATTCCCATGCGTACCTATTACAATATTCTTACCTTCATATTTTTTTAATATATTTTGTATACATATTACAGCGCGCTTTTGTGCTACAGTATTTGATTCTCCGCCTTCGTATGCAAAACTCCAATCTTTCCACATATTCTGCATAGCATCATTAAAATTTGATACTGGCTCTGTGCTCAATAATCTTTCACGCAAATCTTCTTCAGTTTGTATTGATAATTTATATGTATTCGCAATTCCTTGTACAGTTTGGATTGCTCTTTTGTAAGGACTAGAAATAACAACATCAATATGTTTATCTTTTAATAAATGCGTTACATTTTCTGCATCACAGTGCCCTTTTTCAGATAAAGGTCGTTCCCGTTCTTCTTTTGTATATGTAGAATGGGCATGGCGAACGAAATATATTGTTGTCATTTTTCAACCTCCTTTCTTATTTTCCATCTATATTCAATAATAAGATTGGAAAATCCTGTATTACAAAAGAGCACTTTTCATAAGTGCCCCTTTGTTTACATAATAAAATTATTTCATTATAATTTATTTCTGAATTCCTCACTTATGACAATATCTCGAATAAAGTAATCCATATTACTTAGAAGTTTTTCAAATGCTTTTTCACTCAAATTGTTCATCATAAAGACAATCTCAATCTTATTCCCTTTTTTATCAGTACCATAGAAACTATTTGTTAATACAAATGCCGTAGAACCACCTTTCTGTCCAGCAAATTCGAATATACCCTCTCCTACGGTTCCTTTAAATATATTCTCAACCTCACCTTGCATTTGTGGTGTAAAATAATTTCTGCTATTTATCTTTTCCAATAAACTCATGTAATCCTTCGCATTTGCACCTATAAACCGATCTGACCAAATACGCTGAAAATCCATATCGGCTTTTAACGATATCTCGCGTTTTGTCCATTCTTTCTCGTCTTTCATCCATTCATGTATTTGCCATACATGCTTAACATATTCATCATTAGACATATTACGTAGCTTGTCCAATGCTTTATTTTGAGGAATATGCAGTTCTTTTCAACATAGCCCCTCATATATAATGCCCCTGTATACGTTGGATAAAATTCATCGTGACTATTTAAGCCTAACTCTTTCAAACTTTCATTTATCCGCGCTGCTCCAAGCTTGTCCAATAAATATGATGCATTCGCATTCGAACTATAATGGATCATTCCTTTCACTACTTCTTCTAAAGAAGTTTGACCACCCTTCACTAACTCTTTATCTTTTACATCATCTAGCCATGCAGGGTGTGCACCACCATCAGTATTTTTCACATAGTATTTTTCTAATTCTTTCAATGAAATTTTCTCGTCTTTTCTTATTTTCCCTTCAGCTACTTGCTTAGCATATTCAATTGCTATAACGATTTTCGACATACTTGCTAGCGGTAATTTTTCTTTTTCATTTATTGATGTCAATGTTTCACCATTTCTTTTAACAATTAAAGAAGTTGTTTTATCATCCTTATGTTCTTTTATGTAATTTAGCACATAATTAGAGTCTTCTTTGGAATTGACATATTCCTTCACTGAAAAGAAAGCTATACAGCCTACTATAATAATTCCAGCTATAATTCCAACAACTTTTAATCCCCTCATGATACTCCCCCTAAAATAAACATATTATATATTATACTAAATAAATTTCCCTTTTTAAGTAATAATTAGATTATTTATACAAAAACACTTCTTTTCTTAAACAACAAAAAAACATGCCTTCATTAGGAAAGCACGTTTTGTGATATTCTTCACATTGTTTAGTTAAAAAATAAATGTTTACTTACCATGATGTAACATTAAATCACTAAGTTCTTCTTCAATGTGATTTAATTTCGCAACGCCTTCTTTCCATTTATGAATATAACGTGAAACCCCAACGAAAAACAAAACAATAATTGTGGAAAGAATAATACCATATACGATTGCTACAGTACTCATAGTTACACTTCCTTATAATTAGTAATGTGGTTATTAGTTATATTTTTATTATAAACCTTTTTCTTTTAAAATACTTCGATTTCAACTTTTTGTAACAAAATTGATTTTTCTAACATTTCATTCGTGAAAATGGCATATTTTTCACAAATTATACAAAACTTCACCATATGTACTATTACCATATGAGTTATATTATTAAATAGAATAAAGGGGATGATATACTATGACGACTTGGTTTATTGTAATGTTAGTTGTATTTGGCGCATTTAAAATTATCGTTTCTAGCCTTCCTAACACTGTTATTGAATCCATTATTAGCAAGTACGAAACACATCCAAAACTTGAAGAAGAGAATGTGACTATTACAATTCACGGAAATAACGTAGAAGGCGAACAGAAATCAAAAATTATTCATGATTTTAACGAAGGTTTATTTTTAGATCGCTATTATGCACCACCACACAATGAGGGTACGCCTTTAATTATCAATGCAAAACGTGGCAAAAAGAATTTTACATTTTATATTTATAGTCACGAGGAGCATGTTGATGTTGTAAAACAATATAAAAAGAAGGTAGTTGCTTATAGTTTACGCTCTAAAAACCTTCAAAATAGTGATATGTTCGTGTCAGCTGACTTAGCTTAATACTCATATATTAGAAAAAGGAATCCAAGAAATATGGATTCCTTTTTTTCTCATTTACTGAAAAATAAGCTCTGTCTTCAAACTATCTTTCGGTAACAACCAGCCTTTTTTCTCTAAACTCGCCATTAATAATTCCCTTTGTTTTGTCGCAATACTTTCTTCATTTGTTTTAAATGACACTTCTATTACGAAGTCATCTTCTAATTTTCCGGTATTACTTAATGGCCAAATTTCAATATTTGCTTTTATGTTTTCAAACTCTCCTGTATATCGTTTCATTAATACAGGACCGTAAATACGGGAATTCTTTAACATTTCCTCTCCCCAATTTGTATACAACCATTTGTTCATTTTCCCTGGTAATTTTTCTACTAACATGTTTTGAGCAGCTTGTTCATTTGGTAAATCAAGTATCCCATATCCTTTAGCGCTGTAACTTTTCTTATTTGAAATGCTTAATTTTTTCTTCTCAAATCCCCAATCTATTTCCGCCTCATAACTATCCGTATTACTATCGAATCCTTCTTTTTTAGCTACTTCTAGTGCATCTTGAATTACACCATTTGGAATAGGATATCTTTTTTTATATGTTAATTCAAAATCTTTACTAAATTCTTTCTTTCGAATTCTAGCAAACCAACCTTCCTCGCTTAAACTTTTATTCGCAGTATCTAAAAATTGCACTTGTATTCTTTCATATTTTGTACCAGCCTGGAAATGTTCTAGCACCTCTTGCTTCATCTCTTTGTTATCACCTAATACTTGTTCTGGCTTCAATAATAACTTTACTTCAAAACTAGGTTTCATTGGACTAGCTGCAAACCCTTCCTTAACGTTATAAAGGAAACAACAAAAGAAAATGCTTACGAATACAAATACTTTTTTCATATACCTATCCCCTTTACATTTCAAATGACTTCTATACGTTCCATTGCAAGTGAATATACATTTTCATACCCTGCTGTACTTAGCTTTTGTTGTAATCGATCCGTATCCTCTTTCAAAGCGTGCACTAACACCGTATGTTCTGGTAATAATGTATTTAGCATCTCTTTAACGTCTCTTATACTTTGGTGAACTTTATACGGAACTCTCTTCACCCTACATGTACTCCTTACATGTTCTTTCATAACTTTTTCTGCAAAACTCCCTTTCGCAATATGCCCAGTAAAAATAACGGCATTCCGTTTTTCATTCCGAAGTTGTTCATAGTATAACTGTGCTCGTTTCGTTTGCATATTCGCATCACTCATTACAACTATTCCGTAACTATTTTGCATACTAATGTCATTATCCATCACTATTATGTTTCTTTTTAAACTCTCCATAATCCATTTAAGTTCTTCATTATTTTTTATCCAACCTTTATATATGAACATCTCTTCAAATCCAGCCAAAATTTCTTTATCTACTATAAGCGGAAATTCTTTATATCGTTCATATAAATACAATACTATATCTTGCGCCCTACCAAGTTGTGGCAGCGGTAATAATGCTATTCCTTCATTTTGCATAACTCGTTCAATTTCTGCACATAGATCGTCTAATCTTTCATTTTGCGAAACATCATCTGTGTGATAAGCGGCATCTACAATTGCAACTTTTATATTGTGGCCCAATTTCTCAGGTAAATTAGCTCGTAGTATATTAGACTCTGCTGAATAGTCGCCTGAATAAAATACGTATGTATTACACATATCAACTAAAAACCAAACAGCTCCTAATACATGCCCACTATACCCCCACTGAAACCGCAATGTAGGAGTAATTTGTATCCATTCATTTGGATTACTAATCTCATCAATACATACATAATTTAAATCTTTTATATGTTGGTCGCTATAAGGTAACTTCCACCCTTGCATCACATTATAGTTTCTCCATTTTTCATAATATAACGGCAGTTGCTCCTTCGTATAACGAGTCGTCCAAATTTTTTTCTTATATCCATACTTCGCCAATAAAGGTAAACCCATCGTATGATCTTCATGAATATGTGATAAAAATACCGCATCTAAAAATTGAACAACTTCTCCCTCTATTTTTGGATAACTATTCTCATATGATCGATTAATACCACAATCAAATACTATTTTCGTCTCTTTATTTTTTACAAAATAGCAAGAGCGACCGTATTCTCCTGCTCCTCCCCATACTTCCACTCTCATCATGCTACCCCTTTTCGCTTTTGCTCCATATGTTGCAGCAGTAATAAGCACATTGTTGTAAGTCCAACAGAAACAACGGCCATCGCCATTCCTATAGATACTTCACCCTGTTCAAATTGAGCAAAAATAAACGTTGCTGACGTTTCTACTGATGGAGGTAATACGAGAAGTGATGCTACTAACTCTCTTATTGAAATTGTAAATGTCATCGCCCATCCGGCAAGAATGCCTGGGATAATAAGAGGCAATATTATTTTTCTAAAAATATAAATATAATTTCCAGAAAAAATACTTCCTGCCTGCACGAGAGAATCATCAATTTGTCCGAGTGATGATTTTACATATTGCACCGTGTAAGGTAAAAACAGAACAACATACGTTACGATAACCATGATTGGTGTATTATAAATTGACATAGGCATATATGGTGAATTCCAAAATAGAATAAGACCTACAACCATAACGATTCCTGGTACCATATTCGGTAACATACCGCACATATCAAGCCATTTTTCAGAGGTTTTTTTCCCCTTTCGAATCATAAGTGCCAAAAAGACTCCAATCATTACCGCAATAATCGCTGTTACGAGTGAAAAAAGAAAACTATTCCATAAAGCCTCTAATCCCGGAGACCCCATTGTAAACAATGCCTCATAATGACTTGTTGTAAAGTTATTTACATGTAAACCGCCGCCTCTTAATTTTGAAAAAGAAGCAATAAGTATAGAAAAGTATGGAATTCCAATCGATACGATTAATAAACCAATTACATACATCCATGCTACAACGCGCGTAAATATAGACAAAGTATATCTTTTAGATTTCACACCTTTTCCACTAACCATTGCATATGAATACTTTCGATTCAATACATTTTGTATATACCACATGAGCATACAAGCACTAAGTAATAAAGAAGATAATGCTGTTGCACTACTGAAATCAATTGGCCAACTCGAAATAAATTTATGAATTTCTGATGTTAACACGTGGAATCCTATTCTACGTCCGAATGTAGCCGGTGTTCCAAATTCAGCAATCGTCTTTACGAAAATGAGTAAAGCACCCATTACATAACTTGATACTAATAACGGCAATATTATTTTTCTTAAGCGATAGAAAAAACTTCCGCCATGAACTGCTGCAGCTTCTTCTTTACTACTCCCAATCTGAAGCAACGTGTTTTTCAGCATGAAATAAAGGAATGGGAATAAATGCAGACTCATAATTAATACCATACCTCCTAAACTAAAAAACGATGATGAAACTGTCTTTAACATCGGGAAAAATTGTTCAAAATAGCCGTTAGGTTGCATGAACAAAATCCAGCCCATCGATCCAATATACGGCGGTGTCATAAATGGAATCATAAAAACAATATCTAACTTACTATACTTTCCTACATCTGTTTTGCTCATAATAAATGCCAATGGAAATGCAAATATTGTAGCACCTATTACAACGAGTGCACCTAGAAGCATCGAATTTAGAAAAATCCCAGCTAATCCACCACTCTGCATCACTTCAAAAGGCTTTAAAAAATTCCAACTGCTATTTTCATATACACTAGAAAATAAAATAAGAAAAAGTGGAATGACGATTAACATCGCCACAAGTAATAACGCTACCGTCATTCCAACTTGTCTTACTGATACGAATCGATTTACCATGGAATCACCATCTTATTGAAATACTTTCTTAAATTGTTTTCCTATTTCATCTTGCTCTTTCTCAACTGTTTTCCAATCAATATTTAATACTGGAATCTCTTCTATATTTGGTCTATTTTCAGCTTTTATATCTGTTCTACCAGGCAATAAATACGCTTTAGAAACTTGTTTTTGTACATCATCGGATAATAAATAATCAATAAACTCTTTTGCACCTTCAACATTTTTACTATCCTTCATAATCCCCGCTGCACGTGGGCTAATAACTGTTCCGCTTTTTGGATATACAATATCAACAGGTTCACCCTTTGCTTTTGCGCTATACGTCATATAATCAACACCCGCAATGACCATATCTTTCGCACCTGTTACAACTGGGTCTAACGCTTCCTGGTTTGCTCCTGCTACTGTAACTTCATTTTTCTTAAGCTGCTCAAATAAATTCCATCCATCTTGTCCATTCTTTTTCACGTATCCTGTTACAAAGTCTAAAGCTGAACCTGAAAGTGCTGGATCTGGAAGATTCACTTTCCCTTTCCATTCTCCTTTCGTTATATCGCTCCAATCTTCAGGCGCCGTCTTCACATTTTTTGTATTGTACACAATCCCTAATGCTGAAGCACTATACCCGAAATAATGGCCTTTATCATCTGACCATTCAGAACGCAGCTTATCAGCTTGTTTCGCCTCTTTATAAGCTAACGTTTGACCCTCTTTCTTTAATCCTTCCATCGCTGGTAAGGAAGCGAGTACGACAACGTCAACGACTGGATTTTTCTTTTCAGCTTCCATTCTCGCTAAAATTTTACCAGTTGTCCCTTGAAACATTTCCACCTTTATACCAGTTTTCTTTTCAAAGTCTTTTTGAATTTTTTCTGCTAACCCTTTTGGCCCTGCACTATATACAACAATTTTCTTTTCATTCATATTTTTACTTTTTGCATCTGCATTACCTGTCTTTGAACTACAACCTGTTACTACAGTAGAAAATAGTAAAGTACATACAAATAAAGACTTAAGCGAACTGAATTTCTTCATACGATTCTCCCCCTATATGATGAATACATTTTTTGGGTACATATAACGATACTGGTTTCCCGATGCTTAGCTTACTATTGTGATAGGCTGTCCAGATGCCTAAAGTCCCCATATTTACTTTCACTTCATAACGCTCTCCTACGTATGTAACGTGCTGAATTTCACCTGTATACATTTCGCACACATCATTTTTTGTCCAACTCACATGCTCTGGACGAATCATTTTTTCACCCTCTACAAGCCAATTCGCCTTACCAACAAATTTGGCAACAAATTCATGAGACGGTTTCACATAAATATCTTCCGGTGTTCCTTTTTGTAATACTTCTCCTTGTTTCATGACAATAATTTGGTCTGACATTGACATTGCTTCTGTTTGATCGTGAGTAACATACAGTGCAGTTAAACCAATGGAATGAACGATATCCATAAGCTCTATTCTCATTTCTTCTCGCAAAATTGCATCGAGTGCACTTAGCGGTTCATCAAACAAAATAAAATGAGGTTTTGTTACAATTGCTCTAGCGAATGCGACACGTTGTTGCTGTCCACCAGAAAGTTCGTGTGGATACCTTTTCTCCATACCTTGCAGGCGAACTCGCTTTATCGCATCCTCTACTTTTTCTCGTAAATGATTCGTTTGCTTTGTAGCTCTTAAACCAAATGCAACATTTTCAAAAACAGTCATGTGCGGCCATAAAGCAAAATCTTGAAATACCATACCGATATTCCGTTCATGAGGAGATGTCTTTATCTTTTTTGTAGCAGAATACATGCATTGGTCTCCAAAACATATTTCTCCCTTATCCGGTTCTTCAAGTCCTGCTATCATTCTAAGTAAAGTCGTTTTCCCACATCCCGAAGGTCCTAAAAGTGTAGTGAATTCCCCTTTTTTCATTACAATCTGCAACGGCTTTAACGCTTGTGTTTTTCCAAATGTTTTTTCTAATCCATTAATTTTAATATCCATCGTCTCACCTCTCTCCCCTCATTCTTAACCTGCTTTCATTCTATATGGAAGATTTATACTGAATGTTAATGCACTGTAAAGATTAAATTAAAAAACTTCTAATAAACTATTTATTTCTATAGATTTTTTCTATAGTTAAAATAAAAAAGGCGGCAATTCATAATGAATCTCTTAAAATTAGAAATTGTAGTACTTATTAAGAAATACCAAAAGCTTACAATCGTTGCAGAAAAACTTGGCGTTAAACAACCAACTATTACTTTTCATATAAAAAGCTTAGAAGAAGAACTCGGTGTGTCTTTATTCGAATTACGTTCTGGAAGGTATTTCTTAACAGAGGCTGGTGAGGCTTTGCACCATTATGCTTGTAAAATAGATGCACTTATGAAAGAAGCTAGACGTGTCACGCAAGAGTTTAAAGATTTTCATAAAGGTGCTATAACAATTGGCGCTAGTTATGTACCAGCGACTTATCTTTTGCCAGCAGTCGTTCATCAATTTCAATGTGAATTTCCCAATATAAAAATAACGCTACTAGTGAAAACAGCCCCTGAAATTCGAATGATGCTACAAAATCACGAAATCGATCTTGGGATAATTTCCGCTGCTCCATTTGATGAACCACTTTTAAAACAAACGAATATAATGCCCGATACACTTGTTCTTGCCTTTTCCAAAGAACATCATTTTTCAAAAAAAGACAATGTATCGTTACAAAATATAGAAAAGGAACGCATACTATTGCATCGTAACCCATCTACAACGAGAGATTTACTTACACAATGGACGTTAGCGCACAACATTACATTCCAATCAGAAATTGAATTAGATTCATTAGAAACGATGAAACAAATTTTAAAATATGGTAATGGAATTGCCTTGATTTCTAAACTTGCTATCGAACAAGAAATACAACGAAATGAGATATGCTATATACCAATCCCTGAATTTGAATTTCAGCGTAATATTTATACGATTCATCATGAGGACAGATGGAATTCTAAAATCATTTCTTTTTTATTACAGAGCATCACTTCATTTGCAACAAAAAATTAAAAGGCTGTCGTTATGCACGACAGCCTTTTAAACTATAAATCTATTTATTTTTCTTTGCCTCAATTTTTGCTTGCGCCTCTTCAGCCTTATCTAATGCTTCTGATACTTTCTTCTCTTTTTCTTTCACTTCATCTATACTATCGACAGCTTTAATAATTTTATCGATTCCCTCTTCTTCTACCTTTCTACGCTTTGCCACTCTTTCATTTACTTTCTCTTCCACATCTTTTGCTTTTTGAAGCATATTCTCTGCATTTGATGTTACAGCTTTTTCAAGTTCATCATCTTTTTTCTTTTGTAACACTTCATTTGCAATGTCTTTCGCTTCTAAATACTTACCGTCTTTTAATGCTGTTGCTCCCTGATCCATTTTCTCAGCAACTTCTTTATATGATTTCGCTTCATTTCCTGATTTCTCTTTTTCTGCTTTTTCGAACCACATTGTTGCATCACTATACTTTTCATCTTTCAATGATTGCATACCTGTTTCAATATATGTGTCATAATTGCTACATCCAGCCATTACGACTAATAGAAAAAGCATAACAAAACTTAATTTTTTCATGCTGTTGTCTCCTTTTCTTTGCAAGCTCACTTTACTTTAACATACATGAAAAAGAGTTTCAAAAACTAAAATACTAATTTAGTCATTTTTATAATGATAAGTCAAATTTTTATTATTTTTAAGCGGACACATCTAGTTGTTTTTTCGCCATATGTTGCTTTACTCCAACTAATACAACTAACAATAAACCTACGCCTAATGTCATCATAACAATGCTAGTTGGCAACATATCTAATAGTAGTCCATATACAATCATACCAAGTGGTGCGATTGCAGTCGCAATTGTTTCAAGTAGGCCAAACACACGCCCTAGGTAGTTCGGATCTGTCGTTTTTTGCATATGTACTTGCATTGGAATGTTTACAATCATAATTGCTATACCAGTTAACATCATAAAAGCAATATAGTAAATAAAACTTGCTACTTTTGGAATGGTAACTAACAACGGAAAGACTGTACATAAACTTAAACCTGCAAACAAAAACAGTCCAGTATAAATTGAACGAAACGGATTATTCACTTCTTTACGCACCGATAAAGCAATCGCACCAATTAACATCCCGACTGCTAACATTCCCTCTACAGTACCAAGTTGCTTTGAAGATAAATGTAATGTATGTACGATAATGTATGGAAGTGCAACGGTTAGACCACACGCAAAAAAGTTTACCCACAATGCTATTTTCATTAAACCATATATTTCATGTTTTCGTTTTATATATGAAAAACCTTCTTTTATACTCGTCAAGAAATGCTCTTTACTCTCAGCCACTTCTTTTTTATATAAATCAAATACAATAAATAATTGCAAAATAACCGCTAAAAAGAATGTAATGCTATTCAACAAAAAGAACGACTGAATTGAAAAGAAACCAAATACAACTCCGCCAATAATCGGCCCTAAAATATTTGATAAAGAAGCCGCCGTTTGATTTAAAGCACTCGCTTTTTGAATACGTCCTTCATCTACTAAACTCGGAATAGACGACGTTAATGCAACGGAATAAAAACTTGCACAAATTGATAATAATGCTGCTGAAATATAAATAAAAAGAAGTGATGGTCCAAATATAGTAGCAAGAATAAACATACTAAGCATCGTTAAACTACTTAATAAATCAGTACCAATGACAAGCCATTTTCGATTGACGCGATCTGCTACAGCACCAGCAATTGGACCACAGATCATCCTTGGAAGTGATCCGCAAACGAGCGTAGTTGCAAACCCCATCCCTGAACCAGTAGTCTTTAATACGTATAACCCCATTGCGAACGTATAAATACTTGCGCCTAATAAAGACGTCATTTTTCCAATCATCATTAAAATGATGTTTCTCGTTGCAATCTTCATTCTTGAATCATGTTGTCCTATACTTATATCTCCCATTTTTGACTCTCTCCCCTTAAAAGTTAAATTGTGTTAAACTTATTATATAATCAATTTTCCGATTTCCACAACATAAAGTTAAATATAATTTAACTTTTTAAATATAAAGGAGCAATAATATGGCAACTCTCGGCGAAAAAATTAAAACATTAAGAAAAGAAAAAAAGCTTACACAAACAGAGCTGGTAGGTTCGGAACTGACAAAAAGTATGCTTAGTCAAATTGAAAATGGAAAAGCTACACCTTCTATGAAAACATTACAATATATTGCTGAAAAACTTGAATGTGAAATGAGCTTTTTATTAGAAGAAGATGAAGGAGAAATTGTAGAACTCATTCAAAAAATGGAGCCATTAATAAAAGCAAAGAAATGCGATGAAGTATACAAAACTTTACTACCTATCGTTCAAACAGAGCTACCTTCTACTTTAAATACAGCTCGCTTATATAAACAGTTCCTAACAGGAGCAGTTATTATGAACGATTATCATATTGAATATTACGTTGAAACTGCTGTTTCTATATTTGAAAAATATACTTTATATCGAGAAAGCACTGAAACGAAACTACTGTTTTACTATATGCTCTTCAAACGTAAAAAATATAAAGAATGTTTACAGATGATTGCTACAATTCGTGATGAATATAAAGCAAAGAATTTAGAAATGGATCTGATTACACATATACAACTATACTTAAAAGAAGCCATTATTTTACTCGCATACGGCAATTATGAAAAATGTGAAAAAGTCATTTTAGATGCACTTGCATTTTCAAAAAAGCATCAAGTGTATTATAAAACAGATGAATTTTACCGGATTTTATCTTACCAAAAAGTCATTACAGCTGATAAAGAACAATATTTATATTACATAAAAAAATCTGAGCAATTTGCCATTTTTACAGAAGATATTCTATCCATCGCAATTATTGATATTTTAAAAGCATACTATTACAACACAATTACTAATGAATATACAATCGCATTAAAACATCTAGAACAATTTCGAGAAAAACTAAAAGATGAACCAATCTTTCAAGACGATGGATTATATTATCTTGAAAAAGGAAAATCTTTGTATGGCTTAAAACGTTATAAGGAAGCTTTGGCAATATTAAAACACGCTACCATACCAGATTATATGAGTCATCCACTTGATCAATCGTGGGTATTAACAGCTGGGTCTTATCGTGCCCTTTGCTATATAGAACTTCAAGATAAAAAATCTGCCTTAAAAGAGGCAAAAGAAGCCGTTCAAGCAATAGATAGCTATCCTGATTCCATCTTCACTTCATTTATTAAAGAAACATTACAAATAATACAAAAACTTTAAGAATGTCTCTAAATGGTATATTATTCCTCTTTTTTAGCAAAGATAATAATGATGGGAGGAATATAAATGAATATTCAACGTGCAATAGAGCTTTCTATGTCAGCAGAACAAGCCAATGTCAATTTTCAAGGCATGCCTGTTATGATTCAACACGTCGATGAAAGCAATGAAACCGCCCGCATATATGAAGTAAAAAACCCAGGACGCGAATTAACTGTTCCAGTTAATAGCTTAGAGGAAATATAAGAAATGCCACTTCTCTTTTGAAGTGGCATTTTTCTTCTTTCAGATTACTTATTATAAAGTTCTTCAATCCTTTATTTTACATGAGCTGAAAAAATAAGAATTTTCTACTTCTTTTCTTTTTGTGACCTGCTAAAATACAAACTATGGATTAATTATTCGTACTATACATTAAGGGGGAAAAATAATGGCATCTAATTTAGAAAAAAACAAGCCTTATTATGCAGTTATATTCACTTCTAATTTATCAAATGATACAACTGACTATAATACCGTTGCCGAAGAAATGGAGAAACTTGCAAAGCAACAATCTGGATTTTTAGGTGTAGAAAGTGCACGAGGTAATTCTGGACTCGGAATAACAATTTCTTATTGGGAATCACTTGATGCGATTGAAAATTGGAAGAAGAACACCTTACATAAAGAAGCGAAAAAAAGAGGTCGTGAGCAATGGTATGAAAACTTCCATCTGCGTATTTGCCTTGTTGAGAAAGAATTTAAGTTTCATAGAGGTAATTTATAACTATGAAGGAAAAATTAGCTCTCGTTATTGTTCATGAAATATATGGTGTGAACGACCATATGCATCACGTTACCCAGCACTTTACTTCATCTCATATAGATGTATTCTGTCCTAATCTTCTACAATCACAACACGCATTTCATTATCGTGATGAAGAAAAAGCATATGAACATTTTGTAAATCATATTGGATTTGATGATGGAAAAAAGCAAATTGAAGAATTCATTTCTCATCTTTCTAGTAGTTATACACATATTGGACTTATCGGCTTTAGTGTTGGAGCTACCATCTCATGGCTATGTAGTAACAATCCGAAAATAGATTTTATTATCGGATGTTACGGTTCTCGTATACGCGACTATGTCCACATAAAGCCTACATGCGCTACATTACTTATATTCCCTGAAAAAGAATCTAGTTTTTCAGTATCCTCTTTAATTCACACATTGCAGCAACAAAAGAATCCTTTATTAGAAATCAAACAACTACACGGTGAACATGGATTTCTAAATCCGTACACTGAAAAATATAACGAGCACTCTACAAAACAAGCATACAATTTAATAGATTCATTTCTTGTAAAGTGAAACTTCAATCAGTGGGGGGGGCATCCCCCACCTAATCTCTTTTCTTACGCTGAGTTTTAAGGTGTGGGTCTTACTGCCCATGCGTGATAAAAACAATCTTATACAGGAGACTCAAAATGACGCTGACATTACTCTTACTTGTTTTCATACTCATTGCCTTTATCTCAGCGCTAACTATCATTTTTATAACCGTAAAAAAAGGGAGATTTTTCAACCGCCTCTACTTACAATCTATTATCGTTTGCATTTTATTTTTTACTAATTGGATCTTATATGTAACAACTTTTTATTCGTTACTTCCCGAGAAAATTAGTGAGTTCATATTCTTACCCATTTGGTTTTTCCTTTGTATTTTAGGTTTTATAACTTTCTGGCGCGAATGGGGAAATAATCGTGTATTCTCCATATGTATCGGTTTTCTTTCCTTGACTAGTTTTTTATTTGGATTATTGTTGTTAGTTCTTTCCGGGATGTAATAGAAGAAGGAAGAAAAGCCAACTTTCAACTTTTCTTCCTTCTATGTTTACCTTTAGTTTTCACTGTCACTGATTCACAAGGTGTATAATATATTTGAGGTGTCGCCTTATCAACAAACATCATAAACGTAATAAAGCCGATAATAAAGAAAATAAATAACGTTAACAAAATTGCTCCTATCGTTAAAAGTATCATAACACCACCCCTATATTTTTCATGTTATTACACTTTTCGCTATGATATGAGTGTAATCCTTTTTAGAAAAGGAAACGTAACAAAATAATCACAATCACTCCCGTTAATACTGTACCTAATAAACTACGAGTATATATCGCTACAAGAAATGTTGGAATTGCTGCAATAAGATAATCCCACTGCATCGTTTCATGCATAAATAAAACTTGTGCTAAAAGCGCTGCTAATATCGCAATTGGTATGTAATTTAACCATTTTAAACCCCAGTCAGGAATTTGTAGTTTGCTAAATACGAGTAGAGGTAAAATACGTGGCACGATTGTAACAGCTCCTGCTGCTAGTAAAAGTAATAATACATCTAATCTCATTTCCATTTTTCAATCAACACTCCAATCGTCGCAGCTAGTAAGGTTGCGATAATAACCGCTATACTATCTGGCATAAATAGGTGTGAAACGTATGCGATAATAATCGCTACAATTGCAACACTTAAATGAATTGCTAGTTTCGGTTTACTACTTATGAGCTGAAGAACAAATAATCCGATAAACATCGCTGGTAATGCATAATCCATGCCGTATGTATGTGGATCTGGTATCCACTCACCAAATAGCCCGCCAATGATAGTGGCAAGAATCCAATTTAAATACGCTGTTACATTAAGCCCTATCATCCATCTTTCACCTAAATATCCTTTTTGCGCAGCATGCTGCACTGCAACGCCGAAAGTTTCATCTGTAATTTGCGAACCGATGATTAGGTTTTTAAATAGAGGAATTTTCGTAAAGTACGGTGCAAGTGCAGCACTCATAAGAAGGTGGCGCAAGTTAACAAAAAATACAGTAAAAATAATTGCGGAAGCAGGAGCACCGGCTGCATACATACCAGCTAATATAAATTGGGCAGAACCTGCATAAATTAAAGTGGACATAAATGCAATTTCAATGATGGAGAAACCAGCTGTTTTTGCAATTACACCAGCTGCTATACCGATGCTCAAGTAACCAAATACAGTTGGTAAACAATCTTTTACTCCTTGCTGAAATGTATCGTCACTCTGCAAAGCTACATGTGCCTGAGCTTTACTCATCTCTATCATCCTCCATTCCTTCTAAAGTTCGTTTTCCTGTTACGACATGAACTAAATCTATATTTTCACGCCATAACGTATCTAACTTATCAGCTCCAAATTCCTTTGTGATTTCTTCAACCATAATATCGTGCCGCACATACTCTGTAGCAACGAGAACTAGCGCTGGGTCATACGTTGTAACGGCCCATGAAGTGCTATCATTTGAGAAGTTCGCAATTAATACTTCCTCTCCATCACGAGCAATAACAGTTAAATGACCACCCATTCTCTTTTCAACAACGTGGGGCGTCATATAATTATGATGAAACGTCGCTCCTATTTTTGTTTCTGGAGCTCCAAATAAGATTGAAAATATATGTACGCCTTCCTCTTCCTTTTGATGAATGTATGGCTCAATTTCATGCACTTGTTCTTCCCATACAGAAATCCATAATTCTTCCTTTGCCCTATTAATTATATTGCATATTTCTTTTAAAACACGATCATTTGAGCGAATATGCGAAATTACATCTATTTGTCGCTCTTGTTCTAAACAATTTAATTTCTCATCTAAAAATTCAAAGGACTTTTCAAAGTCTTTTCGCATTCGATTCATTAATTCGGTAGCTGGTACTGGTACATATTTAACTGGTTCAGAAGGTACAATATGCACCGCTCCTTTATCCATTAACTTACCGAGTACCTCGTAAATCATAGAACGAGGTACTCCTGTTTGTTTACTCACTTCATAGCCTGTTACTGGAGAATGTTTTAACAATCCAATATACGCTTTACATTCATATTGGGAAAATCCCAACTTTTGTAATTCCTTTATAATTTCATCCATCGGTAACCCCTCACAATCTAAATCGCTCTTACTTCAAAACGACGATTTTGCTTCCCTTTACTTTTTACTTTATCAATAACAAGTGTTCCTATTTCACTCGTATTTTTCACATGTGTGCCTCCACAAGCTTGTTCGTCTAAATTTTCAATTGTAACAATGCGGATTTCTTGGATAGTAGTTGGCAGGAGATTTATTGCTGTTTTAATCATTCCTACAGCATTTTCTGCTTCTTCGCGGCTCATATAACGAGTGGAAATTTCTTTATTTTGCTTAATAAGTTTATTCACTTCCTCAACAATTTCTTCTACTTCCACGCTCGATAACTCTTGTAACTCATTAAAATCGATACGTGCTTTATCAGGATAAATTTGATTTCCAGTGCATAGAGCTCCATACTTTTCATAAACAACAGCTCCGATAAGATGCAGTAAAGAGTGATGACGCATTAAATTATGACGTCTTTCCCAATTTATCTCTAATTTAACTGGACCTAACTTTACTTGTGCTTCGTCTTTTATATAGTGAACTATTTCTCCTTGCTCCTTCTTTACTTTTTCAACTTCAAATACAGACCCATCTTGTACAATGACACCCGTATCACATTCCTGTCCTCCACCAGTTGGATAAAAAACTGTTTCTTTTACAAATACTTTATTCCCTTCTACTCTTATCACTTCTGTTTCGCAACTCGTTTTGTATGCATCTTCTAAATATAATGCCGTTGTCATACTCTCACCTCTTTAGTAGTTATAGTTATACCTACTAATATAAAAAAGAAGCTTCATAAAGTCAATTGATAATTCTGAAATTTGAAATTAATAAAAGACTCCTTTATTAGGAGTCCACTATCTCAATATTTCATTCGCTTCTTTTTCATAAATTTTATCAAATGACGTCATAACACGCTGTGATGCTTGAATCATCTTTTGATCTGTCATAAGATCTGCCATCTCTTTCGTCATATCTACATTTGAATTTTCTAGCATATGATTTTTTACTATTCCTGTTCCGTTCGGTAAATTAGCAATGTTTCCTTCTGCTAGTGTAAAGCTTTTGTTTTCACGTTGCACGAGACGTGCATTCGTTTCGGCATCTACTGTTTTTGCTTGTAAACGAGCAATATTATTTTGTGTTACTTCATCATATAATGTACCATCTGCTTGTACAGCAACCTTTGCTCCTTCTGGAATACGAATACGCTCATTATTCTCTCCCATTACGAAAGCACCAGAGGACGTTTGTAAATAACGATCACTATTTAATGTGAAACTACCATCTCTCGTTAAAAACGTTTCATCATTTTTAGAAGTAACGAAAAATGATGTTGTGCCGGCCGCGCCGTCATCTAAAAAGAAATCTGTAGCGCTATTTGTCATTTGTATATTTCCTTGTACTAAATTCACATGCGTTGCAGCTGGTACTACAGCGTAATCGACCGAACCGATATTTGTTACCGCCCCATCTCCGCGGCGATATGTGTCTTGTACATCAAATACTTTAGACGTCATATTTTCTGCTTTAAATCCTGTCGTTTGAGCATTTGCAACGTTATTCGAATGAACATTAATGCGCTGCATGTAATTCATCATGCCCATAGAACCTATATAAAGACCGTTCATATTCGTTTGAATAAGGCAAGCGCCTTATTCTTCACCTCTTTTCTACGATGTTTGTAACATTTGTTTTGCTAAATGTTCAGCTGTAGCGATATGTATATTTTTCTTTATGTCTTGGCCATCTGTCATTAATACAATAGGAGCTGATGATACTGCTGGAATTTTCAACAATTCGCCACTACTTGCTGTTTCATCAAATTTCGTAAACACAATACCATCTATATGAATATCTTTAAAGTTTGTAATAATTTCAATCATATCTTTACTTTTCATTGAAGCTGATAACGTTAAACAAATATAATCTGGTTCTACTTGTCCCATCGTTTCAATCATTTCTTCCACTGTTTCTGACGTACGATAATTTTTCCCTGCTGTATCAATTAAAATATAATCGACGCGTGCTTCTTCTTTAAAATACGTAAGCGCTCTTGTCATTGCAGCTTCATCACGCACAGCAATTACTTCAGATCCAATTGTCTTTACGTTATCTTGCAATTGCTGCACTGTCCCTATGCGCGAATGATCGGTCGTTATAAAACCAACTGTTTTTTTCTTACCGTGAAATTGCCATGCCATTTTCGCAAGTGTCGTCGTTTTACCAACGCCAGTTGGACCTATTAATGCAATTGTTTGTACTTCTTTTTCAAAGACGTTTTCCGTATTAAAATGAGATTTCATATCTTCCAATATGTACCTGATAACTTCTTCTTCCGTAATCATCGTTGCATTTTCAAACTTTATTTTTAACTTTTCAGCATATGCATGAATGAAATATTGTTCCACATCGTTTTGTTCTAGCATCCGAATTACTTTTTGAATAATAAACGGTACAGATTCTTGATTTTCTTTCTTTGGAGCTACTTCTTCTTTCTTTACTGGAACGACTTGTTTCACAACTTTTTTCTTTTTCGTTACTTCCGTTTCTTTCATCGGTTTCACAACGACGATTCCTTTTTCAAACAGCTTTAATAGTTTCTCTTTTTTTCTTGCCCATTCTTCACTATTTCCTGTTTGCATCGCCGCGTATGACATAGAAGTCGTTACGTTTTCTAAATTGTGCAGTACTGATTGAATTCCATTCGCCTTCACAATTTGTTCTGAAGGATCATTCACAACATCCATTAATTGTTCATGAAATTGAGCTGTACTTTCATTCACTTCTTCCTGTTTTTCTTCTGGAAATGCAACTAACATTTCATAATCCTTTTTCCAAAAAAACGGTATATTTCGTTTTACACTTTCATCGACAACGTAATAATAATCTGTACCATATTGGTCAAATAACTTTCGATACAATTCATTTTTCGAAGCTGCTTTTATTCGCATTAACGCTTCTTTCTTTTCTGTACTTTCCATTACTTCACCCCCTACTATTCAATATAGGCAATTTGATCCACAACAATTTCTGGTGCTAATTCACTAATACAAAGTACTTGTGCTTCCACTTGATAACGTTCTAGCAGTCTTACAATCGCAAATCTAAAATCTTTTCTACGTGTTAATAACACTGGTTCTCTTCCCATTAAACGTGCTTGCTTAAAGACGCGCTGCACTTGCTCAACGACACGTGTTTCTAAATCTAAATCCCAGTTTAATAAGTAACCTTGATATGAATTATTCACAACATCCGCATCTAACTCGATTGAATCAGAGAAGAGCGCTGCATATATTTTTCCGTCCGGATTTTTCGCATTTTCACAAATAACTTTTGAAATACATTCACGAACAAATGATGTTACACCATCCACGTGGTTTTGATAAATTTCTTTGCCGTCAATAATACCTTCAATAATTGTTGGTAAATCACGAATAGAAATACCTTCTTTTAGAAGTTGTTTAATAACATTTTGAACAAGTGATAAATCAATTTCTTTTTTCTTAATCTCTTCTAATAGAACGCCATTATCATTTTCAAGCGAGTTAATTAAGTCTTTTACATGTTGGCGCTGAATTAATTCATGAAGATTACGTCTAACGACAACATCTAAATGTGTAATTAATATGCTAAGTGGCTCTAACACTTGATAGCCTTTCATTTGTGCATCTTGCACCATATGCTCTAAAATCCAATATCCATCTTCACCAAAAATTGGATCTTTCGCTGGCTCTGCATCTAAATCAGCCATTACGTTTGGTGTTTTCAGTGCTAATAAATAACCTGATTTTAAAACACCTTCAGCCGCCTTCGCACCTTTAATTCGAATAATGTAACGTCCGCGTGGTCTAAAGCTCGTATTATCTTTAAAGTTAATTCCAGGAACGTTAATACCAAGGTCAGTAATAATTGACTTCCTCATAAGAACAACTTTATCACGCGCTGTTTCCCCGTTAATTTTCTGCTTTACAAGTGCTGCTAAATCTAAACCGAGTTCTACTATAATTGGATATTTATCCGTAAATACTCCAAATGAATCTTCTACTTGTTGCAGTTGCTCATCTTCGCCTTGGATCATTTCTATTTCTTTTTGAAGCTCGTCTTCTTTTTCTTTCTTTATTCGATTTTTATTACGAATTCCTAAGAAGATAATTGTTCCGCCAACGAGTGCGAATGGTAGAAACGGTAGCGGAGTAAAAATACCCATTGCGATAAATAAACCACCGAGCGCATATACAACGACTTCATGCGCTAATAACTCTTTAAAGATACCTTCTGTTACTGTATCTGGTGAGCCGTCAAATACACGCGTTACGATAATACCTGTTGAAATTGCAAGCATTAGCGATCCAATTTGGTTTACGATTCCGTCACCGACAGTTAACTGTGTATAATGAAGAGCCGCATCTGCAAAGCTCATCCCCTGCTGCATCATTCCGACAATTAAACCGAAAATAATGTTTACGAATAAAATGACAATCCCGAAAATAACGTCCCCTTTAATGAACTTTCCGGCACCATCCATCGCCCCATAAAACTCTGTTTCCATATTTAATTTTTTTCGTTTTGCTTGTGCATCTTTTTCTGAAATAATACGCTGGTTTAAATCAGCATCGATAGACATTTGTTTCCCTGGTAAAGAATCAAGTGTAAAACGAGCTGCTACTTCAGCTGTACGAGACGCACCGTTTGCAACAATAAACTGGAATATGATTAATACTGTAAAAATAACGATACCAATTAATAAGTTTCCGCCAATTACGAACTGGCCGAACTCTTCAATAACATGACCTGCATTTCCATCTGTCAAAATCGCTCGCGTCGTCGAAACGTTAATCGATACGCGGAAAATCCCGATTAATAACAACATCGTTGGAAATGACTTTAATTCATCCCACTCGTTAATACTTGTCGCTCGCATATAAATAAGCACTGACATACTTAGTAGAAAAACGATAATGATATCAAGTATAAATGGTGGAAGTGGAATTAAGAGCGCCACTACAAATGACGCTGCTAAAAAGATAGAAAAATAGGTTCTTGCAGACTCTATCTTAAACAAAGAGATCTCCTCCAAACGCGCTATTATACTTCAAGTTCGTTCGTCTGAATTAAATAGCGCATAACTTCAATTACAGCTACGTATAAATCTTCTGGAATCGTCTCATCTTCCTCGACTTGATAATATAAAGAACGAGCAAGCGGACGGTTTTCCACCATTGGTATTTCTTGTTCACGGGCAAGCGTTCGTATATATAACGCGAGCTCATCTTCCCCTTTTGCAACGACAATTGGTGCTGCATCAACGTGTTTATTGTAACGAAGTACGACCGAAATATGAGTCGGGTTGTTTACAATAAACGTTGCGCCATCCATCTTCTTCGCAATTGTTCCTTGCAAGATTGCATGCATAAAGTTTTTTCGTTTCCCTTTTACTTGCGGGTCCCCTTCATTATCTTTATGCTCTTGTTTCACTTCTTCTTTTTTCATCTTAATATCTTGCTCGTACTCCCATTTTTGATAAATGAAATCAATAATAGAAAGAACGATTAAAATAATTAAAATTGCTAAGAAAATAAATTTAATTTGCCTAATAATTTCAGTAAGTGACGCAGTCCAGTTAAATCCAATCATGCTCACGATTTTCTCTAAATTCTTTTTAAAAAGAACGTAAGCGACGTAACCGATTAATCCCATATAAAACAGTGATTTCAAAATATCTACTAAACTTTTACGACTAAACAGTCTCGTGAAATAGTTTTTCGGATTAATACGTGATGCTTTCGGTTTAATGACTTTAGAAGAAAATAGGAACCCGACTTGAATCATATAATTGAATAAATGAAAAGCGTATACGAGTATTAATATCGGAGCCGATACTTTCAGTAATAAAATCCCCATTAAATAAAAATACTCGGTTGAATCTGTATTTTTTCCAATTTGATCAAACAGCACCGCTACGGAGTTCGCAATCTCATACCCTAGCCAATCTCCGAAGAAATAAACGACAACTGCTAATACGAGAATGGAAAATAAATTATTTAAATCTTTACTCCGGGCAATATTCCCTTCTTCACGCGATTTTTTACGCTTCTGCGGGGTGGCCTTTTCTGTTTTATTATCCTTTGCCATGCGCTTCCCCCTACTTCGTTAAGAAAAAGTTAAATAGTTTCGTATACTCTTCAAGTAATACATCCGTCATATTTTTAAACACATAACCGAGCATCGGTACACTCATCGCAATAAACAAAATACCGCACGTAATTTTAATTACGTATGCATTCATAAAAACGTTTAATTGCGGAGCGTTTTTTGCAATTAAAATAAGAACAAAGTTAATGATGAATAAACTTCCCATGAGCGGAAGAGCAATTTCAACCGCTGATGTGATCGCAAATAATAGCGTTGCGAGTAGACTATCTAAGAAACTAGTCGTCAGCAATTTTGAAATCGCCTCTGTATATTGAAACGACTTTAAAATCGTGGCAACGAAATAATTAATGCCGCCAAGTGAAATAAAAATAATGAGAAAAAATATATCAAAAATGGTTGATAGTAAAGTAGACTGTGAGCCCGCATTTACATCAAACAAACTTGCTTGTGATAAACCGATATCAAAGTCTAAAATATGCCCGGCCATTTTAGGAATGTTCCACAGCATTTCTACAATTTTTGAAAGAGATAATCCAATGACAATTTGCGTCGCTGCATAAGCAGCTACATCCCAAACCGTCTTTATATGAGAAACATCAACTTGATCGGCAACTGTAATCGACAGACCGAGCCCAAATGTAACCTTCGCCATAGCTGGAATAGATCGTCCTGAGAAAAACGGTAAAAAATATAAAAATGAAGTAATGCGGCAAAACGCAAAAAACGTCGCCGCCCATAATTCCATATTCATTTCAATTCACCTATCTTAGTACGAACGCAATAGCGATGGGATTTTATCAAATAAATCTAAAATAAGCGTCGTTAACTCTTGGAACATCCACGGACCTAAAATGATAATAACGAGGACAATACTCGCCATTTTCGGTAAAAACGTCAGCGTTTGCTCTTGAATTTGCATCATCGCCATAATGACAGCGATGATAATAACGACAATCATACTTACGCCGGCAACCGGCATTAAAATCATAACCCCTTTATAAAAAAAGGTTTGAAAAATATCTATAATTGGTGACGTATTCATTTATATGACTCCTATCACATAGCATCAAACGCTTCAGGCGACCGTTTTAAACATAATGTCGACGATTTTCGTATATCCACCTAAATATACGAAAACGAGTATTTTAAACGGTAAACTTAAAATCATCGGCGGTACCATCATCATCCCGAGGTACATTAAAAGTGTACTAATAATCAAATCTATAAATACAAACGCTAAATAAATGAACATCCCTGTTAGTAAACCCTTTTGAATTTGCGTTAACGTAAAGGATGGTACGAGCGTAAATAGTGAAAGATCTTTCAAATCTTTCGGCAACTCTTCTCCGCGTACTTTCAGCATCATTTTTAAATCATGCTTATACGTATGCTTTGACATATATTCTTTCATAATAGGAGCTGTCGTTTCCGCAGCTTGACTTACTGTTATTTTCTCTTTCGTCATCGGATCCCACACATCGCTCTTCAGTTGCCCGAGTACAGGCTGCATCGTAAAGAGTGATAAAAATAATGCAAGTCCAACAAGCACTTGGTTTGGTGGTAAATTCATTACCCCAAGTCCTTGACGTGTAATCCCTAGAACGATCATAAAATAAGTAAAATGTGTAAATAATAGAACGATAGAAGAAGATAATGATAAAAGGGTAACGAGCGCAAATAGTTGTACACTTGAATTACTCGTAAACTCTTTTCCATTTTCGAAATTAATAAAACCGTTCGGGGCCGCATACGCTGGATTTACAAAAATAATTGAAAAAACGATAGAAAATACGAAAATAACGGCTAATAATGATAACTGTTTCTTTATTCTCATGATGGATCCTCTACTTTTTTCGTTTCAGTCTTTACCGCGTCTTCTAGTGCTTGTTGAAACTGATTTCCTGTTCCGGTTAATTGCACAGACTGCACACCGTTATTACTAATAACAGTGAACACTTGCTTTCCGTCCACTTCAAATAAAAAGGCACTCGTTTGATGATTTAAATACACGCCGTCTTTTACTTGAATATGTCCATTTTCACCCTGCTTAAAAAACTGCTGTTTGCGCGTCTTTTTCGTCATATAATATGCACCGTAACCGAGCGCACCAAACAGTAAAACGACTTGAAATAAGGTCGTCATATACGACATATGACTCCTCCTCTACTCTTTATCTTGCATTTGACTTTGCGCTTTCATAAGCGCCGCTTGTTTCTTATCAGCTTCAATTTCAGAAATGATAATACCGAATTTCTCGTCCATTACGATTGCTTCACCGATGCCGACTTTCATATTACTTAAATACACATCTACTTTATGTCCTAAGTTTTTCTCTACTTCAAGAACATCGCCAACTTTTAACTGCTTTACATCACCAAGCGTAATAGATGACTTTCCAAGCTTTACACCAAGTTCAATCGAAATATCTGAAACAGTATCAATATGTGCTTTGCCTGCTTCATTTCGCTTTCCTGCAAAATCTTCTAATCCCATTAATGACACAGGAGATACTTCATGCTTCATATGGATCCTCCTACTCTACAAAACTTTTAAATAGGAGCGCCTTACGCGTTCCATCTTTTCCAATAAAACAATTAAATTTATGCTTTCCATCTACATAACCAAGTAATTCATCCGAAACTTTCGTATGAAGCGGAATGATATCGCCTTCTTCAATTTGTTCAATCTCACTCATTGTCATTTTCTGCTCGCCAATTGCAACGTGAACAGGTTTGTACACTTGATTTACTTTCACTTCCACTTCAGACGTATACTTTTTACGCTTGTCTGAAGAATGTTCGACAATATTTTCAGACGTTAACTTATCCATAATTTCTTCAACAGATAAGAATGGAATCCCGATACGCACCGTCGTATTCCAAAAATCTGTTTTCATATTTACGTTAAGTAATGAAATGATATCGCTCGCTGTCGTAATCTTTAGTGCATTCGGATCTGTTTCTGTCGTTACAAATTTCGGTTCAATCGCAACAACACTTTCAAATGATTGCTCTAAATTTTTACAAAGAAGCAAGAATATATTATCAAGCGTTAAAAACTCAAATGCTGTTAACGGTCTGCGCATCGTAAAGTTACGCTTACTATCTCCGCCAAGCCAACATTCATGAATATAAATAACGAATGCTAAATCAATCTCAATAACAATTTCTCCAAGCTCTGGTAAACCGAGATCAATTACACAATATAAATAATAATCTTTCGGCATTTTCTCCACATACTCACTCGTAAATGGAACTTGCTCAACCGTTGAAGGCTCTAGTTCAATTGGAATACGCATACGCGCTGATAACGTCTGTGACGTCTGTTTCCCAAACGTAGAAGCAATCGCTTGCAAACTACGTAAATGCTCAACACCGAACTTCTCTGGTCTATTAAAATCATACTCTTGAAATTTCTCTTGCTTTCCTGCTTCTTGTGCGAAAGCTGGCATTTCCTCGCCTTCATTTACCGCCTTCAGCAGGGCATCAATTTGCTCTTGGCTTAATTTTTCGCCACTCATGACAATCCCCTTCCCTACCTTTTCAATTCAACGATTTCAACGTACATCTTTCCATTCTTCGTCAAAATCTTTCCGGTTCCAATCTCTTCATTCTCAAGCATAAGACGCACCGTATTTTTCGTTGAATTTTCAAGACGATACAATGTACCTTTCGTAATATGAAGCAGATCTTCAATTTTCTTTTTCGTATTTCCGATTTCAAAATAAATTGTTAACGGAATATCATCTTGTAATTTCAAATCTAGCCAACTCCCATATCATGTTCACGAAAATTTCATGTTCTCTCTATATATGAAACTTCTTATTTTGAAACGTCGATATTTAATATTTTTTTAATATATCCTTGCGTTTCTTTAAATGGCGGTACGCCTCCGTACTTTCTCACATTACCAGGACCAGCATTATAAGAAGCAAGCGCCAATACTAAGTCGCCGTTATTTTTCTTTAAATAACCGCTTAACTCTTTCACGCCACCTTCAATACTTTCAGCTGGTGAAAAGGGATTCTTCACACCCATCTCCTTCACATTCGCTGGCATAAGCTGCATAAGACCCATCGCACCGGCATGTGACACCGTTTTCGGATTAAAATTAGACTCTACTTCAATCATTTTTTGAATTAACGTTTTTGGAATTCCATATGTACGACTTACACGATCAATAATATCCTCATACTTCCCTTCATTGGAAGAACGTATTTTTTGAATATTATACTTCTTCGTTAATCCCCACGTATCAGCAGCCTCATTTTTCGTTTCTGGGAAACGTCGTCCAAACTCTTTTTGCGCAACTTGCACTTCATCTGCTTTCTTCGTTTCACCCTTTTCTTCGGGCTTACTCGCTTCATCTACTTTATTAATAGATTGTTCCGGCTTATTAACAACCGTTTCTATTTTCGTAGATTGTACCGGCTGACTCATATCCTCTACTTTTGCCGGCTGCGTAGTTTCTTTCGTCTCCTTCGCAGGCTCACTCTGCAACTTCTCTTGAAAACGACTACTAACAAATGCTTGTGGACTACTTAGCTTTTGCTGAATTTGCCCTTTCTTATATGCAAGCACTTCTTTTACTATATTTCCAACTATCATAATATCACCTTTTCGGAAAACAAAGATAATCTAATATTAGAGTTTTTTTTAAAGTTTGCAATAATCCTTTTAATAATTATGTAATAAAAAAATGAATATATTGTTAAACTGTTATTTTTTTATATTTATTAATTCGAATTTTTAGTTGACACCCGCTATGACAGGGATTACAATAAATCTCGAAATTGATTTTTTCGCATATTATCGTTTTTCAATTTGCAGAAAAGTCAATATAAAAAAATGGGGGTTTCTTAACATGAGAATTAATACAAACATTAACAGCATGCGTACTCAAGAGTACATGCGCCAAAACCAAGCTAAAATGAGCAACGCTATGGACCGTTTATCAAGCGGTAAACGTATCAACAACGCTTCTGACGATGCAGCAGGTCTTGCAATCGCAACTCGTATGCGTGCTCGTGAAAGTGGATTAGGAGTAGCAGCTAATAACACGCAAGACGGTATTTCATTAATCCGTACTGCTGATTCAGCAATGAACTCAGTATCTAACATCTTACTTCGTATGCGTGACCTTGCAAACCAATCTGCAAATGGTACAAATACTAACGAAAACCAAGCTGCATTAAACAAAGAGTTTGATGCATTAAAAGAACAAATCGATTATATTTCTACAAACACTGAGTTCAATGATAAAAAATTATTAGATGGTTCAAATAAAACTATCGCAGTTCAAACATTAGATAATGCTGATACAAGTAAGCAAATCAACATCAACTTATCTAATGTTTCTACTAAAGAATTAGGACTTGATACTTTATCTATTGGAACTGATAAAGTAGAAAAAACAGTATATGATGCAACTACAAAAGCATTTGCTGATCTTGGAGCAAAAACAGGTGCTGATAAGGCCGCATTTGATGCAGATGTAACTGCTGCTATGAAAGAATTCGATAAGGTTAAACCATTCATGTCTGCAGACGATGTAAAGAAAATTGAAACGAAACTTGAAGACTACAATAAAGCAAATGATGCTGGTGCACAAGCTGCTGCACAAGCACTTGGTAAAGAATTTGCTACATTAACAAAACTTGAGACTACAGATCTTAAAGCTAATGCTTCTGGTGCAATCGCATCTATCGATACAGCATTAAAAAATATTGCTTCTAACCGTGCAACTCTAGGTGCTACATTAAACCGTCTAGACTTTAACGTAAACAACCTGAAGAGCCAATCTTCTTCTATGGCTTCAGCTGCTTCTCAAATCGAAGACGCTGACATGGCGAAAGAAATGTCTGAAATGACTAAGTTCAAAATCTTGAACGAAGCTGGAATCAGCATGCTTTCTCAAGCAAACCAAACTCCACAAATGGTTTCTAAATTATTACAATAAGCCATTTGAGTTAGTTTCCTGAATAAACCTCTCTGCTTGCGGAGAGGTTTATTTTTTCTATATAGATAGATTGAAAGATTTTTTAACTTAAAGAGAAGCTCTAGCCATATTTAGTAGCGGTCAGGGCCTATTTTATTCTCGTTCGTTGTATGAAAACAAAAAGATAAAGTGAGAATAAGTCTCTTTTTCTCTTCATAGCCGTTTATTAGCTTTTGAATATTGATTATATCAATCTATAAGGAGTGTCTATTATGCGTATTGGTACGAATGTTTTGAGTATGAATGCTAGGCAGTCGTTGTATGAGAATGAGAAGCATATGAATGTTGCAATGGAGCATTTGGCGACTGGTAAGAAGTTGAACAACGCTTCGGATAATCCCGCAAATATCGCAATTGTTACTCGTATGCATGCGAGAGCAAGTGGTATGCGTGTGGCGATTCGTAATAATGAAGATGCGATATCGATGCTTCGCACGGCGGAAGCTGCCCTTCAAACTGTGACAAATATTTTACAGCGTATGCGTGATTTAGCCGTTCAATCTGCGAACGGTACAAATTCAAATAAAAACCGTCATTCGCTGAATAAAGAGTTTCAGTCTTTAACAGAACAAATTGGCTATATTGGCGAGACGACTGAGTTTAATGATTTATCTGTATTTGACGGTCAAAACCGCCGTGTTACATTAGACGATATCGGTCATACGGTACATATATCAAAATCTATTTCCCCTTCCCCTACACAACATGACATCAAGATTTCAACGGAACAAGAAGCAAGAACGACAATTCGTAAAATCGAAGAGGCTTTGCAAAGTGTGTCACTTCATCGTGCCGACCTTGGCTCTATGATAAATCGTTTACAGTTTAATATTGAAAATTTAAATAGCCAAAGTATGGCGTTAACAGATGCTGCATCTCTAATTGAAGATACAGACATGGCGCAGGAGATGAGTGATTTTTTAAAGTTCAAATTATTGACTGAAGTTGCAACTAGTATGGTTTCACAAGCGAACCAAATTCCACAAATAGTCTCTAAACTACTACAATCATAAAAATTCATCTTCCTTCTTTGGAACGATTCCATACAAAATAAAAGGGAAATACATATAAACTATGTATCTCCCTTTTATTTTGTACCCAAATTTTATTACTGTGTTACCGTCATAACTTGTCCGCTACGGTCAACCATTATTTTCATTTTTCCGTCTTGTGCATTATATAGCCCGAGTTTATGTAATTCCATTTTACAATCTTGTACGAAAGTTGGTAATTTACGAATTTGATCGATATCAGAACTTGTAATGAAATGAATTAAAAGCTGCGTCATACCTTTAATATCTTGTACAAGCTCTTCTTTCTCTCGTTTTAGCCTTTCATTTTCTAGTTGTAACGACTGCAATTCACCTTCTAAGCTACGTGTATTCTTTGCTTCTCTAGAACGCCCTGCCGCCATGCTAGAAAGCTTATAAATACCTTCCATAAACTGATGTAGTTCGTCTTCTTTCCTTTCACTACATTGATTAATTGTTTCAAAGTTATCAACGATACCAGATATAACTGTTACAAGATTTTTTTCATCCTCTTTATGCTGGATTTCTTCTTTTAATTCGTACTCGTTTTCTTGTTTTCTTGCAACGATTGTCTCTTTTACTGGTATATATTTTCGCTTTCGTCCCGGTTTTTGTTTTTCAATATTTTCAAACGGTATTTCACGTTTTTTCAATTTATAATACGTATTTTGCAATTGACTTTCTGTTTTTGGAAAAAGATTTAGTTCATTTTTACTTACGTATTTTGAAATATTTAAAATGTTTAAACCGTGACGTTGACAAAATTGATACACTTCATACAGTAGCTCTAGTTCAGACTTCAGCCATGTAATTGCTGATTTTTCATATGCTCGCATCCCGCCATTTTTTTCTATATCTATTTGAAATAATACCATTCTATTATGTAAATCAACTAATTCTTCATACTTTACTTGGAATTCTTTTTCTATTTTTTTAAATTCCACCTCTAGTTGCATATCGTTCATTTTATTATTTGACATGTTTTGCAAAAGACCTAATACATTAATTGCTGTGTGGTGATACATAATCTGTGCCACTCCCCCTCATCCTTTCACAATTCTCATCTGACTCCCATGTCTTTTAAGAAAATAGCAATTTTTACATATCCATATTATAACAGTTCGAAATTATCTGTCAAATAATAAACATACAAAAATGTATAGAAAGTATAAAAATTTGGAAAATGTTTTTTATTAATATGCAAAATTGCATATTAATTACATTTAATTATATTATATGGTATTTTGAATGTTTTTTCACCGAAAAAATTTGCGTTACCACGAAATATTACTAAAATAACAATCGAAAATACGTTTGTTTATATTTTTAAATCAAAAATCTCTAAATAAAGATTATTCACACATACAGCGACAAACACCCAAGAAACCTTTCATTTTTCTACCAGCTTAAAGTATAGAATACTAAAAAGGAATTAGCCATATGTAGCATTGGCTAATTCCTTCCTCTCTCTAACAGAATAGAGTTATAAACCCAGTCTTCAAATCCTCAATCAAAGTCTCACTTCTTCTTACCTAAAACTACTTCATACCTCTGAACTCACATCGCATGAGACTCTATTAAGCACTGAAAAACTTCCTTACATAAGTAGTTCCTCTATTCCTACTAAATAGAAAAATGTTATACACCAGCTCTTCTACTTACCTATAACCACTCCATATATCTGATCTCAACATCGCATAGGGCTCTATTAAGCACTGACCGCTCAACACTTGGCTAGAGCTTCTATTCCGGCTAAATAGAAGCTTTTAAAGCACTAACTTATCAACTAAACCAATTAGCTCTTGAATATCTGGCTTACTTACTTGGGCATTTGCTCCTACAGCTTCACCTTTATGGAATAATTCATTTGTAATTAATGAAGAGAAAATAATGACTGGTAAACGATTCATTACTTCACTATCCTTAACCACTTTCGTTAAATGATGTCCATCCATTTTTGGCATTTCAATATCCGTAATTAGCAAGTGAATATGCTCAAACATTTTTTCGCCTTGCTCTTTCGCTAATTTTTCAATTTGCGCTAACGCTTCTGCACCATTGCTGAAGAAGTTCATTTTTGTATATCCAGCTGATGATAATGTTTCTTCTAATATTTGGCGAAGCATCGCTGAATCTTCTGCAATGTAAATTACTTTTTCAGCTCGATCTGTTTTTTGTTCTAATCCTGCAATTGATTTATTGTCATAACCAGTGCCGCTAATTTCACATACAATTTTTTCATAATCTAATAGTAAGATGATTTTTCCATCTAGTTTTACAATACCAGATGTCGTTTCTTCTAGTCCCATAGATAATGAAGCTGGTTCATCAATTTGTTCCCACGAAATACGTTGAATACGATGCACTTCATCAACGCGGAAAATAACTTTCATTTGGTTTAATTCTGAGATGATAAATTTCGTTTGATCAAGTGGCTTTGTTGACTTTAAATTAAGAGCCATTGCCAAGTTAATAACAGGTAAAATTTCACCACGTACTTGAACAACACCTTCAACTGCATGATGAGATTCTGGCACAGTTGTAACAGGGAATGGATTAATGATTTCACGTACTTTCATTACATTAATACTAAATAGGTTTTCACCAACAGTGTACGTAACAATCTCTAATTCATTTGTTCCGCTTTCTAATAAAATACTTTGTGCTTGTGACATAAAGGTGTCGCTCCCCTTCCATTAATTCCGTATATCTAATTATTAAGCTTTATAAAAGAGAAAAAGTCAACTACCTATATAAAAAATATAGATAGTCGAACGATTCATTTTATAAAAAAACAATTAATCTTGTATAAACGAAGCAAGTGCCTCTAATAAAACTTCTTGTGCACCTACAATTTCCGTCGGCATTGCTTCCCATTTTTTCGAAAGCTCTGTCTCTACTCTTATTCTCAGTTCAGAATTCATTTCTGCTAGCACATATTCTTTCGTTGCTATATCAACATCAAGTAGCGCGAGTGCATATAATTCCGGGTCATTTATTTTTTCGAATAATCGCTTTAATACTACCGGTGCTATATGTTTTAATTTTTCAATATGAATTTCCTTATCCGAAAATAGTAACTCATATTGAATAAACGTAACATTTTCTTTAATCACTTTAAAATAACAATTATTTTTTTTATCATTCACAAAATAACCGTTTGGATCTGCGATAATACTTTCTACTTTACGAATTAAATCTGGCAAACTATTCGCCGCCATTACAGTCCGCTGCTCAACCTCACTCGGCGAAATGAATGTAACGCGATACTTATTTTGCGCCATCCTCCTCACCTCTCCTTTTATAAAAATCTATCGTCACATTCTATCCAGAAGGCACTGTCCTACTATAAAATGATTATCTCATCTCCAACTATCTCAGTACGCCTTCATAGCTCTATTCTTACAACTAGGAGCTCTTCTGGACCATAACTGTTTATCCACACTAAACTTTGCTTACCTCTTTTTATACTACCCTAGTAACTCTCCATACCTTTGTCCTTACACACCAGTCGAGGCCCTATTAGGCACTAACCGCTCAAAAACAACGCTGGGTCCTCTCATCAACCCTAAAAAGAGCTTTTTAGATCTTTTTAAGAACTTTTCAATAACTCTATGTTATTAAACCAAAACGCTATTTGCTGATCCGTAATATTTGGCAACATAACAAAAAACTCACGACACTTCATCTCATCCTTAAACAGTTGATACTTCCAAACACTATCGCTACCAACACTTATGAAATAAAACTCATGGATACGGCCAATGATTGCTTGTTTTTCGCCAAATGAATACGGTGGCACTTGCTTAATTTCAAATTGATCTGGTAAATATACATGCTCTTCTCGTTCTATTTTTAATACTTGCTCGGCAAGTTCACGTTTATTTTCGAAAAAAGGCAATTGTAAAATTCGCTCTTGTCTTGTCATACGAATAAAAAACCCTTTCTACTCCATTACATTTTTTCCATGCGATATATATTATCGAATTAAGTTTACAACTTCATTTAATACTTCATCTGAAACTTTAATAACTTTCGCATTTCCTTGGAATCCGCGTTGATATAACATTAAGTCAACGAATTCTACAGATAAATCTACGTTTGCACCTTCTTGTGCACCACCACGTACTTTACCCGCACCGTTTTGACCAGATGTACCAAGAGCTAAAATACCTGTTGTATTCGTTGCTGTATAGTTACCATTACCTGTTTTCATTAGTCCGCCTTCGTTCGGGAACATCGCAACAGCTAATTGACCTGCAGATTTCATACTTCCATCAGAATATTTTACCATTACGTATCCACCGTCAGCAATGAAGCAATCTTTAACCGTCGCTGCAGCTCTACCATCTACGTCTGTTACTGATAATGTTTTATCTGTTGGATGATTTGTTAAATGGCTTAAGTCTAATTTTATAGAACCGCCATCAAATGGAATATTGGCTCCTTGCTCTTTCGGATTTGGATTTCCAACAGCATCAAATGTCATATTACCACCTGCACCTGGAACATCTTTAAACTCTGTTTCTTTTTTCGAGTCATTGCGCATTTGTACTTTATATGTATAGTTATGTTCACTCGTTTGTTTAAACTCTACACGCATTGTCCATGTATTCCCCGCATTATCATATACAGGTAAATCTTGTGTAATTTGTTTTTCACCAGTTGGAATATTCCCTTTAATTGTCCCTTTCGATGTTCGAATACCACCAATTGCTGTTCCCATTGGAATTTGCAACGGTCCTGGAATTCCAGATAAATCAACTTCACCAGTTGCCTCATTTGCAGGGTAGGCAAATACGTATTGACCTTCAGTATTCGTAATATAGTAATCTGAAGATATCCCAAACGTACCTTTACGAGTAAATTCCATATTTCCGCCTTTTGAATCACCTACAACGAAGAAACCATTACCTTCCATTGCTGCTTGTGTTTTGCCACCTGTTAACGTAATTGTACCATCACTATAGTCCGTAACCGTACCACTCATTTTCACACCGTTACCAATACTTTTCGGATTCGTTCCTGCGTATTTACCGTCACCTTTTGCACCAATCGAATTGTTATATAGTAAATCATCAAACATTGCTTTTTGTTTTTTATAACCTACTGTTTGTGCATTGGCAATATTATTTGAAGTTACACTTAATGCATTTTGTGTTGCATTCATCCCTGTAATACTTGTATATAACGCTTTAATCATAACGTATGGACACTCCTTATGAATTTGTAGTTTTTACTTCTTCAGTTACTTTTTGATCGTCTTTCTTTGCGTCTTCTGGGTTCGTTTCCCCAATCGGTTTATCAGACACTCTCTCAACGAAACGAAGAGAGACAACTTTATTATTAATAACGAGCTGTACATCGTTATTTTCCGCAAGACGAACCGTTTCTACTTGACCGGTTACTTTGTTTCCGTCACCGTCAACACCTCTTACGTATTTCCCTAAAAACTTCATTCCACCATCAAGTGCTGTTGAATACATCGTTGATTGCAGCTTATCTACTGCTTTCGTCATATTCTGTACTTGTTCCATAAGAGATAGCTGCGCTGTCTGATTCATCATTTGATTCATATCCATCGCATTAAATGGATCTTGATGTTGGAAACTTGATAAAAACAATTTTAAGAAATCATCTTTCCCCATTACCCCAGGAGTCTTTTGGGCTCCTGCTGAAACTCCATTACTTTGTTGCACTGGCGATTGTACACCATTAACAGGTACATTACTTTTTTGCGCTCCTGCTTGTAACGGAATATGATTTGTACTCGTTGTATTTAATCCAACTGTTGGCACGCTTTATTCCTCCAATAATCCCGCAAATTCTGTTGATTGTTGTTTTTCATGATTTGTATTTGCTAATTTCTGTTTTTGCCTTTGCTCTTGTTCTCGCTGTTCTTTACGATTTTCATCTTTATCTGAATAGCTAATTTGAATATTGATTTCTTTTTCTTTTAACTTTAATCTCAATTCATCAAAAATGATTTCAACACGTTTTTTCGCATCGTGTTTTTCCATTTCTACGTGAACGTCAATTTGATCTCCGTGTTTTTTCATAAACACTGTTAATGTACCAAGTTTTTCTGGATTTAACTGGAATAAAACACGTTCTTGTTTCACTACAAATTTTTGCAGCGCTTCTACTTGCGCTTCCATTTTCTTTCCTAAGTCAGGTAATGAAACTTTCTCAGCACCACTATTTGATTTCCCTATTTGTTCGGTACTCGTCGTTTTATTTAATAATTCTGCACCTGCAGAGCTCGAATCGTTTAATGCATCAACTTCTGGCAACTCTACCTTTGCATCATCGCTCTCAAGTTTCGGAAGATCTACCTCTTTAGACTCTTCTTGTTCCTTTGCAATATTACAAGTTTCTGTTTCTACAACCTTCAATGCTTGCATCGTTTGCTCTGGCATCTTCATTTTGTCTAATACCATTTGCATTGTATCTTCTAAACATATAGCATTTTTGATATTCATATTTGAAAGAAGTTCTTGTAATTGTTGTAATTCAGCTGCAGGTAATTCATTAAGTTTAATATTGCCATATTCTTTATATAGCTCTTGTATTTTTTGTATGTATTGATATAACAATTCCGGCTGCACATGTAATTGCTCAATTGCAACCATTTGCTCAGATACAGCTAATAACAACTGTTCTGTCTCTTTTTTTCTTCTTTCTTTACAATAGGTTCTTCTTCCGTTACCGATTTTTTAGAAAGAATATAATCTTTTCTCTCTTCTTTTGGTGCTTCTTCTCGTTTCGTTTTCTCCGTTTGCGGCTGTTTTTTATTTTCCATTCTCATCGTACGATCGAATGAAGAATCTTCATTTTTTGATTGTACTTCTAGCCCTTTTTCTTTTTGCGGAGGTAAACTTTGTTGCACCGGTAATACAGACTGTATCACTACATTCACCTCATCCATTCATACACATTTTCAAATCCAGAAGCATTTTTTCTTCCAGCTTTTCTTGTGCTTTCGCAAGCTTTTTGCAATCTTCTTGATACATCTCATCAATGACACGTTCTTTTTCTTTTACTTGCTCTAAAAGGCTTTCATTTTTTTGAATAAAACCTTCCGTTTTTTAATTTTTCGATTCCATTCTTCTATTCTTTCAGGTGAAAACGTATGTGAAGAAAGCATGCCAGCCATAATACGTTGCCCAGTTTGTACGACTTTACTACGCGATTTCACAACATATAAATCATATTCTTTTTTTGTTCTATTTTTCTTTTTTCAGCTGTTAATTCATACACTTCTTTTAAAATATGTTCTTTTTCTTGGTTTATTTGCAATTTTATTGTGTCGTACTGCTGTTTATCCACCTGTTTTCATAGCCCCTTTCTATTATAACGTTCTCTTTTTCTATTATATAGTTTTTTTCCAAAAAAATCTGTGAAATATTAAAAAACAAAAAAATAAGACCTCTTGGGCAGAGGCCTTATACTATATGCTGTATCGCTTCAACGATATCATCAAATTGGAAACTATCCGATCGACCTTGCTTTAAAAATGTATTTATGCCTTCTACTTTATTTTTACATTCAAAAATATAAGCATTTTCTTCATTTTCTTGAATCGTTCCTAGCTTAAAATACAATTCATTTTCTTTATAAATTGATAAAATCTTTCTCATTTCATTTGCAAGTTGCCAATGATGTGGCGAAACAATTTCTTCCATAATCCTACTTACTGAATCTAATACTGAAATTGCAGGATAATGACTAAGCGTTGCAAGCTCACGCTTTAATACGATATGTCCATCTAAAATACCACGTGCTAAATCTGGTACAGGACCATTTAAATCATCCCCATCAACAAGCACCGTATAAATACCTGTTATAGATCCCTTTTGTGTTTTTCCGGACCGCTCTAACAACTTCTTCATATAACTTTCCATTAACAGTGTTTTACCACCAATCGGTAATTCTTTAACAGCAATATCAACACTTCTTCGTGCATCGGCAAAACGAGTAACAGAGTCCATCATAAGTAATACGTTATTACCTTGATCACGGAAGTATTCAGCAATAGACGTTGCGAGTTTCGCTGCACGAAGTTGCATAAGATGACTTTCATCTGACGTCGCTACAACAACGACGCTTTTTCGCATCCCTTCCTCGCCTAACTCTTTTCGAATAAAGTCTTTTACTTCCCGGCCACGTTCCCCTACTAAACTAATAACATTTATATCAGCTTTTGCATTTTTTGCTATCATTCCAAGTAAAGTTGATTTACCAACACCTGACCCAGCAAAAATACCAATCTTTTGACCGATACCAATTGTTAGCATAGAATCAATTGATTTTATTCCTGTTTCAAATACATCGGTAATCTCTTCACGTTCAAATGCATGTATAGGCGGTGCATCTAGTTTTATTTTCTGTAATGGAATGTTTTCAGCTTCCTCATTTAACACTTCACCATTTGCACTTAACACTTTTCCGAGCAAGTGATTACCACGTGGTACAACAACATCTTCTGAAACTAATGTCACTGAATCTCCATAACATACTTTTTCTGTCTGTTCAAATGGAAGTAGCATATTATTTTCTTTTTCAATGGCAATCACTTCACATAAGACGTTATGTTCTCCAACGAAGCAAACATCTCCGATCTTCGCTTTCGGCCCTTTTGCTACGAAAAACTGTTCTTGTACACTATGAACTTTGCCTACTTTCGTATACAGCGGTGTTTCAATGAACTTATTCCATTTTTCGTTCTCATTCATTAACAGGCGGCTCATACATTTTGCTCCTCAAATAACTTCTCTTCTTCCCATTTCTGACGAAGTTTCGCAAATATAGGTGCAAATTTAAATTCAAAGAACTCTTTCTCTTCTTCCAGAACAAATTCACCAAACTGCAGGGAGAAATCATATTTCCATTCTACTAATTGTAGTAACCAATATTCTTTCGTATTCTCCTTCTCTTCTTGAATACGTTCAAACGTTTCTGGATGTACTGTAATGATTAATTTTTCAAACGAAGTTGGCAATGTTTGCACGATGCCAGTTAAAATAGGTAACACATCAAGCAATCGTGAATCTACCGCTTGATTCACGATTTTTTCTGCTAGATGAAAAGATTGATCCCATAACAACTCTGTCCATTCATACGCTGTTTCTTGTTGTTCTTTTTGAAATTGCACACGCGCTGCTTCCATCTGTTCCATTTGCTCATGAATATGCATTTGAAATTGTTCTTTATCTTGTAATAACTGCTGCCGCTCTCGTTCTAGCATTTGCTTCTCTTGCCTTAGCTGATTCATTTCCATATGTAACGATTCTTGCTGGGCACGAAGTTCTGCATGATCTGCTTGTAATTCTTGCTCTTCTATTTGAACTGAAGCTGGTTTTGGAAATTGTAATTCATACGTTTCTTCAGAAAAAGAAACAGAATTCTTCGGAATTCTGTTTTTAAATAAGGACATCCTCTTCACCTCTTTGAACGATAATTCTTCCTTCTTTCTCTAGCTTTTTCACTGTACCAGTGATCGTTTGCTGCGCTTTTTCAGCATCCGTCATCTTAAGCGGTCCTAAGCCATCTAATTCTTCTAGAATCATCTCTTTACGGTTTGAAGACATACATGTAAATAATTTCTCTTTAATTTCTTCTTTTGCAATTTTAAGTGCTTTCGCAAGAACACCGTTATCTGTAATTTCTTCTAATACACGGCGAAGAGCAAGATCTTCAAGACCAAGTAAGTCTTCAAAGACAAACATATTTTCTTTAATTTTCTCAGATAACTCATAATCGACTTCATCCAGCTTTTGAAAGACTGTTTTTTCAACACCTCGTGAAACATTATTTAAAATATTTACGATTGTTTTCAAGCCATCAGTTTTATTAATTGCACTAAATGCCATATTATTTAATTTCGATTTTAACAACTCACCAATTTGATTAATTAACTCACCATCAACTTGTTCTAGTTTCGCTATACCCATTACCGTTTCAACGCGCTTATGATCTGGCAATCTCTCAATTAATTGAGACGCAAGTTGCGGTTTAATATAAGAAGCGATAATTGCAATTGTTTGTGGTGACTCATCATTAAGCACTGTAAGAAGTGGCTCTAAATCTGTAAGTGAATTTAAGAACTCAAACGGATTATCTTTGTTATACCAAAGATCTTCCAATAATTTTTCCAGTTCGTCTTCTGGCATGTTTTTAAATATGCGACGAATGTATTCTTTATCTGGAGTGACTAAGTTCAATTCTTTTACATTTAGTTCATATAAGAACTCTCCTAGTACATTTTCTAACGTTTCTGGTTTGTATACACGAAACTTTGCGATTTCACGAAGTAATACTTCTTTTTCCTCAGCTGTCATATATTCAATGACTTTTGCTGCCACCCCTTCTTCTAATGTACGAATAAGGATGGCAGCTTTTTCTTTGGAGGAGATTTCATCTAACATCGTTGTTCCTCCCTTACTGTCCGTTTAACCATTTTTTAATTACTTTTGCAGTTCCTTCTACATGTTCTTTCGTAGCATCCTGCACTTGTTCATCTAACGTTGGTTCTTTCGGTTCTTCTGGTTCAGGTTTTGGCTCTGGCACTATTTTTTCTTCAGGAATTTCCAAGATACTTTCATTACTTGCAGCAATTTCCTCTTCTGCTAAGTATTCTTCATATTCCTCTTCTTCTTTCTTTCTCTTACGTCTTGCTAGTAAGAACCATACTAGGCCACCAATCGCTAATAAGCCAGCTGTAATTCCACCGAATAACCACCAGTTCATACCACTTTTTTCTAGCTCTTTCTCTTTTTCGGCTTTCGGCTGATCGAACTGAACAGTTACAACGTTAACTTGACCATTTATAAAGTTACCGTTCGGATCAGCTTGAAGTCCTGCCGCTGTTCCGATTGCTTCTTTAAAAGTTGTCATATCAATTCTACGTTTTACTAACGTATCATTATCTACCCATACAACAACATTCGTTTTCGTTAATTCTGGGTGTTTCTTAATTGTTTCAACTGTTTTATCTATTTCATAATTTTCAATTTTGTTGCCATTTTTATTATCGTAGACAACTTTACCATTTTGATTATTGTTCGTACCGTAGTTTGGCACTTCACCGTTAGCTGTAATACCAGCACCTTGCTTCGTATCTGCCCCTTCTTGCGCAGTAGAGCTTTCCTCTTGCTCTTGTTTACTACGAAGTACACCTTTATCACCATACTTCTCTGACTGACGTGTAACTTCATCGTAGTTTACAGATACTTTCGTATTCACTTTATATTCATTCGGTTTAAACATCGTCATTAACGTTGCATCAATATCTTGCTTTAATTTACCTTCAAGTTGGTGCTGCATCTCTACTTCTTTCTCATAAGAAGAGGAACTACTAGAATGTGCTTCATCTGCTCCTTTTGAGATAACACCTTTTTTACTATCAATAACACTTACTTCTTCTGCTTTCACACCAGGAACCGCTGCACTAATCATTTGCTGTATACCCGCAACTTGATCAGCTGTTAACAATTGTCCACGCTTCACTCCAACCGTAATCGCCGCTGTTCCTTTTGCTTTTTCTTCATCAAAAATTGTCTCTTTTTCAGGCAATGTAATTTGAACATTTGCCGTTTCAACTGTCGCAAAATTTCTTACAATATCTTGCTCCAATTGCTTCTTCGTACCGACAATTTGCTTCATTTTTTTATCTTGCTCACTTGAACCGAGAGAGCTTTCTAATAAAATTTCCTCACCGCTTTTCGAATTAAACGGTAAGCCCATCCCATTCATTTCTTTTCGAACCCATGGAGCATCATTCTTTTGCACACGAATCGAACCATCGGCCGCTAATTGATAATCGACACCTAACTTCGATAATTCTGCTGTAATCTCTTGTTTATCTGTATCATTTAAATTTTGATATACAACAACATATTTATCTGGCAAGGTGAAGTATAAAAGTGCTCCTGTTACAATCGCTAAAAGCGCAGCACCAATTACTAACTTATGCCACGTTTTTAACGATTGAATAACATTTTTCATCTTTTCCATTTAAACACACCCGTCCACTTTCCTAAATTTGCATATTAATTAGTGACTTATAATTTTCAATAAGATTATCACGTACGAGAGCAGCTGTTTTCATTTGAGACTCAGCTTTCTTTTGCTGAATTAAAACGTCATGTGTTTCTCCTACCCCTTTAGTTAGTAAATCATATACTGCTGTTTGCGCATTGTTTTGCGTTTGATTCATATCTTCCAATAAATCAATAAACTTTTTCCCCTCAACTACAGATGTTTGAGAAGTTTTCGGTGCACCAATTGACTGAATTGCTCCAAATGGTTGTGTATGTAACATTGGTTGAATTTTCATATTACTATCTTCCCCCTTATCCTCGGCCGATTTCTAAATCTTTATCAAGCATTTTTTTATTCGCATTTAATACACTCGTATTCGCTTCATACATTTTTTGAGCAACCATTACATTCGTCATTTCAGCAGTTACATCAATATTGGGATAACGTACATATCCTTCTTCATTTGCGTGCGGATGCGTCGGATCATACACTAAATTTTCCGTTTTGTCTGCTTCAATACTTTTTATTTTTACTCCGTTAGTAGGAGCCCCATCTAGCATACTTGCAAAACTATTGTTTGATTCTAGCACCACACTACGACGCTCATATAAATCTGCCCCCGGAGCCGCCGTCGTATTTGCATTTACAATATTGTTAGAAGTAACTTCCATCCACTTTCTCGCTGTCGTTAGTCCTGAGCCACTTGCATTAATTGCCTGAAACATTCGTTGTCTCTCCTTCTACTTTTAACGTCCGCGTGCCGCTTGGTTAATTGCATATTGTGTATTAATTGCGTTAACTGAAATACCGTATAACTGATTTGCTTTCATTAAATCTAGCATTTCTGTCGTTACATCCACACTATTTCCGTCTTTATTCGTTTGCATTGATTTTGTTTGAATCTTTGCATATGTATTTTTCGTATTTACTGTCGGCAAGTGCATTTCATTCGTTTGATATAAATCTGGATTACTCTTTAAATCAGCCGCATTGTTTTTATATAATGCACTACTTTTATTCATCTGCTCAGCAAATGTTACATCTTGTGCTTTATAGCCAGGTGTATTCGCATTTGCAATATTACTAGAGACCGTATTTCGTTTCGTCACTAAATAATTCATATAATGGCTTACATCACTCACTAAATCTGGCATATTCCACACCCTTCCCTTTCTAACTTAATGATCCACTGATAGAAGTTTCACTTCATTATTTATTTTCTTATATGCATTTATTAAAATATTTACTATTATGTACCCTTACATATTTTATTCCATTTTTTCTATTGTTGTCTTTAGAAAAATATAAAAATATAAAAAAGAATGCAAAAAACTGTATACACACAGTAATCTATAGAACATTTCAATATATAAACTAAAGTCCATTTTTCTATTATTTAGATTACAATTATTATTTCATCACAGTCATAAAATGAAACCTCAATCAGCGGGTTCTTTATGTAAACGAAGGAATAGACCCCCTTTTAAAAGGGGAATCTGTTTCCAAACGTTATTATTAATATTTACCGTAAAATGAATTAGCCTTCATTCGTCCATCATTTGTCATAATCATTTCTTCCAAAATCTTTTGCTTATCCCGAATATGCTGTGCTGCCTTAATAATGAATGGGCTTACTTCTGCTGCAACTTGTGCACGCGTTTCTTCATCCAATGTCATCATCCAGCGATTTAACATCTCACTCTTCTCAGCAAACTCTCTGTCTGACACTTGCAATTCACCGATTTCATTAAAACAGCTGACAAACGTCCGATAAATATCATTGTTCATTTTCAAGTGCTCCGCGGTAACCGTCTATTAAATCTTGTAACACTTTCACAATTGCATCAATATCTTTCGCTTCACGCGTTACTTTCATCGTTTGAATTTGAATGCTAATCCAATCATATAAACCATAAAGACTATCATATAAATCTTTCGTAATCTCAGGATTTAATTGAAGCTTTAGTTCTTCAAAAATACGTTCTAATTTTTCAAGAAGTGCGTCCCCTTCTTGAAGTTTAAAAGTATGTAAAAGTTCTTCTAAATTACGAAACTCTACAATACATCTTTCATAAATAAAAATTGTATTTTTAATCGGATTACTCGTCATAATATCATTTTGCATATAACGTTGCCATGCTTGCATACGATCACTTCCTCAACTTTCATTAATCATCACTTTTTTGTTTTGTCATTGCTTTAATTGTTTTTAGTTGGCTATCAAGCGCCGCCAATGTACTCTCTAGCTTTTGATACTTCTTCACGATTTCATCTTGCTTTTGCAAGTTTTGCGTCTCAATATCTTTAATCTTTTTATCTAAATCACTTACACGTGAGTCAATGTTTTTAACTCTCTCGCCGACTACACCTTTATCACCGAATAGTTTATCAAGCGGTTCTTCCATCATTTTTCCTAAACCGTTAGAACTAAAGAAAAATTGCTTCGCTGCATCGGGTTTTTCTTTTAATGCTTGTGTTAATTTTTCATCATTAACTTCCATCGTTCCATCTTGCTTTAATTGAATACCGAATGTGAATAAATAATTACCATCTTGAGAAAATGTTACGACATTGTTCATTGCCTGACGTACACTTTGCATAATAGCTTGCCCTTGGAAAGCTCCACCTTTTCCAGCAAAGATATCTACTGTAGAAACAGCTTTATTATAATCAGCTACCATTTTTTTAATAACATTCGATGCGTCTGTTACGTTTGAGTCATTTACTGTAAATTTTAGATCTATACCTTTTGCTTTTTGATCTGCATTTGTACCTGTTCCATCTTCTGGTTTATTTTCCACCTTTGATTCCGTTACTTTCAATAGCTCAATTTTCACACCTGGTAATGCTTCAATTGTATTACTATCACTTTTTCCCTCAACACCATTAATACTATATTTTGCATCTAGCGCTTCGTTAATAGTATTTAATTTCATTTCTGTCGTAGGTTGATTATTCTCATCTGTACCTTCCACTTTCGTATAAAACAAATCTGTAAGTACATTAGGCGGTGTCTTTTCTAATTTAATTTCATTCATTGCCCCTTCTTTTTTCGAGGTCATGAAAATTTTATTTCCAAGTGTATAAGCTGATACGCCATAATCTCCATCATTAATCTTATTAATTAAATCTTTATATGTCATATCAGTTGTTACTTTTAGTTCTTTACCACCTAGTTTTAATGTTTCATCTTTAGGAAGTTTCGCATTTATATCTTTAATTTCATTAGAAGCTATTTGATGACGTTGCGCGAGCTGTGTAATTGTCATATTAAAAGTTCCTGCAATCGCACCACCATCTGCTTTTACATTAATATAACCTTCTTGTGTTGTCGTTACTTTTTTCTCATTCCCTTTAAAAGCCGCTAAGTTTTTAAACGTTTGTGTGAAAGAACTAAATTCTGATTTTAAACTTGTATATAATAATTTATCATTTGTAAGGTCGTTCTTTTCTTTCGTATATGGTGTTTTTCTCATATCTAACGCTTGCATTTCTAATTCTACTAGGTTAGAAGTATCGATCATATTATTTCCGAGGTTCCAAATTTGTTGTCTACCACCAATACCTGTCATCGTTGTTCCTGCCATTTTTCTCACTCCTTGTAGATTACATGTAGTCTAAAATACTCGTTTTACTCATCGTACTAACTGCTTTAAGTGTCGCTTCATACGTCGCATTTATATATGCCAAGTCAGAAATTGCGACCGCTAAATCAACATCCTCAATTTCTTTACGGTTTTCTTGAAGCGCTAAATTTTGCTCACTTAAAATTGTTTTAAACGTCTCCATTGTGTTCATTGTTGAACCAACTTCAGTTGTACGGTTAATGATGCCATCTAAGTTTTTCTTATTTTCTCCTAATAACGGTTGTAACGCTTTTTGGTCACCCTTTTGCATCGCTTCGCTCATCTGTTTTAACGTTTTTATTACCGGGGATAATAATGCTTCTCCGTTACGGAATGCCTTTAACTCATAACCGTCATTTAGTTGCCAGTTCACATCATTTTTTCCGCCCTGGTACGTACCATCTTCTGTAAATGGTGACTTTTCTGCACTATCACCACCGAAAATATAACGACCTTGCTCTTTCGTATTCGCTAAATATACAACTTGTTTTAAAATTTGATCAATCTCTGCACCGATGGCTTTCAATTCTTTTTCACCATTTGGCTCATTTAATGCCTGTACCGTTAATTGATCTGCTCTCGTTAAAGATTTAAAAATACCTTGCAAAGTATTTTCAGTTTGTGTTAATACATTTTTTGAGTCAGCTAAATCTTTTTGCATTTGTTCAATATTCGCCAATGAATGTTGAATCGCAAATGATTTACTCGCTGCAAGTGGATCTTCACTCATAAGAAGATTTTTCTTCCCTGAAGTTACTTGGTTTCTATGGTATTGTTGTTGCACATTCAAATCCATTAACTGATTCTTTGCCCAGTTTGCATTTTGAAATGTAGATACTCTCATTTCTATCTCCTCCTTATATATTTCCAATCAATTATTATCACTTATCGAATAATCGAAAATAGACTATCAAAAACTTCATTCATCGTAGTAATAGCTTTAGAGTTTGCGACGAAATATTTTTGGAAGGCCATTAAATTTACCATTTCCTCTTCCATATTTACACCTTCAACGCTCATTTTTTCTTGTTGAATACCTTCTAGTAAGTCGCCATGAATTTTTTGATAACCATTTACTGCACTTTTATCAGATGCAACACGAACTATAAATTGGTCTAATGCTTGTTTATAAGAAAGACCTTCTTTATAATCGTCATCTGTAACTGCTGCTAGTTTATTTGCTGTTTCAGCAGACATTTTCATTTTCGAAACATCTTTTTGGAATTCTGGATTTAACTTCATATCTTTTGCATAATCTCCAACGAAGAAATCTTTTCCCATCACTGTATTCACTTGATTTTTCACTGAATTCATTAAGTCTTCGAGATTTTTTTTATAATCAACAATCTTTGCTTTCGTATCAATCGCTGATTTTATCGCTCCGCTAGTTACAGAGATTTCTGAACCGTAAATCTCAACTGACATTGGGTCTTTTTCTTTATTTAATTGAAGTGGATATGTATCTTGTCCATTTACTGTTAAAATACCATTCATTCTAACACTTGCGATATTAGGATTCATAGATTCATAAGATACTTCGATGTTTGCATACTTAGACATCTCTGTAATGATGCGATCTCGTTCGTCTAAAAGTTGATTCGGCACTTGTGTACCCGCTTGTCCAATTTTATGATTCGCTTCTGCTAAACTAGCAGCAAGACGATTAAATTCATTAACATGCGCTTCAATATCTTCTGCTGTCTGTGCTTCCACTGTATCTAAGTTTTTCGCAAGACGATTCACTTGACTTGTGAACTTCCCAGTTTCAGAAATTAATGTATCATAGTAGTTTGGTTGCTCTGGATTTTTTGCTACTTCACGAAAGGCATTAAAGAAACCGTCCATTAAACTAGATAATGAATTCTTCCCTGTCGTTCCAACCATAGACTCTACACGTGATAAAGTTGAATTCATGTAGTTATAGTAAGAGAGCTGAGATAATTGATCATTAAACTGCTTCGTCTTTACCTCATCAGTAATACGGTCAACACCTAGCGTTTGTACACCGTAACCAATTCTCTGTTCTGGCGTATGACCATTGCTTGCTCCAACAGATCCGTAATTCACCATTTGACGCACATAACCCGGTGTATGAATGTTAGACAAGTTTTGTTTCGTTGTTTGTAACCCCATTTGAGCCGCTAACATGCCCGATAGCGGTGTATTATAATCAGATAATCTCATAAAGCTTCACTTCTCCTTTACAATAGTTCGTTCATAAAGATTTGCGAATTATTGTTTCGCTCTAAGTTATATTCAGAAACAGAATCCACAATACTTTCTGTAGTTTTTAATAGTACGTTTAAGTAATATTGATTTTTCAAAAGAAGCATTTTTACATTCTCTTCTAATTCAGTTACGTTTTTTTGTAATTCTTCCATTTTTTCGATTTCTTCTTGAGAAAAATACGAAAATAACGTACTTACACGAAACGCTTCAACTCCTTGTTCTTTACAGAACTGAACAACCATTTCTTCTAATGAGCTTGATAACCCTTTTAAACCATCAATGTACTGCAATTGCTCTACTTGCAATTTTTGAACTGCATTTACATTTTTATTTTTTAAATTCTCATATATTTGCTCTCCAAGCGCTTGAATATTTTCATACGCTTTTTGAATAATAACGAGTTTTTCATATAATTGTATGTACATATAGCTTCCTTCCTTTTACAAGACTAAATTCACAATTAAACCATGGATTTCTCCAATTTGATTTAACATTTCTAAATGTCCTGTTTTCGTATTAATTAAATTCATAACATCTTCTAATTCATTCAATCCCATTTCTGCCTGTTTCACAATCGTCATTTTCTGTGAATATCCGTAACGCGGGTGACGAGACATGACATCTTTATACTGCAATACATTATCCACGTAAAAATTCAAAAATGATTTTACTGTATTTTTGTATTCCATTACATTATCAAGCGTTAATTCCATTTCAATTTTCTCTTTAATTTCTCCAATATTATCGACAAAAGCTTCCATTTGTTCTAGTAATTTATCTTTTTTCGGATCTGCATGCAAATTATCCGAAAATGCAAGTCCTGTCCTGACATTTGCTTCTTTCGGCATTTGAGTAGCAGGCGGTATATGCGATAAAATTGGATTATGCGAGATAGAACGTAGCATATATATCACCTATTTATTTTTTTATTTCTTCCTAAACTTAATCGTAAAATCCAGTTATTTATAATTATACTCTGAACAGTAATATTTTGCAGTTATTTTTTATAAAAGATATGTTACAATTTAGCATGAGGTGGCACAATTCTATGAATATTTTCCTTTGTGGTTCAAATCAATTAACAGCATTAGATCAAGAAGAAATTAAAAAATTTTTAACTGACTATGCTCACAAACATAAAATTTACATATTATGTTATAAATCTATTGAAAATGAGGTTCTTCGTTTTTTCGTTGAGAATGAAAGACTCGCTCAAAATTTATGCCTTTACACGCTGCAACCATTGCAAGCAATTACAGATGAATTTCAAGAAGTCGTTGATTACTTAAAAAAACACGGAGCCGAATATGTTGCTTTTGATCATCCTTCTGACTCCATTTACCGATCAGATTATATGTTTTTTGTTAAACAAATTATTGAAGACACTGATTTAGTTCTCTGTTTTTATAATGGGGACAAACATACATCTGTCATCCCTGTCGATGTTGCAAAAGAAGCAGGTATTGATGCTGTCATTTATGATTTACCAGGATTACATGAAAAGCAAATGAAAAAAAGCTTTGAACAAAAAATTCGTATGATGTAAAGGGGGAGGCACAATATCATTATTGTGCCCATTGTAAATATGATAATTGAACAAGATTACGATCATTTTATCGCGAGTTTTAAACAACAATTCAATATGGACATCGCTTCATATAAACAAGATAGAATGCGCCGTAGAATCGATGCTTTCATTTCGAGAAAAGGCTTCGAAAACTACACTAATTTTTTAAACAAATTACGCGCTGATCAAAATTTATTTTTAAATTTTATTGACTATATTACAATTAACGTTTCAGAGTTTTTTAGAAATAAAGAACGATGGCAAACTTTAGAGTCGAAAGCACTACCAAAATTACTCGAACAAAATAGCGGAAAATTAAAGGTATGGAGTGCCGCTTGCGCTGCTGGTGAAGAACCATATACACTCTCTTTAATTTTATCAAAGCATCTAGCTCCATTTCGTTTTGAAATTCAAGCAACAGATCTTGATTTTCATATTTTAGAAACCGCAAAACGCGCTCAATATACAGAACGTTCGTTAAAGGAATTACCTACTGATTTGAAAGAACGTCATTTCACAAAAGAGAATGATCTATATTCATTGCATCAAAACATTAAACAAAACGTCTCGTTTAAACAACACGACCTTTTAATGCAGTCATTCGATACAAATTATGATTTGATTATTTGTCGTAATGTAATGATATATTTCACAGAAGAAGCAAGAGTAAAACTTTACGAAAAATTTAGTCGTTCTTTACGAAAAGGCGGTGTACTATTTGTTGGTAGTACGGAACAAATTTTAACACCCGAACGTTACAATCTTCAGCGATTTGATACATTCTTCTACGAAAAAATATAAAAGAGGTCGTCACAATGGAGTGACGACCTTTTTACATAACTCGAATTAAAATAATACCGACAATCCATATGAAGAGAAAAAGAAACGTCATAGACCATTTATGTTCTTGCATCGTTTGTTTCAATGCCTGTGATAATTGTGTCATGTTCATTTCCGCAAGCGCTCTCCATACACTTACATCCCGATCTTTAGCAATGCGGTCTGTAACGCTAATTAAAATCGTTTCGTTAGACAATTTCGTTATATAAGCAGTAATAACCGTTACCATCAAATTTATATTTCCTTCTGAAGAATCACTTTCCACTCTAGAGATGAGTGCACTTACATCTAGTAAAGGAATATGTACTTTTCTACCAAATGATAGTTGCACTTCAGCGAAATCATATGTTCCATCTAACAAAGGAAGTTCTTTTATATGCGCCTGCTTAATAAGTCCTTGTAGGCTTCTAATTACTTGTTCAAACACTTTTTCTGATTGCTTTCCTTCTTGAGATAATGTATGTAACTTTTTAAAAAGTTGTAACACCGTATCCATCTCTTTAGAAAGTATTTCCTTCATAATCTTTCCATCACTTAAACTTGCAAGTAAAATACCTATTTCATTATTTTTCGAAATAATTTTAGACTGTCCAGTAAACACTAAATTGCTACGCTTTCGTTCTTTCTGGATTTCATGTTCCGAAATAGCTGCAGGCTGTTTTAATGGTTGTAGCGTCTTATCTTCAATTGTCGTACGTTTAATCTCCATTTAAGCGCCTCCACTACTATGAAATAATTAGCCCCATTCTTTATTACTCTTTAAAACTAAAAACAGTACGAACAAACCTGACATGATAGTAAATACATCCGAAGCTTGTACTCCCTGTTCACCTTTTTCTTCTTCCTTGTCTTTCGTTTCTTCTTTTTGTTCTTTCTTTTTAGTAGACAACTTGTTTGTTATTTTTCTCTTTTTGGTCCTTCGCCTTATGTATTTCCTTGTTTTCTTCGAACGGCTCTTTTATAACGTAAGTAAATTCCTCTTTCTCTTTCAACGGTTCTTTTATAAACTTATTTACTTTCTCATCTTGCTTCGGAATTTGAACAACTGGCAATTTTTCTTCTGGAAGCGGGTTTTTGATTTTCAAATCTTCTTGCTTCTCATTTTCTTTCTTATCTTCTAATTCATTTTCTAGTTTATTATCTAATTTATCTTCTTTCTCTTTTTCTTCTATCTTTTTATCATCTTCGTTTTTGGGCGCCAAAACAGAAATGGTATATTCACTTTCTTCAACAAGTTTATTACCTGCTGCATCTATTATCTCTACAAGTAATTCGTATGGCCCAGCCGGCAATGCTTCTGTTATTTCAAATACTTTTTGCCAATCCATATCATGCTTGTTGTAGTCTAATAAAAACGAAAGCTCTTTATTTTCTTTCCCTTTTAATGTAACGCGCACTTCTTTTACAACCGATTCTATATCTGACGCTTTTACTCGTATATGTATAGAATCTCCCTGTTTTCGTTCAACTAAGTTCTCTTTTACTTCATCAATAGTAACTTTCTGTAACTTTGGCAATTCTTTATCTATAGTTGGCGTTTCATTTTTAATACGAATGAGCGGGACTTTCACTTCATTTTTTATGAGCTCTTCTTTCTCATTCTCTTTGTAACTTTGAACGAGCTGAAGATTCCAATCACCTTGCAAATCAAAATCCCCTGCTTTATAGTTAGCAACCCAGCTCTTCGTTTCTTCATCATACTCAAAAAATAGTATTCTTTCTTGCGCATATTGCTCGCCATTTTTTTGTAGCTGCAATATACCTTTCATACTTTGAATGTTTTTCCCATTTGGTTCTACAGCAATTCGCACTTCTTCGCCAACTTTAAGCTCCGGCTTATTTACTGTAATAATTCCCTGTTCTGTTTCTATCTTTCTTTCATTCAATTGTTTATTTACTACTTCTTGTTGTTCTACTTCTTGTTGTTCTACTTCTTGTTGTTCTACTTCTTGTTCTACTTCTTGTTCTGCTTCTTTTTGTTTCTCTTCATCTTGTTTCGTTTCCACTTGCTCTGAAGATTCTTGAGATTCCTTATTTTCTTCTTGTACATTCACTTCATTTATTTTTTGATCTGGCTCAATTTGTTCCTCAGCCTGACTTTGCAAGGGGAAGAACAAGCACACATGTATGCATAGCCAACTCATTAGAAAAAACTTTACGTTTTTCATCTACTAGTTCAAACTCCTATTTCAATGCCTTATAGTGATTTCGTCACTTTTACTCCAAAAAATCCATTTACATTTACAAGTTCACCATACGCCACTAATACATCATTTACATAAATACGAATCGGTTCATCAATATCCTCATCTAGTACAACTGCTTCATTTTCTTGTAAACTTAATATATCTTGAATCGTTTTCACTGTACTTCCAAATACAAATTTCACGTTCATTTCTACATTTTGTAGAATGGACGTGTCCATATATACTGGTTCCATTTGTTTTACTTCTTTAAATTCAATAGGTTGCACAACTGGTTCTACAATTTTTTCTTCTTCAATTTCTTCTGTGGCAATCTCTTCTTCTTCCACCATCGGATACAGAAGTCGCCTTACCATTTCTTTCGCTTCGGAAATTGGCAAAATTTGATACATCTTCGATTGAAGCAAATCGCCAATTTCAAGATTGAACGTAATTTGAACGAGTTCGTCCACTTCCATTGACTCTCCCAAATATTCCATTTCTTCTTTTAACGTTACAAATTTAACATTTGGCGGCGTCATGTCCATTTTTTCTTGAAACATTTCTGACATTGCCGTAGCAGCATGACCCATCATTTGGTTCATAATTTCTTTAATACCGCTCAGTTCTAATTCAGTAAGCTCTTTTTCTGGGTCAACTTCTCCTGTTCCCATCATCATTAAATCTACCATTGTTAAGGCAACATCTTTCGTAAATACGAATACATTCTCATTCTTTAGCCCTTCAACAAAGTCGACATTTAAAATAACAAATGGTACTGGTACTCCATCATAATGACGAACATTGATTGCTTCCACATTTGGTGTACTAATTGTAACTGGCTGATTTAAAAGCGTTGATAATACTGTTGAAGCGGAACCAATTGAAATATTTGCAATTTCACCAAGAACATCTTTCTCTTCTTGTGTTAAATGCTCTTTTTCAACTTGTTCTTCTACAATCTCAGTTTCCACTACTTCTGCTGGTTCGTCTGTTTCTTCTACTCCACCAGATAATTGCATTAATTTATTTACCATTTGTTTCGCATGCTCAACTGAAACAATTTGTACAAGTTTAGAGTTTACAAGATTATCTATCTTTAAATCAAACGATACTTTAACAATCGTATGATTCCCATCGATTTCAGAGATTTTCTCCATTTCTTCTGATAACTTTACAACTTTAATCGTCGGCGGAGACATATCTACTGTATCTTGGAAGAATTCCGACATAGATGTAGCTGCGAATCCCATCATTTGATTCATCGCTTCTTGTACAGCACTTAGCTCTAATTCACCAAGTTCTTTTCCGTCCTCCACTTCACCTGTTCCCATCATCATTAAATCAGCAATGGACAATGCAACATCTTGCTTAAGGACAAGAAGGTTTTCCATATCTAATCCTTTTGTAAAATGAATGTTTAATACAACATGTGGAACTTCGACATCTCTTGAATCATATAAATCTACCAACTCTATACGAGGAGCAGTAATGCTTACTTGCCTATTTAAAATTGTTGATAATACAGTCGAAGCTGAACCAAATGATATATTTGCAATTTCGCCAAGAATATCGCATTCTTGGGGCGTTAAATGCTCATTTTCTTTTTCTAGCACAATCGTGCTCGTATCCCCTTTTGTGTGTTGCTCAGGCATTTTCCCTGCCTCCTCATTTCTGTTTTTCTATCAAATAATATAAACTCTTATTTTATTTTAGCAAACTCATTAGTATAAAACGTTACTATGTATCCCATTATTAGATTCGTAACGATTAGCCAAAAAGCTCCCCAATTGTATACAAGTGGGGAGCTTTCCTTCATTCCTATTATAAACCTTCTGGGTTTAAAATGAGGACCACTCGTCCATCACCGAGAATCGTCGCACCAGAGAAATAGTTAGAACTCTCTGCAAAGAAGTCACCTAATGACTTTAAGACTATTTCTCTTTGACCGATAATTGTGTTTACAATAAGTCCATAGCTGCGATGTGTATTACGAACAATTAACACAGGAACCATTTGACCATCATATGACGCAAACGCCTCATCTACTGTTTTTTCACCAAATACAGTACTTAAATGTTTCACTTCAATAATTTGATTACGATAATTTAATACATCTTTTCCTTGTAAGGATTGGATGTCTTCTCTCTTAATTCGAATTGCTTCAACGATATTTCCAAGAGGTAAAGCATAACGCTTATCATTCGTTTGAACAAGCATAGATTGAATAATAGATAACGTTAATGGAAGTTCAATTCTAAATGTACTTCCCTTTCCTTCCTCAGAATCAATAATTAAATGTCCACCTAAACTATGAATCGTATGTTTTACAACATCTAATCCGACACCGCGTCCAGAAAGATCTGATACAACTTCAGCTGTACTAAATCCCGGTTGGAAAATAAGATCAAACACTTCACGATCTGTTAATCTGTTCGCATCCGCTTCAGTTACAACGCCATTTTTAATCGCTTTTTCTAATACTTTCCCTTTATTAATACCGTTTCCATCATCCGTAATTTGAATAACGACATGATTTCCACTATAAAAGGCTTCTAATTTAATCGTACCTGTCTCATTTTTACCTGCATCACGTCGTTTTTCAACAGTTTCAACACCGTGATCGATTGCATTTCGAATTAAATGAACGAGCGGATCGCCGATTTCATCAATAACAATTTTATCTACTTCAGTATCTTCACCTGTAATTTGTAAATCAATTTTTTTCCCTAAATCTTTCGCTAACATACGTACCATACGCGGGAAACGATTGAACACAGTTTCAATCGGCACCATACGCATATTTAATAGTACATTTTGAATATCTTTTGAAATATCGCCTAATCGATTTAAATGTTCAATTAGCTCCTTGTTTTGAATCGTTTGAGCCAATTCATCAATGCGCCCACGTTCAATTACACTTTCTTCAAACATATTCATTAATCTTTCGATTTTCTCTAATTGAACACGAATTGAACGATTCTCCACTTTAGCATTTTTCGTTTTTGTAGTACTTTTAGCTGGCATAGTACTTGAAGGTTGATTCGTTGCCTCTATCGGTGAGTTTACTTGCGTAACCACAGCAGGTTCTAGCTTTTCTTCTACTTGCACAACTTCTTGTGTCACGACTTTTTTAGAAGCTACTTCCTTCGATATAGGTTCTCCTTGCTTTACTTCCACTTTCTCAATTTCAGAAACATGAAGTACTACTTGTTTCAATTCTTCTATACTACAATCAGTATCCATAAATACTGTAAATTCAAATCCGAAAGCATCTGCTTCAATTTCTTCAATACTCGGAGCTGTTTTTTGTATATTCCCTACATTTTGCAATGCTTCAATACACATAATAGCACGTACCGCTTTTAAAATTGCTTGCTGTTCAACTGTTATATGCACTTCATGCGAAACTCCATCATCGGTGTCTATATGATTTTGCTCTATATGTTCCGTAGGAGTTTCTACATTGCCGTTCAATAATGCTTCTAATTTCTGTTTAGTTGAGGCTACATCAATATTGCCCATTCCACCTTGTTGCACATCTGCAACCATCTTCTCCAAATTATCAATGCACTCAAAAATCACATCAATAATATCCGCATTTACAACTATATTTCCATGACGAATTTCATCTAACACATTTTCCATCTTATGCGTTAAATCAGCCATTTCCGTAAATTCCATGCTCGCAGACATACCTTTGAATGTATGAGCGGATCGGAATATTTCTCCTACAACATCCATATCAGCAGGATTTTGTTCTAACACTAGCACATTTTCATTTAGCGACTGTAAATGTTCTTCTGACTCTTCGAAAAATATATTTAATAGATCTGTTTGCATTTTTATCCCCTACCTGTCTAACAAACATTTCATTTATGTATAACAATTTAGTGTTTTACAATGAGAAAAAAGGGGGCCACACGTCGATCCGCTATCACTGTTTTGATTCCTTGTGGCACCCCTTCTATATTAACTATTTGCTACTTTTGTTAAAGCTTCAATTACACGATCCGCTTGGAATGGCTTTACAATAAAGTCTTTTGCCCCGCCCTTAATTGCATCTAATACCATACCTTGTTGTCCCATTGCAGAACAAATAACAACCTTTGCACTTGAATCAATTTTAATAATTTCTTTTAATGCTTCAAGCCCGTCCATTTCTGGCATAGTAATATCTAATGTTACAATATCAGGTTGAAGTTCTTTATACTTTTGAATTGCTTCTACCCCATTCTCTGCTTCGCCAATAACTTCAAATTCAGCATTACTTTTTAATAAGTTTTTAATCATCGTTCGCATAAACATCGCATCGTCTACTACTAAAATTTTATGTGCCATTCTTTTTAATTCTCTCCTTCTATGTATAAATATATCTTAATATTTCACCTTATCATTCTCACTCATTATACAAAATAAAATGATAAAATTTAATATTTTTTAAAAGAATTTTCGTGTTTTTATTATTTTATTATTAAAATAATAATATACTACTCTTTTATATAAATAACAACGCGACGGTTTTTTTCCCAGTTTTGCGGTGAATCATTTGGTACAATTGGCTTTGTGTCTGCATATCCTACCGCAGCTAGCCTTTTATCGTCCACATTATACACTTCAATTAAATGGTGAATCATATTTGCCGCTCGTGCTGAAGATAACTCCCAATTAGAAGGGAATTTCTCATTATGAATAGGTCTACTATCTGTATGTCCCTCTACAACAATTGGGTTAGGTACGGATTGAAAAAATCCAACTAATTGACTTATTATCCCTTTCGCTTCGGGCTTAACGTTCGCATCGCCTGTATCAAATATTAAATTATCTACTATAACGACGCTTACCCCTGTATCCTCTCGATATACATTCACTTGACTAATACCGTTATTATCTACATACGCTTTTAACTTCTTATATAATTCATCCATTCTCTTTTTTGAAATCATTTTTTCATCATTTTTTTCATGTGAAATATCCGGTATTGTATTTTCCATTACTTTTGCATCTACTTGCCCCGTATCACTAAACTTTTCAAGCATCTTTGACAATTTTACTGCATCTTGCTTTGATGTAGCAACTAGTAATACAAAGAAAGTTAATAATAACATCGTTAAATCTGTAAAAGTCGTCATCCAACGAGGCGATCCCTTTTGCGGTCCTTTACTCATCATACCACTCCTTGAAATATTAGGCTGCTCCTTTTACCTTTTTTACCTTTGTTTCGTATACGTATGTATCCAGTTTCAACTTTAATTTAGAAGGGATTTGTCCACGATACAATTCTGAAATTGCTTCTATTACAAACTTCTTCTCTGTATATAAATCTTCAATACCACGATATACTTTTTCCGCAAGAGGGATTGCAATCATATTCGCAAGTACAGACCCATATAATGTCGTTAACATCGCAACTGCCATTCCTGTACCAATTTGCGATGTATCTTGTAAGTTTTGGAGCATAATGATAAGACCGATTAACGTACCAATCATTCCCCAAGCTGGAGCAAAATCACCAATTTTATCTAATAATACTGCTCCTTTTCTTAACTCATACACTTCCGTTTCAATATCTTTCAATAACACTTCTTTTAATTCATCTTCATCGTAACCGCTTAACATTAATCGAATTCCTTTTTGAATAAAAGGATTGTCTACTTGCTCTCCATCTACCTCTAAAGAAAGCAAGCCGTGCTTTTTAGACTTTTTCGAAAAATCGACAAACAAATCCGTTAACTGTTCTAAATCTTCTTCTCTTCTATGTAAAACAGTAAAAATGCTTTTCGTATATTTTTTTATTTCTCCAAATCGATATGCCACAACAATTGTCGCTGTTGTTCCCCCTATGACAATTAAAATAGATGAAACATCTAAAAAGTTTTTGAAAGCTTTTATTCCACCGCCGCCAAGCATAATTGCCGCTATCACTATAATGAAACCTACTATAATGCCCACTGGGCTAGAAATATCAAACTTCCTTTTTTTCTTTGTGGTCTAGCTAATACTTGATTTTTCTCTCCCATATTTCTGCCCTTTCCTTTCCATTTTTATATAACATTTTTTTATTTTAATAATACGTTTTCGCATATAACATGTATTATACGCTTATCATCTGTTTATCGCAATATACTCATGAAATTGACACATTTCATTTCTATATTAGAATTATGGTATGAATAAATGAGGAGGATCACGATGGAACACAACATTTTACAAGTCATTGCATTAGCAGAAAAACTAAAATATGAAATGCGACATAGCTGGCTTTCCAACGGACGTCAAGAAAGTGTTGCCGAACATACATGGCGGATGTCTCTAATGGCCATTTTAGTTGAACCTTATTTGGATCAAAAAGTAAGTATTGAGAAATTACTTAAAATGGTTATTATTCACGACCTAGTCGAAGCCGAAGCTGGTGATATTCCTGCTTTTGATACAATGAATAGTCACGAATTACAGTTACAAAAACAAAAAAATGAACTGGAGGCTATTTTAAATATTAAACAAACGTTAACAGGTTCTCTCGGCGAGGAATTATATGACTTATGGATGGAGTTTGAAGCGAAAGAAACATACGAAGCACAAGTTGCTAATGCACTCGATAAACTTGAGGTGAAAATCCAGCATAACGAAGCTGATATTGATACGTGGCTACCAATTGAACATAAAATGACATTCCAAGTAGCAAAGCATACAAACTTTGATTCTTTCCTATCTAAATTACAAAAAATTATTGAACAAGATGGAGAAAAGAAGTTAATTGCTGCCGGCATTGATGTTGAGGCATGCAAGCAATAATGAAATAAGACACTCAACAAGAGTGTCTTATTTCATTATTGTTGATATAGCCTGCTTATAAATAAGCTGTTGTTTTCCATCCACTAAGATTAAAACTGTAAATTTATCCACTCCAACAACTTCTCCTACTATTCTAACGCCACTCTTTAAGAAAATTGTAACTGTACCTTTTTCTTCTTTTATTTGTTTATACAATTCTTCCTGTAAATGTTCCAATTACTGTCCTCTCCTTTCTGTGAAACATCTTAATATAAAAAACTATAAATTTTTTATTTATGCACTTTGTCTTTTATGTTCATAAACTTATTAATAAGTATATCTAAATCACGACTAAATAACAAAACTTTATCATGATCCAATCCGTGTCTCGCAACAAGTTGAATTAACTCTTTCTTTTTGTTTTCTATTTTATTTTTTAATTGTCCCATCTCCATCTCTATACTAAAACTCCCTTTTCCCATAATATTACTTGTAAAATTATAGTACATATTCTCTCATAAAAAAATAAGAAAATGGTTTTTTTACAATTTTTTATTTTTTATGCCTAAATTATGAATTACGTAAAGGTTTATTTACAAATCACTAACATGCAATCCTAATGAATCTACAGGCATTTGTCTAATTATAAATGAGACTGGCTCGTTTTCTATACAAAAAACATACTGTATATAGTAGTCCATGAACCATATAGATTAACTTACTAAAAAGGAGGAAAACATATGAGTTATGGTGGAAGTTGCGCTGGTTTCGGCGGTGGATTTGCTTTGCTTATCGTACTATTCATCCTTCTAATCATCATCGGATGTAGCTGTTGGGGTGGCGGCGGATACGGATATTAATATATCCTATCCTTGAAAAATGAACTAAAAACTATAGAAAAACAGCTCAAATATGAGCTGTTTTTTTCATACTTTCGTATGAATTTATATCCCTCTTATTTGCGATTTCAACTAGCAACATATTGTTTACTATGGAATAAGAAACATTTTTACTAAGGGGGATTACAATGATTAGAGGTCTTTACGAAGCACATTTACCTGTCCGCAACTTAAAAGTATCAATACCTTTTTATGAATCACTAGGGCTAAAATTATATAAAAGAGGAGATAATATTGCTTTCTTTTGGATTAAAGAAAATGAGAGTTGGCTCGGCCTTTGGGAAGGCACAGAATACAAAGTGAATTATCACCCCTCTTTACGACATATCGCCTTTCAAGTAAGTTTACATGATTTAGAAAATGCGATTCATTGGCTAAATCAAAAAGGAATTTCAGCACGAAAAGACTTTGGAATGGAACCAATTGAACCGATTGTTTTTCCGGAATTAGCACATGCAGCCGTATACTTTAACGACCCTGATGGAAATAGTTTAGAATTGATTGCACAATTACCTGTTGGACTTCCCACAGCGGAAAAAGTGTATTTAAGTGAGTGGAAAGAACAAATTCAAACATCGTCATTACATAAGGATTAATCTATTTATGTCAGTTTCTTATTCCACACTTCTTAAAACAAATAAAAACTTCAATAAACTATTTTATGGGCAAACATTAAGTGTACTTGGGGATTGGTTCCATACGGTAGCTTTATTAACATTTGTCTACAACATAACGGAATCGCCGTTTATGATCGCACTTACTTTTATAAGTAAAAGTTTACCACAGCTTCTTCTTAGTCCATTCATAGGCGGAATTGTAGATCGTTTCTCTAAAAAGAATATTATGATTTTTACCGATATTACACGGGGAATTCTAGTCCTTACATACTTACTCGCAGGCTATAAAATTGAGATTATTTTCATTGCTAATATATGTTTATCTGTACTTTCTTGTTTATTTGAACCGGCTAAACAAGCAACTCTAAAAAATATCGTACACCAAAATCATTTCGTAACTGCTAACTCTCTTTCTAGTACAATTAATGGTTTTATGTCTATTATGGGGGCTTCTTTGGGCGGAGTAATTGCACAATCTTTACATATTGAGTTCGCTTTTTTAGTAAATAGCCTATCATACTTTATTTCAGCCTATTTTATTTATAACATGAGTATTCCTGCTCATGATACTTGTAACAAGAACAAAGCATTTTTCACTGATATAAAAGGTGGTTATACATACATATTACAAACAAAAATCATTTTAACATTAATTCTTGTCGGCATTTCATGGGGGATTATTGGAGGTGCTTATCAACTACTTCTAACGATCTATGCCGAAAAAATTTTCCATACGAACATTGGGATTTTATATACGGTTCAAGGGGCTGGGCTTATGATAGGAAGCCTTCTCGTTAATCTTTATATATCCCATAATAAAGAAAAAATGAAAAAAGTATTCGGTTGGGCCTACTTATTACAAGGAATTTTCTTTCTCGGATTCATTCTATCCGATCAACTTATTATCGGTATCATTACTTTATTCTGTATGCGCATAGCAGGAGGAATCATCGTTCCACTTGATACGACATTACTTCAAACTTACACACACGAAAATATGATAGGTAAAGTTTTTTCATTCCATTATTCCATTTACGGATCTCTTATTCAGTTATCGATGTTTTTTACAGGAGGGCTGTTAGAAATTCTTTCTCCTCAAATGATTGGCTGTTTATTAGCTACATGCTGTATTTTTGTAAGTTTTATATGGCTGTTCTTGTTTTATCGCGGGGATCTCAGTGAATAATTTAATGATAATCAATACATTTTGATCCCATTCATTATTTGTTTCCCCATAATAAAATTGTTTAAAAACACAAGTCAGATTTTTTAGTTAAAGAGCCTTATATGGCAACACTATTTGAGAAAAAACTAGATATTTATGTTAAAATACAAATAAGTTTGTGAAACATTGCACTTAAATAATAGACTTTAACTAGTTAAACTTGATTAAATAGGAGGGCTGTTTTGGGTATCACATTCTTTTTCATATGTATTATATTAGTGGCTTCTATTCTGCAAGCAAGTACAGGTTTTGGCTTTTCCATAATGGCAACCCCTTTCTTACTTATGTTATTTCTACCACAAGAAGCTATACAAATAAACATTATTTTATCTTTAATTATCTCCATTTCACTCATTTGGAAAATAAGAATGGACGTTGATTTTGTTCTACTGAAAAGGTTTATTTTTGGAAGTATAGTTGGTGTTCCTTTTGGCATTTTAATTTTCATTTCCGTTAACATAAACACTTTTAAATTAGCAGTTAGCATCCTACTCTTACTATTAACATTGTTGCTAATATGCAACGTTAAGGTTAGATCAACACAATCTAGAGATTTCATAGTTGGCGGATTATCTGGTCTTTTAACGACAAGTATCGGTATGCCAGGTCCACCCCTGTTACTTTATTTTACAGGAACTAATACTGAAAAAGAGAAGTTAAGAGCAACTACATTAGCTTTTTATCTGTTTATATATTTCATTAGTCTAGTAACTCAAATACTCTTTACTGGCACAAACAAAACCATTTGGGAATCAAGTTTTTATGCCATTCCAATTGTATTTTTAGGTTTGTTTATAGGTCAAATTATTTTTAAATGGCTTAATCAACGGATTTTTAAAATATTTACGTACATTCTTTTAAGTTGTACAGGGGGTTATCTTCTTATTGAAAGTTTGAACTTGTTATAGAGGATGCTTTAGATCGTGCAATAACAGATATGTTCAAACGAAATTATTACTGTATTTTCCGGCGGGGTATTCCATATCAAAACTTAAATAACTTTATTGACAGTTTACAATTAGCAATAATCTTTCTTTCATAAGGAAAATATTTCAAATCAAATACTAAATAAAACGATAAAAAGCGGCTATTATGCCGCTTTTACTTACTATTGGCATTTCATTCTCATTTTCTATCACTTTTGTAAAAAATTATTAATTTTTATTTCTATGTACATGATAACAAACAAAATACCTAAGTTCAGAAAGAATAAACAACTTTCTGGCCTTAGGTATTTCTCCTTCTCAAAAAAGGCAAACCCGCATCACAGGTTTGCCATTTCACTCATTTTTTATTTAGTCCTTTTTCACTTAAAAACTCTTTCATATGCATTCTTTTTTCTTTAGACATAAACGAACTCATTGATTCCGTCCATGTTACGTTTTTCTTGTTTGATGATCTTTCTTTATAATACGCGTTCATCGTTTCATCATATTCGTTTAGTAATTCATCATATTTTTGTTCATCATATCCATTTTCATGAAGAACTGCTGCTACTGGTAAACGTGGTTTAACTCCATGTTCTTCATCTGGTACACCGACTGTCATTCCGAATACAGGATATACTTTATCCGGTAAATGAAGCAGTTCACTCACTTCTCTCGGATTATTACGAATACCACCAATATAACAAATACCGTATCCTAACGATTCTGCTGCTAGTGCTAAGTTTTGCGCAAAAAGTGAAGCATCTACCGTCGCAACGATAAAGTCTTCTACTCCCTCATGCTTTATCTCTGTACTATGTTTTTCACATGCAATTTCAAGTCGTTTTAAATCTGCACAACAAACAAAAAATGCTGCACAGTCCTTCACATGGCGATTTCCGGATAGCTCTGCTAGTTTAGCCTTTAATTCCTGATCTGTTACATATATAACAGAATACGCCTGTACAAAATGTGATGAGGCTGCATGTTGCGCAGCATGCACCATCTTTTCTACTACATCTTTCGGAATTGATTCTTCTTTATATTTACGAACTGAAACATGTTGCTCCATCTTATGTATGATCTCATTCATGAAAATCACTCCTTTTTTCTCTTCATAATGAAAAATTAACATATCTTTTTCAATTTTCACAACTTATAAGCACAAAAAGAGCAATTCTTTTTGAATTGCCCTTTTTTAAAACGTTTATCGATACGGTAAATGAAATTATAATTATCTTATTACGCCGTTTTCAAAACTTTAATACCTTTTACGATATTCCAAATGAAGTAGTAAATTCCTACAAGAATGAACACTGCATATGTGATAGCCATTCCAATTCCAGCACCGTCAGATTGATTGAAACCTAAACCGTACATGCCTGATACTGCTAGTCCTCCAAATAAGATTGCGTATGGGAAAACATGTGACCAAAATGCTTTTTTCGCGTGATACTTCACTTCATCTTCTGCAACAAAGTACACGATAATTGGTAGTAAAAATGGTGCAAAAAAGATACTAAAGTAACATAACGAAGATAAAATATTATTTCCTTTCATCCGATTCACCTCTAAATAGTTTTTGTTACCTTCATTATGTCAGGAAATCATTCTAGAAACTATCGCTTTACCTTTCACGAACGTGACATATTTGTAAGATTTTCCTCAAACTAAATCCCGCCTAGAATTTCAGACGGGATCACTTTCACTATATTCGATTCATAAACCAATACTGTGTAATTGCTAAATATTCTCGTACATTCGATGGAATGATGATTGGTTTCGGTGTTTTTGCCGGAAGACCTTCTAATTGTAAACCTTGTTTGGCCGCTATTTTTTTCGCTCTAAACATGTGAAAATCGTTTGTTACGATCATACCTTTTTTCATATCGGCTGGAATTAACGGTTTTGAGAATGTAATATTCTCATCTGTACTCGTAGATTTGTCCTCCATTATAATGCGGTCTTCTACGATATTTTGTTTTATTAGTCCTTGTTTCATTGCTAATGCTTCTGAAATGTCTTCACCTTTTCCTTGTCCTCCAGATACGATAGCGATTGTTTTCTCATGTGATTTTAAATATTCAGCTGCTTTATCAATACGATATTGCAATGAATAAGATGGTTTCGTCCCATTTACTTTCGATCCTAGTACAATTATGTAATCAGCATCGTAGGTTGCATTCATATGCCCATGCTTATAAATGTGATATTGTAAAAACCCCGCATACACGGCGCAAATCATTATAACAACTAAAATGCCCTTCATTATTTTCTTCTTTCTCATATTCATATACTCCTATTTTCTTTTACTTCCTTCATGATAATATCCATTTATTTGTTTGTATACAGACAAATTCCAATAAACCCTAATTTATCCTCTGAAAGGTAATATTTATATTACTTTCGGGAATAGTAAGTACAACTTTACACGAAGGAGTGTCTCTATTGCTTCTCTTTTTATGTAACGTGTCGTTCTTTTTCATCTTATTTTTACTATCGCTTAAGTTACTCGGTAAATCCGCGTTAGCGCAACTAACTCCTCATGATTTTGGGGCTATAATTTTTTTATCTTATTTAGCTTTCCAGGCCATACCCGTCTCTGGTGCTTTACAAGCATTTCTCGGTATGGTTGTTATCACATGTTTACATTTACTCCTTACAAAATTAAGCCTATTCAACAAACTAAATCGTTTTATTCTCGGACACCCTATCATTTTAATTAAACATGGTGATATTATTTTTGAGAACTTACAAAAAAGTAGATACCCCATTGCAGAACTGCTTTCTAATCTTCGCGTTGCAGGATATCCAAGTGTTCATGAAATTGAATACGCTATTTTAGAAGCGAACGGCGCTATTAGTATTTTACCAAAAAGAGAACTTGTACCATTAACTCCAAAAGATTTAAACATAGAAGTTAAGTATGCTGGATTACCAATTGCACTTATCGTCGATTCACAAATTCAATATGATAACTTAAAGTTAATACATAAAGATGAAAAATGGTTATATAAAGAATTAAAAGAAAAAGGAATTACAAATATTAAAAACGTTGCCTTTGCTTCTGTTCAAGAAACGGATGGATCTTTTGCGATTAGTTTAAAGGAATAAAAAAATCCCCTTAATTGCTTAAGGGGATTTTTTATCATATCGCTTCTTTCTCTCCTGCCATATTTAATGGAACAGGATGTTTCATACGATTCATCGTAAATACGATAATCGCTGTCATTACTTCTGCAACTGGCATAACGAGCCAAATTCCATTTATACCAAATAATTTCGGCATAATCCATAACAATGGAATAATAAATAGTAATCCTCGGCTCATTATAATAAGTACTGATTTCTTCGTTTGTCGCACTGATTGGAAGTACTCTCCATACACAATGTTATAACCTAAAAATACGTATTGGATAAAGAATAAACTAATACCTGTTAAGGTTAACTCCAATAATTCTGGAGATTGAACATCAAATAAACCAATGATATATTTCCCGAAGAATAATCCGACAATTATCGCAACGCCTCCGAGGACAACAGCAATTTTCACAGCAAACTTCAATCCTTCACGAAGTCTCTCTGATAAATTTGCCCCGTAATGGAAACTAGCAATTGGCTGTAATGCTGCTCCAACACCAAAGAATAATAGTAATGTCATTGCATGAATACTATTCACCATCGCATAGGAAGCTACTCCTACTTCTCCTGCATATTGGACAAATGCAATATTAAAACCAATCGTTACGATTGCAACCGTACTTTCTGCTGTAAAACTTGGGAAACCAATCACCATAATTTGTTTGACAGTATCCCATTCAAAATGAAATTTCGTCCACTTTAAAATACTACTTTTTCTAAAGAAATGAGTTAATAATACAAGGAAACCAATCGCTGCCGAAAGAATAGTCGCTGAGGCAGCACCTGTTACGCCCCATCCAAAGATAAAAATAAAGATATAGTCAAACACTATATTTAATACAGCCGTTACAACAAGACCAGCCATTGCTAAATTAGGATTTCCATCATTTCGTATAAATGTACTTAAAATATTTTCTAAAACGTATATCATTCCAAATGTTAATAATACGTGTAAATAGTCTAACGCATATGGTAAAATCACTTCATTTGCACCAAATAAGTATGCTAAATCTTCTATTCTCCATAAGCAAATCGCTGCTAAAATCCCTACGATAACAACTGCTACCGTCATTGATTGAGTAAAAATAGACCTTGCTCTCTCTCGTTTATTTTCACCTAATGCAATGGAATATAACGTTGCCCCGCCCATTCCAATCCATAATGAAATAGAGAAGAAAATCGAAAAGGCTGGAATAGCCACGTTCACTCCTGCTAAACCGTTCGCCCCAACTCCTCTACTAATCATAACCGCATCAATTACAATATTCACTGACATTAATACCATTCCGAGGACGGCTGGTATTAAATAAGAAATAAATAAACTTTTAATTGGTTTTTCTCTTAATTTTTCTGTTGCTTCCATACTCTAACATGCTCCTTTTTTTCAACTCTCTTTTCTTAGTTTAAACCTTCAAGTAACTTTAAGGTCAATAGAGAATTAAAAAATAGGTGACTTAATTATCGCGTTTGATGCTCATTTGTAATTATACGAGTCCTATAACTTATTGCTTTGTTTTTTCATTATAGGAATTTGAATTTCTGTTACTTGCTCCTCAGGATCTTCTGTTACAGACCAATCAATCAATCCAATCTCAATCGAATCTCCATGTACTTCGTAACCTTCTTTATCAATGTATGTAAGTAACTCCTTGTACGTTGCATCTGTTTCTTCATACGGTCCATGATGATAAGAACAAGCATATAAACCTTCTTTAATTTCATCTGAAGTATGCACTTCATACGGCATATAATCCAAAAGAATAAATACACTGCTATATGCTTGAAACTCATTTTGCATTAACCCTTTTTTCGCAACAGTTACACCAATATCTCCAGAAAATAAACTATCATCCATTTGCCTCATATTTTTTTGCAACGAATGGATGTAGTACTCAAACATATCATCCGTCGTATTTGGAGCAACCGCAATTGCTGTAATTTTTCGCGGCGGGATCTCTTTAATTACCATTTGTTCAGCTTTTGCTTTTGTTGCTTCCTTAATTAAATGAATTCTATGCTCCATTTTCGCCAGAGCATACTCAATTTCTCTTTGTTTCTTCAGCATCATCTCTTGTTGTTTTTCCAGTAAATTGAGTGCGTATGCTGGATTTCTTTCATCAATATATTTTTTAATTTCCTTTAATGGAATGTTTAATTGGCGTAAAAACTTAATCGTATCTAATAGTGAAAATTGATCGATTGTGTAATAACGATAATTTGTTTGCGGGTCCACAGTGGACGGATGAAAAATTCCCTTCTCATCATAATAGCGTAAAGTTGATTCCGCTATATTATGCATTTTTGCCATTTCTCCAATTGTAAAGCGTTTGTTTAATAACATCTTTTATTTCCTTCCATTTCTATTTACTTCATTATATGTTCATTTTGTCTTTAAAACAAAAAAAGAATTCCCATACGAGAATTCTTTTTTTACTATTAAACCTCTATTATTATAGGAAGAATCATCGGCTTTCGTTTTGTATTTGTATATATATACTTCCCTAACGCTTCTCTTACCTCCCTTTTCAAAATACCCCAGCTATTCACATTCTCTTTCTTTAAATTATTAATTGTAATAACAGCTAATTTATTTAATTCTCTTAAAAATTCTTCTGAATCACGAACATAGACAAATCCACGAGAAATAATATCAGGACCTGAAATTATTTCTCCATCCACTTTATTAAAAGTAATAACTATAACGAGCATTCCATCTTCTGAAAGTTGTTTACGATCACGTAATAATGCATTTCCAACATCTCCAATTCCTAATCCATCTACATATATATTTCCTGCCTGTATTCTTCTAGATTGAATTGCCACTTCACTACTTATATCTACAACATCTCCATTACGTACGATAAAGATATTTTCCTTTTCAATACCAATTGATTCTGCTAACAAACTATGGTGATGTAGCATTCTAAACTCTCCATGAATTGGAATAAAATATTTTGGCTTCATTAATGTAAGCATTAACTTCAACTCTTCTTGATATGCATGACCGGATACATGCACTCCAGTAGAACTGCCTGATCCGTAAATCACCTTTGCCCCTAATGCAAATAAATTATCGATAATTCGAGAAACGTTACGTTCATTTCCTGGGATAGGGGTCGCGGCTATAATAACCGTATCTTCTGGTAAAATATCCACTTGTCTATAGTTTCCACTAGCTAAACGCGCTAAAGCTGCCATTGGTTCTCCTTGACTTCCTGTACAAAGTATTGCAACCTGCTTTGGATCTAAACGATTTACCTCATTTGCTTCAATTAACATACCTTCTGGAATATGTAAATAACCTTTCTCTAGAGCAACCTCTACTACATTTACCATACTTCTCCCTAGCAAAGCTAGTTTTCGATTTGTCTTTATACATGCTTCAACTATTTGCTGAACACGATTCACATTAGAAGCAAACGTAGAAATAATTACTTTTCTATTTGCTTTCATAAATATTTCCTCTATCCGTTCTCCTACTGACCTTTCTGATGGAGTAAAACCTGGGCGTTCTGCATTTGTGCTTTCAGATAATAAAGCTAGTACACCTTCACTTCCTATTTTAGCCATTTTATGAATATCAGGATGTTGATTATTTACTGGTGTTAAATCAAATTTAAAATCACCTGTATGTACTACAGTACCTTCTGGTGTATGAAAAACAATACCGAGACAATCCGGGATACTGTGGTTCGTTTTAAAAAAGGTTGCCTTAATAGAACCACAATCAATTTCTGATTCTGAATGAATAACGATTAATTCCGTATCATTTTGAAGATTGTGTTCCTTTAATTTAATTTCAATTAAACCTAACGTTAACTTTGTTGCATAGATTGGTACATTTAGTTGTTTTAAAAAATATGGTATTCCGCCAATATGGTCCTCATGCCCGTGCGTTACTACTAAACCGCGAATTTTTTCTTTATTTTCTTGCAAATATGTGACGTCTGGAATTATTAAATCAATCCCTAATAAACTTTCATCTGGAAATTTAGACCCACAATCAATGACGACAATATCATTTTCATATTGGATAGCATACATATTTTTTCCTATTTCATTTACTCCACCTAAAGCAACAATAGACAAGTTATTTTTTAATGAATTCAAATGATAAAACCTCCTTTTCACATTTATAATTCGTGAAATAGCATTTAGGCTTTATTATTTGTAATGAAAAAGGACTTCATACTATTTTATACATATAAAATTCACACGCTACTCTTACACCTATATCTCAATAAGACAGCTTCTTCCTCAAAAAGCTCCCATTTTTTCATTGATTTTTTATAAAATCTATTATATATTAATTACAGGTTCAAATTACGAGTTCAAAAGAACTTGTAATCAGACCCTTTTGTTTAATGGGTTTTACATATTTTCATTAGGCAAATTCCGAGAAATCGTATGATAAAACTAAAAATGATGAGGAGAGGATCAGATGGAATTCGAATTTTTCTTTCAAATTGCACTTATTTTATTAAGTACAAAGCTTGCTGGTGATCTTAGTGTTAGATTAGGTCAACCTTCTGTACTAGGTAAATTAATTGTCGGTATCGTTATCGGTCCAGCTTTATTAGGTTGGATTGAAAATTCAGAGCTTCTAACTCAATTAAGTAATGTCGGGGTTATACTTCTAATGTTTATGGCTGGACTTGAAACAGACTTAGAAGAATTAAACGCCAATCGTAATTCTTCTTTAGCAGTTGCACTCGGAGGTATTATTCTTCCATTCGTAGGTGGTTACGTTTCTGGCCTTGTTATGGGAATGGAACAAGGAAACGCTGTATTCTTAGGATTACTTCTATGTGCGACAAGTGTTAGTATTTCCGTACAAACACTTCGTGATTTAGGTAAAATGAAAACACGTGAAAGTACGACGATGCTTGGAGCCGCTGTATTTGATGACATTCTTGTTGTTATTTTATTAGCATTCGCAATGAGCTTCTTAGGCACTGATGATGTTAACTTAACAATGATTATCTTGAAGAAAGTAGTATTCTTCGCTTCTATTATTTTAATCGGATGGAAAGGTGTTCCAGCAATTATGCGTTGGTTATCACCACTGCGCGTATCTGAGTCTATCGTGAGCGCAGCTCTTATCATCTGTTTCTCATTCGCATATTTCGGCGAACTATTAGGAATTGCTGGTATTATCGGTGCTTTCGCTGCTGGTATTGCAATTTCTCAAACAAACTACAAACATGAAGTAGAAAAGAAAGTAGAACCAATTGCTTACGCTATGTTCGTTCCAGTATTCTTCGTTAGTATCGGTATGAATATTACATTTGACGGTATTGGCAATCAAATTTGGTTCATCTTAGCATTAACAGTAATCGCTGTATTAACGAAACTAATTGGTTGTGGTGTTGGTGCACGCATGACTGGATTTGATGCTAAGTCTTCTGCAATTATCGGTTCTGGTATGGTTTCTCGTGGTGAAGTTGCACTTATCATCGCAGGAACAGGTCTTTCTTCTGGGCTATTGGCACAAGATTACTTTACAGCAATCGTTATTGTCGTTATTTTAACTACAATGATTACACCACCAATGTTAAAATACACGTTTGGTGCAAAAGATAAAGCAATGAAAGCAAGTAAATAAGTTTACTATAATAAAAGGAGATTGCTATTTTAAAAGATAGCAATCTCCTTTTTGTTTTATCTTTAAACAATCTCGTTCTTTTTTAACCATTTTCAAAAATAGTTCGTGCTTCTTCATCATCCATATCATTACTAAATGAATACACCATAATGCCGTAATTATCTATATATTCACCTAGCTTCATTTCCTCCACTTTCTTATAAAAATCGTCCACCTCATAGTGCGGAATATAAGCATCCCAAACCGGCTCATTTATTCTCTTATACGCCGTCACTTCTAAATCATATCCGTCTTCATAATATCCGATGTGATAATGTTTGTTCGAATCATATTTATCCATTAAAAGTCCCCTCTACTAAACAAAAGCGAGCCTTATATTACAGCTCGCTCCTCTCTCTACTTATTAAATACGTTCCATCGCCGTCTTCAACGTTCCAACAACAAAGGCAATTTCTTCACTTGAAATAATAAGCGGCGGTGCTAATGTTAAGACGTTATTATATCCTGCTGTCGTCATACCGTTTCGTCCTATAATAAGCCCTTTTTCTTTACAAGCATTTACGACACTTGCGATTTTGTCGTTATCAATTGGCTCTTTCGTCTCTTTATCATTTACTAATTCAATTCCAACTAATAGACCTTTTCCTCTAATATCCCCAACAAGCGGATGTTCCCCAATTTCATCTTTTAGTTGCTCTAATAAAAGGGAACCCATTTGCGCAGATCGCTCAATTAAATTTTCATTTTCCATAATCTCTAAGTTTTTAAGGGCTAATGCACAAGCTGCTGGATTTCCACCAAATGTATTAATATGTCGGAAGAATTCATACTCTCCCTTCCCTTTAAATGCTTCATATATTTCTTTTTTCACAGCTGTTGCAGATAATGGTAAATATGCGCTCGTAATCCCTTTTGCCATCGTAATAATATCTGGCTTCACATCATAATTCATAAATCCAAATGCTTTTCCTGTACGACCGAAGCCACAAATCACTTCATCACTAATAAGTAGCGCGCCGTGTTTTTGACACGTTTCATGAACAGCTTTCATATAGTCTTGTGGTGGCATTAATATGCCCCCACCTGTAATAATTGGTTCCATAATAAAAGCGGCAATTGTTTCACTTAATTCCCACGTCATAACACGATCGACTTCTTTCACACATTCTACATCATAAATATGCTGCCCTTCAATTTCAGGCATACGGTAACAATCCGGTGGTGTTACGTGTAAAAAGCCTGAAGCAAACGGTTCATATTGATATCTACGCTGCGCTTGTCCCGTCGCTGCCATTGTCGCCATTGTATTCCCGTGATACCCACGATAACGTGACATAAATTTATAACGATGTGGTTCACCTTTTTGCGCATAGTATTGTCTTGCTATTTTAAAAGCTGTTTCGTTCGCTTCTGAACCACTATTTGAGAAGAAAATAACATACTCTCCCCCAAGCCACTCATTTAATTTTTCAGCAAGCTTTATAGCTGGTTCATGAGATTGTGACATTGGAAAGTATGATAATGTTTGTAATTGCTTATAAGCCGCTTCTGCGAGCTCCTTTCTTCCATATCCACTATTCACACACCAAAGACCACTCATACCATCTAAATATCTTTTTCCTTGTATATCTTCAACCCAGCACCCTTCAGCTTTTGCCCCTACCATTGTACTATTTGGACTAAAGGGACGCATTCCGTGCCAAACATATTGCTCATCTTTTGCTAATAATTCATCAGTTTGCTTCGTTTTCATCATTACTTCCACCTTCCATAACAACTTATTTTTCACAAAAGCTGCGCTGGTGCCATGATGACTTAAATTTCTCCCTGCTATTTTCATTCCACAAAATTAAGACAAATCCTACTTACAAATCAGTAATATTTACAAGAAAATGACAAAAGAAAAAAGAGCTTTTCTTATCTATCGAAAAGCTCCTCTTTTATTTAATGTGAAGACGCATCGCTAATACCGTGACCAGTATTAGATTTCACGAGAATTTCATCAAATTTCGCTGCATCTTCTTTCTTACTAGATAAAACAGTTCCTAAATACGCTGCAAGAAATCCAAGCGGAATTGAAATAATTCCTGGTGTCGTATATGGGAATATCGCTTCCCCAACAAAAATAGCTTTTCCAGCTACAGGGTTCCAAACATTCGGACTCAACGCTACGAGAACAATAGCTGATACGAGACCTACAATCATACCGGAAATAGCACCCGTTGTATTAAAACGCTTCCAATATATTGTAAATAAAATCACTGGTAGATTTGCACTCGCTGCAACTGCAAATGCTAATGATACTAAAAATGCTACGTTTAATGTTTGGGCAAATAATGCAAGTATGATAGATAGTATCGCTACCCCAATAGATGCATAACGAGCCATAGATACTTGCTCTTTTTCCGTTGATTTCCCTTTGCGAATGATCTCATTATAAAAATCATGAGCGAATGCTGATGCTGCCGTTAATACGAGACCTGCCACTACAGCCAAAATTGTTGCAAAAGCAATTGCTGATACGAAAGCAAATAAGAAGTCTCCACCTAACGCTTTGGCTAATAAAGGTGCTGCCATATTACCCGCTGGGTTCGCTTTAATAATCGCTTCATTTCCTACAAACGCTGCCGCACCAAATCCTAAGAAAATCGTCATAATATAAAATGCACCAATTAACCATGTCGCATATACGACAGATTGACGTGCAGTTTTTGCATCACGTACTGTAAAAAAGCGGACAAGTATATGTGGTAATCCAGCTGTACCAAGTACTAGTCCTAAATTTAAAGAAAGTGTATCAAGGCCATCCTTATACTTTACACCTGGATTTAAAAATGAATCTTTTAATGGTGTAGCTGTTTTCATTTGGGCAAACATTTCAGTCACGCTGAAGTTGAATTTTGCGAAAACGATAACAGAAATAATAAACGTACCGGCCATAAGTAATACAGCCTTTACAATTTGTACCCAGCTCGTTGCTGTCATACCACCAAAAATAACATACACCGTCATAAGTGTTCCAACGATTAATACAGATGTCGTATATTCAATCCCTAATAATAATTTAATAAGTGCACCCGCGCCAACTAATTGTGCAATCATATAAAAGATAGAAATCGTCATCGTATTAAGAGCTGCAACTCCGCGAACTTTTTTCGCGTCAAAGCGTGCTGCAATCATATCCGCCAAAGTGTACTTTCCTAAATTTCTAAGCGGTTCTGCAACAAGATATAGTACAACTAAATAAGCAACTAAAAAACCGATACTATAAAAGAATCCATCAAACCCAGTTAATGCGATTGCTCCAGCTATACCGAGAAATGAAGCAGCAGACATGTAATCTCCAGCAATGGCCAGACCATTTTGCCAACCAGTTAATCCCCCTCCAGCCGTATAAAATTCACTCGCATTTTTCGTTTTTTTCGATGCAAAATAGGTTATGACGAGCGTACCAAGAACAATAATTAAAAATAGTGCAAATGCAGTAGTATTCAAGTTCAGCCCCTCCCTTTTTGCATATCTTGCAAAATTTTTCGGGAGATTTCATCAAATGATTCTGCTTTTTTACTATAAATCATACATAGTGCCCATGTCATGATAAATTGGGAAAAAGCAAATACCCACGCCCATGTAACGTCACCAAATGCAGGTGTATTAAGCACCTTTGAATACGATGTTAAAATAGGTAATGCGATAAAAAAACTAAAAAAGAAAATACTCATTGGAATGATAAACTTCTTTTTCGTATTTAATAACAATTGAAATTCTTCCGACTGAACGACCTCTGTATAATTCACCTCATTTTGCAACTTACGTGCTGACGTATCGTCTCGTTTCATTAACCGATCCCCTCTCTTACTTGAAATACACTTCCCCCTTGCATACCTAAAGACTAAATTTTATAAATATTCAGAAACTTATATTTATTTTAGACAATCTATGCATTCATGCAAAGATTTTTTGATAGACATTTTTCGGCAATTTCCCCTAAATTTTTAATATACTTTTTCAAAATAAAGTGACATCTTACTTATTTATCCTCATTAAGACAAAAGCAGTGCTTAACGCACTACTTTTGTCTTTTTTTCCTTTTCTAAATTACGAGCCGTTTCGCTTAACTCAACATCTTTTCCGTCTTTAAGTGTTCCAAATATAAAATCGAATACTGGATTTGAAACACCAAACCAAAACTTTTCGTTTTTATAATGGTGTAATATATGTTGTTTTTTTAGCCATCTTCCAAACTTAGTGACGGGACGAATCGGTCTATGAGCAATATAATGTTTCCATTCGTAAACGAGCAGCATGATAATCATTCCGATTCCAAATGAAAGTGCAATAGTAACACTTTTTGTAATACCATATGCTATAAGTAAATATATAGTAAAACTAGGTATACTAAACCATACAGGTAAAAACAAAAGTTTTAAATCATCTGGATATACGTGGTGATCATAATGCAATCTTCTTAACATTTTTAATAGAAATGTGTTTTTAGGTGGCTTTATATGGAATAAAAAACGATGTGTCATATATTCATTAAGCGTATAGAAAACAATCCCAAACATACATGCTAACATGCCAAACCACGTAAAAAATTGCATTTTTAAAATAATAATAAAAATAAATAGAATGCTATACATAATAACAATATCATGTTGTAAAAAGAACTCTTTCCCCACTTTCTTCATCTTGTTTCCCCCTTTTCCAAAAAAACAGCCGCAACATATCGTTACGACTATTTCTTTTCTATTCTTATTCTATTCACTTTACAAATTTGCCTGCTGTTCTATTGTCGAGAAAAAATTGTTTGGTCCAAATATATTTTGCTTCGGAATAATATGTTCCACTGCAAACACTGTTACTTCTCCTCTTTGCACTTCTCCAATAATGAGCCCAAATATTTCATGATTTACTGCAAACGTCGGTTGCTTTGTTTGTAACAATCTTGCAGCATTATGAAATACCGCTTCATATAGTGGATTTCTATCAGTAATTTCTTTTCGGATTTTTGGCGCTAACGTAATTATAATTTCTTTTCCGTCAATAGTGGTTCGATACATAAAAATCTCCCCTTCAATCTTATGTGAACAACTGTAAAGCTTTGTATGCAAAATGGATAGAGTAACCTACTAAAATAATACCTGCTCCGGCTGTTATGTAGCCAAGCGCTTTTGGTTTTAATAAAGTTCTTCCAAAATGTACAGAAAAAGCAATATTTAAATTCCATAAAATAATACCAACAATAATGCAAAGACTGTACAAAAAAGCTTCTTGTTTCGTTACCTTCGTAAGTAATGAGCTAAGTGTACTTCCGTATATACCAAACCAAAAAACAAGATTTAATGGATTGGATATCGCAATTAAAAATCCTGCCATAAACGATTGCTTAAGGCCACCTACCTCTTCTTTTTTATATTCCATATTCGATTCGAAAATTCCTTGTTTTACACTTTGAAATCCTAAATAAAATAACAAGAAAAAACCCGTGCAATACATGAAGGCTTGTACATATGTATACATAAACACAGAAGATAAACCGAAATAAATGAGAAGCATAAATAAAACATCTGCAGTCATTCCACCAATTCCAACAACCCAAGCGTGCCAAAAACCACGTTCAATTCCTCGTTTTAACATTTCAATATTAATCGGCCCTACTGGCGCAGCTAATGATATACCTAATACGATTTGCTGTATAATTGCTCCAATCATCGCTCTATCCTTTCTACTCTCTTTACTACTAGTTAATGATGTAATTTTAAAAAATAGACTAGCTTTCATAATAAAATACCCTTTTTTATCCAAAATATACAAAAGAGCCATCTAGATGATGGCTCTTACTTTTCTATCCTATGAAGAAAAGGACATTTCCCTTTTATTGGCTCTACATCGTCTCCTATGAAATATTGTTTCCATTCACGATGCTCTGGGTCACCATAATGACTAATGTTAGGATGTTTCGGCAATTGATCCCACTTTTCAACTCGCTCACGGACCATTTGTCTTGAATATGCTCCTTTAGGACGATCTCCCTCTAATCCATCAAAAATAGTGCGTGGCTGAAACCCAATAACGAGAGAATTCCCTAAATGTCTAGTTTTTCGTTGTTTATAAGCTGGCGCATTTCCAAATGCGAATATTGGCTCACCACCAAATGAAAATTCCCATAAATAATGGTCTGGGTCTTCAGGAATTTGCTTTGGCCATGCTTCATTATCGTTTTCATGTAAATACTGTAACACTTTCCAAAAAGAATCACGGTAATATTCGAGTGATTGTTCTTCACATTCCGGTTCTACAAAAAGGAAAAAGCCCCTTCTTACAATCGGTCTCTCTTTCATTAACTCTAAAAAAGATAACATTGTATGCGGCAAATGACTCCAATCATTATGAGAAAGAAATGAATAACGAAGTTCATTCTTTTTCAAAGCTGTTAAACCGAAATAGCATGGAAAAGTTGGTTCTAACACGACACTTGAAAAAATCTCAAATTCTTTTGCAACCCAATCCGGTATGTCGGTTCTCGTTCTCATTCCTTCATTATCTAATAAGTAAGACTTATTCATTCTTTCACCTCATTATGTATAGCATTCAATTAAGAATATTACATACTCGGCCTGTCCTATACCTATTTAAAAATTTGACTGAAAAATTATTTAAAAATACAAAAAAATAAAATCGCTTACTTGACTAAATTCTCCCAATTCGTGTATATTTAAATTAATCATTTAGCAGAATATTCAAGAATATAGCATTTTTAGTTTATATTATTTTTTAAATGAATTTCACTAAATGAAAATAGTAAACGCTTTTAGGAGGAATTGTAACATGCAAGGAAAAGTAAAATGGTTTAACAACGAAAAAGGTTTTGGATTTATCGAAATGGAAGGCGCTGACGATGTATTCGTACATTTCTCTGCTATTCAAGGAGACGGCTACAAAGCTTTAGAAGAAGGTCAAGAAGTATCTTTCGACATTACTGAAGGTAACCGCGGACCTCAAGCTGCTAACGTAGTAAAACTTTAATCCAACATATAACAGGAGGTTGCCTTACTTGGTAACCTCCTTTGTTATTCCTTTGTATATTTCCGTTTTACAGAGCAAAAACTATGTGAAATGCGCACTATACAAAGGAGGAATTATTAATGGGATCAGAAGTAAATGATTTTGAAGAAGTGAAATTCCGTGTAGAAACAGCACAAAAAATGGTAGGATCAGCAACAATTTCAATGGATCCAGATACATTAGAGCATGCTACTACTGCTGTAGAAGCAGCTCGCTCTCAGCTTGAAATTATGAAATCTGTTGCAACTGATTTAGATGAGCCATTTTTAATGAATGAGGAAAAGAAATTAAATAAATGTGAGCATCAACTAAACGAAGCAAGACACTAAAAAACATCCAGAGAATTTTCTCTGGATGTTTTTTCATGACAACCGTTCTCCATACTTTTTCAATGTTTCTCCAACTGTACATTGCCGTATACAAAATGAATGGGCATAATATTTACTATTTGTCTTTCGATTATGTTCTCGCAAGAAACATCCTTCACAATACGTTTCTAATAAGTCATTTACCTCTGTAATGAGTTGCTTTTTATCCACCTTTGCACCTCTCTATTCAGTTATTTCTTTATGACTATCAATAACTGTCCCTTCCAATGCTTGCGTAGCTAATTGATGTGCTTCTTTATTTTGTTTTCTAGATATTGGTTCACATATAAGTTTTAATTTCATTTGCTTCGCCTTTTGTTCAATTTGATCTAAATAATGGTTTAAATGCTCATCATAACAAGGCCATTCTCCGGCTAATTGCTGCAGTACAACTTGAGAATCACCGTGAAGTGTAACTGCTTCATACTTAATCCCTAATTCCTCGAGTATATTCATACCGTATAGTAACGATGCATATTCCGCTTCATTATTATCATATATACCTTCTATATATGCATTGCGGCGAATCCGGTAGTTTGTATTTCCTTTTTTATAATACACACATATACCAACGCCAGCTTCTTTCGTTTGCACATCATACCCCCCATCAAAATAAACGAGTATTTCTTGGGGCTCTTCCTCTACTTGCTTACTTAACTTTTTCATCTCTTTTAATGACCATTCCGCGTCCATTTCATCATAAAATGAAAATTCTTTTACTCTTCCTGTTTTCTCAAAATCCTCTGCAAATTGAAGTACTTCTTCTATGTTCATATACTCTGTCGTTAATTCCGTCTGCAATCCGCGCTTTGTTTTATACAACCAATGAATTTTATATTTCATACTTCATTCCCCTTATGTAAGACTTCTTATTTATCCGGCTAATTGAAGCCTCACTTTATTTTATTATATTTTATCAAGAGTCAAAGAATTATATTCAATATAATCACATACAAAAAGAGCCATCCTATATAAGGAATGGCTCTTTCATCTATTACATAAATCTTTCAAATTGTACTCGCTTATTAATCCAGTACATTACAGGCATACCGATCGCCATTACTACGAATTCACCTGCTGCACATGTTAACCAAGTCCACATAAATGGTAGATCAAATGCAAGATGAAGTTCAATTGCAATCATAAACATTGTAATCGTAAAGATAACTGTATTAAAAATCATACGAGCCCAAACACCTTTAATAAATCGCATAGAAATAATCGTTGCAACTAATGCAAGAATAGATTGACCTACTCCAAATACTAAATCATAAGCGATCATAGGTGAGAAAAAGAGATTCGTTAAAAATACACCTAATACAATTCCGTAAATTGCTTTCTTGTTAAATACAACGAGATGATTAAACATCTCTGAAATACGAAACTGTACATTCGTAAAGCCAAATGGCTGAATAAGCATAGAAACAGCAATATATAATGCCGCTAAAATACCATTACCGACTAATGTTCTAATATTCATGACAAAATCTCCTTAGTTTTTTTACGTGGGATGGTTTCGAACCACGTTATTCGTTTTTAAGCAACAAGATTATATTTTACGTGGTAGCCCCTCTTTCGTCAATAGATTCCTATCGTGAACTACCTTTTTTCTTTTAGACAACGTATAATGAAACATATGAAAGATTTAGGAGGTTTCACTTCATGACAGCAACAATTCAAAATGAAAAAGTGATCGTTTCCATTTCTGACAAAGGTGCAGAATTACAGAGCGTTCGCTTAAAAGAAGACAACATAGAATATTTATGGCAAGGTGATTCTGCTTATTGGGGACGCCGTGCACCAATTTTGTTCCCAATTGTCGGTCGATTAGTAGATAATACATACTACGTAGACGGTAAACCATATTCATTAACACAACACGGTTTCGCTCGTGATCTTACTTTTTCTGTGAAAGAACAAAGCGAAACAAAGATCACTTATATCGTTACTAGTAATGAAGAAACATTAAAAAAATACCCATACGAATTCGAATTACTCGTTTCTTATGAGCTAGATGGACAAAGTGTTCATGTAACATATGAAGTAAACAATCCTACTTCTAAAGAAATGTTCTTCTCAATCGGAGCACATCCTGGATTCAACTTCCCTTTATTGGACGGTGAATCATTTACAGATTATCACTTATCGTTTAATGGTTCGGAACGCTTAGAAACAAGCGTATTAGAAGGACCTTATCTTTCAAACAAAAAGCAATTAATCGCTGAAAATACGACTGAATTGCCACTTACATACGATTTATTCAAAAATGATGCACTTATTTTTGAACATATGAATACGAATGAAATTTCGATTCGTTCTCATAAACATAATAAATTTGTAAAAGTAGAATTTGATGGATTTCCATTTGTCGGCGTATGGACACCAGGGGATAACGCACCTTTCTTATGTATTGAACCTTGGTATGGAATCGCTGATGAAGTAAATCCAGCAAAAGATTTCAAGGACAAAAAGGGAATTCAATCTTTACAAGCGAATGAAACATTTACATGTCGTTACAGCATCACAATCGGATAACTACTCTATCCCCTACTTCAAAAAAATATTTAAGTAGGGGATAATCTTATAATTTGGAGGTTTCTCATTTTGATTGAAGTATATATTGATGGTGCATCAAAAGGAAATCCTGGTCCTTCTGGTGCAGGAGTGTTTATTAAAGGCGTTCAGCCGCCTGTACAATTATCAGTACCACTTGGAACAATGTCCAATCATGAAGCAGAGTACCGCGCTTTACTTCTAGCATTAAAATATTGCATTGAGCATAATTATAGCACTGTCTCTTTTCGTACAGATTCGCAGCTTGTTGAGCGGGCTGTTGAAAAGGAATACGCAAAAAATAAAATATTTGCACCTCTTTTAGATGAAGCACTACAGTACATAAAAAACTTCGATCTCTTTTTTATTAAGTGGATTCCAAGTAGTCAAAATAAAGTAGCTGATGAATTAGCTAGAAAAGCTATCTTACAAAATTAACGGGGGTATGAGTGTGAAAAAAGAGTGGATTGCTCCTCTTGCTTTATTATTTGTCTCTTTTATTTGGGGAGCTACGTTTGTTGTCGTTCAAAACGCTATGTCTTTCGTTGGTCCATTTACGTTTAATGGTATTCGCTTTTTATTCGCTGGAATTATTTTATTATTCGTTCAAATTATTTTTTCACAGAAAACTTCAAAACAAGAATTAAAACATAGTAGTTTAGCTGGATTAATGGTTGGGTTCTTCTTATTTGTCGGCTATTTATTACAAACATTTGGCTTACTTTATACAACTTCTTCAAAAGCAGGTTTCTTAACTGGGCTAAGCATTGTTATGGTCCCAATCTTATCCTTTATCTTTTTAAAACAAAAAGCCACCATTTTCATCGTACTTGGCATTGCTGTAGCTACAACAGGTTTGTACTTATTAACAGCTGCTGATTCTTTCCAATTAAATATAGGAGATATACTTGTTCTCGGTTGTGCAGTCGCTTTCGCTGCCCATATTCTTATTAACGGCTTCTTTTCTAAAAAAATATCACCTTTATTATTAAGCACATCTCAAGTATTAGCTGTTGGTATATTTTCTTCTATTTGCGCTTTCTTGTTTGAAGATTGGAAAAAGTTATTTTCAGTATCACTATGGACGAATCAATCCTTTTTATTCGCACTCTTTCTAACTGCCCTGTTTGCAACATCTATTGCTTTTTTCATTCAAACATCGGCACAAAAACACACTTCTCCAACGAGAGTAGCAATTATTTTCGCAATGGAGCCCGTTTTTGCTGCATTAACAGGCGTTCTCGTTGCAAATGAACAACTTTCTATTTCTGCTATTATCGGATGTCTATGTATTTTTCTAGGCATGATTTTTGTTGAATTACCTTCCAAAACAAAAAAAGAAGCGCAGGCTGCGTGAAGTTACGCTTGTAACTTCCGCATAAAAGCCTTAGCGCTTTTTTTATCTGTAATTTCTTCCTCTTTCAATCGTTCTAATAACGCAACGAAATAACTACCATCAAACTGCAATTGATGTTTAATTGTCGCTTCTATTGCTGCGTTCACAATCCCATCAGACGCACCAGTATATCCTTGTCCAAACATAATAAACCCTTGTGCTTCCTCTGATAATTTAAATCCTTTCGTATGTAAGAATGAAAGATAATCTTCTACTGTTTGCATGTTATTCCCACCTACTCAAAAATTCTCCATCTCCTATCATACATGTTTTTACACGCTATGAGAATGAAATTTCTTTGACAACTTTGTAAATCAATCTTCTACTTCTCTTACAATAGAGGATTTCCTAACAATCTGAAGGAATATGTACAGTGGAACTTATTTCATATTAAAGGGGAGACACGATGAAACAAGTACTATTAATTATCGACGCTCAACAAGAATTAATTGATGGAAATGAGCAAGAAAATGAAGTTTTTCGTAAAACCGAGCTATTATCTACACTAAATATAGCCCTGCAGAAAGCAATAGATTCAAATGCTCTTATTGTTTTTGTAAGAGATATCGATGTTGCTTCAGGTAGTGGCGAAGGATTTGAAGTACATAATCAAATTCAAGTACCCCAGTCTGCAATCTTTATTAATAAAGCAGCAACCAATTCATTCTACGGTACTTCTTTACTTGAACTTTTAAAAGAAGAAAACATTAATCATATTGTTATAGGCGGATGTAAAACAGAACATTGCATTGACACTGCCGTTAGGACAGCAACTGTACAAGGATTTGACGTTACATTAATTAAAAACGGTCATTCAACAACTGATTCTAACGTATTGTCTGCAGAACAAATTATTGGTCATCACAATAAAACTTTACACGGTCATTATAACGTTGATCATTTTTCTATGGTGCGAGATATTGAGGAAGACCTCTTTCAGCCAACTCATGACCAATATCGTGATTAAATTGGCTCAAAAAAGAATCCTTCATTTAAAAGGATTCTTTTTTATCCAAAAATTTGCGCTGCAATACTATATAGTTCACTATTTCTTTTTAATAACCGATTACTATTTTTCATCATAATTGGTGGTATATTCACTTTTTTAAAACCAGCAATCTCTAATTCTTTCATGAAATCGTTCTTTCCTTCTAGTACATCAATTCTTAATTTACCATTATGCCCTCTTGCTAAATCATGTACTATTCTCATTGCCATCTCATCATTTTTAGCAACAACCGGCCCTATTATCTTATTTTCTGGTGTTTGTATGCTTAAACCGTAACCTAATACATTTTGTTCCTTGTCCCTTACAACGATACACTGTTCACTTTACATAATTCTTTTCTTTAAAAACTCTTTTCTATTTGTTCCAAACGCATATTCATCTATTTTTATTATTTTTTCTAAATCACCCTCTTCATAATTCATCACATAATCTTCATTTCTTACACAATAATCTTTCGCATTGTATGAGTTACATATGTATTTAGAAACATAACTTACTGCCCTAAATCCTAACTTTTCATATAAAGGTTTCCCTTCATCCGTAGCAATCAGCATAATTGGAGTATGAGCTGATACGCTTTTAACGCACGCTTCCGTTATTATCTTTCCAATCCCTCTCCCCTTATAATCTGGATGTACAATCACCATTCCGATAGACGCTAATTTCTCCCCATATAATATTATTGCCGCGCTAGCAATTAGTTCCTCTCTCTCATTCCAAACACCGTATACAATCCCTGCGTTAAAAATAGTCTCAATTTCTTCTCTGTTATAATCCCACCCAATATAAGAAGATAATGATACAATATTCCCTGTTTTTGCTTCCCTAAGACGCTCCACTCTAATTTCCAATTCAATCATACTCCATCCCCTTATCTAGACATTTAAATCATTATTATCAAATCAACTTGTACATGTTTCCATTTATTTATCACACACATATCCTATTTTGACCAAGACTATATTGGAAATGAGGTGACAACATGCCCATTACGAATCGATTTTCTACCACCACTAACGGCGCACTCGCTATTACAGGTAATACTTTAGGATTAAGTAAAATTAGTAATCAAAACCGTGCTGGTACAATCGGGGCAATTGGTGCGTTTATAACTACGAATACCGCTTTACAAGTACCTACTTTTCCCGCAGGTACAACGTTAACCTATACACAAAATAGTTCTACCGCTATTTTAAATATCCCTGCTGGTAGCACTATTCTTTACGCAGAACTCGTTTGGGGAGGAAACTATTTATCTCGTGATCAAAACATTACGAGTGTTCTAGGTAATCCCGTTTCATTTACAACACCCGTTTCAACATACTCAATTACTCCTTCAGCTGTTACAGCTTCAAATCAAACGTTCGTTTCAAACTCTATTACATTTGGCTTTTATACTCGTTCAGCAGACGTAACAACTCTTATTCAAGCTGGCGGTTCTGGTTCTTATACTACAGGAGCTGTCCCTGGACTTGTTGATCCTTTAGATGCTTCAAATGGATCCATTAACTCGGCCGGATGGACACTCATTGTCGCTTATCAAAACGGGACATTACCTGCAAGAAATTTAACTATTTACGTAGCTGGTAACCGTGTTTCTGCTGATACTGGTAGTGCAGATGTAGCTGTTTCAGGATTTTTAACACCTTCAGGAGGACCAGTAAGCGGGAGATTATTTTTAAGCTCCACTGAAGGAGATGCAGATTTAATCGGGGATCAAGCTTTATTTGGGCCAAATTTCAGTTCATTAAATGCCTTATCTGGGCCAAATAATGCTGTAAATAACTTCTTCGGTTCTCAAATTAATAATGCCGCTGGAAACTTAGATACAACTGGGACATTTGGAACGCGAAATCAAAGTGCTTCTACAGGCACAAACATCTCAGCAGGAAGACAGGGCTGGGATATTACTTCTATTGATATTTCTCCTTATTTAACAAACTCACAAGTGTCCGCCGCAATCCGTTTAACTACTAACGGAGATGCGTATATGTTAAATACAGTCGGTTTACAAATCAACATAAATTCACCTACTATACAAGCAACGAAAAGCGTGAATAAAAGTGTTGCTGCAATTGGAGATATTCTCACTTATACAGTTACGATCCCTAATACCGGGCTTCTTCCTGCCAATAACGCTATTTTTATAGATAGTCTCCCTAACGGTACTTCTTTTATACCCGGCACTGTAACAGTAGATAACGTACCACAAACAAATGCTAATCCTGCGGCTGGTATATCTCTTGGAACAATCAATAATGGTGCTTCTCGTACAGTAACTTTCCAAGCTACCGTCGTTTCTCTTCCAAGTCAAAATCCTATCTCTAACACTGCTAATATTACATTTCAATATACACCAATCGCTGGAGGAACAACCTTTAACGGCCTTGCAACAAGCAATTCTGCTGGAACACAAATTAATCTGGCAGATATTAATGGAACAAAATCAGTTAACAAACTTTTTACCGATATTGGTGAAACATTAACTTACAGTATTGCCTTAGCTAATATAGGAAATATCGCTGCAACGAACGTTATATATACGGATCCGATTCCTAGCGGAACTACTTTCATTCCAGGGAGTGTAACTGTTAACGGAGTTACTCAAGCTGGAGCAAATCCCGCTAATGGTATACCAATTGGTTCGATTGCAGCAAATTCCACTACTACTGTTTCATTCCAAGTGCTCGTTCCTTCTATCCCTCAAACAAACCCAATATTAAATAGTGGAACAACAACATATCAATACATTCCTGTACCTAATCAACCAGCAGTAAGTGGGACTGATACGACAAATATTGTCTCCACTCAAGTGAATAATGCTACTGTAACAATGACGAAAGCAGTAGATAAAAATTTTGCAGATATTGGTGACACACTAACGTACACCGTTTCCTTTACAGGTATAGGTAATACCAATGCAAATAACGTTATTTTTACAGATGTCATCCCTACTGGAACAACTTTCGTTCTAAACAGTTTAACAATAGATGGCACGACACAAGTGGGCGCAAATCCCGCTAACGGCGTGAATATTGGATCCATCCCAACAGGCACAACAAAAAATATTACATTTCAAGTAGTAGTAAATACAATACCCGCGTCAAATGTCGTATCTAACGGATCAAGCGCTTCTTATCAATATACCGTCAATCCTAGCCAATCACCTGTTACGAAAAACATTTCTTCTAATCTCGTTTCCACTCAAATTAACAATGCGAATGTAACATTAACAAAATCCACTAATAAACAATTTGCTACAATTGGCGAAACGATAAGTTATACAATCCTTATTACAAACAGCGGAAATACAGCCGCTAATAACGTACAACTAACAGATCCACTTCCAAATGGAACGATATTAAATCCTGGTACTGTAACACTAAACGGAGTTTTGCAAAATGTAGATTCTCTCGTTGCATTACCTATCGGCACAATTCCTGGCGGGGCTACTTTTACCCTCTCTTTCCAAGTAACACTCATCAATATTACCGCCCAAAACCCTATCATTAATAATGCCTTTGCTTCTTATCTATATACTGTAAATCCAAGTCTGCCACCGACTTCAAAAACAGCAAATTCTAATTCTGTTACATCAACAATTAGACTAGCAAATCTCCATGCTAATAAATCTGTAGATAAAACGTTTGCGGAAGTTGGTGATGTATTAACTTACACCTTTTCTCTCACTAATGATGGAAATGTTGCAGCGAACAATGTATTACTATCTGATTCAATTGCGAATGGAACCGCCTTTGTCCCAAACAGCGTTATAGTTAACGGTGTTACTCAGCCAGGCGTTACACCAGCTAGCATCAATATTGGTAGCATCAATGCTAATACTACAATTATAGCTTCATTCCAAGTAGTAATAACTAACATTCCAAATCCAAACCCTATTTCAAATAGCGCTTCCATTTCCTATAACTTTATCGTTGATCCAAACACTTCACCTGTAAGTAAGAACACTACTTCAACCACTACATTTACTCAAGTAAACGATGCAAATGTCATTTCAGCCAAAACAGTGGATCGAGAGTTCGCTACCGTAGGGGATATATTAACTTATACTGTTACTTTGACGAATGCAGGAAGTGTTTCTGCTGATAGCCCTACTTTCGTAGATACGAATCCAGACGGTACTACCTTTATTCCAAACACTTTTCTTATTAATGGTGTACTTCAAAATAACGCAGATCCAAATATAGGTGTTCCGCTACCTTCCATTGCTGCTAACGGTTCACTTACCGTCTCTTATCAAGTAACCGTCACCTCTTTACCAACACAAAATCCAACATTAAATTCATCTAGTACACAGTATAGCTTTATTTTAAATCCGGGCGATCCACCAACTATAGAAACATCTGTAAGTAACACTGTAAGTACACAAATTAATTTAGCAAATGTAGTTATTGTCAAAGAAGTAGATTTAACTATCGCCGACGTCGGGCAACCAATCACATATACAATTTCTTTAGCTAATCTTGGCAATACTACAGCAAATAATGTTATTGTTACCGATATAATCCCTAATGGCACCACTATCGTTCCAAATAGTATTTTTATAGGTGGTGCTTTACAACTAGGTGCAGACCCTAGTGCCGGTCTTCAAGTGGGCTCCATTCCTTCGGGTGGTTTTACAACGATTGTATTTCAAATAAGTGCAAATGGGCTACCTTCACCAAACCCAATTCAAAACAGCGCTGCACTTCAATATAGCTTTATCGCTGATCCAAACTTACCTGCTCTTGTTAGAAACACTGCTAGCAATATAGTAACTACACAAATTAATACTGCTAATATCGTTGCTACAAAACTAACGAGCACAAACTTCGCTGATGTCGGTGATGTCATACTATATGCGACTATTTTAACGAATAACGGGAATATCCCTGCTGCTAATGTAACATTTACAGATATCATTCCAGCGGGTACCCTCTTCATTCCTAATACTGTAACGATTAATAATGTCCCTATAGCTAATGCAAATCCTGCTAACGGCATTTCGATTGGTACGATAGGAGCGAATTCATCACGCACTGTTGCATTCCAAGTTTTTGTACCAACTATCCCTGCTGTAAACCCAATTACAAATCAATCAGGCACAACATTCCAATATACGTATGATCCATCCAAACCAGCTGTAATGCAGATGGTTGCTTCTAACACTGTACAGACAACTATTAATAACGCCTCAATTGCCGCTACGAAATCGGCAGATAAACAGTTTGCTAACGTAAATGATATTATTACGTACACGACTACTTTAACGAATAACGGGAACACACTTGCATCAAATGTAATATTTACAGATGTAATTCCAAATGGGACATCGTTTATTCCTAATAGTGTTACTGTAAACGGGAATACACTGCCTAATGTAAATCCAGCAAGTGGAATTGCCATTGATCCAATAAATCCGAATGCAAATACGATCATCTCGTTCCAAGTACAAGTAAATTCTATCCCGAATCCAAATCCAATCCCGAACCAAACCAATACAACGTACCAGTACGTCGTAGATCCTAACTTACCTCCAGCATCGGCCAATACGTTAAGTAACGTAATAACAACTCAAATTAATAACGCTACTATTGTCGCTACTAAGTCAGTGAATACACCGACAGCTGCAATTGGCGATATCGTTACCTATACGATTGCAGTAACAAATACAGGTAATATCCCTGCTAGTGCAACTGTTTTAACAGATGGGCTTGGCGCAGGAGCTTCATTTATCCAAAACTCCGTAACTATCAATAATGTTCCACAACCAGGATTAGATCCTTCACTTGGTGTTCACTTGGCAGATATTTCGCCAGGAGATACTGTATTCATTACTTTTCAAGCACAAATTTTAGCGATACCACCTAGTGGCACATTAACAAATAATGCTCTTGTAAATTATGAATATACCGTGAATCCAAACCAATCTCCTGCTGTTGGTAGCACCGTAACAAATACAACAGTTACACCAATTATTGACGCTACTTTAGTAATAAATAAAAGCGCTAGTACAACTTTCGCTACAATTGGTGATACAATTACATTCACTTCATCTATTACAAACACCGGAAATACTATTGCGAACAACATTATTTTTACTGATACAATTCCAAACGGTACTACCTTTATCCCAAATAGCTTTAAGATAAATGGTGTAACCGTTCCGAATGCAAATCCACAAAACGGTATCAATATTGGTAACTTGAATTCAAATGCATCTGCTACACTCAGTTTTCAAGTAAACATTACAACACTTCCAAACCCGAATCCAATCCCGAACAAATCATCGCTTCAATATAGCTTTATTGTAGATATAAATGAACCGCCAGTTTCACGAACAGTTCAATCTAATAAAACTTTTACACAAGTAAATACTGCTTCTGTTATCGCAACAAAAACTGCAAGCAGTGTTTTTGCTGCTGTTGGAGATACAATTACGTATACAACTACCCTCACCAATAGCGGAAATACTACCGCAAACACACCTGTTTTTATCGATATATTACCACCTGAACTTTCATTCGTTCCTGATAGCGTACAAATTAATACCATCCCACAACTTGGATTTAGACCAGATAGCGGGATCTCTTTAGACTCAATTCCAGTTGGAGGAACGACAACAATTAGCTTTCAAGCTATCGTTGGCTCAATACCAGCTACCAATCCAACTTTGAACCAATCTAGCACAACATACTTGATCATTGTTGATCCTACCCAGCCGCCTGTGACAAAAACAGCTACAAGTAATCCAACTTTAGTTCAAATTAATGAAGCAATTATTCAAGCAACGAAAAGTGTGGATCGACTATTTTCTGACGTAGCACCTGGAAATTCATTTTTAACGTATACTGTTTTATTGGATAATATAGGAAACGTAACTGCTACGAATATCATTTTTACAGATCCGATTCCAAACAATACGATATTTATAGAAGATAGTGTTCGAGTAGGCGGGGTTTTATTGCCTGGGGTAAATCCGGCGAATGGGATACCAATTGGGGATATTATTGCAGGAGATTTTACAAATGTCACCTTCCGCGTGCAAGTAGTTAGCATTCCAAATCCAATTTTCACAATTGGACCTGGTGGACCAAACTCACCGGTTGTAAATGGTGCCTCCATTGACTATCAGTTTATTACAGGACCTAATTTACCACTCGTTTCAAGAAGTACGACATCCAATCCGGTTTCGACACAAATAAATTCCGGAGAAATTGTGGCAATCAAATCTGTAGATAAAACTTTCGCAACGATTGGTGATACAATTTCTTATACAATTACATTAAGTAACCCTGGAAATGTCACTTCACAAAATATAATTTTCACAGATATTTTACCTGACGGAACGACATTCATATCTGGCACTCTTACAAACGATTCTGGTACACAGCAAATCGGAAATCCAGCTAAGGGGATTCAGATTGGAAATATAAACCCAAATGGAACGGCCGTTATTACTCTCAACGTACTTGTTACAAACATTCCAAGTATAAATCCAATTTCTAATTCTAGCTCTGTACAATTTGCACATGTAGTCGATCCTAGCCAACCTGCCGTATCGCAAACGAATGTATCTAATACGGTTTCGACAACTATTAACAGTGCGATATTAACAACCAAAAAAAGTGTGGATAAATCTATTATTTCCGTCGGGGATACACTTACGTATACAACAACTATTACAAATACAGGAAATACACCAGCTACAAATATAACTTTTACAAGTGCAATTCCTCCTAGTACTACTTTTATACCAGATTCCGTCACAATAAATGGTATCCAACAGCTTGGTGCACAGCCAGCACTCGGAGTAAATATACCAAATATCGCTCCTGGTGAAACAGTAACTGTTACTTTCCAAGTAAATGTTATTTCTGTTCCCTCTTCAAGTTCAATTATGGGTAATGACACAATTTTATATTCTTATACTGTTGATCCAAACGGAACTCCTGCTACTACTTCTACTTCAACGAATATTGTTACAAACCCTGTATTAGATGCTATGATAACGATGGTAAAATCGGTCGATCAAACCCTTGTAACACTAGGCGATACCATTACCTATACGACAATTTTAACGAATAACGGTAATACAAATGCAACGAATATTACTTTCACTGATCTTATACCAAATGGTACAACATTTATTACTGACAGTGTTACAATAGATGGCATCACGCAAATCGGTCTTAATCCTAATACAGGCATAACAATTGGAGCAATTGCTCCTAACAGCTCAACATCTATAGCATTTCAAGTGACCGCTACTTCTACTCCTGTTCAAAATCCTATTGCCAATTCCGCTACTGCTTCTTACACATTTATCGCTGATCCCAATGCACCTATTGTTTCAAGAAACGTTACTTCAAACACAGTATTTACTACGATTAATACAGCTAACATTCTTTCATTAAAACAAGTCGATAAATCCTTTAGTCGTATTGGGGACACACTCACTTATACTATTGCTTTAACAAACAATGGAAACTCATCCGCACAAAATGTTATATTCACAGATACCGTGCCAAGTGGAACTACATTTATTGCAAACACATTTTCTATTAATGGAGTTCCTCAAAGTGGGGCGGATCCATCGAACGGTGTGAATATCGGGACAATAACAGCCGGGACTACAGTAACAGTTTCGTTCCAAGTTACTGTTACATCATTACCAACCGAAAACCCAATTGTAAATTTCTCATCAACATCGTATCAATTAGTCTCACCACCTGACTCAGAAACTTCAATTAGTAATCCTGTTTCAACACAGATTAAAGAAGCCATATTATCTATGACGAAAAATGAAAGTGTATCCTTTGCAGATCTCGGGCAAACTGCTTTTTATACTACTTCTATTACCAATGTAGGCAATACCGATGCAACTAATATTGTATTCACAGATGCATTACCAAGTGGACTCACATTTGTTCCTAACACATTAACTGTCGATGGCGTTTTACAACCTAACGCGGATCCAAATACAGGTGTATTGCTTGCAACACTTCCACCAAATGAAATATATAGTATCGTCTTTCAAGTTACAGTGAACAGCATTCCTCTTAGTAACCCTGCACCAAATACAGCATCAACCACGTATGAGTTTACTGTTAATCCAAGTAATCCGCCAGCATCGAGTGCAGCTACTTCCAACACTACACTTCTTCAAATAAACAACGCAACTATTATTACCACAAAAACAGCTAATCTTACTTTTGCGGACATTGGTAATACAATAACATTTACACTTAACCTCCCTAATACCGGGAATGTGACCGCAACTGATGTAACTATTATCGATATTCTTAATAGCAATTTAAGTTTCGTTCCAAATAGTTTCACAGTTAATGGGCAAACCATTCTAAACGCTGATTTATCAACGGGGGTAAATATTGGTTCCATTAATGGTGGTAATACGGCAATCGTTACATTCCAAGCAACTGTTATTACACTTCCAACACTTAATCCTATTTCTAATTCTGCTTCTACCACATATCATTATGTCGTTGACCCTAGCCAGCCACCTATTACAACTTCCAATCAATCTAATACAACGACAACACAAATTAATAGCGCTATCCTTACTGCACAAAAAAATTCAAATGTATCAACGGTAGATATCGGGCAGGATATTACCTACACCGTTACAATTACAAATGGCGGAAATGTTAGTGCAACGAATGTTATTTTTACCGATCTTATTCCAGACGGAACTTCCTTTGAACCGAATAGCTTTACACTGAACGGAACTACCATCCCAAATGCAGACATCATTACAGGCGTTCCAATCGGTGATATCGCGCCAAACGAATCTGTCATCGTAGCATTTCACATTATCGCCAATGAAATTCCGCCTATAAATCCAATTACTAATCAAGCTAGCGTTAGCTTTCAACATATTGTTAATCCAGCTAATCCTCCAGTTTCAAAAAATATTACTTCTAACAACGTTACAACAAAAATTGAAAGTGCGATTTTAAATACGATTAAAATAGGAGATAAAACTTTTGCAACGATTGGTGATACGATTACGTATACAACGACTATTACGAACACAGGCAATATTCCTGCTAACAACGCTATATTCTCAGACCCTTTACCATCGTGGACACAATTTGTTGCAGGATCAGTTATTGTTGATGGCACTCCATTACCATCCGCTTCGATTATTAACGGTGTTGGCATAAATACAATCAATCCAAATCAAACTGTTACAATCATATTCCAAATACAAATTGTAAGTAATCCTACAACGTTCACACCTGAACTCCAAAACTTAGGTTTTGTTAACTTCCAATATAACGTAGGCAATGCATTACTGGCTCAGCCTGGCAATGTGGAAACGAATGTCTTCGTTACTTCTATTAATACAGCAATACTTTCAGCTGTAAAAACTGCTAATACAGCCTTTGCAAATATTGGAGATACGATCACTTATACAGTTTCGATCCAAAATAACGGCAATACAAACGCTACGAATGTAAATTTCTCAGACCTAATTCCAGCAGGAACGACCTTTGTTGAAAATAGTTTTGCTGTAAATGGAAGTACCATTCCAGGCGCAAATCCAAATAACGGAGTGAATATCGGAACAGTTAGCGCAGGTAGTTCCTTAACCGTTACTTTCCAAGTCATAGTTACATCTACTCCACCTTCAAATCCGATTACAAACGTAGCATCTATTCAATACGTATTCATCGTTGATCCAGCCTCTCCTCCTGTTACAGGTACGATAAATTCTAATAGCGCTTCAACACAAATTAATAACGCAACTGTTACAACTGTTTTACAAGCAAATCGTTCAATTGTATCTATCGGGGATATAATTACGTATACAGCAACATTAACGAATACTGGAAACTTCCCTGCAAACTCTGTATTACTCATTAACGGAGTTCCTGAAGGAGCATTATTTGTTCCAAATAGTGTTACCCTCAACGGGATTTCACTTCCAGATGCAAGTCCAACTCTTGGTATTCCAGTTGGTATTATCGCACCAGGTGATTCCGCTACTATTACGTTCCAATTTCTTGCAAGTTCTATTCCACCGCAAGGAGCGATTATAAATCAAGCACTTACAAGTTACACGTATATTGTCGATCCAAGTCAACCTCCTGTTACAGCAACATCCTCGTCTAATACGGTTAATACAGCTGTTGTTGATGCATCGTTATCCGTAATTAAAAGTACAGATTCTCTCGTACAATCTACTGACGGTACAATCACTTACACAGTAGTCGTTCAAAATAACGGAAATACTACTGCAAATACAGTTACTTTAACAGATTTGGTCCCAGAAGGAACTGCATTTATTCCGAATAGCGTTACCATTAATGGTGTTTCTGTTCCAGGTGCCGATCCTAACGTAGGAATACCATTAAACTCCATCACACCGTCAGAAATCGTCACTGTAACATTCCAGGTTATCGTTCAATCTATACCAAGCGTGAACCCAATTTCGAATACAGCCCGTATTGACTATACTTTTATCGCCGATCCAACTGCTCCTATCATCTCTCGAACAATTACGTCTAATCCTGCTTTCACACAAATTTCGGATGCGACTATCCTTTCTTTAAAAGCAGTCAATGCACCTCAAGCAACAACAGGTGATATTTTGACTTACACAATAACACTAGAAAATACCGGAAATATTCCAGCTACTAATCTCATATTTTCAGATACTATCTCCCAAAATACTACATTCGTAGAAAATAGTTTTACACTTAACGGAACAACTATACTTGGTGCTAATCCAAATGTAGGTGTTACTTTACCTACCCTAGCAGCAAACGCTACTCATCTTATTTCGTTCCAAATTCTTATTAACGATTCATTCTCGCAAGAATCGATTACAAATCAATCCAATACAACATATACAATCCAACCAGACCCAGGGCAACCGCCTATTACTGAAACATCTACTAGTAATATCGTCATTACAAATTTCGTGCAAGCACAATTGACAATTACTAAAACATCCAATCCAACAACTGTAGATATTGGCGGAACTATACTTTATATTTCTGAAGTGAAAAATATCGGTAATGTTGACGCAATAAATATTAATTTCACAGATTTTATTCCAGCTGGGACTACATTCGTTCCCGATAGTGTCACAATTAATGGTGTCCTTCAGCCAGGTGTAAATCCTGAAAACGGAATACCGATTGGAACAATTCCAGCAAACAGTTCCAAAACGATACTATTTCAAGTGCAAACAAATAATCCACCTACTGAAACCGAAATTGCAAATCAATCTTCAGCAACTTACCAATATGTAAGTATTCCTACAGCCCCACCAGTAAATCGCTCTGCAAATTCTAACATTGTTACAACATCACTTCAAAATGCAAATATTATTTCTGTTAAAAGCGCGGATGTAAATTTCATATCAATCGGGCAAATTATTACCTACACAAATACACTACAAAATATAGGAACCGTTCCGGCTAACAATACCGTGTTCATTGATAACATTCCAGAAGGTACTATATTCATTGAGGATAGCTTAGCAATAAATAATGTAACTCAGCCTGGCGCTAATCCTGAAAACGGAGTAACTCTCGGCACGATACAACCAAATGAAACAGTCACTATTTCATTCCAAGTACAACTTACAAATATACCAGAGGGCAATACAGTCATTAATATTTCAGACACTTCGTACGAATACCAAATTGACCCTAGTTCTCCAATTATTCAGCGTAGATCGTTATCAAATGCAGTAAATACTGAAGTGCGAACGGCAAATGTTAGTGCAATTAAATCCGCTAACAGATCCATTACACGTATCGGTCAAATCATCACATATACAGTCGCAGTTACAAACGCCGGTACAATACCTATTACAAATACTCTCCTACTTGACGCAATTGCTTCTGGCACCACATTCGTTCCAAATAGCATTCTTGTAGATGGCGTACCAAGACTTAACGAAAATCCAATTACCGGTATCAATCTTGATATAATTCTTCCAAATAATACGATTATTGTTACGTTCCAAGTAAGCGTAGTCTCTATACCGCCACAAAATAACATTAATAATATCGCCGTCATTCACTATGAGTATCGACCAGACCCAAGCGGACCACCAATTTCAGAAACAACCTCTTCCAATAGTACAAATATACAATTTATTGATGCTATTCTTATTGCTACAAAATCCGCTAATACTGTATTAGCTAACATTGATGAAACCATTGAATATACAGTATTCATTCAAAATAATGGATCGACTACAACTAACTCCATCTTTTTTACAGATACTATAGCGGATGGAACAGTATTTATTCCAGGAAGTGTAATAGTTAACAATACTGTACTTCCTGCAGCAGATCCGAATATCGGCTTTTCCATTCCTAATGTCGCAGCAGGTCAAATGGCTACAATAACATTCCAAGTTTCCGTTACGAATTTACCTGCTGTAAATCCAACACCTAATACTGCAAACATCGTTTACGACTTTATTTTCAATCCTGACTTTGCGCCAATTCAAAAATCTACTACTTCCAATACTACTTTCGTTCAAATTAATGATGCTGATATCATTTCACTTAAAACTGTTGATTTGACCTCTGTAACAATTGGTGACATTTTAACTTATACAACAACTTTAACGAATACAGGGAATACGGATGCCACTACTGTTGTATTTACAGACAATATACCTGATGGAACAACCTTTATTGACGGTAGCGTTTTAGTAAATAACATTCCTCAGCTTAACGCCAACCCAAGTGTAGGTATACTTGTAGGAACGATTGCTCCTAATATTTCTATCCCAGTCACATTTTCTGTTACCGTCGTAGCTCTTCCTGCTAGCGGCCATGTTCAAAATCAATCAACTTCTCGTTATACAATAAACGTGGAAGAACAAATATCGACTAGCAATATTACCTTCACTGAAGTTATTTCTGCTAATGTAATTGCGACAAAAACAACGCCTATCCAATATGCTGACTTACAAACTATCATCCCTTATACAATTTCCATCATAAATAACGGAAATATACAAGTCGAAAACATTATTGTTACAGATATCATCCCAGCAAATACGAGCTTTATAGAGAATAGTGTTATCGTGAACGGCAACGCTCGGCCAAATGACAACCCTCTTAACGGTATACAAATTGATAACATTCCGCCTAATACGACAGCAACTATTCTATTCCAAGTACGGGTTACTTCGATTCCACAAACAAATCCAATCTCTAACACGAGTACAATTGAATATGAATACACGGTACCAGATCGACCACCTATTACCGAAACTATTATTTCATCAGCTGCCGCAACAGAAATTAATCACGCGAATTTGAATAGTAATAAAGCTGTTGATCTTGCATTTGCAACGGTTGATGATACGTTAACGTATACGATTACACTAAATCAAACCGGTAATGTTGCAGTAAATGATGTAATCATTCAAGATATTATCCCTCAAGGTACTACGTTTATAGAAAATAGCGTCATTGTAAACGGAGAAACTCTTCCAGGAGCGAATCCAGTAAGTGGCATACCAATTGGTACTATAATTGTAGGTGGAGACGCTATCGTTTCATTCCAAGTAACTGTGACTTCTATTCCAACACCAAATGAACTAAACAACAACGCAATTACTACTTTTAACTATATAGTCAATCCAAATAACGTACCCGTTACAAATACGACTATAACAAATACCGTCACAACTACTGTCCAAAATGATAATGTCATTGCCATAAAATCTGTTGATGTAACGAATGCCTTACCTGCTCAAACTTTAACGTATACAATTACGATTACGAATAGCGGTAATGTAACGATTGAAGACCTTCTTGCCATAGACACCGTACCAATAGATACGACTTTTGTTGCTGGTAGTGTTACGATTAACGGAATCAATCAGCCTAATGAGAATCCTGAAAATGGTATTACGTTAGGAAATCTTGCTCCTAATGACTCTGTCATTATTACGTTCCAATTGACAATATCTTCTTCTACTCTTCAACCTACAATTAATAACGATGCTTCTGTTTCCTATACCGTTATCATTGATCCAACAAAACCACCTATTACAATTACAAAGCAAACAAATACCGTTACAACGACAGTCATTGATCCAATGGTTCGTATTGAAAAAACAGCTGACAAATCTATTGTCGTTATAGGAGATATCATTACATTCACATTAGCGGTATTTAATCACTCCCCAATTCCGACAATCAGCACTTCTGTTATAGACACAATTCCAGCTGGTACAACATTTATAGAAAACAGCGTAACAATTAACGGTACTCCCGTTCCAAATGTTCGTCCAGACACTGGTATTAATATCGGCTCTTTACCTGCAGATTCAGTAGCAACTATAACATTTCAAGTCCTCGTAACTTCTATTCCTTCAAACAGTACAATTATAAATTCTGCAACAGTTACCGCTGCCTTTCAATTGACACCACAGGATCCAATTATTACTTTCATTGTTAATTCAAATATCGTTCGTATACCAGTTCAATTTATAACTACAACAGTCACGAAAAATGCTTCCGTCAGCTCTGCTTATTTAAATCAATATTTTGATTACACGGTGCGCATTACGAATACTTCCAAAATTTCACTCTCAAATATTTCATTACAAGATACTATTCCAGCAGGTTTACAATTTATAAACGGCACTGTCTTTATTAACGGTGAACGCTCTCCACTAGCGAATCCGAATATCGGTTTCCTAGTCGCTACTAATTTGGAACCAAACGAAACAATTATCGTGTTATTCACAGTACAAGTAATAAGTCCACCTGTTAATAATGAATTTAAAAATACGGCCAATATTTCGTTACAACTTCAAGTCTCACCTACCGACCCACCAATTACAGTAACCGTTACAAGTAACGAAAACATCGTCACCTTTGTTTCAGAAAATCCAGATGAAACACTTCCAAATTTAAATTGCTTCTTTGACGGTGAGCGCTTCATTCGTATTACTCCTCGAAATGTACGAAATTACCTTTGGACTTGGATTTGGTGGAAGTAATTGAAACAAAAAAGAGATTGTAGTTTGGTTGAAACCAAATTACAATCTCTTTTTCATTACCTATATTCCACTACGTTGTAACTCGTCCAATGATATACGATTAAACACCATCTCAAGTTATTTTAGTCGTAATAAGTTGGCCAGCTTCATTAATAGTAACTTTCCATTTCACTCCACTAGCAGTCTTCATGATTATACCTTTACTTGCCTCTATTTCAATATCTCCAAACATTCTTCCTCCAGTTGTCGCTAACCAAGCATTCCCATTTTCCATAGAAGATCTTGCAAAGATACGATTAATTCGAAAACGCTTATGGTCTTGAGAATAACCACTTAATGTAATTCTAACTTTATATAACTGACTCGCCTTCATATTCGATATAATTGTATCGCCAACATTTAATGGAACATCCAACGCGATAACCCAACTTCCAGTTGCACTTAATGCATATTCAATTTTAATTTTCTTTGGACTCTCTCCCCACCCAAAATACATTCCAAAACAATTTAACATTTGTATTGGTTTTTTCGTAAAATCAAGTTCAATGACAACTGGGTTACTATCTGGAACGTCAATATAGTTTACACTTTGCTCATCTATTAAATTAAAGCAATTGGCTAGATTTCCCCCATACGGTACTTTCCCACTTACTTGTTTAACATTATATTTCTGCTGAGCATTTACTAAAATATCATCTTGATTTCCTATTAAATGAGGTCTATTTAACGTCAATGGTAACTGAATTCGTAGGGATTCTTCATAAGTAGACTTACAAACATTGTATTGTCCTTTATCTACAATAGTTGTCGAAAGCAGATTTGAAAAAAGGTAGTTACGATGAGAATTGGAAGAAAATTCAATAACAATTTGTTCACTACTCATCCGGTACGTATCCCAAATCATACAATCAAATGTATTATACGCACCTGAACAACGAATTACTTTTTCCGTTTGTTGTCTACATTGCACTTGAATATCATGAAACGTATTTCCTGAACTTTCATTTGGCAAATCACTATTTCCATCTACTTCAATCCCATACACACATCCATCAATAAATATAGATTGAAATACATTGGCGTTAATCCAGCAAGGTGTATTGATATCATTTATATATTCTGTCTTCAAATGTATTGCAGTTTGAAAGTTTTTAATTTGAATAAATTTAACTTGAAAGAAACTAATAAAATCCCATGCCTTTTGACAATAAAAATGTATAGCTTTTCCTTTATACGATGGAGTTGTATTTATTATATTTATATTTGATATAACAGATTGATTAGGTACTTCGATTTGTTGTGAACCAGAAACATAAATAACAGCAGATTGAAACAATGGATTTATAACTTGAAGAGTACCACCAACTATCGAAGCGTTACTTTGTAGCTCAAATGCATTAAAATCCCCATCAATTTGCAGTGTTACGGTAGGATCCAACTCTAATCTTACGTTTGATTTAATAACAATCGGCTTTACAATTTTGTACGTATTTATCCCTGTAATTCTAACCGTCGAAATTCGATTCGCTACACAATAATCAATAGCTTGCTGAATTGCTAATGAGCTATCATTTCCCGAGTTTGGAACTGCGCCAAAACAATCAATATGAACGCTACTTTCTGGCGCACAATCTTCTTGGGATGAAATATATTCTGACAAAATAAATTCACTCCTCATATTACCTTTTTCATATAATATGTGAGTTGTCTCTTAAAAGTTTCTATAATAAAAAAACAAACGACCTACTCGGTCATTTGTTTAATTCATATATATTTTTCGTTTCCTCTATCATTTTAGTTAACGAAAAATATCTCATTGCTTTCTCTCGTGCTTTCAATCTAATAGCAGTTACCTTTTCTTCATTCCCTTGTAGTTCCTCAAGCGCACTTGCGAATTCAGATTCGCAATATTCAGATATCAAAACACCTGACTCTCCATCTATTACCGCTTCATGTATTCCACCAACATCTATTGAAACAATTGGTGTCCCTGTAGCCATCGCTTCAATTACTACCATTGGAAACACTTCACGAAAAGATAATAAAAGTAAGGCGTCCATATTCCCTATAAACTCATGCGGCTCTGAAATATTCCCTAGCATCTTCACCCTTTGCTGCAATCCATATTTTTCTATTTCTTTCATAATCGATTCTTTCTCTGGTCCATCACCAGCAATATAAAACATAAAATCATTTCTCTTTTTCAACACATTTGCAATTTTGACAAATAGTTGATGGTTTTTCTCTTTGGATAATCTAGCTAATATCCCTATTTTATATGTAGATTCTTTCTTTTTCTGCTGGAATAAAAACTTTTCAATATCGACACCGTTATAAATTGTATTTATTTTTTCTTCTGCTACATGAATTGAAATTAAATTGTTCTTTTCAAACTCACTTACTGTAATAATATTGTTCACATATTTATTCATGAAATACCGAAAAAGCGTTGGCATTTTCTTTTCTAATATCGTTACATTGTGTTTCGTATAAACAATTTTTATCTTTTTTTTAATAAACTTTTGAATTAGAAAAGCATATAATACCATTCGCAAACTATTTGCATGAATAAGTTCTATCTTTCGTTTACAAATTTCGTTTCGTAAATAATAAATATTTCTCAAATGATTCCATCGACTAAGTAATATAAAATTTTCTTTTCTAGTAAGAGATTCATATAGTTCTCCATCACCTGCAGCTGTATAAATCTTAAAATCATCATAACGCAAATTACTTTCCAATTTACAGAAATAGCTTTCGGCTCCGCCAGTTATCAATTTATCTGTCATCAACAGTATATTCATAATTGCGTCTTCCCAACTACATTGATTTTATTTTTTTTATAAGCATGATAAGCATACTTACTAAAATAGTAAAAAATTTGCACCGAATTCAGTCGTTCTTGTTCCCTTAACAATTTCCAATACCGAAAAGCTGCTCTAATTTTATTTCTCGAAACAGAATTTGTAACAATTCTATATTTTGCTAACACTTGCTGTATCCCTTTTGCTTCATACCCTTCATGTAATAAGTTCAGCCATAACGCTGTATCCTCCGGCTGTATACTAGGCATTTCGACATACGGAATTTTTTCACGATCAATCATCACTGTTAAACACCCGATAATTGTATTTCCTACTAAATAATGATAGTCAACAGATTTTGGTACACTCACTTCACGATTTAATTCATTACCATTTTCATCAATTAAACTATACGACGCATATGAAAAAGCTATATTCATTTCTTCCATAAATAACAATTGTGTCTTCAATTTATGTGGCAACCATATATCATCACTATCTAAAAAGGCAATGTACCTTCCTCTTGCCTCTTGGATCGCTAAATTCCGAGCTTTAGCAGCACCAACATTTTCTTTTAATGATAATAACCTAATTCGTGAGTCTCCTTCTATTATCTCTTTAATTTTTGCGGCAGATTGGTCGGTTGAACCGTCATCAACGATAATCATTTCCCAGTTTTCATACGATTGATTCTGTACAGATGAAATTGTCTCACCTATAAATCGTATACTATTATAAGAAGGTGTTATTACAGAAACATAAGGCGGCTCGTTATGTGCTGATAGACATTTTACCATCTATCTTTCCCCTTCCTTCATATATTGAAATATACTTCACAACAACTGCTAAAAATAAAAAGAACGCTTCGTTAATAATGAGTGACAATGACATCATCTGAAATAAAAATGCAATCATAGTCAATAGAAGATATGGTTTTTCACGAAACAAAGTATGCTGCGCTAGCTTGAACATTAATATGAATAAAAACGCGCTATATAGAAGAAAACCAATTGTACCCGATTCAGACAAAATTTCTAAAAATGTATTGTGTACATATAATTTTTCATTAAATTGATACTCATAATAATTCGAAAAGTTAAAAGCGCCGATTCCAATATATGGATTGGATAAATAATATTTAAAAGCAGCTTCCCATAATGTAAATCTACCACTTCCATTATCATGGGAAAAATCAGAAATTCGTTTATTTAATATATCATCTAATTGGCCCCCCATTACACTATTCGATAAACTAAAAATAACTACACTAAACAATACTAAACTCATAATTATTTTTATTTTTTTGGCGAAACTAGACATACATATATATACAAAAACGACAAGTACAAGCGCTAATATACCGCCCCTTGAAAAGGTTAATAGACTTGTCGTAACACATAAAATCAATCCTAAGATGTTAGTAATATTTTGTAAATTCGTCATATAGTACATAAAAAATATTGTATTATAAAAAATAAAAATGTTAGGATCATCTAGCAATCCAATTAATCGTGGATATCCTCTATCCACTAATAACCCAGCAAAAATTTCTCTCTCTTCTCCACCGTATAAACTAAAGTATTGTAAACCAATTATATATAGTATTAGACTTACAACATTAAATACTACTCCTACATAAGCAATAGATGATTCAAGTACCACTATTTCAGTATTCCCCAATAAATTCCTCATTATAAAATAGCATCCTAAAACGAGTAGCACGCCAAAAATCATACGAATACTAGCATTTAAATACATAGAAAGAATTCCACTTAAACAATAAATGAAATAAAACAGTAAAAATACAACTTCATGAAAATATAACTTTTGAATATGAAAGTTTTTAATTGTTAAACAAAAATATATGACTAAAAAAATCATATATATCTTCAATGAAAATCCAATATATAAATTGTATTTACTTAACATAACAAATAATATTAGAAGAATAATCCATCCCATCGATACTTTCATATTATTTTCCATAGGCTATATCCCCTGTTTCGTAATATAATCCTTTTTGCGTATTTTTCTTATAAAAGAAAGAAGAAGTTTTTTTCAGCTCATAATCATATAGGAATATGGCAGCTACTACGATTAATATATTAAGAACAAGCGCAATTAAATGATATGTATGCAATATATATTGCACTCCAATAAAGGTTACACCAAAATAAATTGTATACGGTATTACAATTTGGAATACAATTTTTTTCTTCACTACACTTACCGCTATGTATCCCACTAAAGCGACGATTTCAAATAAAACCATAGCGTATGCCGCTCCTATCACTCCACCAATACTACTAAAGCTATAAAGCATAACCCCACCTATCACCAATGCTACACACTGCACAACAGTCCTCTTATTTTGACATCCACTCGTCGTTAAACCGTCAGCAATGGCAATATTTAAACTTTGTAGCACAATAAGAAATGATAATATTTGGAGTGGTTCTACTGCATCGCTCCATTCTTCATGAAAAAATATAGAAATAAAGTATGGTGCTAAATGATATAAACCGATTGTCATACATATTCCTACAATCGCCATTGATTTAATTTGAAGCAAATTTAATTTCGTATGCTCTTCTATATTATTCTGGTTATAATGCTTAAAAAGCACTGGAAAAAATGCACCTGCAATTACCCCTGGTACTTGATATAAAGCTGCCGGCATCCGGTACGCCACTGCAAAAACACCTACTATACTTAATGGCAATGTATAGTTAAGCAAGATAGGCGCTAATTGTGGCGTACTCATTATTAAAAAACCGCTTATAATAAAGGGAGTTAATTGCCAAAATAACGCTTTATGAATTACGACTTTCATATTCATTTTCGTCTTTCTTCTCATGATATATATACTGAATAAACCGCCGATCATATACCCAAAAGCATATAAGCGAGCCGTTACATACACCGGTAACTCTCCGAAAATACAAAAACATGTAATTATAATGACAACTGATGCTGATACAACTTTTATGAGCGCTATATACTTCATACGTTCCGTCAGTTGAAAATAGGCAATCCCTATGTTTTGCCAAGTTAATCCTATTAACATGAAAAACATTACGTTTATCATCATATAAATTAAATTTTTATCCGCATACATATAATGAATAGCAATATAACCGATGATAGAAATAAAAATAAGTAGAATCATCCTTATTTTTATATACGATGATAAAATCTGCTCTAAATCTGCTCCATCCTTTGCCCCTTCTCGAAGAAACGTATTACTAAGTCCTAAGTCTGTAAAGAATAACATAACAAACGTCACTGCTATGGCAACACTAAACATCCCATAATGTTGTGCGTTAAAAAAGTTTGCTAAAACAATTAAACTGACGGCCTGAAGAAGGTTAGCTAAAATCGTACTATAAAATAGATGGATAATATTGTTTAGAATAGATCTACCCATACAAGTTCTCCTTTGCAAGTAACCTACTTACATATGTTGTTTATTTACATATATATTTATCTTGCACCATTACCGTTCAATACAATTAAAACGGTTTTACATAAAATACGGATGTCCATCCGAAATGTTTTCATTTCAATATACTCCATGTCCAGCCTCAACTTTTCCTTTGGATCAAGATTATACCCTCCATTTATTTGTGCCCATCCTGTTAATCCTGGTTTTACTATTAAACGTTCCTTAAATTCTGGAATATACGCATCAAACTCATTATAAAAAAACTCTCTCTCTGGTCTAGGGCCTACAAAAGACATATCTCCTCTTAAAATGTTTAAAAGTTGCGGTAATTCATCAATTCTCGTTTTTCTTATAAACAATCCAACTTTTGTAATTCTTTGATCATGTTCTGTTGCCCATTGTGGTCCGTTCATTTCAGCATCCTTTACCATCGACCTTAATTTAAATACATTAAACTTCTTCCCGTTTATACCTAAACGTTCTTGAAAATATATTGGAGCCCCTGATGTTTCTAAAGTAATCATAATACAAAAGAACAACATAATTGGTATTGTTAATAGTAACAATATGATTGAAAATATAATATCAAACAAGCGTTTTACACTTCGATTCAATATGCTAGGCTTTTCTTGAGCCGGAATCGTATACAACTTGGCTTGATTTGTTTCACGAATCATGGATCGTTACCCCCACATTCAAGAATATAAAATTATACCTATTACTTCACATTCTTTCCTATTTATATCCGCTATTACTTTTTGCACTGTACGTAGTGAATCTTTTCGCTTTTTAACTGCTAAAACCACTCCATCGCATTTCCCTGCAATAATGTGCGTAGCAGGAAGCTCAAATACTTCAGAAGAATAAAAGAAAATGTAATCAAAATCTTCTTTCCACTTAGCAATCGCATTATCAAATTCATCCATAGCAACTAAGGGCGTCCCTGTGTGTACTGTTTTTTTTGCAGGAATACAATATAAGTATTTAGACAAATTACTAGAAAAAGATTCATAATTACAGGGGGAAGAGCTTATTATATCGTTTACTGTTATCATGTGATCACTTTGTAATAATACATGTAATTTTGGGTCAGAAAAATTCACATCAATAAGTAACACCTTTTTCTTCATTTCAGCAAACACTAGACCCATATTTACTATAAGCGAGGCAACAACACCTCTGTCCTTCGTTGAACTAACTGTGAACAGTTGTTTTCCAGATTTTCTCAACTCGTGATGCACCGTATAAAACTGCTCTTTCATCAGATCATCATGCAAATCGAATGGCAGCTGTTTCTTTGTCCTAAACATCGACATGTTCACCTCGATATATAGATGATTGTTTATCAACCTCTGTAGATTTCTGTTTTCTATTCGGTTTCATATTTATGTGACCAATAACAGAGACTGTTGTTATTTTCTCTAAATCTTGTTCCGTGTATATACGTTCATCAAAATAATCTCGAAATACAGCTAAACCTATCCCAACAAAAAAACTAACAATTAAAGAAATAGGAATGATCAGTTGAAATTTCGGAAACAATTTTTCAGCCTGTTCCTGTAACTCAGGATCCGTCAACACTTTCACACCTTGTACATTTGTGTACTGTTGAAAACTTTTTTGTGATTGCTCTGCCAATGTCTTTACAATGTCTTTCACGACTTTCGGATTGGAATCTTTTACTGTAACAGTTACAATTTGTGAGTTGTCCGTATTCACTACCGAGATTTTTTGTGCTAATTCATAACTTGATTGCTCTAATTTCAAAGTTTTTTTGACTGTTGAAATAATTAATGGGCTTTTTAAAATATCAACATACGATGTTACTAGTTGCTTATTTTCTTGTGTTTTATTTGTTGAATTTTCCTTATTAAACTCATCTAAATTCCCAACAAGAATTTGCGTTGAATATTGATATGACGGCTTTAAAACATACATAGAGATAAGAACTAAAGAAGCGGTTAAACAACACATCGTTAAAATAATCGTTACGAATCTTCTTTTCAATAATTGTTGAAAATCTTTTATACTCATTTCTTGCTTCAATTATTTCACCGCCCTTTTCTGAATAACATCCTGCAAGTCACTCTTTACAGATACCCCTCTCTTCTTTCTATCCACTTGTTTTGTTACATACTTTCCGACTCTGAATGCAAATTTTTCTACATATATATACGAAAGTATTGCAAATATAAACGAAAATACAAGTGAAAAAATTAAAATAATAGGCAACGGTAATATTTCATGGAGCATGTATATAAGGGAAAACAACGATATAATATGGTATAAATAAAGACTGTAAGAAATCTTCCCCAAATATAACAAGTATTTATTGCGTAGCAAGGATGACAAAGTTGATATTGACAAACTTAATATGACAAATAGACTTGCACTTATCGCCACTACGTAGTCTCGAAATATAAAATTATTGAGTACTTTAATTTCTCCAATAAGTCCTTCATACATAAAAAGTAAAATCGCAAATAAAAACCATGCAATTTTCGTATTTTTAGTACAATTACTATAAAAAACTATTAAATTATTTTTATACTTCGCAACTAGTGCTCCGAGTAAAAACAGCACCGTATAATGCAACGTTAATGCATAGCTTGTTAATGTTAAGCCCGAGCGAAACAAAAATAATATTACGACAGAACATATACTAAAACTAAACAATAATAGTAATGAACACCTTAACGTTTTTCGTAAACAAATCATCAAAATTAACGGAAAAATTATTGATATTCGCATTTCATGGACAAGTGACCAAATCACACCGTTATATGCATCTGTATTATATTTCCCAACCAATAAAATATGTTGCGCTATTAAGCTTGGAGAACTTTCAATCGTCCATGAGCGATTAAACCATTCACTTAAATAAGAAATACCATATTCACTAATTGTAGCTTGGCATATAATAGCTATAATTATTGCCACAATATAAGGAATATATATTCTGCATATACGTTTTAAAAGGTATGACCCATAGCTACTATAGGTTTTTTGAATAGATTCATACAAAACAAATCCGCTCAAAACAAAAAAGATAATAACAGATTCGTTACCACTACTAAAAATAAGACGAGCAGGCGTTTCTTTTAATAGATACACAACAAATGGTTTATTATCTTCATAGCTGTAATTTTGAAATGCTGAAAAAATCATTAAATGATGACCGATCATTACTATTAATGAAGAAATCCCTCTTATAGAATCCAATTCCTCGTATCTCTTCATCTTTTTACATCAACTCCTAATGAAATGATAATAATCATTTCAAAGCGACATCTTTATTCATATTCCTCTCCTTTCTTTTCATTCCAATTTTTCATATTAAAATGATTTTATAGTATAAATTTGAGTGTATTGTAACATTTTTTGTAATATTATGAATAGCGAATCTCAAAAATTGGTATATACCAATTTCAACCTCGAAAAATGAGTAATATTGATAGAAAAACACTATAAAAATTTCTTGCATATTTACAAAATTAAAGAGATGAATAGCGTTTTTTCAATATAAAATAAAA
>NZ_JH414710.1:713357-801722 GCF_000238655.1 Bacillus sp. 7_6_55CFAA_CT2 | reverse complement strand
TCTTTTTATTTTATTTAATTACTAGCACCACTATATGCTACATGTCGTTTCTCAATTCTCTCTTCAATTTCTTTCATATTTTCTTTATTATTTAATAGTGATTGTTTATTTTCAATTAATAATTGTTTAAAAGATTTTCTCACTTTTTTTCTCATTTTCATTGTCCTCCTTGGGGGATGGTTTATATAAAAGATAAAGAATTATCTGTGTGTCCTTATAATAATTGATTGTTGTGAATTCTATTTGAACTTCATATGAAAATTCCGTTTATTTTCTGACAACTTTGTGAACACGAAAAAAAGACTCTCTAAAACTATGTTGAAATTAATTCACTTCATTATAAAAATTACTATTCCCCTCAACTTTTATCATTATATCTTGTCGAAACATTTATATATTTAAAATTGAGTTCGACATAATTTTATTTACTATAATACTGTTTACAAAAACAAAAAGAAGGTGTCACCAAGTCAAATTTCGACTTATGCAACATCCCTCTTTCCAAACTATTTATAGCATATTTATTAATATTTCAGGTCTTCCCCAATTCATTTCTTCACAAACAAATCTAAGTTTTTCTTCATCCATTGTGTGTAATCCCTCTTCTAGTAAACATGAAATTGGAACTTCACAGTGAATTTGTGCTAATTGCAACGAAATATTTAAGTTCTCTAAATCACTTTCAATCTTCGTACGCTGCGCTTTTGTTAATGATTCTACATTTTCTAGTACAGCGGATACTGTTCCGTGCTCTTGAATAAGCTTATACGCTGTTTTTTCACCGATACCTTTTACACCTGGATAATTATCACTTGTATCTCCCATGAAAGCTTTTGCATGGACGATTTGCCACGGCTCTACACCTTTTTCTTCCATGATTTTCTCCGGTGTGTAATATTCGTAATTTCCAATTCCTTTACGCAGAAGCATAACTGTAACGTTCTTATCAACAAGTTGAAGCAAATCCGTATCACCTGTTAAAATATAAACTTCAGCTTCATTGCAATATTGTTTTGCAAGCGTACCGATACAATCATCGGCTTCGTAGCCTTTCATACCGATAACTGGAATGGATAATTTTGCAGTCATTTCTTGCACTAAATCAAATTGAGGAATTAATTCTTCTGGTGGCGCTGCACGATTTGCTTTATAATTCGAGAACGATTCTGTTCTAAATGTCGTACTTCCCATATCCCAGCATGTAACGATATGTGTTGGTTCGATCGCTTGCGTAGCTGTTAATAAGTGTTTCATATAACCATGAATCCCGTTCGTAGGGGTTCCATCTTGTCGTTTCATAAATTGTCCGTAGACACTTGTTGCGTAAAAAGCACGAAATAATAGTGCCATACCATCAACTAATAATACTTTTTTCATAATTCCTCTCCTATTAAAAAAATAATAACCTTACGTTATCACGTAAGGTTATATAAATAGATTACCATTCTACGTTTTTGCTCAACTTTGTCTATTATACATTGTTTTTGTATATTTAGCATCATTAACACATTAAGACGTTCTACTACAACAAGTATGCAAGATACCTGAATACGTATTTTTTCCAGTAGAAACAACGATAGCTTTTGCATTTCCACTAACGATATGCGAACCTTTAAAACATACATTTTCAAGCTCAAGTGGATTATAATCTTTCATCCGTTTTAATGGAATAAATCGTTTACGTTCAAGGTGATAGCAGCTCTCAAACTTCTCTATATTCGCTTCGTTTCCCGTTAACACAGACTCATTCACTAATAAATCATCTGCATAAATAATACGTACATCAGCTGGCACAGCATCTCCAGCCGAAAGAAAAATCATATCTCCAGGTACAAGTTCTTGCACAGGTATCTCCATCATTTTCAGTTCACTATTTAGCCCTGTACTACTAGAATATTCTACTCTAGATACAGTAATCGTTTCACGTTGTAATTCATCACACACACGTTGTTTTGAAAAACCTGGAATCATGCCACCTAGCTTCATCATTACTTCCGCAAGAAGTGCTCTTTTTGAAGTTAGTTCATTTCGGCCATATACTTGAATACGTTTTTGTGCCTCTTTCATTGATAGTCCGTCTCTTGTTGTTTTAAAATATGCAAATACAGATTTTACATCTCTTGTTGCAATTTCAATTAATAAATCTTTATTTTTTTGGAGCATTGTTTGTTCTTTTATTGATTTTTTACTTAGTTTATATGACGTGTTACCCACAGTTTTGTTTGCATATAACATATTATCGTCTCCTCCTTTACAACATAGGAAGAAACGCTTTGTTTCTCAATTTATCCACTTTACTGTGAAAGTGTCTCGCGCTTTATAAACGCTACATTGTGATAAATATAGAGGGAGGAACAAATCGTTTCCTGCCTACATCATATATTTTTGATTTGAAGTATATGGGTAACGGAACCGAGTCAGAATTTGACATGCTCCTCACCTCCTCGTTTAATTTTATAGTTTATAATATGAAATTACTCATAGCTTGGTAACAAAAAAGACCCCTACCCTTAAGAGAGTAGCGGCCATTACATACACAAATAAACGATTTCTAATATAATTAGAAATCTACGGACCTCTCCCTCACCGAGTTTTAGCACTGTATAGCATAGGTACATTACCAGCTACGTTAAGAAAAACCTTAATTCGATCATTCCTGTTGACCCATTGGCGTCTCTCGACATTTTTGGGCAGTAGCATTTCTCTATACAGGAGCCTCACCTAACAGAGACTTATTTTCATTACATTGAAAATGTTACTCTTATTTAAAATAGATGTCAACCGTAGCCTACAATTTTTTCAAATGGTATGGCAAACTAACGTATATAAAGTGAAACTTTCATCAGTGGGGGTTTTGTTCATCCGCCACTGATTATTAGCCCTCACCAATCGGGCTGTCCGGCAAATAGCGGTATAAAATAAAAAACTTTACGTTTAAACGTAAAGTTTTTAATAAGTTATACAACCAGCGATTACAATCCCAATTGAAAGCGATAAAAACATAAGAAAAAGACCGACTGCTTGATTATCTTCTTCAAGACTTTTGTTTATATTAAAGCGTGGTGTAAGCCACTCAGCTAAATAAAAGACGATAATTTGAGCCAAAATCCCAACTGCTCCCCACGAAATCATATCAAGAAGTGAAATTGAATTAGCTGCTGTCGAATATAAAACGATAGCTAACCCAAGTAATCGCCCTCCAAGCACATAGCTTACCGCCTTATTCCCTTGAGCCATTAACTTAAATTCCTTAACTTTCGTTGTCACTTCCATCAAGAACAGACCAATACATAAAAGTCCAAGTGTTACTGCTAAATATAATAAAAAATTAATCATTTTTCCTCCTCCTTTTTATACCTACCGGTAAATAGTACGATTCATTTCCTGTAATCTTTTCTCCCGCGCGAATACCGATACTACTCGCTTTTCCAGCAATTAAAAAAGAACCAAACACATAGGACAGTTTCTCCATCCCCTTTTCTGTTTCCAAGGATACGACTGGCAGTTCTGTATACTTTTGAAATATCGGCAGTGCAGTTTTATACGTTTGATGTGCATTTTGAAGCATAATATTTTCATCCTTATCGCGAATCGTAATTGTATCTCCTTCTCTACCAAATGAAGGTTTTTGAACGAAAGAACCTTTTCCTAAAAATAAATCTGGTTCTAAATATGTAGGTAACATATATTCTTTAATCCACTGTTGTTCCTCGTTTGTATAAAAGACCTCTTCTTCTGCTAACCCCCAAATAAGACACTGAATCGATTTTGGCTGAAGTAAAAATGCTGACAAAGGATTTATTATAAAAAGCTTTCCGGCTTTTACAAGTTGCAGCAGTTCCACACCTACCAAATCTCCTGTTTCAGGATCTTGATCCTCAATTAAATCTTCTATCGGATATGTTTGGCGATATAAAACATCAATCTTCGCCCCATCTTTATCAACTAGAGCATCTTTTGTAATTCTAAGTTCTGACATTGGCACTACTTTATTTTCAACATGGCATAGCTGACTCAAATACATAGTCGTATTCCAATCCTCGATATGTTCATGATGTGCTGTAAAAACAACATTTGGATTGTCTAATTCCTTTGTCGCTTCCATTACAGCTTTCGTAACACCAGAAGATAGCAATCGTTCTTGATCTGAGTTTGGATCATCATAGCCTAGATTTTCACAAACTTTTCCATTCATTTGAAAACATTCCACAATAAAAGTTGGTGTATCACTATTAAACTCAAGCATTTTAATTTTGTTATCCTCTGTTACAGCAAAATCAAATCGCGAAATTACAGATTCAGGATAAAGCCCTTTCATTCTAATGAATGATAAACTCGCGGATGGAAAGCCAAGATCTAGAAGCTGTTCGTCACTTAAATTACGCAGCAGTCTAGCAGTCTTAAAAAATATTTTCCCCATTCGTTCAGTCGCTAAGTGTAATTGGTCCAAAGTCTGATTTGTTATAGAAAAAACATGAAACAAACTATACTCACATTCATATAAATCCGACCAAAAATTCGGATATTTTAAATAAAATTCTTTTCGATCCCTTATGTATTGCGACATATTTTAGCCCCCAAATCCTCCCTTTGAACCGCTTCCAATTCCACCTTTAAATTCAGCAGACGATTGATACGATTTAAACGCCGATGAATTTTTAAAAGTGGATTTATTTTGATAGTATCGCCCACCATAGAAATAATGCCCACGATAACCTGAACTACTATCATCACACTGCCATACCCCAAGTTCATCATCCCAATCCCAATCAGAACAACTATTATCATTCGGTTTTGGGGGAAGATCTTGTGCGCAACCAAATAAAGTGCCAGTCATTAAAGACGTTACGACACCACCTACTAACCATTTCGTTTTTGTCACCTTCGCACTCCCCTTTTTAAATTCTATTCCTATTATATAGGATGGCATGATAAAGTAGAAGAAAAAGGAAGAAGAGGGATTAAATGCGCTTAGAATATCGACTTAATGATGAAACGAAAGGGTATCCTGCTTTATGGAACTACGCCAATATTTCTAATTCTGAAATTATCGCACGCATGACTTGTGAATATTTTATTAAAGAGAAAAATACTTATGTTGTTACTGCAACTTCGGTTGATCCAGACGGAACAGCAGTTATTTATATTCAAAAAGAAGTTTTCGCCAATGACCCTTCAGACCCTACATACTCCCACATCGGTTTTGAAATTAGAGAACTAAGTGAAACGAGTTCAAGCTTAGTAGATAGTCAAGATGTATGGAACTACGAAGAAATTTTACCATCTCTTCATTCAGATATTATATATATTCAGCGAGACGGCATGTCTATGGAATTCTCCTTGGATTCAAGAGAGATTGATGAAGACAGAAAGTGCTACATTTATTACGGAAACTTCACAGGTGAATCAAGATAATATTAATATATCTATGCAACAAAAAAACCTTACGTATAAAACGTAAGGTTTTTATATAGCCCCACATATGCCGTTCTCTCTAGATGTCCATAAACCTGCTCTCACAGGTGGATGCCCTCACAAATGTTTGTAACTTCCTTCTTAAAAAGATGGCATGTTAGCTACATTTAAATATTGAACTTCCATATTAAACTTATTGGTTTAAGACATGCATAAGCTACGTACACCGTAGGAATTTTATATAAGGTTAGTTGAAATAAGACCCCCGCACGTGCCGCTCCTCGTAAATGTCCAAAAACCCGCTACTCGCAGGTGGATGCCCTCACAGTTACCGTACATCTTCCTCCACAAGGAAGGCTTGATGATGGTCGCTAAATATTGAGCTTCCGTATAACTAACATCGGTTTTAGACATAAATAAGTTACGCACACCGCAGGATGTATTATTTACTTGTCGTTATATTATCACATTGTTTCCAATGTGTAAAATACAAAGTTTTTCGAGCAATCTCTTGCTTGTGACCTTATTTTAATACAAATTATTTTTGCATGCAAGTGATTAATCTTCTTCTTTTGCAATTTGATTTTCTGGATAAGAAATCCAATCACTCCAGCTACCTGCATACAATTTAACATTTTGGAATCCAGCTAATTTTAATGCAAGGATGTTTGGACACGCTGTAACACCAGAACCACAATATACAATGGTTTCCTTATCTTTCGACAGGTTTTGGAATCGTTCTTGTTGCTCCGCTTTATTCTTAAATTGTCCTGATTGCAACATTCCATCCTTCCAAAAATGGTTTACTGCTGTTGGAATATGTCCTGCTTTATGATCGACAAGTTCCTCTACACCAGCATAACGTTTCGGCTCTCTTGAATCAATTAATGTAACATCCGCACCTGCACGGATATTCTCTCTGACCGTTTCCATCGTTACAAGCATATGATCTTGTATATTAGCTTTGAATGTTTTTCGTATAGCAACAGGAATTTCCGCTGTTGTCGGTAGTCCATTCTCTTTCCAAGCCTGGAAACCACCATCTAATATATATACTTTCTCATGTCCTACATAGTTACATAACCACCATAAACGAGCAGCATTTGCACCGGCTTGACTGTCATACGCAATTACTGTCGTATGTTCATCAATACCAGCCTTCGAAAGCTTGTCTGCAAACTCCTCAATATTTGGTAAAGGATGGCGGCCACCATGTTCTGCTATAGGACTTGATAAATCTAAATTCAAATCAAAATATAACGCATGAGGAATATGTCCTTCTTCATACTTTTCTCTACCCCAATTAGGATTCGCTAAATCAAAACGACAATCGATTATACGGACATTCTCATCTTCTATATGCTCACGTAACCATTCGACTGTAACTATCATCTTTAACGACCTTCTTTCTCTTTCAAACGACTTACATACTCCATAACCATTTCTTCTGTAACATATTTACGCTGCAAGGTAACACCATTTTTTGCAAGATCATTAATCTGCTTCGTTACAACATTAATTACATCAACCGAAAATTCTTTCCCATTTGACGCAAGAGATACGGCAGCTTCAATAGCTGCTTCACGCTGTGCATCTAATTGTAAACATGCTTTTACACTTTCATTTTGTTTACGAGAATGTGCTGTAATTGCTTTATGTACTTCCATCTTCTCTTCCCCCTAAATAGTTATACGTTTTTATTCAATTCCATTGCAAGGCGGATCATATCACGACATACAATTCCATTTTCAATAATCTCTTCTTCATAATGCTTCGAAAAGTAATCAAAATCAATAGAAAAAATACGAAATCCACATTTTTGATATAAAGCAAGTTGTGAAACACTAGAATTGCCTGTACCAACTTCAAGTTTTGACATACCATATCCTTTAGCAGTTTCTACAGCATGCCTTAATAGCTTCTTCCCAATCCCTTTTCCTTGCAAATGCTCTGCAACCGCAATATTCATGATTTCCATCGTCTTTGGCCTTGTTTCCAAAAGAACATATACACCGATAACGCTCCCCCCCTGCTTAGCTACGTATGTTAATCCTCTTTGTACATACGTAGCTATTTGCCGTTCACTTGGATCAGCAAGTAACAATAAAGCCTTCGGTATAGCCTCTTTTGGAATACGTTCTATTACAACAGACATAAAAAATTCCCCCTTCTCTATTGTTCTAAACCCTCCTTGTCTACCATAAATAATAGAAAGGAGGGATTCACCATGGACAACAATGAGAAAAAATGCAACGTCATCTCTATTGATGGAAAGAAGAAGAAAAGCGACACGTATTCCTATCCAAAATTAGTAGTTGAAAACAAAACATATGAATTTTCTTCATTCGTCTTATGCGGTGAAACACCAGATGGCAGACGACTCGTTCTTACTCATATGATTTCTACCGATGAATTTGCTGGATTTGTAAAATCTTTAGATACTGTACTTCAAAAGAAAATTGAACGAATCTTTTTCTCATAACGACTATATAACATAAATTTCTTTTTCAATCTCTACTAACTGCTTTTGCAATTGTTCTTTACTTTGTTCATAGAGAGATACATCGATCGTTTCAGCCAATGCAAACAATATACTTTCATAATAGTTCATCACATCTTGCTGCATCACTTTTTCGAATAAATTCCACTTCATATCCCACTCTTGCTTATAATGATGAACAAATAAATGTTTTTCATCAGCTACATAGTTTGATACGAGCGGTTCTAATACAGATTTAGCGTCTTCTTGCATAAAAGCCTTGTCATTCTTTTCAAAAAAGCTTTTCTCATTTTTAAAATGTGCCAGTGCTTTTTTGAAATCTTTTATTTCAACTGAAGGGAACGGTTCTTTATGTGTAATATCTTTGTATTCATACTCCACTGTTCCATTCATAGAAATTGATTCATTTTCTACTTTACAGTTCACTACAATTTCATCCTTTGCACGCTTCATCGCTTCGTCTATCCATTTTTCAAGGCGTAATGATGTCGCACGCATTTCTTGTAATAAATCATGCTGAATAAATGCTACTAATTCCATAACACACTGTTGCAATTGTGTTTTCACATTTCCATCCGTTCGAAGTGATGCCGGATTAATAAATTCAGTAAACACATCATTATAGCGGAGGAATAGACGCTGTTGCACGTAATAAAGCAACTCTTTCACTTCATTTTGCATCGCCTGTTCTTCAGCAAGTACACTATATGAAGAAATGATATGAAGTAGTTGATCACGCTCTGCTTCATATTTTTTCGTTTGCTTCTCTTTCTCTTCATTCCCCTGCTTTGCACCCTTTATCATGTTTACTAAAAGCTGATCTGCCCCTTGCAACGCACCATATAGAGCATGCACAGAAACAAGCATTAAATCTCTCATCATAAAGGACGTAAATGATTCCTCAAACTTAGTAATCCCAGAGTTTTGTAAAATACCATACTTCTCTTTTTCAACATTCTTTCCTTGTTTCTCTTCAAGCGCACATAAACTTGAAATTGCAAATAAACGCGGATTTCTAATACCGTATTGCAGTAGCTGATCTGCGATATAACCTTTTACCATTTCAAGTTCTTCTTCAGACTCTGCTAAATCCGCCGCATTAATTAAGAAGAACATTTTATCAAGGGCAAAAGTATCCTTTACACGACCAAGCTGAATTAAAAATTCACGGTCAGCACGAGAGAATACATGGTTATAATATGTTACAAATAAAATAGCATCTGCGTTTTTAATATACTGAAATGCAACATCCGTATGGCGAGCATTGATAGAATCCGCTCCAGGTGTGTCTACAAGCGCTACTCCCTGCCTTGTTAAAGCACAATCATAATAAAGTTCCATATACTCAACGAAGCATGATTTCTCTTCATTCGCTACATAATCAGAGAACTCTTCTAATGTAACTTTTACTTGTTCTCCTAAATAAGTAGAAACTGCATCATACCCTTTTTGTACCGCTCGTAAAAAGCTAAATGTTGTTTTTTGCTTCCCAGTTGGTGAAGGATATTTCATAACTTTATCAATTTGTGCTAACGCTTCATCTAACGTAGCAATCTCATAATGAAACAGCTTATAAACAGCTTTCATATCTTCTAATAACGCTTGCTTTGATTTAAACTGAACAATTACTGTTCCATGTGGTTTTTCCTCTGTAACCGGCAAAATTTGATTAATCGTTGCCGTCGTCGGGTTTGGTGATACAGGAAGTACTTTCTCACCGAGTAAGGCATTGGCAAATGATGATTTTCCAGCACTAAATGCCCCGAATAACGCTACTGTAAATTGTTTTGTTTCTACACGTCTTCTTTTCTCTATTACCTCTTGCTGTACATGTTTCAGCGCTGGCAATGGCTCTAATATCGTTTCAGCTTTTTTCACTTTCTCTAATATCCGCTGAATATTTAAAGCCGCCGTTCCTTTCAGCTCTTCTTCATGAATCGCTACGTTATCATTTACGATTTCCTGCTCTTGTAGTGTAAATTTCTCACTAACAATTTGCTTTTCCCTTTGCAATATCTCATCTATTTGCAAACCTTCAGGCGTAGCAACATGATCGTGCCAAACATTTCGTAAATAGTCTTCATATGCCGCCAAATTGTTATTGTATTGTAATTGTGTTTCTTTCGCCGTTTGCAACATCGTATATGTTTCAATCTCTTCTTCAATACGAGCAACTGCTTCCCTCACCTTTTGCTTTAAAACGACCGCACTTTTATCAAAAATTTGCTGTGCTTTTATAAAATAACGCTTCTTTAGTTCATTCGCTACATCCGCTGTATAAAGAAGTAAGTAATCACCTGTGAAACCTGCGCCTTGTTTAATTACCTCAGCCAACCTTTCTGGTCCGAAAGCAATTTCTAACCCATATATGTCTTTCCCAATTTCCTCCGTGAACAATCCTTCTTCTTTTAAGAAGGCTACAATAAATTCCTTCACATGAAAATCAAGCTGCGTTTCAACAGTCTTTTGAAGGGCAGAATAAAACGCCTCTACACGCCTTTGTTTTTCTTGCTCCGTCTTTCCTTTCGCAAATAGCAAACCGACTTTAAACTTTGTTAATTTCGTTTCTAAGTACGCATTTGCCAATTCTCTCATTTCAAATGGCATTAAATACGCGTTATCTAATATAGCTTGTAGGCCTTTTATAAATTCATTTCTCACATGAGACTCTTTACTTGCCTCACGATTTTTCGCTTCCGTTAACTCTTCCTTCTTTTCAACTACCTCTGAAATAGAAATTGGTGATGCTAACTCTTCCTCATATTTCAAAAGAGCTTTTTCATTTTCAGAAACAATAAACGAGAAATGTTCCCCCATTAAATATTCTGTTTCTCGCTCCATTCCAGTCCTTACATACTGCTCTTTTTCTTTCATAATAGAAGTAATTAACGTTTCTAAGCTTCCAATTTCATTATGTGGATGGTTCATCATTCGTAATGACGTATAATATACTCCATCTACTTCAATATCCCAGTTAAAGAACGATTGCTTTACACTATCTTTATAATTCTCAAACGACAATTCATTTTCTTTATGTTTATCTATTTGATTGACAACGAGATAAACCGTTTTATTACGTTGTTTCAATTCTTTAACAAATTGCAAATTCACTTCCGATTGGACGTGATTATAATCCATCATATAAAAAATTACGTCTGCTAGATGTAGCGTTGATTCTGTCGCTAATTGGTGGGCATCATCTGTTGAGTCAATCCCTGGTGTATCTACTAACATAACCCCTTCAGGAATTGGCGCATCATTCCGATAAATGTGAACACCAATTACCTCATCACCATCTTTACAAATTTGTTTTAATTCTTCAGCTGAATATGCACCGTCATACTCGTACTGTTCTCCAGATTTAACCGTTACAACAACACGATCCATTCCTTTTTCAATTTTGACAACGTTAGCGCTTGTCGGAATTGGACTTGTTGGTAACAACTGCGCTTTATATAGATGATTCATCATCGTTGATTTCCCTGCAGAGAAGTGACCACAGAACGCTATCATAAGCTGTTCTTGTTTATATTTTTGAATCACCTCAAACAACTTTAAACTATTCTCTGCATCGCCGTGTTTTTGCCACTCTTCATAAAAACAAACAAGTTTTTTCATACCGTTTGTCTGTACTATGTTTGTCATCCCCTTGTTCCCCTTTATCCAAGATGTATATACTTTTCCCCGCTATTTGCAAGCTCATAACCAGTGAGAGTTACACCTACCCATTGATTACAGTTTCACTTTACTATCATACTAAATTTTCAGCATATTCTCATTAAAAATAAAAAATCCCTTTCATTCTTTTTACAAATGAAAGGGATTTTATGTCATATCACTCATTTTGCTGTTCCTACTCCATTTAAAACATACTTCGCAATAACTGCATATACAGCGACTGTACCTGCTACTAATGCATATACCATACTTACACACCAACCTTTTTGATAATGATTATCAATTTTAAATATATTTTATCATTAAAGAGAATCATTATCAACACTTTTCATAAAGAAAGCTCCTTATAAGAAGGAGCTTTACTGCCTGTTTTGAAAAAGGTTAAAACTTGTTGTGCACTCTTATTATATCTCATCCTACATAACTTAACAGTTTAAAAAAATGGAAATATCCCCTATCCCCTCCATCTTACATTTTGTATAATAAAAGGGAATTACTTAACAAGGAGGAAAAAAATGACACAAAATATTTCACAAGGCGAGAGGATCCACTCCATCGATATTATTAGGGGAATAGCTGTACTAGGTATTTTTCTTGTGAACTGGCCTGTTATCGCTGGGATTGACTCACGTGATATTTCAGGAGTTTATGAAGGGCTAGATAGCTATATCCGTCTATTTTACGATATGTTTATTCAAACAAAGTTTTATACTATCTTTTCGTTTTTATTTGGCCTAGGCTTTTACATTTTTATGACTCGTGCTGAAGCAAAAACAGATCATCCGAAAATTTTATTTGTTCGCCGCTTACTTATTTTATTATTATTTGGTTTCTTACATTACGTTCTTTTATGGGACGGAGACATTTTACATACTTATGCGATTGCTGGATTTTTCTTATTTTTATTTTATAAGAGAGAACCTCGTACTATTTTAATATGGGCTATCGTTTTATTGAGTATTTTTCAATTCATTATGCTAATGGCTGGTATTACAGTTGCATTGGTACCAAAGGAAGAGCTAGGTTTTTCCTTACCTATCATGCCATTAGAAGATTGGCTGTCACAAATACAAAATCGTTTCCATGCATTTTACGCTGATGGAATTGGATTAAATTTACTTATGCTTCCAGAAACAGTTGGGCTGTTTTTACTTGGTTTATACGCCGGGAAAAAGGATATTTTCCGCCGCGCGAAAGAGTTAGATTCAAAGCTTAAAAAATGGCAAATTATTATGTTCCTTTTTACATTACCAATGTGGTTCTTCATGGTCCGTTACTTCTTATCAAAACCATTTTATGAACCAATTTATATGCAGGTCTTTACAATGTTTAGCGGAAAAACGTTATTCATATTCTACATTTTCACACTAATGCGTTTATTACAAAAAGAAAAATGGCAAACGTTATTACGTCCGTTCCAACACGTTGGACGAATGGCATTAACAAATTACATCTCGCATACAATTGTTACATTACTTGTATTTGGTCTATTCCTTAAAAATTATTATCCTGCTCCATTATGGGTTGGACCAATATTCTGCATTAGTTTCTACACGTTACAAATCTTTATTAGCCGCTGGTGGCTTTCACATTACCAATACGGGCCACTTGAGTACATTTGGCGTCTTGGTACGTACGGGAAAATGATGCCACTTAAAAAGAAAAGCAAGGTCTCATAACGAGACCTTGCTTTTTCACGCTTCTCTTACTGCACTTTGCATAGACACCGGCTCTTCTTCTACTTTCACTTTGCGCTGCGGCACCATATTAAATACGATATTTAAAAGTACTGCTGACGCACTTCCAAGTACAATTCCGTTATCTGTTAAAATACGAATGCTTTCTGGAAGTTGTGAAAATAATGTAGGAACGACTGTTACGCCAAGCCCAATTCCGACAGAACATGCAACGATTAATAAATTTTCTTGTTTACCAAAATCAACGCTACTTAACATTTTAATACCATATGCCATTACCATACCGAACATTGCTAACATCGCACCGCCCAGTACTGATTTCGGAATGATTGTTGTAATAGCTGCGATTTTTGGAATGAATCCAAGAACGATTAACATACCACCACAAGTATAAATAATAACGCGATTTCTTACTCCAGTTAATTGAACAAGCCCTACGTTTTGAGAATATGTTGTATATGGGAACGCATTGAAAATACCACCTAACACCATCGCTAATCCTTCTGCTCGATAGCCTTTTGTTAATTCTTTTTCACCAATCTTTTTATTGCAAATATCAGATAATGCAAAGTATACACCTGTTGCTTCTACAATCCCTACGCAAGCAACTAAAATCATCGTAATAATTGGCGTCAATTCAAATGTTGGTGTACCGAAGTAAAATGGCTGAATACCATGGAACCAATCTGCTTCTCCAACTGCTTGCAAGCTTACTTTCCCCATAAATGCTGCAACGATTGTACCGAATAATAGACCTAGTAAAATAGAGATTGAACGAATAAATCCGTCGAAGAAACGATACATAATGATGATAAATAGTAACACACCAAATGCTAATGCTAAATTTTCAAGACTACCGAAATCTTTACTTCCTACTCCTCCAGCCATATCATTAATAGCAGCTGGAACAAGTGTAACTCCAATTACAGTAACGACAGATCCTGTGACAACAGGGGGAAACAGTTTTACAAGCTTTCCAAATAATTTTGCAAAAATAACAACGAATAACCCGGCAGCAATAATTGCTCCATAAATAGAAGACACACCGTATTGTTTCCCGATTGCAATCATCGGTCCAACCGCTGTAAATGTACAACCAAGTACAACGGGAAGTCCTATACCGAAAAAGCGATTTGATAATGCTTGTAAAATTGTCGCAACGCCGCACATTAATAAATCAATTGAGACTAAATATGTTAACTCTTTTTGATTCAAACCAAGTCCACCGCCCACAATAAGCGGAACGATAATTGCTCCAGCATACATTGCAAGCATATGCTGCATACCAAGCGATGCAATTTTAAATGGATGCTGCTTCATCGTTTATTTCACCTCCGCAGTTTCTTGCTGTACAAATGTAACTGTGCCGTTATCAAGTGATGCAATTTCTGCTAGTGATTCAACACGAACGCCTTGTTCACGAAGCTTCTTTCCTCCATCTTGAAATGCTTTTTCAATAACAATTCCAATTCCTGCAATACTCGCTCCGGCTTGCTCTACTAAACTCATTAAACCTAAAGCAGCCTGACCGTTTGCTAAAAAGTCATCGATGATTAATACACGATCATTTTCATCGATATGATTTCGAGATAATGAAATTTCATTTGTTTCTTGTTTTGTAAATGAATATACGTTTGCAACGTACATATTATCTTGTAACGTTAACGATTTACGTTTTCGTGCAAAAATTACTTTTACACCAAGCTCTAATGCAGCCATAACCGATGGTGCAATGCCTGAAGATTCAATCGTCACGATTTTTGTAATGTTCTCTTCTTTAAAACGTTTAGCAAATTCTTTTCCGATTTCTTGCATAAGTACTGGATCAATTTGATGATTTAAAAAAGCATCTACCTTTAATACGTCACCAGATAAAACCTTTCCTTCGTTCAAAATCTTTTCTTGTAATACTTTCATGTTTGTTCCCCCTCTTATGCAATAAAAAAACTCCAAAAGCCGCCACCACTCGTTACAAGTGAGAGACGCGCTTTTGGAGTTTCGCAAAAAAAGAATGCTAAACAAGCAATTATATTCGTCCTCACTCATAGTCAAAGTATTTACGGTACTTCGGTAGAAACTTGCAGGCCATATCCCCGCGATTATATGAGTGTAGCTAACTATTTATTTTATAGAAGGATTATAACGTACTTTTTATGCTTTGAAAAGCATTTATCAAAAAAACACGTACAAATTTTTAAAAACCACTATCTTTGTTCGAGTTTTGCAAACTCTTTCATTCCCAATTACAACTTCGTTAAAATGATTGGCCCATCTTTTGTAATCGCAATTGTATGCTCATATTGAGCTGATAATTTCCCGTCCATCGTTCGTACAGTCCACCCATTTAAATCTACTTTAGAATATCGCATACCTATATTTACAATCGGTTCAATTGTAATTACCATTCCTTCTTGTAACTGAGGTCCTTGTCCTTGTTTCCCAAAATGAAAAATTGCTGGTTCTTCATGAATCTCTTTACCAATCCCATGTCCCGTAAAGTCTCTTGCGACAGAAAAACCTTCATTTGTTACATAACTTTCAATTGCATAGCCAATGTCTCCTACATGATTACCAATTACCGCCTGATCAATCCCTTTATACAAAGCATTCTCAGCTACTAACAACAACTTTTCTGCTTCATCAGAAACTTTTCCAACTCTATACGTCCAAGCAGAATCTGAAAGCCCCCCATTTAAGTTTACTACCGTGTCAATTGTTACAATATTACCCTCAGTTAAAGGAACATCGGCCGGAAACACATGACACATTTCATCGTTTACAGATGCACATATCGCATATGGATACCCGTTGTAACCTTTCTGTTCAGATGTGGCACCATGCTTTTTTAAATACATTTCAACAAACGTATCAATCTCTTGTGTCGTTATACCTGGCTTTATCATTTTCGCAATTTCTTTATGACATGAAGCAAGTAATTTTCCAGATTCATGCATCAAATCTATTTCATTTTTCGTTTTAATTGTAATCATACTACCTCTACCTTTCCTTGCTAAACCTACTATTTGCTACTAAACTTCTATCATACACACCCTCTACCAAAATTTCAAAAGCCTCAATTACAACAAGTAAACAATATGTATCATATATTTCTAAATCAAAATAAAAAAACAGAAGATCCTCTGTTTTTTAATCACGTTTACATATATAGTTCATTTTCAAGAACTCAAAACAACCACCATTTGTTTTCTGTATAAACGTTCCAACCGCTTCAAATCCCGCCCTTTTATACACTTTTATCGCTCTCTCATTAAATGTCGCTACTGATAGTGTTATATATTTGCATCCGTATTTTTCTTTGCTAAAAGCTAGTCCAGCATTCACGAACTGTAAACCAAATCCATTACCAGTTATATTAGGTCTCATTCCAAGTCCTATATCAACCGTTCCATTATTTATTTTACAAACCGTAAAGAACCCAATGAGAGTACCATTTTCTTTCACAGAAAACACATGATTCCCTCTACTCTCACCCTCTAAAAACTCAGCTAAATCTTCTTCATCTGCCTCTATATCGTAAAAGGAATATTCCCCTTTATAATGCCAGTTATACGCGATTTCCTCCGCTTCTTCTTGCTTCATTACTGTATATGTATACCCCATTCTCTCATCCCCTTTAATAAAAAGAGCTGCAATTAAGCAGCTCTTTTTTTACAACTCATAAATCTCTTTATATTTCGCTTCTAAATAATCGGCTAAGTAGTTTGCATTTAAGCCTTCACCTGTTACATCTTCTAAAATTTCAAGCGGCTTTTTCGTTTTACCATATTGGTGAATATGTTCTGTTAACCATTCACGAATCGGTGTTACGTTTCCTTCTTCTAATAATGCATCAAAGTTCGGAATGTCTTTTAACATTCTTTGCTTAAATTGCGCTGCATACATGTAACCAAGCGCATAAGATGGGAAGTATCCAAATGAGCCACCAGCCCAGTGAACATCTTGCAATACACCTTGCGCATCATTTTCCGGACGAATTCCTAAATATGCTTCCATCTTATCATTCCAAGCTGCTGGTAAGTCCTTCACTTGTAATGTACCATCAAATAATTCTTTCTCTAATTCATAACGCACCATAACATGAAGCGGGTATGTAAGCTCATCTGCTTCTATACGAATGAATGACGGCTTCGATTCGTTAATTGCATCATAAAACTCATCGACTGACATATCATCAAATTGACCATCGCTATACTCTTTTAATAAATCATAATTTTTCTTCCAGAATGATTTATTACGGCCGATAAAGTTCTCAAAGAATAATGATTGTGATTCGTGAATACCCATAGATGTACCACTGCAAAGTGGTGTACCTTCAAATTGTTCTGCAATGTTTTGTTCATATACTGCATGACCACATTCATGAATTGTTCCAAATACAGCCATACGGAAATCTTTTTCATCATAGCGTGTCGTAATACGAACATCCCCTCTATTTAATGTAATTTCGAAAGGATGTACTGTTTCATCAAGACGACCTGCTTCAAAGTCATAATTCAATTGCTTTAATAGTTCTAATGTAAAGTTCTTTTGTTTTTCTTTTGAAAACTGTTCCGATAAAGCACTTGTTTTTAATCCTTTTTTAGACTCAGAGATTTCTTTTACAAGCGGCACGATGCGCTCACGAAGTTGACCAAATACGTGATCTAAAACTTCTACTGTAATACCTGGCTCATACATGTCTAATAATGTATTGTATTTATATGTTTCATAACCCCAATATGTAATAAATTTCTTTTTAAATTCAACAATTTTTTCTAAGTACGGGCGGAACATTTCGAAATCAGATTTTTCGCGAGCTTCTTCCCACACACTCTCTGCTTTCGCTTCTAATTTCACATAAGCCTCATATTCAGCTTGTGGAATTTTTTTATTTCTATCATATTCTTTCTGACACTCTTCAACCATTTTCTTTGTCGTTTCAGAAAGTTTATCTTCACGTATTAAAGCTTCAAGTTCTGTTAAATAGTTTCCCATCTCATCTGAAGTCGACATAGCAAACACTTCTGACGAAAGCATACCAATTACTTCTGAACGCTGATCTACACCTTTTTTTGGTGCACCTGTTCTTAAATCCCAAAACATTAAACTTAATGCTTCTCCGTAATTCTGTATCTTCTTCACGTATGTTAAAAATTGTTTTTCTACCTCATATGTAGCAACTGTCATCGTATAAAAGCCTCCTTTTTCTACCTCAAACTTAATTCGACACGGAAACATAAATTCCTTTTATAATAGAAAAAAAGCTTGGCAAACGCCAAGCTTTCTCCTTATAATTCTTTACCTTCTACTGGCAGTACATTTTTCACAGCTGCAACTACTTTCTCATCTTCTGAATCAGATAAGAAGATTGATATAGCACCTTTATCTTCACTTGTACGAATTAAACGCCCAATTCCTTGACGAAGTCGTAAAATCATATATGGTACATCTACATCCCAGAATGGATCATTTACGTGCTTACGTTTCGCTTCAAACACAGGATCGTTTGGAGGGAATGGTAATGACCAAATAATAACGTGTGATAATGATGAACCAGGAATATCTAAACCTTCCCATAAATGAACCGCACAAAGTACAGTTTCTTCTTCATTTTGGAAACGAGAAACGAGCTGGCTAATTTCCTGATCTCCTTCATATAAGAACGGAACCGACATTTGCTCCTTACTTACATACTCTTTGAACGCTGCAAGCTCTTGCGTTGTACGGAATAATACAAGCGTACGTCCATTTGTTTTTTGTATATTTTCAAGTGTGTATTGACACTTTCTTTCCCATTCATTTTCTTTCGTATGCGATAGTAAGTTTACTGCCATTTGCTCTTCGTAATCAAACGGTGAAGCAACTGAGAATGATAAGTAATCTTTTACCCCTAGGCTATTAGCTGTAAACGCGAATGAATCATTGTTCGATAATGTCGCAGAAGAGAAAATATACGGTATTTTCTTCGAGAACACTTTCTCTTGTAATACTTCTTCAACTGCACGCGGCATAATCACTAACGTGAAGGCACCATCACCTTCTTCACCCCAAGTAATTACATTTTTCTCGTGCATGAACAGACGAAGTGAATGTTCTAATACATCTAAATGCTCATCAACAATATTTAAATCATACGTGTTTACTGTATGCATTTCACTTTCGAATACTAATGCATCTCCAACTTCACCAATTTTTGCATAAAGTCGTTTCGCTTCAGCTGTTACTTTTTCTGTCACAGTAATTTCTAAACGATCAGAACCAGCAATTTCTTTTTTGTTTTCTTGTAACACATCAAAGAATCGCTCTGTTTGCCAAATTGTTTCTTCTACTAAATGTGCAAACTCTTCACGAATATCGTTTTGTAATAATCTCGTTAAAAGTTGCTCCATCATCGTTTGCTTTAAACGATATGTTAAAGCTTTTTGAGCTGCATATTCTACAAGATGTCCTTCATCGAATACAACACAGCTACTTTCTGGTAATAACGGAATTTGCCCTTCACGCTTACGAGCATCGTACGTCCAAATATGATCCATATAGAAATCTTGAGAACAAATAATTAAATCTGCTGCTTTACGATAATGTTCACGAGAAAGAGTTTGTCCACAACGATGACGAGAATCACAAGTAAAGCAATCTTGGAAGTAATCCCAATTTACTTTTGACCATTCTTCGTCATTTAAAAGTGGAAATTCTTTTCGGTCACCATAGTGAGTAAAGTTTTGCATCGTACCATGATCAAATACGAATTGTGGTAATTCATAATATACGTCTTCAATTACTTCTGGAGCTCGTCCACTCATAACATCTTCAAGCTTACGTAAACATAAATAATTATCCATTGATTTTGCAAGTCTTACATCTACAGATAAGCCTAACGCTTCAGATAATTTCGCAATGTCTCCTTCTTCTTTCACAAGCTGCTCAATTAACGTTTCATCTGCACAAGCAATTATAGCTGGTTTTCCAGTATAACGCGCATAGCAAATTGCATATAGAAGATATACAATAGTTTTCCCTGTTCCTACACCCGCTTCTGCGAACATAACTTTCTTTTCTTGGAAAGCACGCTCTAATTGAAACGCCATAAAAATTTGTTCATCACGCTCTTCAAAACCTTTTTCCGGAAGGATGTCGTAAAACACATCTCCAATCCACTCATTCAACTTATCATAAAAATTGTCTTGTTTTCCTACTTCAAATGGTAATCTCTTCTCAGTAAACATCCTTAGCCTCCAACCAAAAAGTTTTTCTATAAAAAGATATAGTAACCGCTACTCATATGTGTGCAGCTACTTTCCCCTGTTGCCATACATATAAATACACGAAAAAAAATTTTCCTTTCGAAAAAGGAAAATTTTCTTCTATATTAATGACTTTAAATACCTTTTATCAATCGCTGTTTCATGTGAAAGAGCTGACAAATATTCTTCTTGTGCTTTTTGTATTTCATCTACAATCGCATCTTGACTATCCACTTCTTTTCCGAGCTCATCATACGTACGGTGAATAGCTTTTTGAATCATTGATAATTGGAAATTATCCATATCACTTCCTCCTTTACGCATTACATAATAGCCAGTATATGCGCGCTGGAGGAGTTTTATACTATGAATTACGCGGTGGACGTTTTCCGAAGTACTGATAGTAATCTGTACGGATAAATCCGTTAAACAGTTTACGTTTCTTCGATGCATCTTTTCCATAGCACTTCTCAAATGCTTCGTAACTTGTTAATACATACGCTGACCATGTATCTAATGGGCGGAATACTTGTCCCATTTCTTTGTACAATTGTTCAACAAGTGCTTTTTCACTTAAACGTTCTCCGTATGGAGGATTCGTTACAACATAGCCATAATCCTCTTTTGTTGTGAAATCTTTTACTTGCATTTGTTTAAATGTAATTAAATCGCCTAAGCCTACTTCTTCTGCATTATCTTGAGCAACTCGAATCATACGATGATCAATATCTGATCCAATGATTTGTAATCGTTGATCATAGTTCGCTAAATCTTCAGCTTCTTGACGAGCTTCACGCCAGTTTTGTTTACCTACCCAGCCCCACTCGTCAGATGCGAAACCACGGTTAAATCCTGGTGCGATGTTTTGTCCAATTAATGCTGCTTCAATCGGAATTGTACCTGATCCACAGAATGGATCAACAAATGGACGATCTGGCTTCCAGTTTGTTAATTTAATTAAAGACGCAGCTAATGTTTCTTTTAACGGAGCTTCCCCTTGATCCATACGGTATCCACGTTTATGAAGTCCAACACCGCTCGCATCAATTGTTAATGTTGCAATATCCTTGAGCATTGCAATCTCAATACGGAATAATGGACCATCTTCTTCAAACCAAGTTGTACGTTTATATGTTGTTTTTAATTTTTCAACGACAGCTTTTTTAACGATACGTTGGCAATCCGAAACACTGAATAATTCAGACTTTAAAGATTTACCAATAACAGGGAATTCAGCATTCTCTGGAATATAATCTCCCCAGTTTAATGCTTTCGTTTTTTCAAATAGCTCATCAAATGTTGTTGCTTTAAATTCGCCAACTTTAATTTTTACACGGTCCGCAGTACGTAACCATAAATTCGTACGACAAATCGCCTTTTCATCTGCTTCAAATGTTACTTTGCTGTTTTCTACTTGACATTCATAACCAAGATCGCGAACTTCTCGGGCAACTAACGCTTCAATACCCATTGCCGCTGTTGCAATTAAAGTAACTTTTCCCATTTGCATTCACCTCTTATGTATATTCAAACAATAATTAATAGCAATTGGTCCTATTAATCATTACATTTTACGAAAAATTTTCTCATTAACCATTTTAACTCATACTTTATAACTTCATACAAATAAAAAGCCCTCCTCTAACAAAGGAGAGCTGAGTTATTTCATAGTTGGTTCATAACGTTCTGTAAGCCATGTTCTGTTCCTTTGTACTACAAACGGCCCACGCCTCGTACTCCGGTGGCAATCATCTATCTACAGGTTATAAAACCTGTCCTTTCCCGTCGTTCATTTCCTTGGAAAAGATTCCCCTACCATTATTTGGGTTTCTCGCTCGTGGGGTTTACCTCGTTCCACTCCTATCATTTCTTCAAGGACTTCGTCACTGTGGCACTTTAAAGGTAGTCAAACCATATCCGAAAGGACTTAGGTTTTTTCCCTGCCGTTAAACCAGCCTTACAGCCAGAATACCCTAGCTTATGAATTGGCTAGGCACGAACACTACAGCCATCTCAGGCCGTGCGAGCATGGACTTTCCTCTACAACGTTGGCGTTGCAGCGATTACCCAAACGTTATGACATCCATTAGTATAGTGGAAACAAAAAGATTTTGCAACGTTTTTTTCTATGTAAAATGCTTAAACCTTTTCCCACCTTACATCATTCGTATAACTTACTTCCAAATACAGCTTTTTCTAAGTTAGATAAGCGTTTTAAAATATCCGTATTCGTGTTGTTATAAACTGGTTGTGCAACTGGTGTTTGTACAGGTTGTTGTGGAACTTGCGTTACTGCTAGTTTTTGTTCCTCTAATTCACGCTTTAAACGAGCATTTTGTTGCTTTAATTGCTCAAACTCTTTGTGGAAAGCTTCATAGTCTTTAATGATCATATCAAGAAACTTGTCTACTTCTTCTTGCTGATAACCTCTCATACCTGTTTTAAATTCTTTTTCTAAAATATCTTTCGCTGTTAATTTAATTTTATCCGAAATCATTTTCTTCACCTCAAATTTTTACCAAAACTTTCATTAACTAAATTTTTTCAGAAACAATGCTTTTTGTCAATCATATATACGAGTACTATATTACATATTTACTCTGCATTATTCCACTGTTCCTCTTCTATTATATCTTGTAAATCAGAAAAAAGAATGAAATAACTGTGATAATTTTCTATTTCTCCTTTTTTCTTTGCTGCTTCTACAATATATTTGGGACTTCCTGGTTTTTCTTCATCATATACCGCTAAAAGCGCATCACTTTTTTCAATAAAAAAGTGATTTTTTAATTTAAATTGCTCTGGACTTTCATACTTCCGTTTCGTGATACTATCAACATGGTCTGCTTGAGAAAGGATAAATTCGTAATATTCACGATTATCTTCTTTCCAATTTTCTTCTTGTTCTAAAAACGGAGTGAATACCGCTAATTTTAAATCTGGATATTCTACTTGAATTTCAAAAACAACTTCAGCAGCCCATAATTCTACACCTAATTGGCCACTTATTATAACCCACTCTAAACCATCTTCTACAAAATTGGTTAATTTACGGTGTAACGCTTTCTTTATACACTCCACCCCTGGATGATCATTTTTAAATATTCCAAGTTCAAATGGCTTATATCCTGTTACTGCAATAACTTTCATATCAACACTCCAATTACAAAAAAAGAACTAGCATTTCGCTAGTTCTAACATATCATTTACTTTTTAAACATTCCACCAACGTTTGGTCCGATATTTGGACCGAATGGTGATACGTTTGGTCCAATATTCGGTCCGAATGGTGATACGTTTGGTCCAAACGGAGATACATTTGGTCCTGGACCAAATGGTGATACGTGATGTCCATGATGTCCGTGATGTCCATGACCACACGGTCCACATCCGCCACCGAATCCTGGGTCGATTGGGTCCACAACATTTACATTTGAATTTGTTTGTGGGAAGAAGTTTTGGTTTTTAATTTGTTGATGATGTACATGTGTTGTATGTGTTGGGAAAATGTGTGGCACCACCGTTGTTGAAAAAGAGTGTGTTACGCATTGTTTCGTCGGATGAATGACAGGAGCAGTCGTACAAATAGGTCCTGTAGGCTTATGCCCTCCAAAGCAAGGATGACAATGATGCATAGTTTTTTCTCTCCTCTCTCGTTAAAAAAATCTGATTACACTTTACAGTATGAGAAAAGAGAGAAAGCCGTTTGTTATATATACCCATTTATTACAAGGAAATTTGTCTAGTCCTTTATTTCATTTACATTGTTTTTATAGACAATCCTTCAACATCACTTACCAAAAAAGCCTCCAACTTGCTTTACAATACCTGTCACTTGATTCATCGCATTCATCATTTGTCCAGCTGTATTCATCATTTTATTTACATCATAGTTACCATCTGATGTTTTAAATTGAGAAACAAAACTAGAAAACTGGCTTGGCTGTTGTTGCTTTTGCTTACCCTGCGTCGGGTACGGTTGTTTTGGTGGATAAAACATCGCTTGTTGATTAGCATACGGCGATGGTGGTGGCATATAATATTGCGAATTCATATAAGGCTGCTGCTGTTGTGGTTGTTGAGCTTGACTCACATAAGGTTGCTGCTGTTGTGGTTGTTGAGCTTGATTCACATAAGGTTGCTGCTGTTGTGGTTGTTGAGCTTGATTCACATAAGGTTGCTGCTGTTGTGGTTGTTGAGCTTGATTCACATAAGGTTGCTGCTGTTGTGGTTGTTGAGCTTGATTCATAAAGGACACTTCAAACGGTTGATAATAATTTTGATTTCCATAATAAGGCTCGAAAGGATACATATTATACCGTAAATATGTATCCGTATTATATTGGTACATATTTTGCTGTGCATATGGATTCGTTTGCTGATATACGTTAGGTTGTTGAAACATGCATTCTCTCCTCCTTCACATAAGTTTCTACATATATAATATGTACCTATAAAATAATATGTGTGATGGAATATATGTCTATTTTTGTCGGAAGTTTAAATTTTTAAAAAATTAAAAAAGAAAACCCTTCCATGCTATGATAATTAAGAAGAAGATTCTCATGGGGGAGGAATCAACATGGTATTAGGGGATTTAAAACAAGCGTTTTCTCAAAAAAAGGGGTATTGCACAGAGAATGCAAATGAATTATTAGACTTTGCGAGACATTGGTATCTCGAAGGAAAAATATGCATATCAGATTATCGAACATTAATAAAAGAATTAGAAATAAACGGCGCAACAAAACCTACAACAATGACAGAAGCATAAAAATAACAAGAGGGCTCTCCCTCTTGTTATTTACATTGCTCAACTATATTTTGCAAAGTATACGAAATGGCTTGGTGTGTTTCAAAGAATCGTTTACCTTTACCTTTATTTACAAAGCATTGCAACACATTCGTTTGTAAATTATCGTATACTTGATCAATTTGCTGTACATGTATATACTTTGGCTTTTCTTCTTTAATCCACTTATAAGCTAGTTCTTTCCACTTCTTTAATTCCTCATCTACTATATCTACAAACGGTTTCATATCCTTATAAAAGTCGTATTCAGTTAGTTCTCTTTTTTTTACATTCGCTTCATTATTATACTGCATGAGTTTTTCTGAAGACTGTATTAATGCTTCATTCTTCATTTCTTTCCCACCTTATTATGCACTCACTACGACGTTTTGAAATGTCTTCACCCAATTCCCTTTTTCTTCGTGATGCACTAATTTATTTTCCATATGTTCAATATGCATTTCTGTTATTTCTATCTTATTACATATTTTTTCACTCGCATCCTTTAACGCATGATTCATTCTAATCCCTATATTCATTTCCAGCAAATCGAGAGAACTTAACATTTGATCCATTTTTTTCATTACATCTTCTTTCTGAACCATCGCCATATACAAAACGCCTCCTTCTTTGCTTTTCCTTTGTCATGTAATTTCGCCGAATGATTCACCACTCCTGCCCACATGACAAAACTAGTTGTTATTCGTCAAAGAAATCATTTCGTATGTCATTTATAGAAATGGTAACAATACAAAAAGGAGGTGTATTACAATGGCAAAGAACAAAAATGAAAAAAAGAAAAACCAAAACAAACAACAAAATAAACCCGAGACTGGCAATCCAAAGCTAGATGGTCCAAACTTCCCTGCTACATAAAGCGAGACTTTATTACGAACATTTAAATTTCAAATCATCCTTAATCTCCTACTAGCATTACGTTTTGAAATTAAAGTTGTAGCACGCATAGCAGGATTTTTTCAAATTAAGAAGTCCCGTCTTCAAAATGGAAGACGGGACTTCTTTTTTATTATATCATGAACTCATCGATTCTTTTAGCAAAACGGTTTACGATAGATAGCCTATAGATTTGTTCTCTCTTTCTTCTATACCATTCTGTTATATTAACTTCCCCTTTAGGTTCTTCAAGTACAAATAGCACATTCATTTTCATATTTGCACAAAACCAATCTCTCATTTTTATTTCTTCATGTAAAATAACAGGATAAATATCTCTAAGTGTTGGCGTATAAGACTTTCGAGTTTCCTTTGCGTAAACTTCATAATCTTCTCTAGACCCAGTATGTGTAGTTTGCAGTGCAAACTTATAAAACGAACCATTATAAATTGGATGAAACAATAACCATGCTAATTTTTTTCCTAGTTCTATACGCTTTTGTAACGTTTCAAATTGATAAACCGAAAACCCATACATTCTCCCTTCAATTGTTGGGAAGATAACTGCACTAATATGAAGTCTTTCTTGTACTTTAAAAAGCGCAGTATGGAATACATGTTTTTTAAAATATGTGTTCTCAATGACTGGTTTTTGAATTTTATTTTGTTCATTTATAATAAGCGCTGTCATAAGTCTATTCATATCTCTTCTTTCCCAGAAAAGTAACCATTCTTTTTCCATAAAAATTGATACATTGAAGTATTGCAACAAATGAAAGAGAGGTGCATGTCTCTTCTTACTTTCCTCATACAATAATAGCTGAGGAAATGCATCTAAAAAAATAATCCAATTAGCCTGTTCGTACAGAAGAAATAAATGTTTTTTTACCGTTCTAGGTAAAACAGTAGCATAATATCTCCCTTCTAAATCAGTCATATTCCAGCCCGCATTTCTCGAAACCATACTCGCTAAAAAGGCCCACCTGATTTCACTATTTCTTAAATAATATTCTTGATAAGATTGTGTCCGAGAAATATTGTCCACATTAGCTATTTCTGTTTTCTTTTTAATATTGTGAATGATTGCTTTTTCTTCCTCTGTACAAAAATTTTTTTCTCGATTTTGTTTAATTTTCATATAATCATTCCATGTAAACATAAATAAGTCATCATACCTTTCATCAAAAAGGTCACATCTTTTTTCATTTTTTGATATAATCACCTTTGTAAGTAATTCTTAGCAAGTTGGGGGTGGACACACTATGACCATTCGTTACCCAAATGGAAAAAGGTATAATCAAGCTTCACAACCTCAAAAAACACCTATAAAAACACATACTTATAGTAATAGAGGTATGTCCCTTGAAGAGGAATTGAATGAAACAAATCAATATTACTTAACCCATAATATTGCATGTGTACATAAAAAGCCTACACCTCTTCAAATTGTAAAAGTAGATTACCCCGCTCGAAGTGCTGCAGTGGTAAAAGAAGCGTATTTTAAACAACCTTCTACAACAGATTACAACGGTGTATACAAAGGGAAATACATCGATTTTGAAGCAAAGGAAACCAAAAATAAAACTAGTTTCCCACTTCAAAACTTCCACCTTCATCAAATTGAACATATGAAGCAAGTGGTTGCTCATAATGGAATTGCATTTGTTATTATTAAATTTACACTTTTTGATGAATTTTATTTACTAGATGCAAAACATATTATTGCATTTTGGAATCGTCAAAATACTGGTGGACGCAAGTCGATTACGAAAGAAGAAATAGAAGAGCATGGATCCTTATTATCATGCGGTTATCACCCTCGGATTGACTATATCCGTGTACTAGACATGGTTTATTTTTCGTGATAGAGTCATCACTAAGGCTCTTTTTTCGACTTTTGGGGGAGAGAATGAAAGGTAGGAGAAAGTATAATGTCAGATAATTATCGTTCTCGTACAGAACGAAATCATGTGAAAAATCAAGAGAAAAAAACACATAAAGAAGAAAAACCAAAGAAAAAAGGCTCCTTTTTCAAGAAATTCCTTATAGGTTGTCTACTTCTTGGTATCGTTGGTCTTGTAGCCGGCGTTTCCGCTTTCTTTGTTATGGTAAAGGACGCTCCAAAATTAGACAAATCCAAACTTGTTAATCCTTTATCAACAAAGTTTCTCGATAAAAACGGAAATTTCTTCTATGAATACGGTGCTGAAAAACGAACACATGTTACTTATGATCAAATTCCAAAAGTAGTTGAAAATGCATTTCTTGCAACTGAGGATTCGCGTTTCTATGATCATAATGGAATTGATTTTAAACGAACTACAAAAGCAGTTATGGAAAATGTCACTGGTGGTTTCGGTTCCCAAGGTGGTAGTACGATTACACAGCAAGTCGTTAAAAACTACTTTCTAACGATGGACAAAACTGCTAAAAGAAAAGTGCAAGAATGGTACTTATCTTACAAATTAGAGCAACAATACTCTAAACATGAGATTTTAGAAATGTACTTAAATAAGATTAATTTAGGTAACCGTTCATACGGTATTGCGACAGCAGCGCAAAAATATTATGGTAAAGATTTAAAAGACTTGCAATTACATGAAGCTGCTATGCTCGCTGGTTTACCCCAAGGTCCAAACATTTATGATCCAACAAAAAAGGAAAATGTTGAACGAGCAACAAATCGTCGTAATGTCGTATTATCATTAATGAATCGACATGGTTATATAACAAAAGAAGAAATGAATAACGCCGTTAAGATTCCAGTAACTGAGGGCCTTCAACCGTCTTCAGAAGTAACTGAGATGAAGTATCAAGCATTTTTAGATGCGGTTGTAAAAGAAGTTGAAAAAGAATATCCTGATGTAAATATCGGTTCAGATGGTTTAACGATTCATACAACACTTGATCAAGATGCTCAAGATTACGCCGACAAAATTATGGATGGCAATCTTATTAAGTATCCGGACGATCAATTCCAAGGTTCATTCGTATTTATGGATACACAGTCTGGAGAAGTTCGAGCAATTGGTGCTGGACGTAAAGAAAGTAAGTCTACTTTCAAAGGTCATAATATGGCAACTGATTTAAAACGCCAAGTTGGTTCAACAATGAAACCAATTTTCGACTACGGTCCGGCAATTGAAAATTTACAATGGTCTACATACCATCAATTAAACGACTCAGAGTATACGTATTCCAATGGTAAGAAAATACAAAATGCAACAAAGAGTTACAAAGGTGACGTTTCACTACGTGAAGCTTTGAAAAAGTCATTAAACATTCCAGCTTTAAAGACAGCACAAACAGTTGGTCTTAATAAGTCAAAAGAATTTGCTGAAGGTTTAGGCATGACCTTTAAAGAAGGAAAAGTCTACGAATCAACAGCAATCGGTAGTAACGATAGTTCTCCATTAGAAGTAGCAGGTGCATATGCAACCTTTGGTAATAGTGGTAACTATAATAAACCACACTTCGTAAAAGAAGTAACCTTCCCGGACGGGAAAAAGAAAAGCTTTAAACCGAAAGAACATCGCGCAATGCAAGACTATACAGCATATATGGTTACTGACGTTCTTCGTGACGTAGTAAAACCTGGTTCTGGTGGTACAGGTCCAACAGCATACGTTTCAGGTGTTGACGTAGCAGGTAAAACAGGAACACAAAACTTTGATGAATCAGTTCTTCAAAAATATGACATCCCAGCTGATGCAAACAGAGATAGCTGGTTTGCTGGATATACGCCACAATACACAATGGCTGTTTGGACCGGTTACGAAAAAGATGGTCCAAAAAATTATGTTAGCGATCGCTCCACTAGAATTGCACAGCAAATGTTCCAAGTAATGATGAGCAAATTCGCTACAGATAAATCACGCTTTGAACGTCCTTCTTCTGTACAAGAAATAAACGGAGAGTTATACGTAAAAGGTGCGAAAAAAGATGCAATTAAACAAATTAAAGTAGATGCCCCTAGTGGTCTGAATGTCACTTTTGATGGCGCTAGCACAGTTACACTAAACTGGTCTGGACCAGCAGAAGTTGATGCATATGCAGCCAGCTATAAAGCAACTGACGGTTCAAGTGGTAGCCTATCAATAAGTGGTACGACAGCTACTCTTGGTGGTATTAAACCAGGTGTTACTTACAGCTTCTCTGTAGTAGCGAAAAAAGGTACTGGCACAAGCCCAGCAGTTGGTGCATCCTTCACTGCGCCTGGCGGAACTCCAGATGCAAAAAAAGCTGAAGAAGAGGCTAAGAAAAAGGCCGATGAAGAAGCTAAGAAAAAAGCTGATGAGGAAGCCCAGAAAAAGGCTAATGAAGATAAAGTAAAACAAGACGAAGCTAAGAAAAAGGCTGAAGAAGAGGCTAAGAAACAACAAGAACAGCAACAGCAAGAACAACAACGTAAACAGCAAGAAGAAGCTCAAAAGAAAGCTGATGAGGAAGCTAGAAGGAAAGCTGAAGAAGAAGCTAAGAAAAAAGCTGAAGAAGAAGCTAAGAAGAAAGCTGAAGAAGAGGCCAAGAAAAAAGCTGAAGAAGAGGCTAAGAAACAACAAGAACAGCAACACCAAAATCCCGGAGGAGATACACCTCACGCAGACGGTGCTGTTGTTACAACAGAGTCCTAATATACAAAAAAAGAAGTCCGTTTCTCTTAACGAGAAGCGGACTTCTTTTTTGTTATCATTTTCTTTACATACAGCTTTTCTATTTCGATATACAACTGCGCTAATTGAATATAAGAATGATAATTACTCGGTTTCTTTATAATGAATGAATATCTTTCCATAAAATTAACAGGTTGCACTTTTAATTTATTCGTATTTATTTGCATTTCATTCAAACTATGAACAGGTTGTTCATTTAGCCAATAGACAACCGATAACAAGTGAGCTGAAAAAAGAATCATTGGTCCCTCAGCCTCTTGCTTATTTCTATTTCGAAACAGTATAGCAATGTCTTCATGCTTATTTTTCCATACATTCAACATCACTGGAATGCTGTTTTCAATTTCCTTCCATGGCTCATACTGTCTTTCAATATCAAATATAAAGTAAGTATTTTGTATTATTTCTTCAAAAGAATTGTCTGTATGATACTTAATTAAATTTACACTTTCTTTAAAAAATGGTAAACAGTGAAATTCTTTCGGTATTTCTATAACTCGTTCCATCCTTTATTTCACCTTCATTCGCTTCTTTCCTTCCCGACATACTTCTAACAGTCTGCATTCCTCACATTGCGGTCGTTGTGCTTTACAATGATAACGTCCAAAGAAAATCATACGATGATGTGTAACTCCCCACTCATCCATTGGTACTTTCTTCATTAATGTTTTTTCTACTTCTAACACAGAGTCTTTCCATCTACACATAGCTAATCGTTTACTCACTCGCTCCACATGTGTATCAACAGCAATTGCCGGAATTCCAAACGCTACGGAAACTACAACATTCGCTGTTTTCCTTCCTACACCTGGTAATTTCGTAAGTTCATCTCGATCGTTCGGTACTTCTCCATTATAGTCATCTAATAACATTCGGCATAATTTTTGAATGTTTTTTGCTTTATTTCTATACAATCCGATAGAGCGTATATCTTGTTGTAATTCTTCTAGAGAAACACTTAAATAATCTTCTGGTGTTTTATATTTTTGAAATAAATTTCTTGTCACTTTATTTACAAGTACATCCGTACATTGTGCAGATAACGCCACCGCGATTACAAGTTCAAATGGATTATCATGAACCAATTCACAATGTGCTTCTGGATACATATCCGCCATTGTGTCTAAACAATAACGGATTTGCGTTTTGTTAAGCATATTTTTCCTCCTATATTACTGCTCCAACCAATTATAAAAAGGCACTTTTCCAGTAAATTTCGTCTCTTGTTTTGTCATTTGTTGTGCCCTTTGTTGATTCGCTCTAAATTTTTGACCTTGATTTTGAGCCTGATCTACCGTTTTAATTCCATTCTTTTTCCACTCAAATAAAATACGATCAATATATCGGAAATTTAGTTTTCCACTCATTACAGCTTCTCTAAGAGCCGCTTGAATTAAATTTGGATGATGTTGATCTTGGTCCTCCCACATCCCTAACGTTTCACATTCGAACGGCGAAAGTGGTCTTCCAAATTCTTTTTCAAATACTGTATATAAATTTACTTGTAGCTGTTTTTTTCTTTTTGCTCTTCCTCTATTGATTCATCCATTAAGAAATGTAATATTTTTTCCCATAACGGTTGTAAAGAATAACTTTCGCACATCATCGCTTCTGATCTTTGTCCACCTTCTAGTGATAAAAAACCTTTTTGAATCAACGTCTGAATTACTTCCATACATTTCATTTCCGTTATCGTCATCCGTTCAGAAATCTCTGAAGGAGTCGGAAACGAATTACCTGATTCTAAAAATGTGTGTACATGAAGTACAACCATAAATTCCGTCTCATTTAAACCTAATTTTTTATAATGCATCATAAGCAATTTTGGAATTGCAATGCTTCCCTGCTCAAACCACTGTAACATCATTTTCTTTTTCATCACCAAACACCTCGCTCTCTAGTATAACACACCTTTAGCTATTTCTTTTTGCCACAATCCGTCAAAAAAACCTCCCCATTAATAGGGAGGTTTTTTATATTACATGAATGAAATATAAAATTAAGCTTGCACTTTACTTTTCATAAATGTATGGATGCGCTCTAATGCTTTCTCTACTTGTTCAAGAGATGTCGCATATGATAAACGAACATTATTTGGAGCACCAAATCCTGTACCTGGTACAAGAGCCACTTTTTCCTCTTCTAATAGAGCTTTTGCCCAATCATCAACTGTTGCATATCCTGATAAAGCTACAGCTTCTTTTACGTTAGGGAATAAGTAAAATGCCCCTTGCGGTTTAATACAAGTAAAGCCAGGGATTTGAATTAATTTATCATAAATGATGTTTAATCTCTCTTCAAAGGCTTGACGCATTGTTTCCACAGGTTCTTGTGAGCCTGCATATGCCGCAATTGCGCCGTATTGAGCGATTGAAGTAGGGTTTGACGTACTATGACTCGCTAAATTCGTCATTGCTTTAATAAGCTGCTTATTTCCTGCAGCATATCCAATACGCCATCCTGTCATAGAATGAGATTTAGATACACCATTAATAATAAGTGTTTGTTCTTTTAATGCATTAGAAAGCTGGGCAATTGAAGTATATTCTACGCCACCATAAATTAATTTTTCATAAATTTCATCAGAAACGATTAAAATATCATGTTCTAAACATACTTCTCCAAGCTGTTGTAATTCTTCTTTGCTATAAATCATTCCTGTTGGATTGCTCGGTGAATTAATAATAACTGCTTTCGTTTTCTCTGTAATTGCCTCACGCAGCTGCTTTGCTGTAATTTTGTACTCATTGTCTTCTAAACCTTCTACATAAACCGGCTTACCGCCAGCAAGCTTTACTTGCTCTGGATAGCTTACCCAGTAAGGAGTTGGGATGATAACTTCATCTCCCTCATCAAGTAATACTTGGAATAATGTATATAATGCATGCTTTGCACCATTACATACAATAATTTCAGATGGATCATACGCAATACCTTGATCGCGAGTAAATTTCTTCACAATTTCTTGTTTTAACGATTGTAATCCACCTGTTGGTGTATACTTCGTATGCCCTTCTAACATCGCTTTATGTGCAGCATCCATAATATGCTCTGGTGTATTAAAGTCAGGTTCCCCTGCCCCTAATGCAATTACATCATGACCCTCTGCTTTTAATGCTTGTGCCTTTGCTGTAATTTCTAAAGTTGAAGACGGTGTTAAAGCAGCTACTCGCTTTGCTAATTTCATTTGTAGTTCCCCCTACATCTATTTTTCAATGCTATATCGTCTTAAAAATTTTCCATCTTTAAATTCAAGATAGTAATAACTATAACGATTGTCATCATCAATATATGTAACTTCCCATAGTGGTACATCATTTTCAAAGCCTAATTTCACTTTCATAATCTCTTTCGGCTTACTTTTTGATTCCTTACTTTCATTGCCGACTTGCTCTATTGTTCTTTGTATAGCCTCTTTTTCAGAAATACCTTCGCTCTTTTTCCTTACTACAGTATCCCCTTTTTTCTCAGGCACCCAAACGATAAGTTGTTCTCCCTTTTCATCTGTACCTTGCACGACTATATATGCAGATTTTCCGTTGTAATAATCAACAGATTTCACCTTTGTAAGCTTTGCTTTTTCTTTAGCAATTTCTACAAATTTCGACTCTTTTGGAATTTTCTTTCCCATCGCTTTATTATAAACATACGCCCCATATATTCCGCTAGCAACGATAACAATAATGATTGCAAAGATCCACTTTTTCATTGTATCACTACGTTCTGTAAATCGTAAATACAGCTGTTTCTTTATCTTTTTCGTCTAATGCTAGTCCGAACATGAGGTCCTGCTCTTTTAACGTACGATTTAAACTATCAACAATTTTATACAAATCCGACGAATATTTAATACGCGTCGTTGATAGTACTTCGATTTTCTTATCCATGAAAAAACTCCTCCGTTACACAAAAATTTCTAATTATAGAAGAACGCAATGCGGTTACAATAAGAGTACATTCTTTACAACCCCTGCTTCATCACCCATCTATTATAGCAGGACATGTACAGCAAAAAAAGGTTTCAAGTCGAAAACCAACACATTTTGTATACAAGAAGTAAGAAAAATAAAATTCCTCCTACCCACATTTTTTACGCCTGAAGTTTATAAGTACTTCAGGCGTATTTTTCTTCCATTTTTATTCATTTGATGGTTCTTCTAATTGTACTAACAATTCTTCTAATGGTCCTTCATAAAGAGGTACGTTAGGAATCGATTGTAGAAATCGTTTTCCATAGGAAGAACTCGTCAAACGACGATCTAACACTACTACCGTTCCTGTATCTGTATTCGTTCGAATTAAGCGGCCGAATCCTTGTTTGAAACGTAATATTGCTTGTGGGAGCGCTAATTTAGCGAATACATCTTCACCTTGATTTTTTAGCCACTCACCTTTCGCTTCCATCATCGGCTGATGAGGAGGTGTAAATGGTAGACGGACTATAACAAGACAACTTAAGGCATCTCCAGGAATATCTATTCCTTCCCAGAAACTGCTCGTCCCTAATAAAATTGATTTGTCGAACTCTTGAAACTTTCGAATTAAGCGGCTTCGACTTCTATTATTCACACTTTGGGTGAGTAATAAATAACCCTCTAATTCATCATTATTTTTTAAATTCACATACGCTTCTTTTAACATTTCATACGAAGTGAATAAAACGAGCATTCTGCCTTTTGTGGCTTTTGCTATCTTTGCAATATGTTCCGATACAGATTCAATATATCGCTCATTACTTACTTGCTTAATAAAAGGTACATCCGTTGAAACCATTAATTTCATCTGTTCATCATAACGAAATGGTGACGGAACCTTTAATGTATTTGGAGCGAAATCATGTAAACCAAGTTCCTCTTTTATATAATCAAACGTATCGTTAACTGTTAGTGTTGCGGATGTAAAAATAACACTCTTTTTTTCTGTTAAAAATTCATCAGCAAATCTTTCACCAATATGGACAGGCTGTGCGTATAGAACTGTTGAATGAATCGTCCCTTTCGTTTCAGTCTCCATCCAAGTTACATACGAATTCTTTTCTAATACGAGTAACTGTAATGATTCTGCCATCTTTCTCAGCAACTCAATTAAATGCATAAATTCACCTGTTACAACATGCATCTCCCATTCTAACTTACTTTGCAATATATCCACTTGCTTCTCAAGAGCAGTTACTACCCTTCTTAATTCATATATAAAACGATTTGTTAATTCGACGATACTATCCCACAACTTACCTTTTTCTAGTTCTGCGTTATACCTATAGATGAGCGGCATATTATTCGTTCCTTGCTCTTGCTTTGTTTGTTTAAATATAAAAGTACGTAACATTTGGAAGAGTTCATCCGCATCAAACTTAAGTTCCTTCAAACTATAACTTATCATACGGAAAGTTGAACGAGATGCTTGCTCTGATTTTTTCATCATTTTATATACTTTGGAGAGTACATCTTCTGTTTCTTAGCGTCCCAAGACGAGATATAACCAATTGAAAATACATACAAGAGAACTGTTCACCCAATGTTCTACTCGCAGCTTCTTCAATATGGTGAGCTTCATCAAAAATAATATGTTCGCATGAAGCAAACAACGGTTCTTCACTTGAAAAATCTTGAAATAATAACGCATGATTTGTAATAACGATATCTGCAAATAAAGCTTTATTCTTCGCTCGCTGATAAAAACAACGACTAAACCAATTACTTTGCATACCGCCTGGACTATACGCATCGCTACAAATACGATTCCAAAGTAACTTTCCGCCCTCAGGAATATTTAATTCGTCTCGATCACCTGTTTCAGTTTGCAATAGCCAAACTAAAATCTTCGCCTTCGTAAGTGCCATATCATAATTTTTTTCTTCCTCTTGCAAAGCATACTCAAATTTATGTAAGCATAAATAATGCTTTCTTCCTTTTAGAAGAGCTGCCTCAAATGAAAATGGCATTATTTTTTGTAATAACGGAATTTCTTTTTCTAATATTTGTTGTTGGAGTTGTACCGTTTGTGTACTTATAATGACAGGTTCTTCTTTTCTCTTTGCAAAATAAAGACTAGGAAGCAAATAAGCAAGAGTCTTTCCTGTTCCTGTACCCGCTTCAATTAGTGAAAAACGAGAATCTCTTAACGCCGTATATATCTCTTTCATCATCAGTTGTTGACTTTCTCTTCTTTCAAACTTTGGCATATGTGATTCCAATTTATCCATCGTTTTATTCAAGAAAGCATCAAACTTTGATGAACACGTTTCTCCAAGGTTTAAGGAATAGTTCCGCTTTTTCAGCGCAATATTTCGATGTATTTCATACTCCGCTATATCTTCTTTACCGTGCATTACTTTCTTTAAAATATTTTCAGAAAGCACATCAGCTATATCGCTTTGGAACACATCACTTAATTCATAAAGCGATTGCAACGTGACAAGTGGTAACTTTTCAATTTCATTTAAAAATTGTAAAAATAATTCCGCTGTTGCAAGAGCATCACTATCCGCACGATGTGGTTGATCGTGCTCTAGTTCATGCTTCTTAGCTAAATCACGTAATTTATAACTATCGGCTGTCGGCAAAAGAATTTGAGCCAATTCAACCGTGTCGATTTTCGGACAATGTATTTCTGTATATCCAGCTTGCCTTAATTCTTCATTTAAAAAATTCCAATCAAAGTGAACATTATGCGCAACGAAAGCCGCACCTTGTAATAGCTCAACAATCATCGGGGCTACATCTTGAAATAACGGGGCTTGTTTTACAAGACTTTCATCAATCCCTGTTAATTCTGTAATAAATGGTGGGATCTCTCTCTTTGGGTTAACAAAAGACGAAAAAATCTCCAATATCTCTCCATCTTCTACTACAACAGCTGCAATTTGGGTAATTTTATCCTTCCCATCTTTCCAGGAGTTCCCTGTCGTCTCTAAATCAACAACGACATAACGCTTACTCATATATGTAACACCTCAATTTCTTACCTTTCAAACAACAATAATTTATATAATGTTACTATACCACGTTTTATCTCATCTTAATGAAAAGATGCACAAAAAAGCTATCTCCGCAATGGAGATAGCCTTTCTACTTATAATATCGTACCCGCTTTTTCAGCACCTAACATTTCAATAATTTGATTATTATCGTCTAATACTGCAATTTTTGGTTCTTGTTTATGAATCTCTTCTTCCGTAACTAGCCCATAACAAATAATAATTACTTTGTCCCCTGGTTGTACAAGCCTTGCCGCAGCACCGTTTAAACAAACAACACCACTACCGCGTTCCCCTTTAATAACGTATGTCTCTAAGCGAGCACCATTATTATTATTTACAATTTGGACTTTTTCGTTTTCTACAATATTTACTGCATCCATTAAGTCTTCATCAATTGTAATACTACCTACATAATTTAAATTTGCCTCCGTTACAGTTGCACGATGTAACTTTGCTCTCATCATTGTGCGAAACATAGATGCTCCCCCTTATTTAACTGTTAATGTTATATTGTCAATTAATCTTACATTTTCAAACTTAACTGCAATAGCTAAAATGATTCTTCCTTTGACTTTCTCTACCATTGTTAATGACGGATATGCATATAAATCTGCATAATCTACAGTGCCTTTCGTATGCGTCTCAATATACTCTTTCACAAGATTTGTAATGATTTCGGGATTACGTTCACCTGCCTCAATTCTTTCTTTCGCTATACATAGGCTGCGGTATAAATGAAGAGCTTCTTCACGTTCATCTTGTGATAGGTACACGTTACGAGAACTTTTCGCTAAACCATCTTCTTCCCTTACAATATCAACTGGTACGATTGTAACTGGAATATTGAAATCAGTTACAAACCCTTCAATTACTGCAACTTGTTGAGCATCTTTCATACCGAAATAAGCACGCTTTGGCAGCGTAATATTAAATAGTTTCATTAGTACAGTTGCAACACCAGCAAAATGACCAGGTCTTTGTTGACCGCATAATACGTCCGTGCGCTTCACAACTTCTACCGTTGTTGTTTGTTCTGCTGGATACATTTCTTCTACACTCGGATAAAATAAATAATCTACACCGTTTTCTTTTGCTACATTTTCATCTCTATCAATATCACGAGGATATCGATCTAAATCTTCATTTGGGCCAAATTGTAGTGGGTTTACAAATACACTTAAAACTACAGTTTCATTTTCTTCTCTTGCCTTACGTAATAAAGTAGCATGGCCTTCATGTAAATAACCCATTGTTGGAACAAAACCAATACTCTTTCCACTTGCACGAAGTTCGCTCGTAATTTGCTGCATCTCTTGCACTGTAGTTACGATTTTCATTATTGTTTTCCTCCATATAACGCTAAGCATTCTTCCTCTTTCATTGTGAACGAATGTTTTTCTTCAGGAAATTGCCTTGTCTTTACTTCAGTAACATATTGTGAAATCCCACGCACAATCTCCTCTTGAACAGACGTATATTGCTTCACAAATTTCGGAACACGATTTACGCCGTATGAGATAAGATCATGATAAACAAGCACTTGCCCATCTACTTTTTGTCCTGCGCCAATCCCAATTGTCGGTATTGTTAGTTGCTCTGAAATAAGTTCTGCTAACTGCATTGGTACACATTCTAACACAAGCGCTATTGCACCAGCTTCTTCACATTTCTTTGCATCTTCTATTAATTTTTTTGCACTCTCCGCATCTTTTCCTTGCACTTTATATCCACCCAACACTCCTACAGATTGAGGGGTTAAACCTAAATGCGCTACAACAGGAATTCCTGCGTTCGTCAAATATTGAATCGTCGATATAACTTCTCCAGCACCTTCTACCTTCAGTGCGTGTGCCCCGCTCTCTTGAACGATGCGGCGTGCATTCACCATCGTTTCTTGTAATGATACGTGATACGACATAAATGGCATATCAGTTACAATAAACGTCTCTTTCGCTCCGCGGCGTACAGCTTTCGTATGATGAATCATATCCTCTACTGTTACAGGTACTGTTGAATCGTATCCGAGTACAACCATTCCAAGAGAATCTCCAACTAGAATCATATCAACTTTAGCTTCTTCTGCTAATTTAGCAGATGGATAATCATACGCCGTTAGCATTGTAATCGGCTCACCTTGCTCTTTCATCTTCAAAAAATCTGTTTTTGTTTTCAAAAACTACTCCTCCTTTATGCAGGAGAGAGGAGATGGCCGAAATCATATAAAAAAACCCCTCTGGCCATAAAAGGGCAGAAGGGTTGTGTGTTAGTCGGCATTATTCATCCCTCTGTCCCAGTCCGTTATTGGATCAAGGCAGAATCCAAGTTATTATTTTTCGTATGACTTCGAATCATGGTGCAGTTCGCTCTGATACTGCCCACATTCGAACTAATTATAGCAAACTACAAAAAGGAATTACTACATTTTTTCGAAAAAATAATTTTTTATTCTTATTACGGTATATGAAATTTAACAAGAGAGTATATATGCTATACAGTTTTTATGGATAATTCAATCCTGAAAAGATACATGTTTTTTCAACGCATGTTAAAAAAGTCCAAGTTAATTTTTTCTGTAATCCATTTAACTATATAGTATAACTCTTAAACTAATGATGCAGGTTAATTGAGGAAAGTACTTAACAAAGGAGAATTGCAGATGTCTATGAACAGGTGGTTATTTCGATTCAGCAGTTTGCTTGTAATGATTGTATGGTGGATGTCTTTAGGATCCTCCCAAGTATTTGCCTCAGTTCATGTCGTAACACAACCCACCGATTTAACGAAAGTGATTGAGGTTGAACTAAATGATGATTACTTTAATCCAAATGTCATCACGATTCCGCTTGAAGGATCAACAACATTACTATTGAAAAATAAAGGTAAAAACGAGCACACCTTTACAGTGAAAAAACTCGGTATTGACGTCGTAGTCCAGTCAGGAAAAGAAAAGAATATTACCGTGAAACCTAAAAATACTGGTACATATGAATTAATATGTCGATACCATCTTCTTAAAGGAATGACAGGCAAAGTAATCGTCAAATAACATGCCAGGTCAACTCGACGGAAGCTATTTTGAAATGAACTTTAAATATGAAAAGAATTTATTATCATGTTACAAATTCAACTCAAAACTATTGAAATAAAAAGAAGTTCCAAAAGAGGAACTTCTTTTACTTAATTTCGATATCTGCAGAATGAATATGATGTACTTTCCCCTCATGATCCTCCAGAAGTAATACACCATCCTCTGTGATTCCTTTTGCTAACCCCGTAATTGTCTCTCTCATCGTTCGAGCGGTAATTTCTTTCCCGATGCTCACAGCGTAACTTTCCCAAAGAATTTTAATGACAGAGAAACCATTTTGTAAATATTCTTCATATAATTTTTCTAGTTGTAAATAGATTTGTTGCATAAGTTCTGCACGAACAATCGGCTTACCTGATTCAATCGCTAATGAAGTAGCGATGTGCTGAATTTCTTCATCAAAATGTTCTTGCTTTTGATTCGCATTAATACCGATGCCCATAATGACAGCATTAATTTTATCAGGATCCGCTTGCATTTCTGTTAATATACCTACAGCCTTTTTACCTTGAATTAAAATATCATTTGGCCATTTTATTCCTACGTTTACACCTGTACATTTTTCAATTGCCTGTGCAACACTAACAGCCGCTAACAAAGTAAGTTGCGGTGCATGATGAACTGGGATTGACGGGCGTAAAATAATACTCATCCAAATCCCTGTTCCTTTTGGTGAATGCCATTTTCTGCTTAAACGACCTCTTCCCGCTGTTTGTTCTTCTGCTACAACGACAGTTCCTTCTTCTGCACCTTCATAAGCAAGTTTTGCTGCAATGTGCTGCGTTGATTCAACAGTTTCTTCAAAATACACTGTTCTACCAATCCGCTTCGTTTGTAGCCCTAACTGAATTTCATTAGCAGTCACTTTGTCTGGCTTACTTGCAATTCGGTAACCTAATCGGCGCACAGCTTCAAGTTCATATCCCTCACTCCGGAGATCCTCCATATGTTTCCACACAGCAGTTCTTGAACAACCAAGTTTATCACTAATTGTTTGGCCGGATACAAACTCGCCATCCGCTTCAGAAAAAACTTGCAATAACTGCTTTCTTATAGTAGATTGCATCCTTGCAGCCACTCCCTTATACGCTCTTTCTCATTAACTACGTTTCCTTGTACGATTGCTTCTTCGATTTTCTGAAGCATTTCAGCAACCCACGGACCAGGCTTTTTGTTTGCCCAGTTTAATAAATCATTACCAGTCACATTCATTTCTTGACGTTCCTGGATTGGCAATGCATGAAACATTAATTGTACTCGTTCAACAGATGTAGGGTCATAGCTTTCAATCATCGCTTCATATACTCTCTCTGCCATTTCAGCGATATGAATTCCCGTTTTATAAAGAAGGACTGTATCCCAATCCTTCTCCTTTCTAGTACGAATTGCCAATAAAACTGCAACAATATCTTTTATTTTTTTATTCGAAAACTTCCATTGACGTAAAAAGACAGATGGATGTTCTTCTCCGATACAATATAAGAAAAATGCCCACGCCTCAATATCCGTTTCGAAAGAATCCCATTTATACTGCGTAGCTTTTAACAGTCTCTCTTCTGACATTTGTAAATATGGCAAATGAGAAAATAGCTTCGTCTCTACTAATTCTTTGAGACCTTTCACACAATATGTACCAGTTAACAGTTTCTCAAACTCTACTGTAATACGCTCAATTGCTATATGTTCTAGCAAATGCCCATGCGTTTCAATCGCTTGCTTCGTTTTCATTTCTAATGAAAAACCTAACGTGCTTACAAACCGAATACCACGCATCATTCGCAGGGCATCTTCTTGAAAACGATCCGCAGCATTTCCAACTGTCACAATTTTTCTCTGTTGAATGGCTTCCTGTCCAGCAAATAAATCAACCATTTTGCCTTCTTCTGTCATAGCAATTGCATTCATCGTGAAATCACGACGTTTTAAATCCTCTTCTAATGAACGAACAAATTGAACACTACTAGGTCTTCGAAAATCTTCATATTCGCTTTCTGTTCGAAAAGTAGTTACCTCATAAGGCTCACCATTTTCTACAACAATTACAGTTCCATGCTCAAGACCAACAGGAACATTTCTTGGGAATATAGCCATCACTTCTTCTGGTAGAGCAGATGTCGCAATATCAATATCTCCAATCGGCCTATCGATAATAAGATCTCGTACGCTCCCACCAACAAAGTAAGCCTCATGTCCTTGTTGCTTTAATGTCTCAATAATAGAACTAGCTTTTTTAAATCTTTCCATTTTTGTCATCCCTTAGTACGTCATAGTAAATCGTTTCATATTGTGAAACAATTTTTTCTGAGCGAAATTGCTCATAAACACTTTCTCTTGCTCGTTCTCCCATATTACGGTGAAGTTCCTCGTCCTTTAATAGCTGAATAGCTTGATTTGCCACTCCTGTTGTATCGCCAACTTCACATAAATATCCTGTTTCCCCGTGTTGAATAACCTCTGGAATACCTCCAACCCGCGTTCCGATACAAGGTACACCACACGCCATTGCTTCTAATAAAACAAGACCAAAACTTTCCTTCTCTGATAGAAGCAACATTAAATCACTCATCGCAAGTAGTTCTGCAACATTATCTTGCTTCCCTAGGAATAAAACGCGATCTTCAATATGTAAATTCTTCACTATCTGTAAAATCGTACAGAATTCTGGTCCGTCTCCAACAAGAAGCAACTTCGCATCTACTTCTTTAACAATTTTAGCAAATGCCTGAACAACATCCTGCACACGTTTCACTTTACGGAAATTCGAAATATGAATAAGTACTTTTTCACTCTCACTTATACCGTATTCTTTCTTTAATTGAGACATATTACGCTTGAAATATACACGTTCGTCTATAAAGTTATATACCGTTTGAATTTCTTTACTTGGTTTTACAAGCTCATGTGTTTCGTTAATTAATGAATGCGAGACAGCAGTGACAACATCTGATTGCTCAATACCAAAACGAATTAAATTATTTAACGAAGGGTCGGAACCTAACACAGTAATATCTGTTCCATGTAAGGTTGTAACAATTTTAATACGCTCTCCGATCATTTGTTTTGCTAAATATGCACAAATTGCATGTGGTATTGCGTAATGCACATGTAAAATGTCTAAGTTTTCTCTTTGTGCAACCTCGGCCATTTTACTTGCTAACGCTAAATCGTATGGTGGATATTGAAATACAGAGTATTGATTTACCGTCACTTCATGAAAATAAATGTTTGGATATACTTTATTTAACCGGAATGGTAAACCCGATGTAATAAAGTGAATTTCATGCCCACGTTCCGCCAATTGCTTTCCTAATTCTGTTCCAACAACTCCAGAACCACCTACAGAAGGATAACATGTAATACCTATTTTTAATTTCATTTACATCCCCCTAATAAATCAGCATGTAATAAAACCGGTTTCTTACTCATAAATCCCTCGGCATACAAGACTCCAACTTCTTTTCCAAACATCTTCTCACGAGCGATTACAGTTTCAACGTAACCTTCTGTTAACGGTGTCTTAACACCATCGCTCCCTGTTGAAAACTGACTTTCATACGCTTCTAATGCTTCCACCTTTATAGAGAGGTACTCACTTATATCTATACAAAAATTCGGTTTATGAAAACCATTAATCATATAATTATAAAAAGACTCCACACGATGTGGTGAAAGTTCCGGCATATATTTACGGATTCCTGCTGAAAAAATAGCCTCTTCCACAAGCTTTGCACAATTTGCATGATCTGGATGGCGATCTTCATAGTACGGTGCAAAAACTAGTTTTGGTTTATATGTACGGATCACCTTGACAATTTCACGTATATACTCTTCTTTCATATACAAACCACGGTCTGGCATCGCTAAATTCAGCCTCGTTTTTACTCCCATTATACGAGCTGCAACCTTCGCTTCTTCTTTTCTCAACTCTATCGTTCCATTTGAAGAAAGATCAGCTTCTGTTAAATCACAAATACCTACTTCATACCCTTGCTTTGTATATTTAGCGATGGTACCAGCCATGCCGATTTCAACATCATCGGCATGAGCACCAAACGCTAATATATGTAATCCACTCATAATTGTTCCCCTCATTTTCTTAACTTACGATAATCTAAATCTCCTCGCTCTAATGCGTGCATTAACATTTCAGCACTTGCCATATTCGTTGCAAGTGGAATCGCATATACATCACATAAACGAAGCAATGCATTCACATCCGGTTCATGCGGCTGTGCTGTTAATGGATCGCGGAAGAAAATCACCATATCTAAGTCGTTCTTTGCAATCATTGCACCAATTTCTTGATCTCCACCAAGAGGGCCAGATTGATATCTTGTTACAACTAATCCAGTCGCTTCCATAATACGAAGCCCTGTCGTTCCTGTTGCAAATAATTCATGTTGTTCAAAAATTGGTTTATATGCGTATGCAAACGAAACCATATCATTTTTCTTTTTGTCATGTGCGATTAAGGCAATTTTCATCCGTTGTCTCCCCTTTAGTCGATAATATTTTCTAAACCGTACACAAGATGATCGAGGTTCATTACTGTCTCAATTGATAGTTTTACACCTGACATAAATGATGCACGATTGAATGAATCATGACGAACTGTTAACATTTGTCCATCTCCACCGAACATTACTTCTTGGTGTGCAATAAGCCCTGGCAAACGTACACTATGAATGTGAATACCGTCTACATTTGCACCACGTGCACCTGCTAGTTGCTCTACTTCTTTTGGATGACCTTGCTGCTTTGATTCACGATTTTGACGAATTAACTCTACCGTTTTTACAGCTGTACCAGATGGTGCGTCTAATTTTTGATCATGATGTAATTCAATTACCTCAACATCTTGGAAATATTTCGCTGCCATTTGTGAGAATTTCATCATAAGAACTGCACCAATTGCAAAGTTTGGAGCAATAATTGTTCCTACTGCTTTTTCTTTTGCATTCTCTGTTAAACGTGCCAATTCTTCTTCTGTAAATCCAGTTGTACCAATAACCGAACGAAGTCCACGCTCAACTGCAAGTGTAACGTGTTGTTTCCCCACTTCTGGTGTTGTTAAATCTAACAACACATCTGCTTCTACTTCATCTAAACAAGTATGTAAATCAGCGTAAATCGGTGCATGTAATGCTGGCATGCCAGGTAAATCAGAAATCTTCTCACCACCATGCTTATAATCCACTGCTGCTACTAAATTAAAATGTTCCGTTCTTTCCATAAGAAGAACTGCTTCATGTCCCATACGTCCTCTTGGTCCGGCGATAATTACTTTAATTTCTTTCATTATTCTTTCTCTCCCTCATCAATACGTGTCCAGCGATCTTTATCACGTGTATTAAATTTATTCATTACAATGTTATGTGCTGTCTCTAAATCAATATTTAAACTATTTGCCATACAAATCATAACAAATAATACATCTCCAAGCTCTTCTTCAATACTTCTTTCTTTTTCAGTTGTTTTCTTCGGTTTCTCACCATAATAATGATTTACCTCTCTTGCAAGCTCTCCCATTTCTTCCGTTAAACGAGCCATCATTGCAAGCGGACTGAAATAACCTTCTTTAAACTGACCAATATATGCATCTACTTCTTTCTGCATATCTTTCATCGTTTTTGCTTCCATACTATTCACCTCTAATCCTTCCTCTTTCATGTTAGCCAATTCATCGCGATTTGACAAATATTATTCCCCGCCAAACACCTATTTGCGACCCATTTTTGGATAGACTATAATAAAGTGAAACTTCTTTTGCGTTTTTTTGCAAAAGATTAGTTGAACTAATCGGGTTCCTACGGCTGGTTTGCCCCTCTTCTTTGCTTCATCTCCTACCAGCCGTTGGTACGGGGTAAAGTGAAACTTCTTTTGCGCTTTTTGCAAAAGATTAGTTGAACTAATCGAGTTCCTACGGCTGGTTTGCCCCTCTTCTTTGCTTCATCTCCTATCAGCCGTTAGAGCGGGATAAAGTGAAACCTTCTTTTGTGCTTTTCACAAAAGATCAGCCCACATCAATCAAGTTCTTACTATTTTCACTAGCAACTAGAAATTACTTATTATTATGTTTTACTGTTTCAGCGGAGCAATGCAATCATTACATAATTAGGGGGATTTCTATATGACATCAAAATTGAAGATGCGAAATATTATTTTTATTTTAATCGGTTCCGCTATATTTTCTTTCGGTATTGTCAATATCAATATTGAAAACCACCTTGCAGAGGGTGGGTTTACTGGTATTACACTATTATTGTATTTTTTATTTAAGTTTGATCCTTCCTACTCAAACTTAATTTTAAATATCCCTATATTTTTTATTGGTTGGAGGTTACTTGGCAGAACGACATTTTTATATACATTAATTGGCACCTTTAGCGTATCTTTATTTCTATGGATTTTCCAGCGTTACGAAGTACTCAACTTACATTTAAACTTGCAAAATGATATGACACTCGCAGCTTTATTCGCCGGGGCATTTATCGGTATCGGCCTTGGAATAATATTTAAATATGGCGGGACTACTGGCGGTGTAGATATTATCGCACGACTAGCTCACAAATATGTTGGCTGGAGTATGGGGAAAACAATGTTTATGTTTGATGCTGTCGTTATCGTAGTCTCTATTCTTACCTATTTATCATACCGCGAGGGCATGTATACGCTAGTTGCTGTTTTTATCGGTGCTAAAGTCATTGATTTTATGCAAGAAGGAGCTTATGCTGCCAAAGGAGCGACTATTATCTCAGAGAAAAACGATGAAATTGCTGCCAAAATTTTATCTGAAATGGAGCGCGGAGCAACCTTTTTAAAAGCTGTTGGATCGTATACAAAAGTGGAACGTAACGTATTGTATTGCGTTGTTGCTAAAAATGAAATCGTGAAATTAAAGAATATCATTACTTCTGTAGATCCTCATGCTTTTGTCGCTGTAAGTGATGTACATGATGTAGTTGGTGAAGGATTTACGTTAGATGAAAATAAAAACCCTTTACATAATTAAATGTAACTAGAAAAGCGCCTTAGCTTTTCTAGTTTTTTATTACAAGTCTTTTAAGCTTCTCAAAATCCTCATGAATAAGCTCCAATAAACTCCGATTATAAAAAATGGAAGCTGGATGAAAAGTCGGAAAAACATGATATTCTTTCTCTGACCATGTAAACTCTGCACTTTGCATATCCTTTAATTTTTGAATGGGCTGTTTTAATAATTGCCCGTGTACATCTGTGATTTTTTTATTTTTTCCTGTTAAACGTTGAAGACCGATATTTCCAAGCGTGACGATAAGCTTCGGATGTATTTTCTCTAATTCATAATCTAACAAAGGCGCATGGGCAACTATTTCTCCCTGATTTGGCGTTCTATTATACTTTTTTTGTATGATTTCACCATTTCTTTCTTTTTTCTCTCGCCATTTATAAGGTCTACTTCGAACAGCGCTCGTAATATATACTTCTTCCCTTGTAACATCAATACGCTCTAAAAAATCCATTAATTGTTTTCCCGCCCTCCCGCTAAACGGAATCCCATTATGAATTTCTGTTTCACCAGGCGCTTCTCCTAACAACATAAATTTGGGATTTTCAGGACCTTGTCCACTTAAAAAACCTTCTAGTTGATAAGGAGCACTGCGCTCTTGCACTTGTTTTACTAAATGGTCTGGATATTTCATTTCCCCCACCGCCTTTCCGCATTACTTCTATTATTTCTATTTGCAATACATTATATAATTCAATCCATACAACAAAAAAGACTATCAAAATTGATAGTCTTTAGTCGTCGCTACGCTGCATACCAGTATACATTAATACGAGACGTAATAATTCAAATACCGCTACAGCTGCAGCTGCTACATATGTTAATGCTGCCGCATTTAATACTTTACGAGCTTGCCCATATTCATCTGTTGATACAATACCTAACGCTTCAATTTGTTGCATTGCGCGCTTTGACGCATCAAACTCAACTGGCAATGTAACGAGCTGGAACACAACACCTGCTGCCATTAAAATGATACCTAATAACAACAAACCAGACATTTGTGCAAATATACCGATTAGGACGAAAATCCAAGACATATTCGAACCAAAGTTTGCAACTGGCACTAACGAATGACGAACGCGCATAAATTTATAATCTTTTGCATCTTGAATTGCGTGTCCTACTTCGTGTGCTGCAACTGCTGTACCAGCAACTGAATGTCCATAATAGTTATCTGTTGATAATCGAACCGTCTTAGCGGTTGGATCATAATGGTCTGATAAATGACCTGGTGTTTCTTCTACAGCTACGTTGTATAATCCATTTTCATCTAAAATTTTTCGAGCCACTTCCGCTCCTGTCATACCTGATGTTGAATAAACTTGTGAATACTTGCTATAGGCACTACGTACTCTTGACTGTGCATACAACGGTATGATCATTATGATCGCGAAGTAAATTAAATAAAACATCATGAACCTCCATTGAAGTTTTAATTATAGTACTTCTCATTCTATTTTCTTCTGCTACTATTGTCAATGAATAAACCTTACAATCCATATCTTTATTTATTGCATTATCTATTTTTAGAATGTACATTACTTTTTCTTTTTTCTCTCTCTCCTTTATACTTTCTCCATCCAACATAAGTTAATGTGAAGAAAATAAGTCCCCCAGTAATTGTCATAAACCAAATGAGAGAGGGTGCAATTTCATCTTTTTTTACTGTGTGAAATATCTTTTGCAAATCCCCTTTAATAATCCCTAATTGCATTTGGCCGCCTTTCGTTTTTAACATAACGTTACGAAATTCATCTAAATAAGATAAATGAACATTTACACGCTGAACCTCGTTTTCTGGCAAAGCAATCATTAAGCTTGGATAAATAATATTGAATTCATTTAAAAACGTATTTAACGTTTGTTGAAACTGCCCAGCATCTTCTTTTTCCATCGCTTTTTCCATTTGAGAAAAGGCATCCATTACTTTCCTTTCTCTTTCCATCCAAAGTGGTTGATATTTCGATACTTGTGCATCAACAGCAAGTTGTAATGCCAGCACATTATCAATTTTAGCTTGCTTACCTAAACCTTCTTCAGAGAGCGATTGTTGCGCCTTATCGTAAGCTAAAGAAATAACTCTAACTTGATCTGGTGTTACTTCCTGCTTCTTTTCATTCCCCTTTATTAAAAATTGCTCCGAGAAATGTTGTAATACTTGTACCGCTTTTTCATCTTCATTACGCTTCACTAACTGTAACGAGTCGTCTAACAACCCTGTTAGCTCATTCCACTCTTCAGCATATATACGTAACGGAAACATTATAATTAGAAATGCTATCAATCCAATTAATGTTCTCTTCATCCCGGTCCCCCCTATAACTACTAGTACAAAATATGTTAATTTGGACAAGAATAGAACAGAACTAGACCGAAAAATATATTATCATTTTACAAAGAAAAAATTCTCTTTAAGCAGAGAATTTTTTCTGTGACATCCTTTTCTTTTTTACGAAATATCGATATAAACTGTAACAAAGTATACTACCACCTAAAATGAATAATAAAATAGCACACGCAGCATGCATAAAGAACTCTTCTGGTAACATTAATATAATTGGATCTTTTTCAGGATCAAAAACCCAATAATCATTACTAAATAAAAGTTTATGGAATAATACAAAACTCTTTTCAAAATTAATAGCAATTGGTAACATAAGCGCTATCGGAAAAATGATTGTTAAAATCGATCCGTGCAGTAAAAACTTTTCATTTTTCTTTTTTAATAAATAAATTCCGCCTATCACTGCAATCATACTTGTCGCATACATCACATATTGAATCTTTACTAAAATATTTTTAACATCTACAAAATGAATACGGCCATTTGTGGACATATCTAATGTTGGCAAATGTAATGCTCCGTCATAAAACGGGGATAAATATGTAATAAGCACATCGTAATTTCTTTTAATTTCATCCTTCGTCATATCCGCTAAATCAGGAATATTTAAAAAATCAATTTCAAAATAATACAGCCATTTTCCATAGATAACTGCCGTTGTTGCGAGTGCAAAAATAGAAAATGCTATGCTATATGAAACAACTAAAGTAATCAATCGATCCAATATTTTTGTACCACTCTTATTTTTCTCCATGTTCTCCCCCTAAATGTTCTAACCATCATAAAGAAAATTGTTTCCTTTGCTCACGTAAGCAACAATAATATGTAATACATAGTACAGCAATACTTAACCAAAACGTAAAATAACCAATTTCCTCTACAAACAAATGCATAATTCCATATCGCGGCATTTGCCAAAATAAATAATCAATTGCATCGTTATGCAACGTCCACACAGCTGCTACTATAAAATGCCATTTTTTTATGCGATAGAATGGAGCATATAAAAATCCTTGTACTGCCATCGCAAAGTGCGAAAGCATTAACATGTAGCCCATAAGGCCAATAGGCCCTTTTACGTAAATCATAATCCCGTTTACAACAACAGCCCAAATACCATATTTTATTAAAGTTACAATCGCTAACGCTTCTATTAATCCCCAGTTTCTCTTTGCCAAAAAAGCAATTAAAACAAAGACAAAAAAGAGACTCGCCATAGGACTATCTGGTACAAACGGCCAAAATATAGGTGACGTTTCTTTCAATTGATTTCCGTACCATATAAATCCGTAAATTGTACCTAATATGTTAACAATTAATAAAAATAATAATACCGAGCGTTGTCTTAACATTGCATACAAGTACACCAATCCGTATGTCCAACACCTTTCAAGCAAAGTAATTCATTCATTAAATCCTACTCTATTATAACAAACTTCATCCAACTAAATAGAAAAGCTGACTACAAATTTTGTAGTCAGCTTTTTATTATTTTTTATTATACTTTGCAACGAATTCCGAAAGCTTCTTCAGTTCCTCATCCGTACCTTTAAATACACCTTTAGGCATTGAACCTTTTCCCTCTTTCGCAATTTTAGCAATTTCTTCTGGCTTTAAAGTTAAGTTTTGCAGTGCCGGTGCTGCTGCCCCGCCCTGTAAATTGTCACCATGACATGTTAAACAAGTATTTTTTTGCATTAATTTATAGCCATCATCATTTTTATCAACTGGCGCTGTTTTTACAATTGCTCCTTGTTTTTTTGCAGCTTCCCAGTCGTGGTGTGCTACAGATTCCCAAGTTAAAAAAATAATCGATGCAATTGCTAAAAGCATAAATCCAGTTGCCACAGGACGCTTCAATGGACGTCTTTCTGGACCTCGATCAAGAAATGGAGCTAACAGTAATGCTCCAAACGCAATCCCTGGCATAATAAATGCTCCAATTACAGTAAATGAACCGGAAGCATAAGAATACTTTAATAACTGATACAAGAATAAGAAATACCAATCTGGAAGTGGTATATATCCAGCATCAGTTGGGTCCGCCATTCTCTCAAGCGGCGACGGATGCGCCACTGTTAAACATAAATAACCGATTAAAAAAACTGCACCAACCATCCATTCTTTTAACAAGAAGTTCGGCCAAAATGCTTCTGTTTTCCCTGGGTATTCAGAATAGTCTTTTGGAATATTTGGTTTCCGAGCTACTGGTACCCGAGAATCTCCTACAAACTTCATCCCTTTGCCGCGATGCATAATCTCCCTCCTTTTGTTCTTTCCCCTTTAATTTAGCAATCTCTTATAGTGGACCGGAAATACCTTGTTTGCGAATCATGATGAAGTGGAAGGCCATTAAACCTAGAAGTGCTGCTGGTAAGAAGAAGACGTGAATAGCAAAGAAGCGAGTTAATGTTTGAGCGCCAACAATTTCGGAATGACCAGCGAGTAATGTTTTAATATAAGGACCAATGAGCGGTGTTTGCTCTGCAATTTGAATCCCTACTTTTGTAGCAAATAAAGCTTTCATATCCCACGGCAATAAATATCCGGTAAAACCAAGACCTAACATAACAAAGAAAATAAGAACACCAACAATCCAGTTTAACTCACGGGGCTTTTTATACGCACCTTGGAAGAAAACTCTGAGTGTATGTAAAAACATCATTACAATTACGAGACTAGCACCCCAGTGGTGCATACCACGAACAATTTGCCCATAAGCAACTTCATTTTGTAAATAGTAAACTGATTCCCAAGCATTTTTAATATCAGGCACATAATACATCGTCAAAAACATTCCAGATAAAATTTGAATTACAGTAACGAAAAAGGTAAGTCCTCCAAAGCAATAGACGAATGCAGAGAAGTGATGTGCCGGGTTTACATGTTCAGGTACTTCATGATCAGCGATATCACGCCATATTGGTGTAATATCCAATCTTTCATCCACCCAATCATAAATTTTATTTAACATCTACTTTGCACCCCCTCTTGGCTTCGCTTTTCCTAGATACAGCGTTCCATCTTTCACTTTAGACTCGTACACATCAAGCGGAGCAAGGGGTGGCGTACCTTTAATGTTAATCCCATCTTTTGTATAACGCCCCCCGTGACATGGGCAAAAGAATTGATTCGGATGTGCTTTGTCCGAATTCCAGTTAACTGTACATCCTAAATGTTTACATACTGGAGAGAACGCAACAATGTCTCCGCTTTCATCTTTATGAACCCAAGCCGATTTTGGTTCTTCAGACTTGTACCAACCATCAACCTGCTTCACTTTAAAATCGAAACGCTTCGGCTCTGTTGTAATATCCTTTACTTGCGCAACAGCAACCATATCTGTTCCCGCTTCTTTTCTTAACACCGGATCAAGCGCAAATCGCGTCATCGGCATTAAAATACCGGCAGCCATAAAGCCTCCTACCCCTGTGAGTGTGTAATTTAAAAATTGTCTTCTTGACACGCGATGTTCTTTGTCGCTCACGAAAATTTCCCCCCTCTATCAGAAATTGTCCCCTCGTGATAAATTATATAAAAAATAAAAACTAGGACACTATCATGATATAATACGCTCATGCACAGGTCAATATCATACTACTCATAATAATAAGAACTTTCTGTTTATTGCGAGTTTCCCCATTTCTCTTCCAACATCACCATTATATTTTTTATATGCGCATGAATAACTTCTCTTTTTGCTTGATCACTAAATTGTTCTAACGCTAATGAAGGAAACCAAAATAAATCTCCCTGTAACTCTTGCATATCCTCTTTCCATGAAAAATCACTTGTAACATAAGCAATATGCTTAAAACCTTCACTTCGTAAATGATTTGTCCATTCTTGCAAACGACCTTTTTCATTCTTTTGACTTTCTACCAAATACGTAAACGCAGGCAGTAAAAGCACTCTTCCTTTATACTCTCTTTCCAATTCCGTGCTCAACAATTCGATAAATTCACCTTGTTCTACAACCATTTTCATTTCTTTTGCTGCCGAAATTGATAACAGCGGTATTACTCCTGTATCAACATACTCTCTTGCTTGCTCAAACTGTTCTACATCTTTTACAATCCACTTCAAATCCCTTCCCTCCTTCACTTGCAAATGACAGAACTTTCACTTTATATATATTAAACCACACTAAAAGAGGTAAAAAAGAAAAACTACCCAATATAGGTAGTTTTTCTTGATAAAAGTCTGAAATTTGTAAAAATTAATTAATCCAAATAAATTCTATAAAGTCTTTAACTCTGCCGTTAATCTATGAAACGCTTCCTTATCTTGCTTATCTAACGCTTCATCAATTTGTTTCAAAAGGCGTTCTCTCCTAAACGAAAATACACTTTCTTCCAAAAACCTTTCTGCAAGTAAACGATCTTTTTCATTTACTTCAATATGCTTTGGTAAATATGGGTTTTCTTCTAATACAGCTACATAATTCGCATTTTGAAACGATGATTTAAAGTTGAGTTGAATATAAATATCCTCATCTCGATTTAAACGAATATCATGAAACGATTTTTCAGCATCTGTTGTCATAACATTTTGTTTAAAAAAGTGAAACGGTGTGTCTTTCACACAATTCGCTGACATCACTAAGCCACGCGGACAATATTTTGCATGCTCTACGAAGTGGACTTTATGCATCAATTGGTCGTGACTCATTAAATAATTCAGAATCCATACACATTCACGCTGTTTCAGTTGGTAATTATTCAAAAACCATTTTACAAAATCCTTCTTCTCGTTTACAGAAACAGGGGTATTCATAGCAATTAAGTCCCTCCTCTGTCTTTCTCTTTTCTTTTTAGATTCAAGAAGCGGCATTCAGTTTCCTTCCAACTTATGAAAAATCCTCTAAATTATATAACAACTCTTCAATATGAATTTGTGTCGGGTCTAGTTGTAATAACTGGGTAAATACTTCTTTCGCCTCTTTTCGTTTTCCTTCTTCCAATAAGAAATAACCGTACTCTTCTAAGAAGTCTGGATGATTCTTAAAAGAAGTATATGCACTTTCATAGTGTTTTAATGCATCCGAATACATTTCTAATTGTTTTTTTGCATACGCAAGATCCCAAAGTAGTTGTGTATCTGGTTCTCCACTATCAATAGCACGCTCTACAATTGCAATTAACTCTTCGTACTTTTCTTGTTCTTTTAAGATATATGCATATTTTAATGTTGCACCTAAATGCCCTGGATCTAACTCAAGCGCTTTTTGAAGAACTTCCTCTGCTTCTACTATTTTTCCTAATTTCGCCGCAATGTTCGCTAACTCTACATAAAATGGAACTGAAAGCTCATCTACTTTAATTCCTTCATGAAGCGTTTCATAGCTTTCTTGAAGCATTCCTTCTTTTTCATAGCTTTTCGCTAAATACATGTACAGTGATGCGTACTCAGGGTCTAATTCTTTTAGTTCTTGCCAAGCACCAATTGCTCTCTGATATTCTTCACCTTGGTATAATGTAAAGGCATATCCAAATAATGAGTGAATATCTTTTTGTTCCTCTAGGCCTGCTTCATAATAAGAAATCGCTTCTTCCCAGTTTCCGATCGCGCTTAACGTTTCTGCGAGGCGAAGTGCGATCACAACACCACCCATTACTTTATGTTCCGCTAATAGCGATTCATAATAAGTAATTGCCTTTTGTTCTTCACCTTTACTACTATATAATTCTGCTAACCCAAACGTAATAACAGGTTCATCAGGCATCATTTCTTTCGCCTTTAATAGTTTTTGCTCTGCTACATCATCAAAACCTTGCATTTGGAATAAATCTGCAACAAGTAATAACGATTGAACATATAAATCGTCATTTTCTGGAATATCATGAAGCACTTCAATCGCTTCATCTTCTTTATCTAGATCAATATATAATTCTGCTAAAAATACAGTGAATTCACTTTCTTCTGGATACAGTAAACGTAAGTCTTCAGTAATTGCTAATGCCTCATCTGTAAATCCAAGCGTATGATAGTAACGAGCGATATCATACTTCTCTTCATCATTCGCAATTTTTAATTGTTCTTTTAATAATTGTAATCCTTTTTCCGCTTCACCATTTTCAATATATGAAACAGCTTGTTCAAACTTTTGCATAAACGTCTCCTTTAATTCTAAAAAATATTCTCTTCTGTTCATTTATCATAAGCAACTCACTGTTAGAACGCAACCTTTAGAATGAGCATGCTTCTTCTTATACTTCTTCTTACAGAGTAGTTAATTGTTCAAAAGGTTCGGATATGACACCGATACCTTATCATCATCCTCTATTGTACCGCTTTCTTTTATGACCGTGCAAATAACTTCTCTCACTAATTATCAAGCCATACAAACCGTGGTTTACAGAATAACTTAATTAGCAGTCTTCAACCTTTATTTTGAATGCGATAAAAAAGGCTCCTATACTAGGAGCCTTCACAATCTCTTAAGAATATGTTTCTTCTTTCTGTACTTGCTCATTTACAAGCTCTTTCAGCAACTCTATAATTTCATCATTTTCTTCCTTCAAACCGACAGTAATACGAATACCATCATCGATACCAAATGCAGCACCAGAACGAACGATATATCCTTTTTTCATTAATCGTTCGAAAGCTTCATTACCCGGTATACCAAGTTTTAAGAAAATGAAATTTGTTTGAGATGGATAATAGAATACGTTATATTCTTTACAAAATGCATAATACTGATTTAAACCTTCAGCATTCTTTTGCACACAATCTTGTAAAAAGGCTTGATCTTCTAATGCAGCGAGTGCTACAGATTGGGCTACAGTTGATGTATTGAATGGTAACCTAGCTACTTCTAGCTGTCCGATTAACTTCGCATCCCCAATCGCATATCCGATACGAAAAGCAGCTAAACCATATGCTTTTGAAAACGTGCGTAAAACCATAAGATTTTCATACTTTTCAAGAAGTGGTAATGTTTGCGGATAGTCTTCTGCTTCCGCGTATTCATAATATGCTTCGTCCATAATAACGAGAGCCGACTTAGGAACTGATTCTAAAAATGAAAGTAATTTTTGTTTCTCAACATATGTACCTGTTGGATTATTCGGATTACAAATCCATACAATTTTCGTTTTCTCATCTACTTGCTCTAGCATTGCATCTAAATCGTGAATACCACCTTTAAGTGATACTTCACGAACTTCTGCTCCTTCAATAACAGCATGGTGATGATATTGTGAAAACGTAGGATTCGCCATTACAACGTTTGTTCCTTCATGTAATAACGCTCGGCTAATCATTTGAATGACTTCATCTAATCCACTACCAAATAGTAATTGTTCTGCTTTTACACCTAAATGTTTCGCTACTTTTGTCCGAAGTTCAAAGGCATATCCATCTGGATAAAGGGCATATTGGCTCGCTAAAGAAGTTAATGCTTCTGTCACACGTGCTGAGCAACCGAATGGATTTTCGTTCGATGCTAATTTCACAATTTTCGATAATCCATATTCCCTTTTTACTTCTTCAATGTTTTTCCCAGGCACATACGCTCTCAAAGTTAACAATTGCTCTTTCACTCTCATTTTTCTTCCCCCAGTCATTTCATTCAATTTGATTACAATACAGTTATAGCCCCTTACTGTAATCTTTTATCATAACCGTCACTATTACGAGAATACCTCTAAATGAGCACTTCACAACACTTCGCTATCATTTTAAACCATATCTTTTTGAAATGCCTCTAACGCAATATGAACAGTCTCATCTGAAATAGATACGACATTCACTACCCCATATTCCTGCATAAGCACCATATGAATTGCTCCTGCATTTGCTTTCTTATCTTGTTTCATCAATTGAACGAGGCGCTCTACATTCAAATCTCTTGGCATTTTTGGATAGCCGTATTTCAAGAACCACTGCTTCATATCTTCATAAGCAAGATCAACCTTGTACACTTGCTCACTTAAAAATATGGCGAATAACATTCCAACCGCTACGCCGTCACCGTGAGTAATATTCCCATACCCTAGCTCTTTTTCAAGAGCATGTCCTAACGTATGTCCAAAGTTCAAATGGGCACGTACACCCTTCTCTGTTTCATCTTGTGACACAACATTTGCCTTTACAGGAATCGCCTTCGTTAATATATGGATTAACTTCTCATCACGAAGATCCGCTAATGTTTGCACTTCTTCTTTTAACCAATGATATAGCTCCACATCACCAATAAGAGCATGCTTTATCACCTCTGCATAACCTGAACGCCACTCTTTTTCAGGAAGAGACTGTAAAAACGGTGTATGATATACAACCGCTTCTGGCTGATGGAATGCACCAATCATATTTTTACCTAACGGATGATTAATCGCTACTTTCCCACCTACTGCGCTATCGTGCGCTAATAAAGTCGTCGGAACCTGCACAAAGCGAATACCCCGCATAAAAGATGCAGCAACAAAACCAGCTAAATCTCCAATCATTCCGCCTCCAAGTGCAAGAATTAAAGAATTTCTATCTAATTTATTTTCAAGAGCTGACGTATGAGCCGCATAGAAATTTTCGAAAGACTTCTCTTTTTCGCCACTTGGTACAACAAATGAAAACGCGTCCTGCTCCACTTGTAATGCATCGATAACTGTCTGTAAATGTAGTGATGCAACAGCTTCATCTGAAATGATCATTACGTTAGATACAGCTGGCTGCATATTTTGAACGATCATTGTTAAGTTTGACAACGCTTCTTTACCAACATGTACATCATATTCTTTTGATTTCGTTTGAATATGTATGTTTCCCATTAAAATCCCCTCGCATATTCATTATGTTTCTCAATATTTTCACGAATTAGTTCCATACGATCTAATCCGAATTGTTCTATTAAAGCTGTTGCTAATTCCCAAGCCACAACCGCTTCTGCAACGACACTAGCTGCTGGCACTGCACAACTATCTGAACGTTCAATGCTCGCTGTAAAAGGCTCTTTCGTATCAATATCTACACTTTGAAGAGGTTTATAAAGTGTAGGTATCGGTTTCATCACACCGCGCACAACAATTGGCATTCCAGTCGTCATACCGCCTTCTAATCCACCTGCATTATTTGTTCTTCTTGTATATCCATGCTCCTCATTCCATAGAATTTCATCATGAACTTCACTTCCCGGTCTATGCGCTGCTTCAAAACCAATTCCAATCTCGACACCTTTAAAAGCATTAATACTCATAATTGCAGCTGCTAATTTCGCATCCAGTTTTCGATCATAATGCACGTAGCTACCTACTCCAATTGGCATTCCTTCCACAATTACTTCAACGATTCCACCAATTGAATCACCATTTGCTTTCGCATCATCAATCGCTTTCATCATTTGGTTACCAGCTTCGTCATCTAAGCAACGTACAGGAGATGCTTCTGTAATACTCTTTAATTCTTCAATTGAACTATACGTAACCTCCTTAGCTTGTACACCGCCAATTTCAATTACATGGCCCGCCACTTTAATACCAAGTTCTGCTAACACCTTTTTAGCAACCGCACCAGCAGCAACACGCACCGTCGTTTCGCGCGCTGACGAACGTTCCAGTACATTCCTCATATCTCTATGACCATATTTAATTGCACCATTTAAATCAGCATGCCCAGGCCTTGGTTTTGTCACTTTCCTTTTTATCTCTTTTTCTTCCTGCTCAGTTAAAGGCTCTGTCCCCATAATTTTTGTCCAATGGGCAAAATCACGATTTTCAACAACGAGTGCAATAGGGGAACCTAATGTTTCTCCATGTCTAACACCACTTAAAATTTGCACTTGATCCGTTTCAATTTGCATGCGTCTACCACGCCCATATCCCTTTTGCCTTCTAGCTAACTCTTCGTTTATATCATCCGCTACTAAAGACAATCCTGCTGGAACACCTTCTATAATCGTTGTAAGTTGCGGACCATGAGATTCACCAGCTGTAATATATCGCATACGTTATTCCTCTTTTCGTATATGTATTTATCTCACTATATTAACTTTTATCATTCTAAAAATATTAAAGAAATTATATCATAAATCGACCATTTTCTTATTCTATATTTCCGATAGGCCTAATTTAAATATCAATATATCATAACAGCTCAAACTTCGTAACTAATTGAAAATAAAAAAAGTGCAAGAAGAATACCCCTATTCTCCTTGCACTTTTTACTATTATCACAGTGATTAAAGCGTTTACAAATTATTTCAAAATAATTAGTAAATCCATTCATTCATTAATTTTGAGTAGTCAACTAATTCTTCTTCTTTAAAGAAAATAGCAATCTCGCGCTCTGCGCTTTCTAAAGAATCAGAACCATGAATAATATTTTTCGCAACAGTTACACCGAAATCTCCACGAATTGTTCCAGGAGCTGCTTCATGTGGTCTTGTTTTCCCCATCATGTTACGCGCTGTATCTACTACACCTTCACCTTGCCATACCATTGCGAATACAGGTCCAGATGTAATAAAGTCTACTAACTCACCAAAGAAAGGTTTTTCCTTATGCTCAGCGTAGTGTTGTCCAGCAATTTCCGGAGTGACTTGCATTAATTTTGCACCAACTAATTGAAAGCCTTTTTTCTCAAAACGAGCTACAATTTCCCCAATGAAGGCACGTTGTACACCGTCTGGTTTTACCATTAGAAATGTTTTTTCCATAAAAAATCTCTCCACTTCTGAATTATGTATGTAATTGTATATCCCCACACACATATTATCACCCTTATCACAATTGTGCAATAGTTTTGAAATAGAGAGATTATTTTATTTTTTAGAATAAACATTAAAATTTTCGTTTTCCAATATACTTTGCAACATTTTGTAATGCATACTTTGCTTTTCCACGTGGGAGTGGTTTTATTATTTCTAAAGCTTTATGTAAATAACGTTCACTAAACGCAAATGCTTGATCAATTGCTGGACTATTTTTTACAGCATCAATAATTTCTTGCATTTCACTTGCTGTTGTATTTTCATGTACAGATGTGATTTTTTGACGAAGTACTGGATCTTCCATCGCATATAAAGCAGGGAGCGTTATGTTTCCTTGTAATAAATCTCCACCAGCAGGTTTTCCAAGTTTCTCTTCTGTGGAAACGAAGTCTAAAATGTCATCAATAATTTGATAAGACATTCCTACAAAATACCCATACCAAAATAGACGATTTACTGTATCACGATTAGCACCAGCAGCAATCGCTCCCAATTGACAACTCGCGGCAATTAATAATGCTGTTTTTCGCTTTATTCTTCTTAAATACGTTCTTAAATTTTGGTCATAATTGTATTTATCTTTAATTTGTTCAATTTCACCTTTACAGACTTCTAAAATAGTATGTGATAACGCTTGATGCGCCTCTGGGATTTCGATATTTGTTATACATTCAAGAGACTTAGCGAACAAATAGTCCCCTGTATACATCGCAATACGATCTCCCCATTTCGCATTCACAGTCGCACTGCCGCGTCGTAAAAATGCAGCATCAATAACATCATCGTGAACAAGAGAAGCCATATGAATAAGTTCTAACGCAACAGCAACATGCTTAATCGCATCTAACTTATAATCTCCAAATTTCCCTGCAAGCAACACAAATACAGGACGAATTCGTTTCCCACCAGCTTCAATAAGCTGTAATGCTGCCTCTTCTACTAATGGCTGTTCAGAAGCGACTGTCTTTTTTAATTCTTTTTCTATCACATTAATATCCGATCGTAAAAAAGAGTACATAAGTTGTAACTTCATATTGTTCACCTTAACCTAAAACTTCTTTTTTCTATTTTGATTCTGGTTTAATACCTAAATGCATCGCTGCTACCCCGAAAGTAAATGGTTTCACTTGCACACGTTCAAGTCCAGCTTGCTCAAACATTTGAGCCAATTCTTTCATCCCTGGGAACGTACTAGCAGATTCTTGAAGCCATGAATATTCTTTATAACTTTTCGCAAACATCTTTCCAAATAACGGCATGATATATTTAAAGTATAAAATATACCCTTGTCGAAAACCAATCATTGTTGGTTGAGATGTTTCTAAACAGATTACTTTTCCACCTGGTTTTACTACACGTGTCATTTCTTTTAATACGTGCATATAATCCGGTACGTTACGTAAACCAAACCCAATCGTCACATAATCAAACGTATTATCTTCAAACGGAAGTTCCATTGCATTCCCATGTAGAAGTTCTACTTGTTTTAATTGTAACGCCTCTACCTTTTGCTTACCGACAGATAACATATTTTCACTGAAATCTAAGCCAACAACCTTTCCTTGTTCACCTACGGCTCCAGCTAGCGCAATTGTCCAATCTGCGGTTCCACAGCATACATCAAGCGCTTGACTACCTGGTTGTACATCCATAATTCGCATCGTTTCTTTACGCCACGCTTTATGTCTTTGAAAGCTAATTACAGAATTCATCACATCGTATTTATCAGAAATCTTTTCAAATACGTCATGTACTCTTTCTTCTTTTGATTGTTGCATGCTCGTACCTTCTTCCAATGTAAAATTGCTTATGTCTTCTATTTATTCCTTAACACAGAATTTATTTCATTTATGTCTGTGTGATTTTCTAAAAATTGTTTTTCTTTCTTTCTCAATTCCTTCATCCAACCATTAATCACTACTTCTGCTTTATCCCCTAAAGCATCTTGCATAGCTTGAAAAACAGGTGAATGTTGCTTATCAGCATACAATTGAATTTCTTTTTGAAGGCGATTTCCACCTAATACGTATGTAATAAATGGCTTCCAATGTGATAAATGAAAATGATCACATGTTTTTTGAAGGAGCGCAGACTCAATCGCTACTACGCTTTTCATTATGTCATCCGTCGTTTCATGCGCTTTTTGGTATAACATAATTTTGTGTTCATTTATCTCTTTAATTCCTTCAGCAAGTGCACGAATTAAAACAATATCACGATTCATAGACAATAAATAATAATATAGTCCACTATAGTAATCGCCTGCAAGTACTGTTAATTGACGACATTTATGGAATTCAATCTCTTCCTCGCCTGCTTTATTTGATACCCTTTCATGCGTATCAAGCGCAATTTGTACAAGCATAATTGTTACTACGTAATGCTCAATTTGTTCTATATGTAAGTTTGCACTCTTTAAAGCACCATATAACAATGCTATCTTTTCTTCATCAATAAATGGTTCTTCAATATAGTTTATAAAGTAAGGATGGCGTAATTTCTCCATCAATTTTTCTTTTATACCCGCATACCCTCCGTAGATGTCACACACAAAAAATCACCCTTGTTTTCTAATTCATAAAACTTATTATAACACATACACTCTATTTTCTATAACCAAAACTTGGCTACACCTGCCATTCATGTAAGCAATCTTTCTAATCTCACTCTGTCTAGTTAAAACTATATCATTTATTTACTAAAAAAAAAAAGAAAAAGCAGTTTCCCGCTTTTCTTTACTTCGTTTTAATAAACGATAAAATTTCACTGCGCGCTGCAGCATCATTTTCAAGCACACCACGCACTGCTGTCGTTACTGTTTTCGCACCTGGTTTTTTTACACCACGCATCGTCATACACATATGTTCTGCTTCTACTACCACCATTACACCATGAGGCTCTAGTACTTCCATAATAGAGTTCGCTACTGTTGATGTAATACGTTCTTGCAGTTGTGGGCGACGTGCAATTGTATCTACGGTACGAGCTAATTTACTTAACCCTGTCACCTTTCCACCTTGCGGAATATATGCAACGTGAGCAACTCCATAGAATGGAACTAAATGATGCTCACACATCGAATAAAATGGTATATCTTTTACTAGTACAAGCTCTTCGTGATCTTCTCCGAATACTTTATGCAAATGCTCTTTCGGATCTTCATGCATACCTGAGAACACTTCTGCGTACATTTTTGCAACACGCTTTGGTGTATCAAGTACTCCCTCACGATTTGGGTCATCCCCAATCGCCTCTAAAATAAGGCGTACTGCATGTTCAATTTGTTCTAAATTAACTTTTGCCATCCGCTAGCCCTCCCGAAAACCTAAAAGTGATACGAACACATTCTAGCATATTTATGTTTTTAAAAGCAAAAAGAAGAGTTCCCAAAAAGGAAACTCTTCTTCCCTGTTAATATGTAAGGATTATTTAACCGCATCTTTTAACGCTTTACCAGGTTTGAATGCAGGTACTTTACTTGCAGCGATTTCAATCTCCTCACCTGTTTGTGGGTTACGACCTTTACGAGCCGCACGCTCACGAACTTCGAAGTTACCGAATCCGATCAGTTGTACTTTATCACCTTGTTTTAAAGCTTCTAAGATAGAATCAAAAACAGCGTCTACTGCTTTTGTTGCGTCCTTTTTAGAAAGGGAACTTGCTTCTGCAACAGCATTGATTAAATCTGTCTTGTTCATGCCATTCACCTCCTCCCAAAGATAAGACTGTATAATGATCATAAAATGAGTCTTACTTTCATTTGTAGGCAATTTTTGCAAATTCTATACTACAAAGATGTAGATAAATCATTATCAACGCCTATATTATACGATTCTCCTTTATAATTCAATATTTTTAAGGAAATTGTTACTCTGAAAATGTGAAAATCTGATGAAACTTGACAATTTACAACAATGTATTAGATAATGACTGTTTATTTTTCTATTTTATAATCAAAAAAACAAAAAATCCCTCTACAGTGAGAGGGATTTTTTCTTATAGTATAATCGCAATTAATCCGCCAGATCCTTCATTAATAATTCTTTCTAGCGTTTCTTTTAATTTATATCTAGCATTTTCTGGCATTAAAGATAATTTCGCCTGAATTCCTTCTCGAACAATCGAGCTAAGTGAACGTCCAAATATATCAGAATTCCAAATTGATAACGGGTCATCTTCAAAATCTTGCATTAAATAACGAACTAATTCTTCACTTTGCTTTTCAGTACCAATAATCGGCTCAAACGTTGACTCTACATCTACTTTAATCATATGAATAGATGGCGCTACCGCTTTTAACTTCACACCAAACCTTGAACCGTGACGAATAATTTCTGGCTCATCTAAGCTCATATCCGCTAATGCAGGCGCTGCTACACCATATCCTGTTTGCTTAACCATACGCAGTGCATCCGCCACTTGATCGTACTCTATTTTCGCATGAGATAAATCGAGCATAAGCTTTAATAAATGATCTTTCCCTCGAATTTCTACTCCTACTACTTCTTTTAAAATCTGATCATATAATTCATCTGGCGCATATAAATCAATCTCCGCCACACCTTGCCCCATATCAATGCCAGCTAGGCTCGCTCGATCAATAAATTCATATTGACTAAACTGCCAAACAACGCGATCCACATCACGAAGACGTTTTATATCCTTCACAGTTTCTTGAACTGCTTCTTGATAACTTTGACGCAACCAATGCCCTTCATTTAGCACCATTACCCAGCTCGGAAGATTCACATTCACTTCTAATACAGGGAATTCAAATAGCGCTTCACGAAGTACATTATATACATCTGTTTCTCTTAAACTCTCCACACTCATTGCAATAACCGGGATATCATATTCTTCTGATAAACTTTGGCGTAATTGCTCTGTATCTGGATGATACGGCTGTACCGTATTAATTATCATAATGAAAGGTTTTCCTACTTCTTTCAACTCATTTACAACGCGTTCTTCTGCCTCTATATAATCTCTTCTTGGAATTTCACCAATTGTTCCATCTGTTGTAATTACAACACCAATTGTTGAATGTTCTTGAATTACTTTACGCGTGCCGATTTCTGCAGCTTCATGGAATGGAATAGGTTCTTCATACCAAGGGGTATTAATCATGCGCGGGCCATTCTCATCTTCATAGCCCTTCGCTCCAGGAACCGTATATCCAACACAATCTACTAATCGAATATTCACTTCAAGTCCTTCATCTACTTCGATAGAAACCGCTTGGTTTGGAACAAACTTCGGTTCCGTCGTCATAATTGTACGACCAGCAGCACTTTGAGGCAATTCATCCTGCGCTCTTTGACGGTCAGACTCATTCTCAATGTTTGGAATAACTACAAGTTCCATAAATTTTTTAATGAATGTTGATTTCCCTGTTCGAACAGCTCCTACAACTCCAAAATAAATATCACCGCCTGTTCGTTCTGCAATATCTTTAAAAATATCTACCTTTTCCAAGTGATTCCCTCCCTCAAAATTTTTGGGAATAATTCCGCGTTTATAGTCAACTAATACCTTCTCTAACGTTGCCTATAATATCTGATATAATATAATGGTATTCTAGAAGTTCGGACAATATATCATATAATTTTGTCCAATTTCATATGACTATTAAAAAATATCTTTTGTTTGCATCGTAAGTTGTATAACATAAAAAACCTTTCTTCTAGAACTTATTCACTAAAAGAAAGGTTCATGACTTATCATTTTAAAAAAATTGGTTCTCCGTCCTTTACTGTGTACGGTAAAGAATAAGCTGGTACAAACGGGGAACCTTTCGAAAGCATATTTCGAATATCTTCTCCCTCCGTAAACTGCCCTTCATTTCTTTTCAAAGCGTCATATAAGTCGATTCTATAATCAACAAAAACTTCTCCTTTTTCATTAATTACAAAAGGAAGTCCTTTACCAGAATATGGACTTGTCACTTGTGGCACATCTTTATATCCTAGTTTTTTGAAATCCAATTCATATACACCATCTGAAATTACTTTTTTAAAAGGTGGATATTGATGTTCATCACGATACATCCTAAGCTTTAAAGATAGTTCCTGAATTTGTTCAGCTATCCTAACATCAATTAACTTTACTGTTGGATTTGTTTCAACGTCTATTAATACGTATTGGTATACTCCTCCACTTTCATACGCATTCCCTGGCGCTTCTTGTATGTAACGCGGGGCAATCTGTTGAAAATCGATCGGATACTTTTGATAAATAGGTGTACTCATATCCCTCGTCTTAATTGGCAATATTCCATCATTTTGCTCCTTAAATGTCACAACAGCTTTTTGAACAACCTGTAGCTGATCTTCATAAGGAACCGCATTTTGCTTCATATTTTCTTTCGGATACAGACACCCAGTTAAAAGGCTCATACAACAAAATATTAAAATAATATGGAATTTTTTCACTACCATCACCTTTTCATACTAATCTAACTTGCTCCATATGTAGTATTTTCGAGACCATTCCATTTACTGCTGTACAGGTCCACTAAATACAACAAGAAAAATAACAATTCCTGACACAATCATAAGGGTGTACGCTACTAACGCTGTAATCCCTTTCAAAAATTTATTCTTTATTTTATGTCTACTTAATAAAATAAAACTTACTGCAAAAAACATAAATCCAATTGCCCCTAAAGCTAACCACATTTTCATAAGCCCTTCTGACATATACACACCCCTTTTTATTAATCTATTTTTATACTATTTTAACAAATTAAAATCTTTAAACAAATACAAAAAGAACTTTTTACTACAAATTGCGAATATGTAACTTTAATCAATAGGTTTTCCAGCATCTCTCACCAATCTAGACAAAAATAAAACCGAAGCGATTGTATCTCTCGCTTCGGTTGACCAAATATGCCCAAAAACAGCTCTATTCCCATTCTTTCATGGCTATCATATGCAATCTACAAACTCTTTGTTTCTCATAATTTATTTTTTAAACATTTTGCTTAACGAGCCAAAATCTGTTGGCATATTATTATTAATAATCGCTTTTACAATTTGATCCTCTTGCTCTTTCGGCACTTCACGTCCCGCCATAAGAGCCACTTGATGAATTAATTGACGAAGTACAGTTTCATCACGTAAATTCGCATTTTGCACGGATGATGCTAATTTAAAAATATCCTCTTTATTTACTTTCGCTTCCTTCTCAATATTATTAAAAATGTTATTATCCATTCTTTTCACCCTCTCCTCAAGTTACTCTTCATCCTATGCAAAAATGAAAAAATGGTGAAAAGACCCAAAAAATAAAAAAGCGACAGAAGTACAAATGTACTTCTGTCGCTTTTCTTTACAGTAAATCAGGTATAGCTTCCACTTCATGTTTTCGAACACGTCCCATCAATGAGCCTACCGCATCTTTTACGTTATTCCCATTGAACAGCACGTCATATAAAGCAGCTGTAATCGGCATTTCAACTTCCATTTTCTCTGCCAATTCATGAGCAGCTTTCGTTGTTCTTACACCTTCCACAACCATACCCATGCTTTCTAACACTTCTTCTAAAGAGTGTCCTTTTCCAAGCATATTTCCAGCGCGCCAATTTCGGCTATGAACACTTGTACAAGTTACAATTAAGTCTCCCATACCAGTTAGACCAGCAAACGTTAACGGATTCCCGCCCATTTTTCTTCCTAAACGAGCAATCTCTGTTAAACCACGTGTCATCAATGCCGCCTTTGCATTATCACCTAATCCAAGACCATCAGTTATACCAGCAGCTAATGCGATAATATTTTTTAACGCACCACCAAGTTCAACTCCAACGATATCTGGATTTGTGTATACACGGAAATAACTATTCATAAATAAATCTTGTACTTCCTCAGCCGCTTCCATACGCTTTGCTGCAGACGTAACTGTTGTCGCTTGTCGTAAACCGACTTCTTCAGCATGACTCGGTCCAGACAGTACAACAACATCTTTAATTAAGTGCTCTGGAATTTCTTCCTCAATCACTTCCGAAATACGTTTTGACGTACCAGGTTCAATTCCTTTGCTCGCATGAATCCAAGTAATTGGTTCAGTAACAATTTCTTTCATCTCTTGTAATACATCTCTGTACGCTTTCGTTGGTACTACTAGCAGTACTGTATTTACATCTACTAATGCTTCTTCTAAAGAAGAGTAGGCTACGATTGTGCTTGGCAATGTAATGCCTGGGAGATATCGACTATTCTCATGTTTCGTATTAATTTCATCCATAAGTTCTGGGCGATTTCCCCAAATACGTACATCATGTCCATTGTCAGCTAATACCATCGCTAACGCTGTTCCCCAGCTACCTGCTCCTACTACTGTGATTTTTGTCATAAAATCACATCCTCTCCATTAGTCTCTTGCTCTAGCGATAATGTGAATCGGCGTTCCTACGAAGCCAAATGATTCACGTAAACGATTCTTTAAGAAACGCTCATATGAGAAGTGCAATAATTCTGGATCGTTTACAAACACAACAAATGTCGGTGGTTTTACCGCAACTTGTGTTGCATAGAAAATTTTCAGACGGCTACCATTATGAGTTGGCGTCGGATTCATCGCTACCGCATCCATAATTACATCGTTTAATACGTTCGTTTGAATACGGATACTATGACTTTCATTTACCTCATCGATAACCGGTATTAATGTTTGTGTACGTTTTCTTGTTTTTGCAGATAAGAAAACAATTGGTGCGTATTCTAAGAATTGGAAATGAGCACGGATATTTTCTTCAAATGCTTTCATTGTTTTTTCGTCTTTTTTCTACTGCATCCCATTTATTTACAACGATAACAACAGCTCGCCCTGAATCATGAGCATATCCAGCGATTTTTTTATCTTGCTCAATAATTCCTTCTTCACCATCTAAAACGACTAAAACAACGTCAGAACGTTCAATCGCTCTTAGCGCACGAAGTACACTATATTTTTCTGTACTTTCATACACTTTTCCTTTTTTACGCATACCAGCTGTATCAATAATTACATAATCTTTTCCATCTTTACTATATGGTGTATCGACAGCATCACGAGTTGTTCCTGCTACATTACTAACAATTACACGCTCTTGACCAAGAAGAGCATTTACAAGTGATGATTTTCCTACGTTTGGACGTCCAATTAAAGAGAAACGAATTGTGTCTTCATCATATCCATCTTCTTCAATCTTTGGAAAATGTTGTGCAGCTTCGTCTAGTAAGTCACCTAACCCTAATCCGTGTGTACCTGAAATTGGGAATGGTTCACCAAATCCTAATGCATAAAAGTCATAAATGTCACTGCGCATTTCCGGATTGTCCACTTTATTTACTGCAAGTACAACCGGTTTATTTGAACGATATAAAATTTTTGCAACTTCTTCATCAGCTGCTGTTACACCGTCACGACCGTTTGTCATAAAAATGATAACATCCGCTTCATCAATTGCTACTTCAGCTTGTTGACGAATTTGTGTCAAAAACGGCTCGTCTCCAATATCAATTCCGCCCGTATCAATAATGTTAAATTCATGATTTAACCATTCTCCAGCGCTATAAATACGATCGCGCGTTACACCTGGAATATCTTCTACGATTGAAACTCTTTCTCCAACAATTCTATTGAAAATAGTAGATTTCCCTACGTTCGGGCGACCTACTATCGCTATTACTGGTTTCGGCATATACTTTCATCCTTTCAACTTGCTTCTGTTTATTATGTAAAAAACCCTTCTTTGTGCAAGAAGGGATTTGCATTCCAGAATATTTCTCAACGTATCAAAACACCTCACATTATAACACACGTTGCTAATGTTTCACAATAATATATACATTCTCTTGTAAGCGATGTGCAATACCATCTAAAATTGCCTCTAAATTATTTGCAACAAATTCTAGTTCCTCTGTCGATTCGCAAACGAATAAAGGAGCACCACCTGCAAATTTTTCTGGAGTCGTTGTTATAACTGCCAGAATAACACTTTCTAACATCATCTCTTATCTCCCCTTCCTTTCGGGGCTTCCGATGACATATGGACAGCACTTTCTAACGTTGGTACATTTCCTATGACACCTATCGCTTTCTCTGCATCTTGATCTTGCGGCAGGACAAAAATCCCAACCCTGCCATCCTCTAAATCACGCTTTGCTAACGGTACAAGCGCTGGTGTACCAGAATCTCTATAAATCCCTAACGCTACTGAAACATCGTGTAAAATAGCTTGTCGTTGCCCTAAATTTGAGATTGTAACCATCGCATCAATTGATTTCGGCTTTAAAATAAAACCCATACCATATTTCATAATTTCTTCTTGTCTTGCTGGCAATCCAATATTCATAATGTAAATATTATCAATATATAGCCCCGCCCCTTCAAACCGAAGCGGAACATGCTCGATATCAACAAGATCATGTAACCTTCTGCCAGACATTAATTTTTTCGCAATAAAAAATGCGATGATCGCCATAATTACTCCAGCAATCCACGAACGAAACCCTATATATGCAAACGTCGTCACAAACGACGTTAACATCGCCAAATAGTTGCGACTTTCAAAAACTAATGCAATTCCTTCAATGTATGTATTTCCACGCGGTACGAGCTCATACCCATCTAATTGTTGAAGCGTATTTCTTTCCATATTACGTACATCACGAAATTGTGTCGCTGCTAATGTAAGAAATGTAATGGCAGAAAAATCTTTTTTCAAAATAGACGGGATTGCAATCGCTCCTAAAGCAGCTGCAATTAACCCCATTGCAATATGAATAATTTTCCCATGTAGCCTCGTCGGATATTGCCGCGTATCCGTCCGAAGCATTAGCACCCTTGTAACTGTCCCCGCTATTACGCCGCATAAAATGGCTGGTGTATATTCAGTCATGTATTACCCTCGCCTTTCTTTTACGTGTTTTTCTCTTAAACCGTTCCATGTATACTGATGCTTTTGCAATCCAAAACAATATTGCCATGAATAATGTAGAAATGGCGACGATATCAAAAAATGCTAAACTACCGTAATCATATGGAAAATTCAATTTCCTAAAAATAAATGTCACTAGCAGCTCTCCTTGTAACATCCCTACATATAGAGAACATAATCGTAATATGCGATCTCCATGCAATAACACCGATGCATACACAAGAGCACTACTTAGCAGAAACACTCTATCCACCACAATCCAAATCGGATCATATATTTCTAACAGATGAAAACTTGTATATAACATTGCAATAATAAGCGCCGAAAGTAAGCTATATAATTTTTTCCAGACAGAATATAGCGTGATCCCTATAAAAGAAATAATACAAAGTAAAAGAGCATTTACTGATACCACGAATGAGGCGATCGTTACATGTAACGGAGAGCAAATTATAAAAATCAGTATACAAGCGCCTAACTTCCACCGAATAAGGTCCTTTTTCATAAAAAAGGTTACAATGATCCACCCTATCCAAGCTACAAAATAAAAAGTACTTCCATCCATCAACTTCACCTCCTATGTTTTCCATTATGGGAACTTTTTATGAAAGTTAATCCACTTTATTTACGCATAGTTTTTTCTTATAACAGCAACACTTTTAACAAGGAGGTGTTATTCATTATGGGTAAAGATCGCCAAGAACGAAAACTACGAGAATCACGCCGCGTTGAATCCGATCGTGATCAATCACTACAATATCCAGGTGCAACTGGACTTGATACACCAGAACAGGCTCGAAAACAAAACCAGCACTAATTAATGCAAAAAGACGGTTTCGATATTGTACGAAACCGTCTTTTACATAATCAGTTTAATGTTTTCTATTTATATTGAAATAATATTTTTCACACTATATCCTCCCATTACTTCTTTTTATCTTCACCTATTCCTATTAAAAATTAAGTTCTCTCCAGTAATTCGACAACACACCATCTACATTTTTCAACCCTTTTTCAATTGCAATTTTTACGAAATGATATTTTTATATAATACTAATTCCTTTCTCCACTTTATATTACGAAAAAGAATAGAACAAAAAAATCAACCGAACGGTTGATTTTTTATCTCCTACTATAATGCGCAGTATCAATACCACGCTGCATTAACCAATGATACGTTTCACCCTTTACAACAAGAGGTACAGATTGCAACTCTTCTATCGTTTTCGCACCAAGAGCTGTCATTATAAATTTCAAATCTGTATGTAGAAGCTCAATTTCATCCACTAACTTCTCGATACCATCTTGCATTAAAATACGTAAAAAGTAACCAGCAAACGCAGTTGTATTCGCCCCTAATGCGATCGCTTTCGCTACGTCAAGCGCTGTTTGTATGCCCCCAGATGCAATAAAAGAGAGGTTATTATTTGTAGAGGTTGCTTCAATAATCGAGGTTGCTGTTTGTATGCCCCAGTTATTAAAATAAGAAAGCATTCGCTGTCTTCTTTCATTTTCAACAGCAGCAAAATTCGTACCACCTTGCCCACCAATATCAATTGCTGTTACACCTACGTTCGCTAACTGCTGCACTGTTTCCTTACTCATCCCAAATCCAACTTCTTTTACAATGATAGGAACTTTACTATTTAAAACAATTTTCTCAATGCGCTGAAGTACTCCAGTAAAATCACGGTCTCCTTCTGGCATCGTTAACTCTTGTATGACATTTAAATGAATTTGCAATGCATTCGCTTCAATCATATCAACGGCACGCTCTGCCTGTTCGATTGTTGCCTCACTACCTAAATTAGCAAAGAAAATACCATTTGGATTTACCTTTCTGATCACCTTATAAGAAGCAGCTTCACTTTCATCTTTTAACGCCGCCATTTGCGAACCTACAGCCATAGCAAGGTTATGATGTTTCGCTACATATGCTAATTGCTCATTAATATGTAACGTTTTCTCTCCTCCACCACCAGTCATCGCATTGATAAAAATCGGCGAACTTAGTGAAAGTTCGCCGATTTTTGTTTCACATGTTATTGTGTCATAATTTGAATTTGGCAAGCTTTGATGCACAAAATCAATATCATGAAAGCCATGCGTACGAGACTGACCAGTAGAAAGAGCGTATTCAATATGATCTAATTTACGTTTTGCCCTTACCACTTGTACCCCTCATTATTTCTTTAATTTTTTCAGTTGTTCACCAATAATATCACTTAATTGGAAAGTAGCAGAATCAGCATTTGGCTCATACTGACTATAATCTTCAGTTACATTATTTTCCTCAAGCGCTTCTTTTATACTTAAAGAAATACGTTTCTCTGCTACGTGAACTTCAAGTACTTTCACTTTTACTTCTTGTCCCATTTCCAATACTTCATTCGGATTTTTCACGTGACGATTTGCAATTTGAGATACGTGTACAAGTCCTTCAACGCCCGGTAAAATCTCAACGAATGCACCAAATGTAACAAGGCGTTTTACTACTCCCTCACGAATATCTCCAGCTTTTATTTCGCCAGCAACGTTTTCCCAAGGTCCTGGTTGAGCTGCTTTAATTGATAAAGAAATACGTTGTGTATCAGCATCAACAGATAACACCTTTACCTTAACCTTTTGACCTTGCTCTAACACTTCAGAAGGTTGCTCTACACGTTCGTGTGAAATTTGTGAAATGTGAACTAAACCGTCCACTCCACCAACATTAACGAATGCGCCAAAGTCAGTTAATCGTTGTACTGTTCCTTCAACAACGTCCCCTTCTTTTAATGAAGAAATTGCTTCTTTTTTCTTAGAATCTAGTTCTAATTCTACTACCGCTTTATGTGAAAGGATTACACGATTTTTTTCACGGTCTAATTCAACAATTTTCACCGCTAATGTTTTACCTTTATAGTCAGTAAAGTCTTCTACATAATGTACTTCTACAAGTGAAGCTGGAATAAAACCGCGAACACCAAGGTCCACAACTAATCCGCCATTCACAATATCTTTTACAGTAACATCAAATACATGACCAGAAGTAAATTTCTCTTGTAGTTCTACCCATGCTTTTTCTGCATCAACAGCACGTTTAGATAAGACAAGATCATCTTCTTCTAATTTAATAATTTTCAACTCTAGTGTTTGATCTAATTCTACAACATCGCTTGCTTTTTCAATATGAACGTTAGCTAATTCACTAATTGGAATTACGCCATCTGTTTTGTATCCAACATTTACAAGCACTTGTTTCTCTTCAACCTTCGTTACAGAACCTGTAACAACGTCACCAACTTGTAATTCTTTTGAATCCATAACTTCTTCATTCATTTTCTCTACCATGGAAATACCTCCCTACAGAATTGACAAAGCATTTTTTATGTATATACGAAATGAAAACAAAGTTTTCATTTGCATGTTTAAGAATTTCTCATCACATACTCTTTTTCAATAACATTCACAAGAAAATATATTAAACCTATATAAATAGTATACAGCAAAACCAGCTTGAAAAAAGTATGTTTTGAAATATAATAGCGAATATATTCTGACAGTTTTATTCCTCTTTAACTAACTTCTTACAAATCAGCTCATTTGTCAAGGAAAGAGACTCACAATTCACGTATCCTTTACATTTCTATTTAAACAAAAAAAGAAAGAGGATTATCCCCTTTCTTTATTTCGCAAACACTTCAGAAACAATGCTCATAATTTTTTGGACAACTTCTTCAATTGATAAAGAAGTCGTATCTAATTCCAATGCATCATCAGCCTTTTTTAGTGGAGAAACTTCGCGTTCTGAATCTAATTTATCACGCTGAGCAATTTCTTCTTTTAGCTGCTCTAAATTAGAATCGAAACCTTTATTTAAATTTTCTAAATGCCTTCTTTCCGCTCTTTCTTCAACAGAAGCAAGCATAAAGATTTTCACTTCAGCATCCGGTAATACATGTGTACCAATATCACGGCCGTCCATTACAACGCCGCCTTTTTTCGCTAACTCTTGCTGACGACGTACCATTTCTTCACGAACAAGGCGATGTTTCGCTACAATAGATACTCGATTCGTCACATCAGGTGTACGAATTACTTCAGAAACATCTTGTCCATTTAAAAATACAAGCTGTGTATTTTCTCCTTGCTGAAACTCAATATTTACATTCTTTACAACTTCCATTAACTGCTCTTCATTTTCAATGTCTACTTTTTGTTGAAGGGCTGCATATGTAAGCGTACGGTACATTGCGCCTGTATCAATATAAACATAAGAAAGTTCCTTCGCAACAACTTTTGCCACTGTACTTTTCCCTGCAGCTGCTGGACCATCTATAGCAATTGAAATTCGTTTATCCATTGTAACACCTCATTTTTTCACTTATAAAACAAAACGAAAAGCAGGTGTTCACCCTGCTTCTTCTCATTTGCTTCGCGTCATTAAATCCTCAATTATTGTAGCATAATCCTTCATAGAAGAAAATGAAAACTACCGATTCACCTGCAAGATTTCCACTTTGTTTTTTACCATAACACCCTCATAATAAACAATTTTAGATAAATATTTCACTGATGACTTATGTATAAATAACAATTGTACAACAGAAAGACAAATGAATTGTATTATTAATATACGAATAAAAATTCTCTCCATCTTTTTCACCGTAATTTCTCCCTCCTATACTATATTTGCACATTTCGTTTCGTAATTTTATACATCGTACATATAGCAGTTAATTTTATTGTCATTTTCCAGGCATACTTTTATACATTTCCATTGTCGAATTTACTCAAAACATGTTATGTTCTAAATGTATTTTTTTACTTGAAAGGGGTATAAGCATTGAAAAGAATCCTAGTTTTACACACAGGTGGAACAATTGCAATGGAGGAAGATAAAGAAACTGGGGTCGTACAACCAGGTAAAAAAAATCCTCTTTTAAAATTCATTCCTGATTTAGAAGGCGATGTTGATTTAATCGTTGAAGATGTGTTCCATCTACCATCTCCTCATATGACACCGAGCGAAATGTTACAATTACAAGTCATCATTGATGAAAGAGTAAAACAAGACAACATTCATGGCGTAGTTATTACGCATGGTACGGATACATTAGAAGAAACAGCTTATTTCTTAGATTTAACAGTACAAGCAACTATTCCGATCGTAGTGACAGGTGCAATGCGTTCTAGCAATGAGTTAGGTGCTGATGGTCTATATAACTTCTTATCAGCTGTAAAAGTTGCTAGTTGTGATGAAGCTGCAGAAAAAGGTGTTTTAGTCGTATTAAACGACGAAATTCATTGCGCTACAAATGTAACGAAAACACATACAAGTAATGTCGCAACATTCCAAAGTCCACAATACGGACCAATTGGAATGGTAACAAAACGCGGCGTTGTCTTCCATCACGCTCTAGTACATCGCGAATCATATACGATAAATAAAGTGTCTAAAAATGTAGTTGTTCTAAAAGCATATGCTGGCATGGATGATACATTATTAGCAGCAATCGAAAATCTTCCTGTAGACGGCATTGTTATCGAAGCTCTTGGACAAGGTAATCTCCCTCCAAGAACACTACCTAGCCTAGAAAGATTATTAAATAAAGGTATTCCTGTCGTATTAGTTTCTCGCTGTTTCAACGGTATCGTTCAAGACGTATATTCGTATGAAGGTGGCGGTAAACACTTAAAAGATATGGGCATTGTATTCACATACGGCTTAAATGCACAAAAAGCACGCATTAAATTACTTGTTGCATTAGAGAATACAAATTCTCATGAATCCATTCAAAATATGTTTATGCACGAATAAAAAGGAGCTGTCGAGATTTTCCCGACAGCTCCTTTTTATTTTTCTCTTGATGCAATGGTTTGCGCAATCCCATCTCCATGAAATCTACCGTTCTCAATAAATATTTCATTTGCATTATTTCCAGCAGCAATGACACCTGCAATGAAAATATTTTCAGCATTCGTTTCCATTCTATCCTCTGTATAAATTGGACGTCCTGTTTCTTCATCAATCTGAACACCCATCTTCGTTAAGAAGCTATGATCAGGATGATAACCAGTCATCGCAAATACAAAATCGTTTTTGATTGTAAAAGCTTCACCATCAACTGTAAACGTTAATGTATGCTCAGTAATCTCTTTCACATGAGCTCCAAAATGCATTTGAATTGTACCGTTTCGTACTAACGCCTCAAATTCCGGCAAAATCCAAGGCTTTATGCTTGGTGAATACTCACTTCCACGATACAGTACCGTTACACGTGCACCAGATTTAACAAGTTCTAACGCGGCATCTACACTCGAGTTTTTCCCACCTATAACTACTACATCTCGATCAAAATAAGGATGCCCCTCTTTAAAATAGTGAGCTACTTTCTTCAATTCCTCACCTGGAACATTCATATAATTTGGATTATCATAATATCCAGTTGCTACAACAATATATTTCCCTATATACATTTCCTTACTTCCGTCACGCTTTGTCGTCTCAACCTGAAAAACTTCTCCATCTTTTTGAACTTTCTCCACTCGCTCAAAAGCATTTACACGTACAGATTTACGTTTTACTACTTCACGATAATACGCAAGCGCTTGATTTCGAAATGGCTTACGATTTTCTGTAATAAAAGCTACATCACCAATTTCTAATTTTTCACTAGAAGAGAAAAATGTTTGATGAGTTGGATAATTATAAATGGCATTTACAATGTTTCCTTTTTCAATTACTAACGGATTTATCCCTACCTTTTGCAACGAAATTGCAGCCGCTAATCCGCACGGACCGCCTCCGATTATAATAACTGTTTCTTTCTGCATACTCGTCCACTCCTAGTCTTCTACCAATGCACTATTTATAAAAACAAGAAAAAACCTACTTACAGCAGTAGGCACCTATCTTTATTGTATTCATTTTTCATATATTTGTCATCTAAACGAAACGTACATCCGATAGACATCTGCTAAAAACTGCTGAAATTTAATACCTTGTTTCCCTAATACATTCTCAGGATCAATCTTTCTAGCTGGATCAAGCGTTTTATGTGACACGATATCTTTTTTCGGATTTAAGCCAAAGTTTTGGCATAAATACGCATGATACCATGTAAAACGATTATACGCTTCCCAAAAGTTAACATCACCACCATAACAAAGTTCCACTCCAATGGCCGCCTTATTCGCGTCATAGCCATATAAGTCATTATCCGTCGGCACACCATATCGAACATGATACGCAACTTCATTTATAGGAATAATCTCCAATATTGTTTTATCATCTATAAATGTATGCGCCGAAGCTTTCGGTTGTAATTCATTAAAGTAATCTCGATTGCCTATCGCATTGCTTCCAGGATTCCCCGTATCATGGCTTACGATAAATCTCACTTTAGTCAGAGGAATCCCCGGTCGTGAACTTCCATATCCAATATAATTGCGCTCTATAGGAAACATCGCCATTGCTACCAACTCCCGCTCTAGAAGATTACCTTACTTCTTTATATATGTATTCGGTAGCAATGTCCTTATCGCATATTTCTTACGCGAAGAGAAAATCGAAAATATTTGAAGTGAACACCATAAACAACAAGATACTTACAGCCACTCCATAAAAACCGTAAAACCAAACACAATCTTCTTTCGTATCTAAACCGAAAAATTTATTTACCGATTGTAATAATGTGCCACGCTTACTTTGTTTGTTGCGTAATACTTCCACTCGCTCTACAACATCTGCTGGCATCATAAATCTTTGGTCTACTGTTATTTTCATCATTTATCTCTCCTTAAAATCATTTCCGTTTTGTTTATCTAAGGAGAGTATAGCACGTTTGTTCGTATAGAACAAGCGTTCTTTTTTATTTTTATTTTATTTTTCAGCAAGCCAAGTAAAAATTGAGATTACAACGGCAATAATCGGCCCTACTACAACCACACCAAATATCAGAAACAGTAGCCCTTCCCCGAACATCCGAACGGTACTTATTTTTCGAGCTTTCATCGTTCTTGCGAGTTCTCCCTCTAACCTCTTAACCTTTTCTTCTAATTGTTCTACTCGCTCCAGCATTTTATTCTCCATATACAACACCTCATTTAATACTTCAACAAAAAAACGTGATTCCCTCGAAAGGAAATCACGTTTTCTCAAGATATAATATTTTATACCCAACCTCTGAAGCGGCTTGCTTCAGCCATTTTACGAACACCAACCATGTACGCCGCTAAGCGCATGTTCACTTTACGAACTTGTGCTGTTTCATAAATAGAATCAAATGATCTTACCATTACTTTTTCTAAACGTTGTTCTACTTCTTCTTCAGTCCAGTAGTAACCTTGGTTATTTTGTACCCACTCAAAGTAAGATACTGTTACACCACCAGCACTTGCTAACACGTCTGGAACAAGTAAAATTCCGCGATCTGTTAAAATTTTAGTCGCTTCTAATGTTGTTGGACCATTTGCAGCTTCAACAACGATTTTCGCTTTAATATCATTAGCATTTTCTTCTGTAATTTGGTTCTCAATTGCAGCTGGAACTAAAATATCGCAATCAAGTTCTAACAATTCTTTGTTTGAAATTGTATTGTTAAATAGCTTTGTTACTGTACCGAAGCTATCACGACGGTCTAATAAATAATCAATATCTAATCCGTTTGGATCATGTAACGCGCCGTAAGCATCTGAGATTGCAATAACTTTCGCACCTGCATCATGCATAAATTTAGCTAAGAAGCTACCAGCATTACCGAATCCTTGAACAACAACGCGTGCACCCTTAATATCAATGCCACGTTTTTTCGCAGCTTCGCGAATACAAATTGTTACACCTTTCGCTGTTGCTGTTTCACGTCCATGTGATCCACCTAGTACAAGCGGTTTACCTGTAATAAATCCTGGTGAATTAAATTCATCAATACGGCTATACTCATCCATCATCCATGCCATAATTTGAGAGTTTGTGAATACATCTGGAGCTGGAATATCTTTCGTCGGTCCTACGATTTGGCTAATTGCTCGTACATAACCGCGGCTTAATCTTTCTAACTCACGGAATGACATTTCACGTGGATCACAAATAATTCCACCCTTACCTCCACCATATGGTAAATCAACAATACCACATTTTAAACTCATCCAGATTGAAAGTGCTTTCACTTCATTTTCTGTTACATTCGGATGGAAGCGAATTCCACCTTTCGTTGGACCAACAGCATCATTATGTTGCGCACGATATCCTGTAAATATTTTAACAGTCCCGTCATCCATACGAACTGGTATTTTCACTGTCATCATACGAATTGGTTCTTTTAATAATTCATATACTTCGTTTGGATAACCCAATTTTTCTAACGCTTCACTAATAACAATTTGTGTTGAATTCAATAGTTCAAAATGTTGTTCCCTTTGTTGTTGTGTTTTTGTTTGAGTTCCCTTTTCGGCTACCATAGTAAGTAAACCCCCTGTAATTTCACTTGTTTAGTAAACCTTCATTGCCTAGTATACACCCTTAAATTTGGAATGCAATAGAAAACGCTAACAAATATATACAAACTATTTTCTTTTGCAAGCGTTTTCACTATTATTATAGTCCTTTTATTACTTTTAGAAAAGTAAAATACTTAAATATTTAAATATTTTTTATTTTCATCAACCACACTCCTATAAAACTGCATATTTTATTTTCAAAAAGTATGTTCGAGTATTTACAATCATCCCTACCCTTCTCCAAATAAAAACAAAACCTCAGCTATGTTGTATTAGCTGAGGTTTTGTTTTTTCACAAAGTAATTGTGTATTTGCTCTATCGCGTTAACATCCATTAATTCTTTACCGTACTCCATGATGCGATAAATGGTTGCTGTAGACGGATTACCGTATTCCGCTAAAATAGCTATAAAATCCGCCTTTAACAATTGAATTTGTTCCTCTTCTTCCACCCAAAGATAGAAGCGCTCATCCCACGTATATAGCTTTCCGCCAGTTACACCAAGGTTATATAAGCGATTCGACAGGTTAATTACGTCATCTAGCGTAGCAAACTCATATAATATATGCTCACTTTCATCTAGAGTCACTTGCATTTCAATAAACTCGTCACGGAACTCATCATCTGTATCCATTTCTTGATTTTCTTTCGTTACAATTACAACCATCCCTTGTGCTTGTAGAGAAAACACTTCAACTGCAATCGGACCATCTGCTTCAAACCCTAATTCCTTATTTGCTTCTTGCATCATATCACGAAATAATTGCTGTACTTTCGGTGCATTTCTCCATAAATCTTCTTTCGTTAATCCTCGTTCAGATAAATCATCAAATGTTAGAAAAATTTTTATCTTATTGTAATTTAATCGTTCCAGCCTCATCTCATACCCTCCCTACGTAACCAATGCATCTAATTTTTATTATATGAAATAGAAAATAGATGGTTCTTTTCGAACAACTATTCCGACATTTTTAACCATCCATCCCATTCTTCTTTCGTATCACCAATTAAGATTGTTTCAATGTCCAACTGGTTTAGAACGCCTAGCTTTCCGATAAATCCAACAGAAAGAGATTCCCTTTTTTCTTGTAATAAATTTATAAAGTTCATCGTCTTTTTCATTTCTTGTTCGTCAGCAAAAGATATAAATACATATTTCGGCTGTATTTCCTCTACCGCTGATAACATACCATCTTCAGCTAAGCTTGTCCTAATATATATCGCCTCATATCCTTTTAAGCGTAAATAAGTTGAAAAAATAAATCCTTTCAATGCATCCTTTTCTAACACAATAACTTTGTGTAAAGAGGAAAACATTGAGGCATTGTGATACACCATCCCTAGACGCGTTTGTAAAAATGATAGTGCATATTGAAATTGCACCATTGAAATCTCATTATTATTTTTTGACGTTAATAATTTGTCTGTCACTCGAAGAACAATACTGGCAACAACCTTCTCTGTTGAATATATACTAAAAGCTTCGTTTAATAATGCAGCAATTGTAATTTCATCAAATTTTAACAAAGCTTGTAGCAAATCGTCCACTAAAACAACTTCTTTATCGAAATGTATCTCTTTTTGAACTGTACTCTGCAAACGATTTTCTTCTAATAATTGAACTGCTTGTCCAATCATCATACCGGAAGAAACTTTTTCCATTAACCATTTTAAAATTTGAATATGCTCTTCTGTATATAAACGATGCCCAGCTTGATTCCGCTTTGGGGCAATAATTTGATATCGTCTTTCCCATGCACGAAGCGTACTCGGCTGAACTCCAATTATATTCGAAACGGCTTTTATATTGTATTTCCCATTAAGAGTTGGCATCATTTCCCTCCGCACAATGTAATGATGTGTGTTTGAGCAGGTGCTCGGAAACGAAGTGGTATCAATGTTGTTCCATACCCATTACTAACAAAGAGAATCGTATTTAAATGGTTATATACGCCACCTTTTAAATATTTTTTAGATGGGAATAATCGGATTTGCCCTCCATGCGTATGTCCACTTAAGACAAGTGAAATCTGTTCATTTCCAGACATTTTTTTTATTATATCAGGGTTGTGACTAACTAGGATACGAAAACCATCTTCTTTACAATCCGCCAATGCCAAATCTAGACGATCACGGTGCACTCCAACATCATCTATACCGAGCAAACAAATTTTCTCGCCTAATTCAGACTCAAATACCACTCTTGTATTATCTAAAACTTTTACGTTATTTTCTAATAATAACGCATCTAATTCATGATATTCTATCTCATAATCATTGTTTCCCCACACAAAATATACAGGAGCTATCTCTCTTAACTTTTGAATATTCGCAGAGATTTTTGATAAAGAGACACCTTTCTCTGCTAAATCTCCTCCGATAATTACGAGATCTACTTTTCCTTTTACTTGTTCAATTAACAAATTCGAAATGACTCTTCTATGAATATCAGAAATAAAAAACACATTTACTTTTTGAAAACTTTTCGGAAATTCTTTAAATACTAAAGTATGTTCCAACACCGTATTACGCATCGCTTCTTTATACATCACAAGAAGCAATAAAATCCCCATGCCTATGAGAGTACTGAATAATATAATCCATATCATATTTTTGACTCCCCTCCTCATAAAGATAATCCTAGGCTTTTATAACAAACTGTGATCGCTTAACTCACTAGCTTTCTTGCTTTGTGGACTTATCTTTTATCGGAATTTTTAATTCTTCACCTGCACTCACTTCATCGTCTTGCAAGTTATTATACTTTTTAATTACTTCAATTCCATTTCCATCTGAAAAATATTGCTTCGCTATACTTTCTAAAGTTTCTCCCTCTTTCACAGTATGCGTTATTACTTTTTCAGAATGTTTCTGCGACTCAGATTTAGCTGAATCAAAGAAGATTACTTCAAACGCACTTTTTCCGGCATTATTACTATCACCCTTCACCTGAATATATTTATCCGTGTACCACAAAATACTAATCGGCAGCAGAATGAATAGAAATGTTAAAACCCGGACGAAAATGTGATTTATTTTAAACTTTTGTTTTTTTCTTTATTTCTATGAATTTCACTACGCGGCGGTAAACTTTCTTTTTCTTCCACTCGCTCAACTTCTAATTCCTCTTCAAAATCAGGAATTCGTTTCCTCATGTTGTTCACCACCACCTTCCATTTATTTTCTTAATTGGAGTCCCATTATAAAATCAACAAGAAAGTGTGCAAAGATTGTTATAAACAAATTTCCTGTCCATTCAAATACATAACCAAAGACAAAACTAATGAAACAGACGAAACAAAACAAAAATGGCTTTGTTATATAACGAATATGTAACACTGCAAATACGAAGCTCGCAATTACAATTCCAAAATGAGTCTGTACTACACCTCTGAATAAAAATTCTTCTGCAAAACCAATTAAGAACGTAATAACGAGTAAGTGTAGAACGGACATTCCTCGAAACATCTTATCGTTAATACCACCATCATCAAACCAAGACTCCGGAAACACTCGCATTGCAACATAATCTAATAACACAATACCAATCGCTAACAAACCACCTATAATAAGTATAGATACTGGTTCCCATTTCCATAAATTAAAGACTTCTTTTACATCTTGAAATAATATATATGCCAGTAAACAGCCAATACCGATAATAATTAACTGTGTTATATATAGATTCAGCCTTATTTCCTGCGGACTCATATCTTCAACATTATGCCTTTGAATGTTCATCATTCCTCCATCTTTTCTAGGCCGAAAAGCTTTTGTAACTCTGTTTCCCAATTATAGTCGAAATCCGATTGTTGCGCTCGTCTTTTTTTATAATCTTCTTTTATAATACCGCAATAATCGCAGCAATTAATTAACTCTTGCTCTTTCCTATAACCGAACTGTTGCAGCACATATTCACGTCTACATCCTTTAACTTGTATCCATGACTTCATATTTTCTAGCTCACTATATTTATTACGCAACCTTATTTCTACTTCAGCTATTAATCGGTTCATAATTTCATCTGACAAACCTTCTAATAATAATCTTCGTTGTTGTATAATTCCAACCTGTTCGAGATGATAACGAACGAAACGCCAATATTGCTCATTAAATCTTGCTGCATTATAACAAATTTCTTCTACATCTTCTATTGGTAATTCTTTCGTTTGAAACATTCTTTCTTGTAGTAAAGAAAATAAAAATTGTATTTGTGACTTACTTGGCAATTCATCCTCAATGATTGAAATTGGTAAATCATGATCCAACGGACTACATAATAAAATAGCTATACTCGGTTCGCCATCTCTTCCAGCTCTTCCGATTTCTTGTAAGTAAGAAGCTATATTAGTTGGATAATGAAAATGAATAATATATCGCGTATTCGCCTTATTTACCCCCATACCAAATGCACTTGTGCATATTACAAGTTGCAGTTGATCGTTCATAAACTGCTGTTGAATTAACATACGCTCTTCATGTTCCATACCACCATGATAAAAAGCTACACCAGTAACACCTTTTCCTCTCAAGTATTCCGTTAACCTTTCTGTCCACGCTCTACTTGAGCAATATACAATCCCCGGCCCTTGTAAATACATCACCTGCTCTAAAAGCGCCTCTTTCTTTTCTTCTATCGTCTCTACAAATTGCACATCCATTGCAATATTAGGACGGTCAATAGAGTATACATGTTCCGCGGCACCCTTTAAATTTAAACTATTTGCGATATCCTGCAGTACCTCTTTTGTCGCTGTGGCTGTCAATGCTAATACTGTAGGAGAACCAATATTTTCAATAACTATATTTAGTTTTTTATAGTCCGGTCTAAAATCATAACCCCATTGAGAAATACAATGAGCCTCATCAACAACAAATAATGAAATATGAATTTTCTTCAATTCCCTAATTAATAACTCCGACTGTAACATCTCTGGTGAAACAAAAATAAATTTATATGAAGATAATTTTTTCATCGCTTCTCTTTTTTCATTTAATGTCCGAAAACTATTAAATGCTATTACTCGGTTTTTCACAACATACTTTAATTGTGTTACTTGATCTTCCATTAAAGATAATAACGGTGATACAACAAGCACTGTTCCTTCTCGCATAAGCCCCGGAAACTGATAGCACATAGATTTCCCTCTTCCAGTCGGAAGCATTGCTATCACATCTTTTCCTTCTAATAAATCTGTAATAACTCCTTTTTGACCTGGACGAAATTCAGAATATCCAAACCACTTATATAAATATTCTTCAAGTTTCATTTACACCCTCCATCCGCGCTAATACAAGACGAACTTCAAAATAAGAGATCTCTTCTCCAACCGCTTGTTTCAAAACACGTAACTTCCGCGTTTGCAATGCTTCAATTACTTTTATTACTTTGTCTATCTTTTCTTTTTCCATAAACATTTCAATAGAAAAATCTTTTTCTTCGCAAAGCAATTTCAACAAAATGATCTTCTATCGTTGCAACCTTTAAATTCCGAATCGTCGCTATTTCTTCTAAAGAACGTCCTTGTCTCCAAAAATTATATGTTTTTTTCGTCGATAAACTAAATAATTCAGCTCTCTCATTTGGATAAGATATAATTTCAGCTAATAGTGGAAATTCATTTTCTTTATCACGAACTTCTTGTATAAAGAAATGCATTGTACCCCAAAATAAAAAATACACTCTGAATATATCTTGTTTCGTAATTTCTGCTAATTGTTGCAATGTACAACCAATACGTTCATAACCCGTTAGTCGATATGTTACAATCGTCGCTTCTATCGTATTGCTCTTTTCTAAAAGATTATGTACTTCCGTCCATAGTTTTCTCGCCAACTCACTTCTCTTATATGGTATTCCTGTTAGAAAACGTTTCACCCACATCATTATTTCTGTATCTTGCTGAATTGGGATAAACTTCGTATTATTCTGTTGTAAATTTGATATAGTTTGAATAATTAATGATAATCTTTTCCAAAATGTTTCACCTAATTCACCATAATGTAAACCATGCAAATGCGCCGGAAAAGCATAAACTTCCTCCCATTTATGTAACTGCATTTTACCCGTAGGTGTTAACATATATGTATTTTCATGTATTTCTTGAATAAAATTCGCTTGCAACAACTTTGCAACTTCACCATCATAGTCATTTCTATTCAATGATTTGTATATTCCGAACAAAAAAGAAATTCGGAACATATTTCCATCTTGTAAAGTTTGCGAAGAACGTTTGCCCTTTAGTAAATAATAAATAGAAGAAACGGTTCTTTCACCATTCAATTGTTTTAAACAATGCAACAAAGTATATTGTATTTGCATGACCGCTTCCACCTTCCAATCTTAACTTCATTCTTTTCAGTACAATTACACTATCTACTTTCGCTCATTAAACTTATCATATGAGAACTATATACTTGTATATATTCTATTGTATCAAACGAAATCATATTTACGTATTTTGAAAATCTTATGACATAATTCAAAAATAAGTTGACACTCTAATTGATAAGCATTATCATTATAATTTTATGTTGAAAAGTTTTACAAACCGTTTTACAATAAGGTTATAATTTTTATGGCGAGCTTTTCACATACATATTATCAGGAGGGAAAAAAGATGGCAAAATATACAATCGTTGATAAAGATACTTGTATTGCATGTGGTGCTTGTGGCGCTGCTGCACCAGACATTTATGACTATGATGATGAAGGTATTGCATTTGTAACATTAGATGATAACCAAGGTATCGTTGAAATTCCAGATGTATTAATTGAAGATATGATGGATGCATTCGAAGGCTGTCCAACTGACTCAATTAAAGTTGCTGACGAATCATTCGACGGAGACGCTTTAAAATTCGAATAGTCTTTTATTAACTTCAAAAAATGCC
>NZ_JH414710.1:686983-713172 GCF_000238655.1 Bacillus sp. 7_6_55CFAA_CT2 | reverse complement strand
ATNTTTTTGTATCTAAATTTTATTTTCCTTAATAAAAAACCATTAGTAGTTTCACACTACTAATGATTTTAATATATATTATGCATTTTTCATTTTTGCAAACACCCATACTTTCAGGCGTGAGAATAATGCTACAAATACAATTGTTACAACAATCCCTTTAATTAAATTAAATGGTAAGATTGCCGTTACAACCGTTGTTCTTATAGCTTCGCTAGACATAGCCGGTGAATTTAAAAACCAAGTGTAAGCCGGGAATATGATGATGTAGTTTAATACACTCATAATAAGTGCCATTGTAATTGTCCCTAGCATTAATCCTGTAGTTAAACTCTTCACAGTACGATACTTTCTAAATAAGAAAGCTGCTGGTCCAATAAATAAGCATCCTGCAATAAAGTTTGCAATCTCTCCAACTGGTACTCCCGTTAAACTTCCTTGAATCCCGTAATGTAAAATGTTCTTTATCGCCTCTACAATAACTCCTGCTACTGGTCCAAAGATAATTGCTGCAATTAGAGCTGGTACATCACTAAAATCAATTTTCAAAAATGGCGGAAGCCCTGGGAACGGAAAATCTAACATCATTAGTAAATATGCAATACTACTTAGCATCGCTACACTCACCATCTGCACTACACTGTTTTTTTGTTTCATCTTTCTCTCTCCTTTTCCATCGATCATCTCATGGAAAGTGGAAAGGTTCTGCTATGCCTATTTTTTCATAGAACGAAAAAACCCTTTGTGTTTTACACAAAGGGAGAATTTAAGGCACATCAAACAGACGTTCAAATCCATATCTTTTTTGAACGCTTGAACCTCCATCTTCTCCCATCCAGACTATACTGTCGGCTTTGGAATCACACCAAATCCTGCCTTAACGGCTCGCGGGCTTAGAACAAAATCATAAATAGTTCATCACCGCCGGTCGGGATTTTCACCCTGCCCCGAAGATAGACCGATATTCTATTTTCCCCTTCATTATACAACAACCTCATAACATTGTGAACTAAAAAATTGTAACTTATTTAAAATTAGTTATTTATTTTTCGTAACAAAAAAATAAATTGCGAGATATTTTACAATACAATCCATATTTTTTATTATTCGGCATTTCTCTTTTGAATTACCTAGTCATATATAATTAAAAGTGATAAGATATTGAATTGTTAAGATAAGAACATTTTCTGAGTTATGGAGGAAATGTCATGAAAAAAGACAAGAGACATTCTATTCGAGAAGCAATGAAAAAAAACTTAAGAAAAGAATACTTTTACTTAAAAAAAGAATTACTTTTCTACTGCCCAATTGATTTAGGCACATTCTCAAACGAGACATACTATGCTACTTTCGATGAAGATGGCATCAGTATTTATCAGTATGATAAAAAAACAGAAAGTAAATTAAAATTGTGTGAGCGTCATCCGTGGAAGAGTTGGAATAAAGTGAAGATTGATCACTATTTGACAACTTCTCAATTTATTTTTCAGGGTGAGCGAAATTGGATCTTATCTCTTTTTCAAAAAGGAAAAGAAGCTCAAAAAATTATTGAAGAGCATACATCTTTACAAACAGAAGTTGTTTCCCGCTCTTTCTTAAAAAAACTTCCTGGTTTTCGTTCTAATACACCACTGAATAAATACATCGGTAGTATTTGTTACACTGCACTTATTGCATTTTTATTAAAATGGATGATTCCATTTCAAGCACCACAAATCGCCCTGTATTCTATCTCGATTGGTTGTATGCTTCTTGGCCTACTTTGTTTGACAATCGGTTTAATTGAACCGACTATCGTACTGTTTCGAACAAAAGAGAAAACAAGAACAAAAGTTTTTTACTTATATAGCTATTTAGCTATTTCTGGATTTATATGTGTCTTTATTTTTTGGTAAAAGAAGCCGTCCCAAAATAAATTTTGGGACGGTTTTCTTTTAGATATAGATGCTCTAATTCACTCAATAGTTCTAGCAAAAGCGCCCATATAATTTCATTTACATTGAACCTTATTTAAGAAGAACATAAATTTGTTCAAAGTTTAATTTTTGAGATGCTTCCTTCACTTAACATATAATTGTTGATTAGGATAAATTAGCTCTTGCTGCAATCCATTTTTTTCTTTAATTTCCTTAAGTGTCATACTAAATTTCCGTGCAATACTAACTAAAGTATCCCCTTTTTGTACGACATATAATGATGAAGAAACAACTTCATTTCTTTGTTCATTTAAAACAAGCAATGGGTTCATCGCATTCTTTTTCGCCATCGTCCATCTTCCTTGATGAAGTTCTAGATGTAAGTGTGCACCTCGCGATTCTCCCGTGTTCCCTACTTCTCCAATTTTTTCTCCTTTGGAAATATAATCTCCTTGCCCCACATATCTCTTATTTAAATGTGCATATACAGCCTCATATTCTCCGTGTTTAATAAATACAACATTTCCATAACTACTTGAATAATAAGACTTCGTTACCCTACCATCTTGAATAGCTGCCACAGGCGTTCCAATCGGCGCAGCTACATCAATACCATAGTGTTTTCCATGCCTTGTCCCAAAATAATCACTTATCTGACCTTCAACAGGCCATGTCCATCGATTTTCTTCTGCATAAACATGTAATTGAGATACAAACAGTATACTCAATAACATGACGCCGCATTTTAAAACTTTCATATACATCCTCCGTTTTCTAATTACCACCATACCTTCTCTATTTTGGTATATTACAGAAAAAAGTATACAAAAAAAGAAAGTGAATTACTCCACTTCCTTCTCTTTCTTATCACGAAAAACTAATGCACTACGGTTATACTCCACATCTTTCACTTGTAATCGGGCATTTATTACTCGAGCTATCGCAAACAAATAATCAGATAATCTATTTACATACTTTAAGACAACTTCATTTATTTTCACTTCTTTTTGCAATGATACTATAGAGCGTTCTGCTCTCCTTACAACAGTACGTGCAATATGAATAGTAGCCGCCGCCTCGCTACCACCTGGCAAAATAAAGCGTTCTAATGGCGGGGCTTCTTCTATATATAAATCAATCTTTCTTTCTAAACTTTCAACCATCTCAATTGTCACTTTATAAGGAATTTTTTGTTCCACTATTGCCAAGTCTCCTCCGCAATCAAATAGTTCATGTTGAATATTTTCGAGCTCATTGTAAATATCTCTAAAAGCCTTGCCTTGAACCTTAGTCATTGCATATCCAATATGAGAATTTGCCTCGTCTATTGTTCCATACGCTTCCACACGGATATCATCTTTATCAACCCTGCCACCTATTACACTTGTCGTTCCTTTATCTCCTGTTTTTGTATATAATTTCATTTCTTCACAGCACCTCTCTTGTTATTTTTAATTCGACCAAGATAGAAAAAAGTTCTACCATTCTTTATTTAATTGAGTTTACAAAAAAATAAAAAACAGCAGAACCTTATTCATTATCAACTTTAAAAAAGCATATCTAAATTATACGATTCGGTAAATATACAGAGAATGTAGTTCCTTCTCCAACAACACTTGATACAGAAATTTTACCGTCATGGCCTTGAACAATATTTTTCGCAATTGCAAGCCCGAGTCCTGTTCCACCCTTTTTCCCACGTGTTCTTGCTTTATCAGCTTTATAGAAACGATCAAATAAAAATGGAATATCCTCTTCTGGAATGCCTACACCCGAATCTTGTACTTCAAAAATGAGGCCATTATTTTTCGTATCAATTACAAGCGTCACATGTCCACCCGCATTCGTATGACGAATTGCGTTATCAATCAAGTTCGTCAACACTTGTTCCATCCGATCTGCATCAAACGCATATTCTTCAATCTGATTCCGGAAATCAACTGTTAGTTCAACTTCTTTATCCTTTGCAATCCCTTGGAATTTACGACCAATTTTTTCCACAAACGGATGTATGTCCACTTCACCAATATGTAACTCTACGTGACCGCTTTCCATACGAGCTAAATCTAACAATTCATTTACAAGTTTACCTAAACGAACGGATTCATCATAAATGATTTGAACAAACTCATCTATTTCCTCTTTCGTTTGCACAATATCATCTAAAATCGCTTCACTATACCCTTGCAGCATGACCATCGGTGTACGAAGTTCATGTGATACATTCGCAATAAAGTCTTGACGCATTTTCTCAAGACGACGTTCTTCCGTCATATCTCGCAGTACCGCTACAGCCCCACGAATTTTCGTTTGATTGTAAAGTGGTGTCATAAGAACTACATAGTTCCCTTTTTGTAAATTAATTTCAACAACTTGTTGTTGCTCGCTTTCTACAACGAGATGGAATAGTTCCACAAGTTCAGAAGGTAATTTTTTACTTAACTCTATTTCTTTTTCTTCTTGCCAAACTTGTAAGAAATGTTCAGCCGGTGGATTAATAACTACGACTTCACCTTCTTGATTTAACGTAATAACTCCATCTGCCATACTACTCAAAATACTGGCTAACTGTTCTTTTTCTTGCTGCAAAGCATTCATATTAAACTTCAACTGTTTACCCATTTGATTTAAGGCCGTTGCCAGCTCACCAATTTCGTCCTGAGATACCATAGGAGCCTTTGCATCAAATTTCCCACGTGACACTTCAAAAGCAACCTCACGCATTTTACGAAGCGGTGCTGTAATCCGAGTAGATAAGAAGAACGCAAAGAAAGTTGTTAATATAATCGCAATCCCAGCGGCTAAGAAAATGAAATCAGTCGTTCTCTCCATATCTTTTATTGGCACTTGTAAAGATTCATATACGAACACTGCGCTTTGATTTTTTGATTGCACTGGTTTCCCAACGATCACAATATCATTTTCAGTGCTTTTATTCTTTCTACTATCAGAAGCTTTTCTAATGTTGTTCTTAATTTCTTTTTTGTCCGTAAAAACAGCGGCTAATTCTTTATCTTCTTTTAAATTATCCATTGTAAGGGTGACTAACCCTTCTTGTTTCGGTGAAGAAGAGATTTCCTTGCCATCTTCTACAATAATAATCCTTGAAAGTGGATCAGAGAATTTGTACGCGATGTTCTCAATCGTTTTTACATCGGCACCTTCTTCAATTAATTCCGTAACACTTGTTGCGACTTTTTGAAGTCTATTTTCACTCATATCAACATAATACGTTCTAAAAAATTGTGAAAGTAAAATCGCAACAAATCCAAGAACAAACGAAACGAGAAGTAATATGGTCATCCATAACTTCCCTACTACACTTCTCCAAAGCATCAGTCGTTCACAACCTCAAATTTGTAACCTACACCCCAAACAGTAACAATCATTTTCGCTGCATCTGGTGATTTTTTGCTTAACTTCTCACGTAAACGCTTTACATGTGTATCAACTGTACGTAAATCTCCGAAGAATTCATATTGCCATACTTCTTTTAACAGCTGCTCACGATCGAATACTTTATCAGGAGCTTTCGCTAAAAATAATAGTAACTCATATTCTTTCGGCGTTAAGTTTACTTCATTACCATCTGCAGTAACACGGTGTGCATCGTTATCAATTGTTAAGTGAGGGAATACAGTAACATCTTTTGTCGTTGTATCTTGTGTAAAGAATGTTGTTGGTACAGCACGACGTAATACCGCTTTCACACGTAGCACGACCTCACGTGGACTAAACGGTTTTACAATATAATCATCTGTTCCAACTTCAAATCCTTGTACTCTATTTACTTCTTCACCTTTTGCTGTCAGCATAATAATTGGTGTCGCTTTCTTCTCACGAACCCCTTTACATACTTCAATGCCATCTTTACCAGGCATCATAAGATCTAATAAGATTAAATCGTAATCATTTTGCAACGCCATTTCTAAAGCTGTATCACCATTATCTGCTTCTTCAATCGTATATTGTTCTCTTTCTAAGTACATTTTCAATAAACGACGAATACGATCCTCATCATCTACAATTAAAATTCTTGATTCATTTTCCATCTCTACCCGCTGCGTACTCTCACCTCAGCGGTTCACACCTACCCTTCTTTAACTATTATGTTGCGCTATTCTCGTTTATTTAAGCAATCTTCTAAATGTTTCACTTCCCATATTATGCTTCACAAGAATAATAAATTTTGTTCAATTTTTTTCCAAAACTATGTATTTTTTTTGAACTGTATATAATGTCCTCGACATCATTTTACAAAATCAACCGCTACTTTGTCATGTTTTTCTCAAAAAAGAAGAAAAGTTGACAAAAATAAAATAGGAAAGTGACATGCACTCTCCTATTTTATTTCTCTATGCATATGAATGTAAACCGGCAATAATTAAGTTTACTACAATAAAGTTAAACATAATGATTGCAAAACCAATTACTGCAAGCCAAGCTGATTTCTCTCCATGCCACCCTTTAGATAATCGTAAATGTAGTACTGCAGCATAAAAGAGCCATGTTATAAGTGCCCAAACCTCTTTCGGATCCCAGCCCCAAAAGCGCGTCCACGCTATTTGAGCCCAAATCATCGCAAAAATTAATGCACCTAATGTGAAAACTGGGAATCCAATTGCAATAGATCGATATCCGATTTCATCTAGTAGATCACTATTCGTATTCTTTACTAACGGCTGAAGTGCCGCCGATACTCGCTTCCGTAAAACGAGTCTTAATACAATATACAGTAATGTCCCAACTAACACTGACCAAATAACAGTATTTAATTTTTTTGCATTTACAATTGCTGGAACTTCAACTGCCGGTTCTAATTTATTTTCTGTCAGTAACTTCCCTTCATGCGGTCCAACTAAAGCCGGAAGATTGTACTTCATTTCCAGTTGTTGTTCATTTTTATCAATCCATTGAAACTTCGCTTCATATTTCATACTAGAAAATACCGTTGTTACTCCAATAAATCCAACTGTACAAACAAGTGTAAATACTACCGTCTCTAGCCAAAATGTACGTTTACTTCTCGTCGATTGATCTACATTTTTCAATAAATACATAACGCCTGTAATAAAACTAATCGCTAAAATGGCTTGTCCTGCTGCTGCAGTCGTCACGTGAATATGTAACCAATTACTTTTTAAAGATGGAATAAGCGGAGATATTTCCCTCGGAAACATACTTGCATAGGCAATTAATAAAAGCGCCACTGGTAATGCAAATAGTCCGATTATGCTTACACGGTACATAAAATACATGACAATAAATGCTCCTACAAGCATCATGCCGAAAAATGTACCGAATTCAAAAAAGTTACTAACTGGCGCATGCCCTGATGCAATCCACCTTGTAACAAAATATACTGTTTGTGCTATAAACCCTAAAATTGTAATCGTTATTCCTACATTTGCCCATTTATGACCCTTTTCTTTAATGGCTCCCCCAAAAAATAGAGTCGCAATTAAATATAAAATAAATGCGGTAAAGAGAAAGTTACTACTTATTTGCACCATATCGTTTCCCCACCTTAACTAATTTTTTTATCGATTACTTTATCATTTGGCTGTGGAATTGCTGTACCTTCTATTACTCTTTCAATATCTTTCTTTAAACCGAACCAATTTTTATTTGTATGCCCTGCAATCCACCATTCATCATTAACACGTTGTATCCAAATACGGCGATGATTCCAATACATACCTTGAATGACACCAACCATAAATATAAATCCTCCAATGCCGAGAATCCAAAGCGTTAAATCTTTTCTTACAGTAAGTGCTGTTGCATTTTGCATTTCAACACCTGCAAACGACATTTTATATTTGTTGTTTCCATCTGGTTCTATATTTTGCTGAATACCAACAAAACTCACTTCACCATCTGGTGTTTCAGGTGTAAACATTTTAAATACAAATGCAGGATTGTTTGGTAATTTCGTTTTCGTATTTGGTTTTCCATTCTCATCAAAATAAAAATCAGGAAAATAGCTTAATAGTTCTAGAGAATAACCAGTTCCTAAATCATATTTTTCCTTAGGATTCGTTAAATCTACTTTAATCGGTCCCCACTTTTGATTATTTTCTTTATTTTGTAAGTTAAAGGACATACTTTTAAATTCACTTTCTTTATAATCCACTTGATACACTGCAAATTGATCAAATTTCAGTGGTTCATTCACTCGAATTTCCGCTTCTTTTACTTTTTCTAATTTCGGTTTTTGTCCTGCTATATTTTCTCCTACTGCTTTATATAATACGGCATTCGTTTGGAAGTTTTTCGCAATCATTTTATCGCCTACACGATCAATCGCTTCATCAAAAACTTCCTTGTCCTTACTTTTATCATAAACTTCTTTTATAAATTTCTCGTTTTTTAAGTAGTATTGTCCATCCGTCCCTGGTATCTCTTTCGTTTCACCGTCACGTAACCAAAGTGCTTCGTCTACGTACATACTCGGTAAAAAACGAAGCATCGCACCGAATAAAAAGATAATAAGACCGATATGATTTACATATGGACCCCAACGCGAGAAGCGTCCCTTTTCTGCTAAAACGTTTCCGTCTTCCACTTTCACGTTATAGTTTCTTTTCTTTAAATTCTTTTGCACTCTTTCCAGGTCACCTTCTTGCGGTGTACCAGTCCCATATAATCTCTGTCTCTTTAAAAAGCTAGGATGTCTTTTTACGCCTTGCTTTTTTAAAGCTTTATAAAGTGGAATAACACGGTCTAAACTACATATCACAAGTGAAATACCGATAGAAGCAATCAAAATCATATACCACCATGAACCGTATAAATTATTAAATCCTAATTGATAGTATAATTGTCCTAAAAATCCGTATTCTTGTTTATAATATTCAGCTGGTGCAATCCCTGGAGTTATGTACATTTCTTGCGGAAAAATAGTTCCTATCGCTGATGCAGCTAAAGTTATTACGATTAGCCATACACCCACTTTTACAGAAGAGAAGAAGCTCCAAATTTTATCGATTATCGTTTTTGTCTGCGTGAGAGATCTCCGTGCACTCCCCTCATAGCGCATATCCAATAGTTTTGTATTTTCATTGCTTTCAAATGGTTTCCCGCAAGCTTCACAAAAAACGGTTCCTATCGGATTAACATGTCCACATTCACATTTAATTTCTTTCAACACTCTCACCGCCCCTGTATCTATATGTACTATTGTATATTCTAACCTCAAGTTACCGCAATACTCAGAATTTTTAAACCAGAGGCACTATAGACACGCACCCCTTATGTAAAGGCTTTCTTTATTACGGAGTAATTTTCTTTAAATACCCTTCTAACTGTTCTTTCGTTTGTTCACCTATAATTTGCTCCACTACTTTTCCATCTTTATCAATCAAAAAGCTTGTCGGTAATGGACCTACTCCATATGTTCCTATAATCTTTTGTCCTTTATCAATGGCAACTGGGAATTTCAAACCATACTGGTTCACAAAGTTCTTTACTGCAATATCCGTTTCATCTGCATCTAACGCTATGATTTCAACACCTTTTTCTTTATACTTTGGATATAATTCATTCATATAAGGCATTTCTTTTTCACAAGGTTTACACCACGTGCCCCAAAAGTTTAAAAATACACCTTTTCCCTTTAAATCTTTTAGTTCAATTTTCTTCCCTTCTAAATCCGTCACAACAAAGTTAGGTGCTTCTTTTCCGATTTGCATTTTCTCTTTATTAGCAAAGAATCCTTGATAAAGGGTAAATCCTACAGCACCACATAAAATGAGTAGAATAATAACGCGAAATAATAAGCGATTTTTCTTCATATTACTTCTCCTCTCCTCGATAAATGTTATGTATTATCTTCTGTAAATGTTGTATTGAATAAATCACCAGCAGAGCACTCCACTGGTGAATTTTTAACTCTATAGCTTATCTTGGCTTTGTAGAAGCAAGCGCGCGTAATTGTTTCACCTCATGTGGTGTCAATTCTCTCGCATCACCAGGTCGCAGGCTTCCTACTTCTAAGAAAGCATAACGTTCACGTTTTAATTTCACTACTTTACAGTCTAACGCTTCAAACATACGACGTACTTGACGATTACGTCCTTCATGAATTGTTAATTGTACAATAGCCATCTCTTTACGCTTGTCCCAAGAAATAATTTTCACACGTGCTGGTGCTGTTTTACCGTCTTCTAACGTAACACCGCGTTCTAACATGCGAATTTTCTCACCTGTTAATGGCCCTTTTATTTTTGCAACATATGTTTTTTCAACTTTATATCTAGGATGCATTAATACGTTTGCGAAGTCCCCATCGTTTGTCATTAATAATACGCCAGACGTATCATAATCTAAGCGTCCGATTGGGAATAAACGTTGTGTAATTTCCGGGAAAAAGTCCGTTACAACACTTCTTCCTTTATCGTCTGATACACTTGAAATTACGCCAGTTGGTTTATATAGTAAAAAATAAACAGGTTCTTCTTTTTCAAGAGGGATGTTATTTACTTCTACTTTATCTTGAGGAGTTACTTTTGTCCCTAACTCCTTCACTATTTTTCCATTAACTTTCACTTTTCCTTGCTGAATTAATTCCTCAGCCTTTCTTCTCGATGCAATACCTGCTTGCGCAATCACTTTTTGTAATCGTTCCATTTCTTTTTTTCACCTCGAATTTATCTTACCTTACATTAGAAAGACTTGGCAACCGCATACGCTTTACGGCTATTCGCTTCATCTTACTTAAACAACATAGCGATGATAATAAACATATAAAGGTCAAATCATGTTTTTACCCTTTATTATTGTCCATATTTTTCATATTTCTCACAATAAAAGTTCATCATTTTGTCAAAAATACCACATAAAAAAACCACTATTAAGCTACACCTTAATAGTGGTCGTATACGTATTATAAGCGAAATAGCGTAAAAAATGAATAGTATTACTGAAACAATAAAGAAACGAACACAATTGAGCATATAATCCCGATTAAATCTGCAAAAAGTCCTACTTTTAGTGCATCCCCCATTTTTCTGATCCCAACCGCTCCAAAATATACAGTTAAAATATAGAAAGTCGTATCTGTACTCCCTTGCATCGTAGAAGCCAATCTCCCAATAAACGAATCTGGCCCATATGTGGCAATTAAATCGGTCGTAATACTTAAACCAGCAGAGCCTGAAATAGGGCGTATAAGTGCTAGTGGAACAATTTCTGCTGGAACATGGATCAAATCTAACATTGGCTTCATTACCGATATCATTGCGTCTAACGCACCTGAAGACCGGAATATAGAAATAGACACAAGCATTCCAACCATAAACGGTAAGATGGAAATTGCAATTTGAATCCCTTCTTTTCCTCCCTCAACGAACGATTCATACGTCGGTACTTTCTTTATTGTGCCATATAAAAGGATAAAACCAATTACACAAGGAATTACCCATAAGGAAATTGTATTTACAATACTCTATTTTTTCCGCCCCTTTCTACTCCTTCTTCGGTAAAAATAGCGGTCAATCCAAATTGCTCCAATCATAGAAAGTACTTGTGCAATAAATGTTACCCCAACAATTTCAGTAGGATTCGCTGATTCATACGTCATTCGAATGGAAATGACTGTCGTAGGAATTAATGTAATGGCTGATGTATTTAATGCTAGAAACGTCACCATAGAACGGCTCGCCGAATCCTTTCCTCCATTTAACTCTTTCAGTTGTTCCATCGCTTTAATACCAAGAGGGGTTGCTGCATTACCTAGACCAAAAAAGTTTGCCATCATATTTGATAGAATAAATCCCATGGACGGATGATCCTTTGGTATTTCTGGAAACAACCTTTTTACTATCGGCATAAAAAGTATAACTAATTTTTTTAACAATCCGGCTTCCTCTGCAATTTTCATTAAACCGAGCCAAAATACTAAAACACTAATAAGTCCTATACAAATCGTTACCGCATCTTTTGCTCCGTCAAATACAGCTTTATTCACTTCTTCCATCGTGCCATTTATCATGGCGTATACAATCCCAATGACAGCCATCGCTACCCATACGAGATTAACCATCGTTCCCAACACCTATCATGTAAGAAAAAATTTCTTTCACATTATTCCAGTAAAGTCCCGTTGTAGCTACTAACTTCCGTTTACTATAAAATAAATTCCGTTCTCCAACTTTTTCATTACCAACATAAATGTCTGTCTTCCCAACCTTTACTCCATCCGTAAGTTTTATACTTTTATGGAGTTCAACTTTTAATACTACGTTCTTTTTTTCTTCTTCAGTTAACGGTACCGAAAAACTATTTTTCGTATAAACATGGTTGGCATACTTCTTTTCATTTATTTCAGCAATTGCTCCTTGTCCTAAAAACTTTCGTTTGTTTGAAACGTTCAAAACCTTTATCAAACAAATTCATATGATCATCCCAATCACTAGAGGCACTCAAAGTTACGACAATTAAATCTAGTCCATCTTTTGATGCCGTTGTCACAAGCGTTCGCCCAGCTTTCTTCGTAAAGCCTGTTTTTCCTCCTGTTGCAAATTCATAATAAGACGTTACCAGCTTATGTTTATTTTTCCACGGGTAATCCCAAGAATCTGATTTATATGTTTTGGTTCCAAAGATTTTCTTAAATGTCTCGTTTCCCATTGCATATTTCGTTAATAATGCCATATCGTAAGCCGACGAATAATGTGATCCATCTCCATCTAAGCCATGAGGGTTTGAGAAGTGCGTATCTTTCATTCCAATTTCTTTCGCTTTTTGATTCATTAAATATACGAATCCATCTATACTCCCACCCACACTTTCAGCAATTACTTGCGCTGCGTCATTACCAGATCTAAGCATGAGTCCGTATACTAAATCTTCTAACTTCACTTTTTGTCCAGGCTTTAAATAGATTGCCGATCCTTCCACCCTCACCGCTTCATTACTAACTGATACCATTTCTTTCATCTTCCCTGATTCAGCAGCTAATAAAGCGGTCATAATTTTTGTTATACTAGCAATTTTTTGAGGCTCATGTTCTGCTTTTCCGTATAATACACGACCAGACTGTTGCTCCATTAATACAGCATTTCGAGCACTGACATTGCTGTTCATCTTTGCATATGTAGGAATCGGCATAACGCTTGCATACATCATAAAAAGCGTAATGATTACACAAATTCGTCTCATATTTCCCCCCACGTCCTTTTGGCACTTTTTGTACAAGTGTATGCTTGGCCTTTTAAAATATGAACGAAATCTTCCTTCTACTTCCATTAAAAAAGACGCAGAGAATTTGCGTCTAATATGGTGTCCATTCAATTTGTTTCGCAGTTTCAAACCTTTTTTCTACATCAGGCCAATTTACAACATTCCACCAGTTTTTAATATATTCATCTTTTCGATTTTGGTATTGTAAATAATACGCATGTTCCCAGACATCTAGTACAAGGAGCGGTATCGTATCCCATTGTGTAAATAATTGATGAAGTGTACTTTGCAAAATTTCTAACCTTCCAGACCGGGGTACCCAAACGAGAATTGCCCAGCCTGAACCTTCTACTTTAGAGGCCGCTTCTGTAAAATGTTTTTGGAAACGTAAAAAGCTCCCAAAATCTTGTTCAATTTGTTGTGAAAAAGCTCCTCTTGGACTTCCACCACCGTCTTTTTTCATGTTATTCCAAAATATCGTGTGTAAGTAATGACCTGACCCATGAAAAGCCGCTTCCCTTTCCCAATGCTTAATTAAATCAAATTTATTTGTTTTTCTCGCTTCTTCCATCATCTTCTCTGCTTTATTTAACCCTTCCACGTAACTCCGATGATGTTTATCATGATGTAACATCATAATTTCTTTAGAAATATACGGTTCTAATGCATTATACGGATAAGGTAATGGCGGGAGTGTATGTCCTCCAATTGGGACAGCTCGTTCACTATCCCCTCTTTCATATAATTCATATTCCTCTTCTTCTTGCATAAATACTTCCTGCAAGTGATGCTGAATGTGTTCTACATCATCGCTTATTTCATACATAAACTCTGCATCTGTTTCATACTCATGCTCTTTCATACGCTCTAATAACGTCTGAATTTTATAAGCAAGCATATGGACATCATACACTTCCATTGCGCGGCTATCTAATACGTGAAGAACACTTTCACACCAATTTTCTACTTCATGAAAGTAATCTGTAAATACACCTTGCTGATTCATGTTGCACCTCCCTAATGCTATCCACTTAACTATATTCAATGAAAATCCCTTATATAACTGTACAAAAGGAAAAGAAGCTAAGTAACCTTAGCTTCTTTTCCTCAATCAATATTTGTGTAACATCTTTGTCTGATAATCCGTCTCATAATATTCTAGTTCTTCACGCATCAATTGAAATTTACCTTCTAAACTCTTCATCACTTGCTCCAAAGATGCAGGTGGTGTTTGTTGAAAAACGATAGAATTTTTCCCTGTATATGCAGACCGACTATTTTCATACCAATGATCACTCTTCGGTGAAAAAAACTCTGCAATTACTTGATGGTAAATCTTATATAAAATTTTTTCAGCTGCTGTTTTTCGAAATGGCTGGCTATTCAACAAAACAAAACATGCATCCTGTCCTTCTTCGCAAAAAACGAGAAGTCGTCTCATTGATGCTAATACCCCTTTATAATATTGCTCATTCCCTGCTGGTGTTTCCTCTAATAAAGAAGGTAACGTATGATAATTTACATAATTGGTTATCAAATGAATAGCATCTTCTAAAAATATAGAAACTTGTTCTGTTTGATTTTCAACCATCAAATTAGACATTTTTTCTCTCTCCTTTGCCATTTCACGCTATTTCTACTCTTTTATTTTTATGTAATTCAGCCAATATTTCTTGTACTTTCGACACCGTTCCCTCATCAAAATATTGTTGAAATTCTTCCATATTATTTAAATACAAACGTTTTTGCGCACGAAGCTCCTTATCTTTCACTAAACAACATATCGCTACAATATCACGCAAATATATGTTTTGTTCTTCTACTTTATACACTGGATTTCCTTCAAAAGGAGTAATTTCTTGTAAAACTTCTTCAAAATATCGAACGTATAAAACCGAAAAAGTTTTCTCTTTACCATTTAATATATATGTCACTTCAGATCTGTTAAAAAAATCTTCTGATGTATTAGGTTTCGCTTTTTCTAACTCATATCCTACGTAACCTTTTATAATCATATACTCCCCTCCCCCTCTTTCATCTTATTCTAACTTAATTTTCTGATAAACAAAATATTCTTTTAAATATACCTATATAAAAAATAGCTCGCCTATACAGGAATTTACCTTTTTATTTTTCTTGAAGTTTGTCATAATAATATTATTGTCTCAGTTTTCTTATACAAGGAGAGTTGTATTTATGTCGTTTTCATGGAAACGTTTCTTACAAATCGGGAAAATTGTCTTCCCATTTGTTGTATTAACAATTGTATTCTTTCAAGCAAAAAAAGAATTAGCGGGCATTTCTTTTTTAGAAGCGATTGATACAATTAAAAACATTCCAACTGGAGGAGTCTTTTTAGCAATTACACTTGGTGCATTCGCTGTATCAACAATGTTCTTTTATGACTATGTTATGCTTCGTTACTTAAAAGCTGATATCCCTGTCCAAAAGATTTTCCGTATCTCGTGGATTGCTAATACTTTAAATGGATTTATCGGGTTTGGTGGTCTTGTTGGAGCCGGCGTACGCACAATGCTTTATCGTCCATATATAAAAGAAAATGGAAAACTTATTAAAAGTATCGCTTGGATGACAACTGCCTTTATTAATGGATTAGCCATTCTTTCATTTCTTGGTCTCATCGGAATATTAGACACGAGATTTATTTTGCATGAAAAACCATGGCTATGGCCTGTTCTTATCTTCTTCGCTCTTTTCGTCCCTATATATATCGGATTTTCTAAATTAAAAAATAGAAAAGCGACGCAAACAGAGGAACAAGAAGAAGAGGAGAAAAATCCAACTGTTTTATACTCATTAGTTTCATTAGTCGAATGGGTATCTGCTGGTATTGTTATGTACGTCATATTACTATTATTTGGCATTGAAATCGAATTCCAAAAGTTTTTAGGCGTATATGTTATTGCTGCTTTAGCTGGTGTCGTTAGTCTTGTTCCTGGTGGCCTTGGATCATTTGATCTTGTCTTCTTAACTGGGCTTGGGCAATACGGCATCGATACAGGTGTTTTACTCCCTGCTATGTTATTATATCGTCTCGTCTATTACATCTTGCCCTTCTGCCTTGGTCTCATTTTTGCAGCTTTTGAAATGACAGGAGTAGCCATTAAAAAGTTTGAAGATAAACCTTTTATTGCGCCTGCATTAGAGACAACTGGTGTTATATGGACTTTGCAGCGTGACTTTCTAGGAAAGTTAGGTTCTTGGGCGTCTGCTGCTTTAACAGTATTTGCTGGCTTAATGGTTATTTTATCAACCATTCTACCGACAAGTATAAATCGGGCACACGCCTTACATATTCTAGCTCCAAAACATCTTATTCAATTTTCTTTTAGCTTATCGCTAACATTCGGTATTCTCCTCCTCATTCTTTCGCGAGGGATATATTACGGAACAAAACGTTCTTATTATATGACAATTGTTTCTTTAATCGGAGCGGCTATTTTTAACACACTAAAAGGAATTGATGTTGAAGAAACTTTTATTTTATTAATCGTACTCGCTGTATTGTATATGCTTCGTAAAAGGTTTGTACGTGAGAAAATGGAAGTCTCACTTTCCGATATCGTAAAAGTTTTTATATTCCTACTTGTAACGTTATATTTATATAAAAACTTAGGTATTTTATTTGCAGGTGCAAAAGAAGCTTTCAAACCTGATTTTGTTGTTCGTAATATTACACAAGTGAAACGAAGTGCATTAGCAGCTGCCTTTTTTGTTCCTACTTTTTTACTAATTGGTTCACTCATTGCAAATCGTTATCGAAATGAATTTCCCGGGCAACCAGCTAATGATAAAAGATTACAAAACTTCTTAGATGAACATGGTGGAAATGTACTTAGTCATTTAGGTTTTTTAGGAGATAAACAGTTCTTTTTCAGTAGTGATGGAAAAGCACTCATTCTCTTCTCAATAACTGGAAAACGACTTATTGTACTAGGTGATCCAATTGGGGACCCTTCCTCCTATCGTACTGTATTGCAAGAGTTTTTAGCTGAGGCTGATCGATTTGGATACATTTGTGTATTCTATCAAATTGAAAGTAAATGGATGAGTTTATACCACGATTTTGGTTATAACTTCTTTAAGCTTGGTGAAGAAGCTGTTGTTGATTTAAATACCTTTACAATAACAGGAAAGAAACGCGCTGGCATGCGAGCTACTTTCAACCGTTTTGAAAGAGAAGGCTATACATTCTCTATTCATGAGCCACCTTTCTCCGACGAATTATATGAAGAGTTAAGAAAAGTTTCAGATGCATGGCTTGGTGGAAAAAAAGAGAAAGGTTTTTCACTCGGATACTTCGATCGTGAATATATTAGTCGCGCTCCTATCGCAACATTATCTGATTCGGATGGAAAAATTATTGCATTCACAACATTCATGCCTGTATATCAAAACGGATCATTATCTGTCGATTTAATGCGATATTATCCAGATGCGCCTAGCGGCATTATGGACGCAATTTTCATCCACTTATTCCAGTGGGCAAAAGAAAATGAATACCACTCCTTTAATATCGGTATGGCACCACTTTCAAATGTTGGTTTATCCACACAGTCTTTCTGGTCTGAACGAGTGGCTGCTGCAATCTTTAATAACGTTCGTTATACGTATAGTTTCAGCGGATTACGACATTTTAAAGAAAAATATAAACCAGCATGGAGCGGTAAATATTTAGCATTTAGGAAGAATCATTCTTTACCAATTACAATGCTCTCTGTAACAAAATTAATAAGGAAAAAGAAAAAACAGCTAAATTCTTAGCTGTTTTTTCTTTTTTTGAACTTGTACAATAAATTCTTTTTCATACTTCTTACCATTTATATAGAAATTCCCCCACATTTTATACGTGCCCTCGGCAGGAAATGTAATTCGGTATTGTAATTGTTCATCAGTATCTACAGGCATAGCGTATAAAAAATTCTCCTTCGTTTCATCCACTATATAGAGTGACTCTACTTCTCCTCTCTCTGAATGCAATTTCAATTTTTCACCCTTTTTCGCTTGAAACTGAAATGTTAATGTAACTGGTTCATTCGGATGTAATGCGCCAAATAAAAGAGAAACTTCATACTCTCCTATTTTTTTTGTAAGTACACTGTCGATTGGAAATTTCACTTTTTTCTTATTGTTCTCCTCTTTCGTTCTACCAAAATTCTTCCTAGCGAATGACTCTACGGACTTATTTTTGTCTTCGTATAAAAATATTGTATATTCTTCGTCTTTCGCTATTTTGGAAGATAACTTATATGACCCGTTCCCTGCAAATGTGGGTTTAATTTGTTGTATGTTTTTTAACTGTCCATCTACAATCACTGCCCGCATTTGATCATTTACACCACGAATTTCATTATTCTTGTTGTTTAACAACTGAAATACAATATCTACTTTCTCATTTCCCTTTCCATTTGAAACATCCCACTTTACTTCCTGAACATCTCCTACAGTCTCTTCGTTTTCTTGATATTTTTTTATGTAAAATCCTCCTGCCACAATAAGTACTAACGCAATAAGCCCGATGACAAGATTTTTCAAAACATCACCTACCATTTTTATTGTCTCTGTTCATACAAAACTTCTTAAGATATATATTCTAGATTATGATTTATGAAATCCTCCTATTTTGCACATATTACAAATAATAAAAAGATTTTAATTGAAAGGATTCGTAGTGTATAATGCAAATGATATTGATTTCTATCAATACATTATAAGGAGGACTTTTTTATGAGTGTACATATCGAAGCAAAACAAGGTGAAATCGCTGAATCTATTCTATTACCTGGTGATCCATTACGTGCAAAATATATCGCTGAAACATTTCTAGAGGACGTTACTTGCTATAATAATGTGCGTGGTATGTTAGGTTTCACTGGAACTTATAAAGGAAAACGTGTATCTGTTCAAGGTACAGGTATGGGTGTTCCTTCTATTTCTATTTATGTAAACGAATTAATCCAAAGCTACGGAGTTAAAAATTTAATTCGCGTTGGAACTTGCGGTGCAATTCAAAAAGATGTAAAAGTTCGTGATGTTATTATCGCAATGACGGCTTGTACTGATTCTAATATGAACCGTTTAACATTCCCAGGATTTGATTTTGCACCAGCTGCAAACTTTGACCTTTTAAAGAAAGCTTATGATGCTGGAACTGAAAAAGGATTACACGTTCGTGTCGGTAACGTTTTAACAGCAGATGTGTTTTATCGTGAAAGCATGGACATGGTTAAAAAACTTGGAGATTACGGTGTATTAGCAGTAGAAATGGAAACAACTGCTCTTTACACATTAGCAGCGAAATACGGTGTAAATGCATTATCTGTATTAACAGTTAGCGATCACATCTTCACTGGCGAAGAAACAACATCTGAAGAGCGTCAAACTACATTTAACGAAATGATTGAAATCGCTTTAGATGCAGCAATTCAACAATAATACACTAAAGAACTTGTCATACGTCTGGCGAGTTCTTTTTATGTGACTTTTTATAAATAACTACTTTATAAAGAGACAGATTTCTCCCCTCTACTTTCTTGTAACGTTTGTTATAATAAAGTGAAACTTTAATCAGTGGAGGTTTTTTCCATCCCCCACTGATTATTAGTTGAACCAATCGGATTTTACGGGCAATTGATTTCCCACTTAACTCCCTTGTATTCGCCGAATTTTGAAGTGGGAGTCTTATTGCCCGTTAAAGCGGGATAAAGAAATCATTTACAGTATTTCTCATAAGAGGTGACGTAGTGAAAAACAGAAGTATCGTCTTTAAACTATTTTTATTAACATCCACTTTATTTACAATCATATTCCTACTTTTTTTCCTAGGACAATCTCTATTTTTAGAGAAATTTTATATTAATAAGAAAGTAAAAACAGTCCAAACTGCTTTTGAAAAATTCGTAGATAATTATGATAAAAGTGATAAAAGTTATGAGCAGGTTAGAAAACTAAAACAAGAATTTCATGATAAAACAAATGCCGATATGCAGTTTTTGGACTCTAACGGTATTATTAAAAGTGATAACAATTACTATATCGATGTATTTAATCCCAACAATAATAAACAGTATTCCATTCCACTCAATAATCTTTTAACACCAGAAGAATATAATAAATTCGAAAATTTAGGTTTAAAAAAAGATGTAATAATCAATGTTGATGGAGTTGTACAAGAGAATAATATAATCACACCACAAAAATTAGGAACGAATTATAATCAATGGCAAAACGAACATTTCTATTCGGATTTTCAGTCAATTAATGGTAACCCTTCTAAGAACAGACTTGCAAGCCGATACAAATCTACAACTCGAATCGTCTTTACAGGTGTTATAACTAAGTTACAGCTCCCATCCAAAGCTGAGGTTCGTCTTGCAAATGATATTGAAACATTACAAGCCGTTCAATATTTTGCAGATATGATTAGAGAGGGAACTTCTAACTCGAACCAATTAAGTACTTTCATATTAGATGGCGGAGAAAATATAAAAAATAGTATCTTTGTAAAACCGATTATAGAAAATGGAAGGATTACAGAATACGCTTTTGCGATAGCATCTTTGCAGCCTGTTAATGAAGCGATGCTCGTTTTAAAAGATTATTATGTCTATGCCTTAATCATCGTGTTTCTCGTAATTATTTTGTTATCCTTCTACTACTCAAAAATCATTGTTAAGCCATTAATTAAAATAAATCGTGTTACAAAAAAAATGGCTAATTTTGATTTCAGCGAGAAATTACCTGTTACAGCTGACGATGAAATTGGCGGGCTTTCTGGCAGTATCAATACATTATCTGTAAATTTAAAAGATCGAATCGATCGATTAAATGTTGCTAATACAAAGTTACAACAAGATATTGAACGTGAACGTCAATTAGAAAAAACAAGAAAAGAATTCATTTCTGGCGTATCACACGAATTAAAAACACCGCTAAGTGTAATTAGAAGTTTTGCAGAAGGAATTAAAGATGGTGTTAGTAAGGATACTTCGTATTATACTGATGTTATTTTAGAAGAAACAGAAAATATGAACAGGCTGATTGTTGAAATGTTAGAATTAGCAAAGTTGGAATCTGGTACTTACAAACTAGATATGACGACGTTCTCAATCGGTGAATTAACGCAACAAGTCTACACAAAATTATTATTTAGCATGGAAGAAAAACATTTACAAGTGAACATCGATGCAGACCCTTCTATACTTGTTAAAGCAAATCGCAGTCGCATTGAGCAAGTAGTTGTGAACTTACTAAGTAATGCAATCCGTTATACGCCAGAGGGAGAAAAAATACAAGTCTCCATTATAGAAGCAGAAGATACCGTAAAAGTCGAAATCGAGAATACAGGAAACCCTATCCCTGAAGAAAGTCTTGAAAAAATTTGGGATCGCTTCTATCGTCTAGATGCATCACGTAGCCGTCACACTGGAGGTACCGGTCTCGGATTATCTATTGTAAAAAACATTTTAGACCTCCATCATGCCGAGTATGGTGTGTATAATACGACTAACAGTGTTGTATTCTATTTCAATTTACAAAAAGTAAAAGAAGTCAAATAATTTGTCTTAATTTCACTAGGAGTTCACATGAAATTCACACTCTCCCTTTATAGTAAGAAACAAGTTAATCCTTTCCTTTACACATATAAAAGAGGAGAGTGCGTGAAATGAAACAAGCAGGACAACCTATTCAAAATGAAAAACAATTAGAAACTATCAAAAATATACTTTTACAATCTTCGAAACGTGATGGCTTATTATTCGTATTAGCTGTAAATTCTGGCTTAAAAGTAAGTGAAATCTTACAATTAAAAGTTAGTGATGTAATCGATGAAAATGAAAATGTTCGCCATTCCATTTTATTTTACAATGAAAAAGTGAAGAAACATAAATGGTTTGCTGTAAATGAAGACTTACAGCACGCAATCGAAGACTACATGAAAGAACGTAAAACTTGGAAACGTAATGAACCATTGTTAAAATCTCAAAAAGGAACAAAATCTATTACGAGACAACATGCATGGTACATTTTAAACAAAGCCGCAAAAGAAGTTGGATTAGAAGGGATTAGCTCACATACACTTCGAAAAACTTGGGGTTATTGTGCATACAAATCAGGTGTTGATATTGCGTTTTTACAACACTTCTTTGATCACAGTACTCCATCAAAAACTTTAAAGTATATCGGTATTGCTTAATAACTCTTATACATAAAAAAGGTTACCATTTTAAAATTTGGTAACCTTTTTTATATTTCGTATTCTCTTTTCTTGTCTCTCCTATACTGTAGTGGTACTCTAATAATAAGGGGGAGAAATTATGAACACACTTACAATTGAATTACCAAAAGAAACGGCTGAAAAACTTGATTTATTAAAACAAGCTTATGAAAAGAAAACAGGTGCTTCTATCTCTGAGAGCACTCTCGTTCAAACACTTATCTCAAAAGAATTTATCCAAGCGATAACTCCTTTTGATTTACAACAATTCGTCAATGGAAAAGAACAGCATTAATCGCTGTTCTTTTTTTATCTCTATTTAAAATATACAAAGTTTTTTATATATTTTTAGAAAAACCATTGACAATGATAATGATAACCATTATCATTTATTATGAAGCCAACAATTGATGAATCAACCAAACGCTCAGTAACATTGTTACCCCTCTTTTTCATATAGAAAGGCACTGTACATTCCCCCTGTTTGTACAGTGCCTTTCTTGTTTATTATCATTCAAAAAAATTTAATTGCTCCGGCTTCGGCTCACCATATGTAATGTTCATCATTTTCATAAGCTGTTTCGCATTATCTGCTGCATCCCCACCTGAATTGTTGTTAAACAGTACGTATATATCCTTTGTTTTCTTTTTTAATTGCTCTAGTCGTTCAACCCATTCTTCCAGTTCTTTATTGTTGTAGCGATATAAACAGCGAACCGCTCTCCAATTTTCCCCTTTATCAAGCCAACCATGAACATTTCGACCGTGAAAACGTATTAATGCCATGTCTGAATTCGTAACCTCTAACACGAGTGGCACAGAACCTATCCCAGCCTGTGGTTCATCACAAATTGTATGAATCCATTTCTCCTGTTCTAGAAACTGTAACGTCTTATCTCTCATTTCTGGATAAAACCATGTTTGATTTCGAAATTCTATTGCACATGGTAAACCTTCCATTTTTTCTTTCGTATATCGAAGAAAATCTACATTTTTCTTTTTGCAATCAAACCATGGTGGATATTGAAATAAAATTGTTTTTAATTTATCAGCTTCTATTAAAGGAAGAATAGACTGTTTATACACATCAAACATCTCATCGAACGTAGAAAAAGGAATTTCACCTTTCATATGTCCTGTCATTCCTTGATACGCTTTTACGACAAAAGAAAAATCTTTCGGCGTTTCCATTGCCCATTTTATATAATTTCGTGCAGGTTGCATTGCGTAAAATGAACTATCCACTTCCACAATAGGAAAATACTCGCTATATGTTCGTAATTTATTTCTATTTTCATAGGGATTTATGTATAAAGAATCATGATCTCCCCATCCTGTCACTCCAATAAACAGCACATATACCCCTCCCTTTTAACTTCATCTTCTATTTACTTTGCATCATGTAGCCTTTTCTTTAAGGGTATCCTTATAAAAATATGATATACTATATGGAAGAATTTTTAAAATGAGGGGTTATTTATTTATGCTTCCAAACGATGCTACTGTATCTCATGAAAAACGAATTGAAGAACTAGAAAATAAAGTACGTTTTTATGAAGAACTTGTGAATCAATTACCACATCATTTCACATACAAAAATCCACATATTGGTTTACGAATAAAGAAAACTAGAACGACTCATTCCATTCAAGAAATACCAAAAGAGAATAAAGAGGCTCATTTTCAACTTACTTGTGATTCATTATTTTTATTTGAACAACTTGAAAAACACTTTGTACATATTTTTGATGCCTTTTCGCATCATGTAACCTTTGTCGATAGTAAAGGGAATATTACTTTATGTAATCAAGTTGCTGCAGATGATTTCGGTGTAATACGAAATGATATTATCGGAAAACCGATTCAACAATTACTAAACTTGCCGGAAGAAAAAATTAAAGCGATTGAAACATTAAAAACGGGAACAGAAATATATAATGAAGAAGTTTTAGACAAAAACTATGGCATTATAAATAACCGAATTATTCGCGATTATAACGGGGAGATTTTTAGAGTTATTAGTGTCTTTCATTATTTAAATACAGAACGTGATGCTGAGAAGTTTTCGTTAGCAGGGCGAATCGCAGCTGGAATTGCACACGAAGTACGAAATCCTCTTACAACAGTACGAGGATACTTACAATTTTTACAAGAAAGCATTTCTCCATCAAATAAAGAATTATTTAAAAACTTGCTTATCCCTGAATTAGATCGTGCAAATAATATTATTACAAAATTTTTAGCCATTTCAAAAACACGGGAATTTACAAGAGAACCGTTTCCCATCAATACATTTTTACGTGACTATATTCAACAGTTACTAGCTAGTGAAGTCTCCTTGCATAATATTTCAATTGATTATAACTTCTCTAATGAATTAGATGATATTTTAGTCAATATTGATCGACATGAACTTGTTCAAGTGTTTTTAAATCTATTTCAAAATGCCGTCGATGCTCAAGGCGACAAACCTCTTTCTATTCAAATTACTAGTTATCGCCTTAATAACTTCGTTCGGATTACTTTCACAGATAATGGAATTGGTATTCATCCAGCTATTCAAGAATATATCTTTGATCCATTCTTCTCAACGAAGGATTCGGGAACAGGACTAGGCTTGTCAGTAACAAAAAAATCATCCAAAATCATAACGGCACATTAAAAATGACTAGTAATGAAGATGGTACAACTTTCACTATTTCAATTCCAATCTTACCTAAAACAACCCTTGAAAAATTAAATCAATGTAAATAGAGGACTAATCCACGAACTACATGCCAATTGTTAAACACTCCCAACAATTAGCATGTAGTTTTTTATGTTGCACTTTTCTTCTTTACATTATATAAACCTTTCTCTATATCTTACTTATTTCTTTCGTAGGTGGGCCAATTTCTTATTTTTTTTAGAAATGGTAGTTTGTCCATCACGAATTTAGTATAAATTTCATTTTAATATATAGTAATGACTAATGATTCTATGAAAGAAAAGAATGAAAAGATGAACAATAAAAATAAAGGAAAAGTATTTTATGGGAATGATTGTTGCGAAGTCAGAGCTTGCAGTCATATTAACATTTCTAAGTCCGAACTTACAGAATTCGTTAGACTTCTTCAAGCTCTTGGCCAAGCTATTCAAGCTGTCTTTCAAAACCCTTCTCAAAATAATATCGACAACTTAATCGCGGCCCTAAATAATCTACAAAAATTCCTTAATTGCTTAGATTTATCTCCAGCACAAAAACAAATTGGAAATTCTATTATTGCTAATCTATTAACTATTTTAAGAACAACACCTTTCTCATGCGGAGCATTGTACGTTGAGCTACAAAGTCTGCTTAATTATTTACTGTATATCGCTAAATTATTCAAAGTAGATTGTTGTACGATCGACAAATTAGTCAAACTTATAACAGAAATCCAAACTATCCTAGTTCAATACGGATCAGGTTGCCTTGGAGGGGGAGCAACAGGTGCTACTGGTGCTACTGGACCTCAAGGTGCTACCGGGCCTCAAGGACCAGCGGGTGCTCAAGGTGCTACTGGACCTCAAGGGCCAGCGGGCGCAACAGGTGCTACCGGACCTCAAGGACCTCAAGGTGCACAGGGACCAGCGGGTGTTCAAGGCGCTACTGGGCCTCAAGGACCTCAAGGTATTCAAGGACCAGCGGGCGCTCAAGGTGCTACTGGGCCTCAAGGACCGGCGGGCGCAACAGGTGCTACTGGTGCTCAAGGACCAGCGGGCGCTCAAGGTGCTACTGGTGCTCAAGGACCAGCGGGCGCTCAAGGTGCTACTGGTGCTCAAGGACCAGCGGGCGCTCAAGGTGCTACTGGTGCTCAAGGCCAGCGGGC
>NZ_JH414710.1:599212-686334 GCF_000238655.1 Bacillus sp. 7_6_55CFAA_CT2 | reverse complement strand
GCTACTGGTGCTCAAGGACCAGCGGGCGCTCAAGGTGCTACTGGTGCTCAAGGACCAGCGGGCGCTCAAGGTGCTACTGGTGCTCAAGGACCAGCGGGCGCTCAAGGTGCTACTGGTGCTCAAGGACCAGCGGGCGCTCAAGGTGCTACTGGCGCAACAGGACCAGCGGGTACTCCAATTCCTGTAACTATCGCTGCAATTGGAAACTCCAATCCACAAACTATATCTCCTGGAACAAACCTCCAATTCAATCAAGTTTTTGAATTAACTAATATCTCTTTCAACGATACTTCAGATACTTTAACAATTTTAGAAACAGGAGTATATGATATTAGTTTCTCAGCGTCTACAACTTTCCCAGGATCTTCACCATTTGGATTCGGTATTTCATTCAATGGTCAACCACCTACTCGTAATTTCTCAACGAATGTTATCGGTAGTGCTGTTTCGTTCTCTACAATCGTTACTTTACAAGCTGGTACAACAATTTCTATACAGCCTACGGCAAACACTATTTCTATTCCTAACACAGGCGATACAACTGCAACACTATCTATATTCCGAATTTACTAATTTTCACTCAATAAGTATATTGATAATTGTATGTATTGATTAACCGTGCATTAAATCTCTCTTTATATAGAAAGGAGCACTTATTTGGGAGGATAAGTGCTCCTTCTTTACGTTTCTTTACCTCAAATTTACTCTATCTTAATCCTCATTTTGTATGATAAATAATGAAGTCAAAGATATGAAAGAGGGATGAAAAATGAGAGTTATGTCACCGATACGCATTTGGATTGCTCTTATGGTATGCATTATTTTATGTGTAGGATTTTTTTTAACTCTAAAATATTCCACTATTTCAAAAGCAGATAGAAAAACTGTTCCATACAAAATTTTGTATACGAAACAAAGCAACATCCCTTATTCCAATGCAACAAAAAATGAAAAGAAAGTTATAACGGGAATGCTTATTACGAAAGCTTCTAGTTCCGAAGCGTTACTTCAAATTGCTGAAACGATTAAAGATCAGTATACAAATAAAAAAATCGATGAAATTACACTTTCTATCCACAATGAAAATAATGGTAATTACGAAGAAGAATTACCTTACGAACCTATTAGTAAAGGAAAAATAATTGTCACATACGATTCTCAATCCTTTGGCAATACGAACATTATACTTAACGAGTAGTAACTAGTACGGAGAAGGGATAATTTCAATCGTTTAAAGTTTCATTTTGTTTTTCATACAAAAAAGAGGCGAATTTCATTATTCGCCTCTTTCTTTTACCAAAATGAAGGAATCCATTCTTTCACTTTATCAATCCACTCTTGTTGCTCTTTTTTTCTTTGTTGTTCCTCTTCTTTCCTTCTCTTCTCTTCTTCTTTTCTTCGTTTTTCCTCTTCTATTGTAGTCAATTGTTTTTTATAATCAGCCTCAGATATGAGCGATAACTGAAATGCTTTTTGAGCTGGATTTGCGTTCGCTTTTTTCATAATATCCCGGAACATTGTCGTCGTAATTTGACTACCACCCGGAACATAATGATCGCTATCTGTTTTATCATATCCTACCCAAATCGCACCTACCAAATCTGGTGTGTATCCAACAAACCATGAATCCTTTGCGCCGGTGCTTGGGCCATTTACAATTTGAGTAGTTCCTGTCTTACCGGCCGTATCAACATTATTAACTTTCGCCTTTTCGCCCGTTCCCTTTTCGACAACGCCTTTTAATAAATATGTCATCTTTTGAGAAATTTTCTCGCTTGTCACTCGTGTCTCTTTCTTATACCACTTTCCAATCGTTTCACCTTCCGCATTTTGTATCTCTCTAATCGCATGAGCTTCCACTTGAACACCATCATTTGCAAATGTACTATACGCTTGAGCCATTACAAATGGGGATGTTCCTACATGCATACCGCCTAAAGCGATTGGATACGTACGATCTTCTGGCACTAATGGAATACCAAATCGCTCTAAAGATTTCAATCCTTTATCTAATCCAATCTGTTCCAATAGCCAAACAGCCGAAACATTATACGACTTTGCTACCGCTTCATACATTGTCACATCACCGTGAAAAGTATGATCGCTATTTTGTGGTTTATATTCTTTAATATTAAATGGTTCATCTTTCAATATATCGTATACTTCATACCCTTGCTCTAACGCGGGTACATATACAGCTAAAGGCTTTAACGTTGAGCCAGGTTGTCTTTTTAATTGGGTTGCATGATTAAACTGTAAAAACTGATACGGTCCTCTCCCTCCAACTAAAGCTGGTACACCACCTGTTTTTGGATTCATAAGAACTACACCCGTTTGCATCAGTTGGTCTGAGCCATTATCTTTGAAATAACTATCATTATTCACAACGTCTTCTACAGCCTGTTGTTTTTTCGGGTCAAGCTCTGTATAAATACGATAACCACCCGCTAAAATTTCATTTTGTGTCAATTCGTACTTGTCCATTGCTTCTCTAACAATATAGTCTACATATTGAGAATATTTTCCCTTGTATTTATCATCCACACCACGTTTTAATACAAGACCGCTCTCTTTTTCTTTATTATACTGTTCGTCAGAAATATACCCTTGCTCTTTCATTAAGCTTAATACGACATTACGTCTTTCAATTGACTTGTTAAAGTTTTTATAAGGTGAATATGCAGATGGTGCTTTAATTAAGCCTGCAATCGTTGCAGCTTCTGAAATTGTTAAATCTTTTACATCTTTATCAAAATAAGATTTTGCTGCCCTTTTTATACCCCAAGCACCTTCCCCAAAATAAATTTGATTCATATACATTTCAATAATTTCATCTTTTGTATAAGTACGTTCTATTTTTTTTGTTAAAAAGTATTCCTTTATTTTACGAGAAAATGTACGATCTTGTGTCAGAAATACATTCTTCGCAAGCTGCTGTGTAATTGTACTTCCCCCAGCTACAACTTCTCCTGCTGTAATATTTTTAAAAACCGCACTTATAATTCCACTATAATAAATACCATGATGGTTAAAAAATTCCTTATCTTCTACTGCAACAATTGCCTGAACCATAATATCAGGAATATCTTTTCTTTTAACGCCTTCTGTTTTCGAAGAAGCTAATTTAGTTGCGACCTCATTATTTGCATCATAAATTAAAGTCGGTTGTGGAACAGCTTGTTTTAGTTCAGATATGTCTTGAATGGAAATTATTATATTTACAGCAATAAATAGAGTAACGAATACACTTCCCAATACAATTAATGAATTACGAAGTTTCTTCCTCTTATTGAACCACTCAAGCATTTTTTTAAAATGAGTGTTCTTCAATTTCATTCGTTCACTTCCTTCATTTATTTACACTCTTCTTTTTAAAAGGAAGAATATACCGCCTTTTAAATTTATTATAATAACGTAGTCATTCCTATAGTGTAAAGCTTTTCTTTTACATTCATACTTTTTGCAAGAAAAGGACATTCTACAAGTAAGATATTCACTATTGGATATTAATATTATTAATAGAACAACGAGAGTTATGTTAAGTTTTTGTAAACTTTTCGATAAAATGTTTTAAAAAACGACAGTTTTTTGTTAGAATTGATTAGCCAATATATTTTACATATATTACTTTTGTGGGGGTAACAATAATGGTCTTTAAATCAAAAAAAGATAAATTTTCTGAAATGTTAATGAATGTTTCCGAAAATTTAAAAGAAGGCGCGCAGTTTTTCGTGGAGTATAAAATTAAAAATGCTAGCGATTTAAAAGAGTTTTCTATGCGCATGAAAGAGTATGAGTCAAAAGGTGACTCATTTATTCACGAAATCATTATGGAGTTAAACAAAGCGTTTATCACTCCGATTGAACGTGAGGACATCCTACAACTTGCAATGAGTATGGATGATGTATTAGACGGATTAGATCACAGTGCTAGTCTGTTCGAAATGTATTCTATTACAGAAGCAGATGAATACATGATTAAATTCGTAGAAGCAATTAATCAATGTGCGATTGAGATTGCAAACTCTGTTGAATTAATGTCTAACAAAAAATTAGTCGACATTCGTACAAATGCGATTAAGATTAAGGATTATGAATCACAGTGTGATGATATTCGCCGTCATGCGATTAAGAACTTATTCTCTCGTGAAAAAGATCCGATTAAGATTATTCAATTTAAAGAGATTTACGAAGAGCTTGAAGAAGTAGCTGATAGCTGTCAAAGCGTTGCAAACGTATTAGAAACAATTATTATGAAGAACGCGTAAGGAGTTTGATCATGGATACACTCTTGATACTGACCGTTTTAGTAGTCATTTGCGCTTTAGCTTTTGACTTTATCAATGGATTTCACGATACAGCAAACGCTATTGCAACGGCTGTTTCAACGAAAGCTCTAAAGCCTAGACATGCCATTATTATGGCGGCTATTATGAACTTTTTGGGCGCAATGACATTTACAGGTGTAGCAAAAACGATTACAAAAGATATCGTTGATCCATTCGCCTTACAAAATGGTTCTCTTGTAATTTTAGCTGCTTTGCTTGCGGCAATAGCTTGGAACTTAATTACTTGGTACTACGGTATTCCAAGTAGTTCTTCGCATGCAATTATCGGCTCAATCGCAGGTGCAGCAATTGCGGCCGCTGGGATTAGCTCGCTAAATCTTAAAGGATTTATTAAAATTATTGAAGCTTTAATCATTTCACCGATTATCGCTTTCGTTATTGGTTATACCGTATACAGTATTTTTAAAGTAGTATTTAAAAACTTTAACTTAACAAAAACGAATAAGAACTTCCGTATATTCCAGATTTTCACTGCAGCATTACAAGCCTACACACACGGTACGAATGATGCACAAAAAGCAATGGGAATCATTACGATGGCTCTTATGGCTAATAACTATCATACTTCTAGCGATATCCCGTTCTGGGTACAATTATCTTGTGCTATCGCAATGGGGCTTGGTACTTCTGTCGGCGGATGGAAAATTATTAAAACTGTCGGTGGACAAATTATGAAAATTCGTCCTGTAAATGGTGTAGCTGCCGATTTATCATCATCACTTGTTATTTTCGGTGCAACATTCATTCACTTACCGGTTAGTACGACGCACGTTATCTCTTCTTCTATTTTAGGGGTTGGTGCTTCTCACCGTGTGAAAGGGGTAAAATGGGGAACTGCAAAACGCATGTTAATTACATGGGTTATTACACTTCCTATTTCAGCTTCTTTAGCTGCTCTGTTTTACTACCTATTACATTTTGTTTTCTAATCAAAAGTCGTCTTCCTTATTTTTCTAGGAAGACGACTTTTTTGTGAACAAGCCTATTTCTCATTAAAAAGCGTGTATAATAATTGGTGGATAAGTTATTTAGAGGAGTTGGCAATTTTGGAATACATCATGTTACTTTTCATCGGACTAATCGCCGGAACAGTCGGCAGCCTAGTTGGGCTTGGAGGCGGAATTATTATTGTTCCGTTATTAATTGGATTACACAGTTTATCACCACAACTTGCAGTAGGGACTTCTATGGTAACAGTCGTTTTCACAGGACTATCTTCCACCCTTACTTACATGAAGCATAAGCGAGTAGATTATAAAAGTGGACTTATTTTATTTATCGGAAGCGGCCCTGGTGGTATTATCGGATCATGGGCAAATAAATTTTTAAACCAAGACACATTTTCTTTATACTTTGGGATTTTCCTTATATTCGTCTCAATTCTACTTATGCTTCGAGACAAATTAAAACCTCTTTCCCTCTCAAATACGTCTGTAATTAAGCGTTCTTTTACAGATAATGATGGAAATACTGTACACTACCAATTCCCACCGTTTCTTGCTATCTTTATCGCCTTTATAGTTGGGTTTATATCTGGATTATTTGGAATTGGTGGCGGTGCCTTACTTGTTCCAGCAATGATGCTTCTTTTTGCATTCCCAGCACATATTGCAGTAGCAACTTCAATGTTCATCGTATTTCTATCAGCAATTGTAAGTTCTGCAACTCACATCTCACTTGGAAATGTCAGCTGGATTTATGCATTAATCCTGATTCCGGGTGCATGGATTGGCGGAAAAATCGGGGCTTACATTAATACAAAACTAAGTGGTAACGCCGTAATTAATTTATTACGTATTACGTTGATTATTCTTGGAACTAGATTAATTATTATTTCCCTTTTATAACGTATTCTTTTTAGAATGCGTTTTTCTTATACACATGAATATAAAAATCCTCCGAGGAGAACAAATAAAATTAAACAAACACATAATAACATATAATTTGAAATATGTACTTTCTTCAAGTTGACCACTCCTATAACTGCGACTGTTATCTTTATGATAGCGAAAAAATAGTTCACTTGCAGTTACAGAGTGCTAACAATGCAAAATCAATTATTACAAATTTTATCCTTATATTTCATTTCTTTGTATATTCTATCGATTTAATAAAAAAAGATGTCATATTGACATCTTTTTTAATGAAGAAGTGACCACCCCATGAAGTCTTCATGTACTTGGCACGCCCTCTTATCGTTTCGATCATATAATTCAGCATAGCTATCTGTTTCTTCATCATAAGCCATCGTATAAATAATTTGGCCGTCTACTTCAACGGATAAAACGACTCCACCTTTCATCTCTTCAACATGAATGATAGCATTCGCCGGAATTTTCATATCCGTCATTCTCATCGCATCTAACAATATACTAAACCCCCTACAGCGTATTCATTGCTAGTACTATTACACACTAAATAGTATACTACTGTAATAGCATACATTTCGTCAATGAAATTGCTGTTGAAATAGCATATTGTCTATATACATATACGCTAAAATAGAAGAAATAGAAACATATTAATGGGGGGCTAACATTGATTCTACACAAAGGAGATGTACTATTCCGTCAAGGCGAGGACGGTCCTTTATACTTTATAAAAACAGGCTTATTAAAAGTAGTTCGGCTAGAAGAAGACGGAACACCATTTTTATTCAACATTATCGTTCCAGGTGAAACGATACCTCATCATTCTTTAATTTCACCGAAAGAATATCACGGTACAGCTATCGCTTTAATAAAAACAGAAGTGGAACCGATCACTAGTAGTGAATGGTACGAGAGACTTCAAGCAAATCCCGAATCGTATGCTAACATCGCTATGCAATTGCAATCTAAATTAAGAATGATGCAACAACGAATTGATCAATTGACAACCGTCTCTCCGAAAGAACGTCTTCATCGTTTACAAGAATGGTTCACCCTATATTTAGGTGACATTCCTATATATGAAATATTAACACAAACCGAAATTGGTCAACTGATAGGTATACGCCGTGAAACAGTAAACCGTTTATTACGAGAACAAATAAAAAACGAGGTAAAATAAATACCTCGTTTTTTTGCTTATTGTAAGCTTGTTGCTGGGCCGAAAAATTCATAATGAATATGCTCTTGTTTCACACCTAAATCAGTTAGTGCAGCATTTATATGCTTCATAAATGCTACTGGACCACAGAAATAAAACTCTGCTTCAGTTGTCGGAATAATAGTTTTTAACCATTCACTTTCAATGAAACCTTCTTTATCAAAGTTCTTCATTTCTAAATCTTTTTCAGTCGGTGCAGAATAACAAGTATATGCTTTAACTTGTTCATATTCATTTTCTACTGCCTTAACGTCTTCTTTCATTGCATGTGTATTACTATTTATTGCTGCATGAACAAAATATACATTACGTTTTGAATCTTGTTCAATTAACGTATTTAACATACTCATCATCGGTGTAATCCCTACTCCACCACTAATTAGTACAACTGGTAATGTTGAATTCATATTTAACACGAAATCTCCCGCTGGTGCACTTACCGGTAAAACATCTCCTTCTTTTACATGTTCATGTAAGTAATTAGACACTTTACCGTCTGGTGTATCTACACCTTTTTCTTTTTTTACACTAATACGATAATATTCTTTCCCAGGAGCATCGGATAAACTGTATTGACGATTATGTGTATATGTCTCACCTTCAATATTGATTTGAACCGTTACATATTGACCTGGGATGAATGAAGAAACTTTCCTTCCATCTTCAGGTTTCAAATAAAATGACGTAATAACATCGCTTTCCTTCACTTTTTTAACAATCACAAAGTTGCGGAAGTCTTTCCATCCACCTTCTTTATGTGCAGCTTCTTCATACATCTCTGCTTCAATGCTAATGAATGCATCAGCAATGACACCATATGCTTCTCCCCATGCGTTTAAAACTTCATCAGGTGCACCTGCGACCTCTTTAATGGCACGCAGTAAACATGTACCTACAATCGGGTAATGCTCTGCTTTAATACCTAAACTTCTATGCTTATGACCAATTTGTTTTACAACTGGAATAATAGCTTCTAAATTATCAATGTACGTTGCAGCTGCATAAACAGCATTCGCTAACGCTTGTTGTTGTCTTCCCTTTTTCTGATTTGTATGGTTGAAAATATTCAATAACTCCGGATGTTCCGAAAATAAAATTTCGTAAAATCTCGTTGTAATTTCAACGCCTTTTTCTTGTAATAATGGTACTGTTGACTTTACGATTTCAATTGTTTTTGCACTTAACATTGTATCCCACTCCTCTATTTCCTTAACTATTTTTAGTTTAACTGAATCTTATAATGCAGATTGTGATTTTAATCACTATTAACACGGTGTTTTTGTGAATAATATATGAACATTGTATTTACAAAAGAAAATAAGCTAACTAGAATTCTAGCTAGCTTATTATTTTGTTTGTATAGCTTGTTCAATTACTTTTATATCTTTCCCATCGCCAAACTCCGTATACCCCCAGATATTCGTTTCACCTCTATATTTATTTACGATGATATCCAAGTCATGATATACACGGTGGGCATACACTACATACTCAATATTTTGAAGTTCCACACCTTTTTTTACAATTTCATAGCTTCTATTTACATCGCGTTTTATTTTTTCATTCTTTATTTCCATATGTATATTTTTTAAAGATTGTTCTTGCTGTTGAAACCATTGCTTAAATTGATTCCAATCCCCATCTGTATAATTCTCTGCTTTACCGTAATTTAAGAAATTATTATAGCTTTCATGTGTCATTCGAATAAAATCTAGCACTTTTGTCTCTTCTTGCACATCTTCTATTTGAGCTATTGTATTTACCTCAGCAGGCTTATTCGCATAATGTAACAGCACATTCATAAGACTATAACTCGCAATAATCATCACGATCATAATACCTAATACATTTAACAATTTCTTCATATACAGAACTCCTTCTCTACTAAAAATATTACAACGTATGACTATACTTGTAATATTCTCTTGTAGAAATATAATTCCTGTATTAATTCTTCCTATCATTTCGACAATATTTTTCTATACATTTCTCGTTGGCAAATGTTCTTGTAGAACAATATATCCTTCATAAGCTGTGTAACCGAGTATAGCCATTAATCCAATATAACAAGCAAATACTGTCCATTTCGTTTTCGCATCCACTTTATAATAGTTTTCTTGTTGTTCCTTTTCTGTTTTCCATTCATTTAATTTTCTTTCTGACGCTTCAAATGCTTCCCTTATGTGAATTGTATACTCATCTTTTTCATCTTCATATGGAACATAATCTAACGGTTCGAACTTCGGTAAAAGATACTCTAATACTTCCATTTTTTGAAGTTCACCTATTTGTAACTCTTTTTCCCGTTCTCTTTGTCTTAATGCATTCATCTCATGGTGCATCACGTATATAGTCCGATGTACAGCACCCGTTTCTTTTAATTCCTCTTCAAGCCTAGTAACATATTCTTTCATCCCATCAATTTTATGCCCTAATTCCTTAATCGGCTCATCTCTCTTTATTACTCTATATAACTCCATACAACCGATAATAACAATAAATCCTCCCAAAATACTTTTAAAGTAAATTGAATAGCCAAATAATATAATAAGGCCTGCTCCCCAAATTTTAGTACTGACAACTGAAATAATTCTCCCACCATCTAGCGGCGAAACGGGAATTAAATTAAAGAAATTAATCATACTTCCAAGCAAAATAACAAGCGCCCAAAATGGCTCTTTCGTCATTATATAAAGCGGTATCGCTGGTAAAAATGACAGAAGTCCGAAAAGCGGACCCATATAGGCAATGTAAGCTTCATCTTTCGCATTTTTCGGCATCTCTTTCATTCCAATAAGGGCCCCCATAAATGGAATAAAGATTGCTGGCGATGTTGGGATCCCCTTTCTTTTCGCAGCCCATAAATGGCCCATTTCATGAACAAACAACAAATAAATGAGCGCCACTCCAAATTTCCAACCATATAGAACTGCGTATGCGCCAAGCGATAGAAACATACTAAATACCGTTGAAAACTTTGCTAATTTAAAAATTGCAAATACCCACTTTAACTTAGACAGTAAAAATAGACCTATCGCAACAATAATTCCCCATAATCCTTTTTTATTATTTTTCATATTCCTCTCCTTTATCTCTCATTAATGAATCATATTCATTCATTAAAGCTTGTTCTTTTCTCTATTATGACATATTTTTTTCTATTGTTAGAAATAATGTTTATATAATCCATTTTCAGCCAAAAATATAAATAAAAGGAGGTGTACAAAAATGAATTTACAATCTCTTATAATAGGTGCTCTATCGTTTTTAGCTTCAACTCTTATTTTTTATACCGTTAGTTACGTATTATTATTAGATTTGTTGCCCAATCACGTATTTATTGCCCTTGTCATCCTTTCCGCTCTTATGATTTCTTTTCTTATTACACGAAAATCAATGAATGAGCCATCTGCAAAAGCAAAGTAATAGAGAGGGGTGCTTTCCCCTCTCTATTATCATTTCCTAGGAAAGGTCATATAGATTTGACGAGTTTATATTCATTCCAATCCGTAAGGGCTAATTAAAGTCTCACTTTATCTTTGAAAATTCATTTTTTCACCATAATCTTTAACAATCTGAATTATATTTTGAAACACACCTATTTTTTCTTTTTTACTGTTTAATATTTTCAAATCATAACTTTCGTAATATGTTTCTAATGATTTTAATTGTGATTCTGAAGCGCTTTTTATCGGAACAGTAGCATGCAATTCATATTGCTTATACCCTTCCTTTACTTTTTCACCTAAAATCATTTCACTCTCTTTTGCTCCAATTAATTTTTGAACTTTTTCTGGAAAAGTGAGTTGCAAATAATATTCTTGCTCCTTCACTAACTTATTGTATAGTGATTGTGAAATCGTATACCGTACCGTATAATTCACGTTTTGATCGCCTGTTTTAATATGAAACGCGGTAATCTGCAAATCTTTTTTTGTTACTTCCGTTAAAGGGCTTACCTGCATCTCATCTTCTTTTTGTTCTGAGACATTTGGAAATATATCCAAAAGCTTTTCCGTATCTTTTTCATTCAACATATACATAGCTTTCTTATATTGCACCCATCCTCGTCTATCTTCTCCCCTTAACCATGCATAATAAGTTTCTTTTTTCCCATCTCTACTAATTTGTATTTCATATTCAGGTTCACCGAAGCTTCCTGTTATTTCTTGTTTCTCAGCTTTATTCAAAATGTCTATTACTAACTTCGCTTCTGATTCCTGCAACTTTTTCTCTTTATGTTTTTTTTGTATAACGGTTACCCCTATTGTTTCTTTCACTTCATTCACCGTCTCTTCTACTTTTTTTGTTTCTTTTTTTCGGCTCAACTTGATCACAAGCTGCTAGTAACATAACAAACAACAACACCAATACATATTTCCCTTTCAAATTAATCCTCCTCTTACGATAAGAAATCCTTATAATCTTCATACATAAAACAAAAACGTGACATCCTATTAAATACGCTATACTAATCATTGAAAGGAGGTCTTTATCATGTCCATTAATTTTCATGATGAAAATAATAAGTACACATATGCAACAAGAAACGCTCATATTTCTTGGGCTGAAATGGTAAAAAACATTACAGAAATACAAAACAAGCAAATAATTGATATCGGCTGTGGTGGTGGGATTTATACGAAAGAACTCGCTCTTATGGGAGCCAATAATGTTGTGGGACTTGATTTTTCAAAAGAAATATTACAAGCTGCAAAAGAAAATTGTAACAACTTTTCAAACATTTCATTCATCCACGGTGATGCACATAATATCCCATACCCTAATGAAACATTCGACATAGTTATTTCGCGTGCAGTTATTCATCATTTACAAGACATTCCTACATTTTTACGTGAAGCTTCTCGTATATTAAATAAAAACGGTGTACTTATTTTACAAGATCGAACAATTGAAGATTGTACAATTCCAGGAAGTCCCGAACACATTCGCGGATATTTTTTCTCTCTATTTCCAAAACTTATTGAAATAGAGTCAAAAAGACGTCCAAAAACCAACACTATACAGACAGAATTACAAAAACATTCTCTTCACGTACTTCCCACACAAACACAATGGGAAATACGAAAAATACATGATTCTGTAGAAGCATTATTGCAAGATTTATCTCCTCGAACAGGTCGATCCATTCTATATGAGTTAACAGATGATGAACTTTCTCAACTTCTACAACATATACAGACCGCATTACAAAACGTCTCTCCTATTATTGAAAGAGATCGATGGACAATTTGGAGCGCCATGAAGTTGTAAGGAAGGAAGCCTCACAAAATAATGTGAGGCTTCCTTTCTTTCATAATCTAATTTTGCAACACTCTTGATATCCTCCACTTCTGGCCTGTGCACTTCCACACTTCGGACATACTAAATATCTAGACTGATTTGTCAACAAACTACCTTTTTGAAAGAGTAAAACTTCTGCTTGTTTAAACGAACGCGAATAATATAACCACATAAAACCAATTATAGCAATAATGCCAAATAATACTCCCATCGCAAGCATTTCAGTCACCTCTTTTGGTTTGTTCTTTCCAGCAAGTGGATTGTTGTATTATTCTCTATAAATTCAAACAATCCCTTCTTCACTCCTATAAATATCAATTTTCTCTATAAAATTTACAATTCTCCGCAAATTTTCACTCCCATTTTACAATTCATCATTTCCTTTACAACAACGAATATCACTTTCGATATTTCCGTATATAAATATATCTTTCAAAAAACATATTGACTTTCTAAAAAAACATGCAACAATACTGTCAGAATACTTGAATAAAAATTCATTGACGAGAACGAGTACGTTATAGAACTGTTCCCCAGAGAGTTGGCGATTTGCTGAAAGCCAACGTTCAGCGCGTAACCGAAAATCATCTCCGAGAAGTAGAACCGAATGTTACAGTAAGTTCTTACCGGCCGTCCCCCGTTACAAGGAACACGTATCATGTTGTACGTTGCAAAGCCGTATACATATAGATTTATTTCTACATGTGTAAATTAGGGTGGTATCGCGGGTAAATATAACTCGTCCCTTTCTTTAGGGACGAGTTTTTTGTGTTCTTACAAATGAATGAAAAAGGAGGAAAAACAATGAACACTGTATCAAAAAAACATATTTTTTTCACGGGTCTTATGCTATTTTCTTTATTTTTTGGGGCAGGTAATTTAATTTTCCCTCCCATGCTTGGCCAAAATGCAGGTGAAAACTTTTGGCCAGCAATGATTGGATTTTTACTAACAGGAGTTGGCTTACCACTACTAACTGTTATCGCAATTTCTCTATCAGGAAATGGAATGCAGCAACTTGCAAGTCATGTTCATCCATTATTCGGAATTTTCTTTACAGTAATTGTATACATTGCTATCGGTCCATCTATGGGCATCCCACGTGTTGCAAATGTCGCTTATGAAATGGGTGTTAGTTCTTTCTTACCAGAAACAATCCGCTCTAGCAGCCTAGTGCTATTTGTATATACAATCATCTTCTTTACTATCGTATTTTGGCTGAGTTTGAATCCATCTAAACTTGTTGATCGTATTGGAAATGTATTAACACCTATTTTATTACTCTCTATTTTCTTATTATTTGTTAAAAGTGTATTTACACCACTTGGGCAATCAGGACCAGCAATGCAAGAGTATCAAACTTCTCCAATCTTCAAAGGCTTTATGGAAGGCTACTTAACAATGGACACTATTTCAGCACTTGCATTCGGAATTATCGTTGTAAATGCAATTCGCTCTAAAGGTGTGAATGATCGTAAGTCCATTGCCATCGCCACAGCAAAAGCAGGGCTGATTGCCGCTACAGGGCTCGTACTTGTATACGGTGCACTCGGCTGGCTTGGGGCAACTAGCGTCTCGCTCGGATATGCAAAAAATGGCGGACAGCTACTTACTGTTATCGTACAACAATTATTCGGTCCATACGGTTTGCTCCTATTATCTCTTATCGTTACACTCGCTTGTTTAACGACATGCGTTGGACTCGTATCTGCGTGCAGCCAATATTTTTCAACATTATTGACTACATTTTCATACAAAACGTTCGCGAGTATCATTTGCGCATTAGGATTACTAGTTGCCAACTTAGGTTTAACAAAAATTATCGCAATCTCTGTTCCAATTCTGCTTGTTGTGTATCCAATTGCAATTGTACTCGTACTACTATCATTGCTTCATAAATACTTCGGTGGATATCGCTCTGTTTATGTAGGTGCTTTAATCGGAGCAGCTGTAGTAAGCGTATTTGATGGATTAAAACAAGGTGGTATTTCAGTTTCATTTATCACACCATATTTTGAATTTATCCCTTTATATAATGAAGGAATCGGCTGGCTAATACCAGCATTAGTAGGAGCTCTTATTGGTCTTGCAATGGCTAAGTTAAGCGGTACGAAAAAAGTTCCATTAGTAACCGACTCTCACGAAGTAAAAGCCTCCTAAAAAAACTACCCAAAAGGGAGTTTTTTTACATTTGATACGCAGCATGATTAAAACTGCTTATTTTATAAGCTTTCGTATAATATTCAATATTCGTATCAACTGTTTCTACCTTGACAACATCATAGTGCTCTTCTTGCTTTACTAAAAATAAATAGTATTCCTCTGTTGCCTCAATAATCGCAATTTTATCTGTTTCAACATTATATTGTTCACAAAGCGCTTGTAATGCGTTCACATAATCCCCTAATTTTTTAGACTTATCCATTCCGAATATAGTTTGAACTAACATATACATTCTCCCCTTTATATGTACTGTTAACACCTCAATGATAACGCTTACATTATTTATCGTCAATAAAAACATTCAATTGTTTTAACGCCAAATCTATATTGTATCGAGCCAATAATCAGCGAGGAATTCCCCGCCAATTAAAGTTTCACTTTATCCCGCATTAACTGCCCGTAAAAGCCCGATTGGTGAGGGCTGATAATCAGTGGGGGAGGAACAACCTCCCCACTGATTAAAGTTTCACTTTATCACTTCGTTAATTGATGCCTAAATGCATAAATAACCGCCTGAGTACGGTCACTTACATTCAATTTATTTAATATATTACTCACATGTGTCTTTACCGTTTTCAGTGCAATAAATAACTCGTCCGCAATCTCTTGATTACTTTTTCCCTCTGCGATTAATAACAAAATCTCAAACTCTCTTTCCGTTAAATCATCATGCAAAGGTTGCTCTTTCTTTTGACGCATACGGGACATCATTTTCCCGGTAACTTTCGGCTCTAATACTGTTTCTCCATCATAAGTAGCTCGTACAGCATCAGCAATATCACTTGCTCTTGATGTTTTTAATAAGTAACTGGTCGCCCCAGCCTCAATAACAGGATACAATTTTTCGTCATCTAAAAAGCTTGTTACAACTACAATTTTTGCTTCTGGCCATTCTTGAATAATAGCACGTGTTGCTTCGACACCATCCATCTCATCCATAACAAGGTCCATTAAAATAATATCCGGCCTTAATTGCAATGCTAATTCTGATCCTTTTCTTCCATTCTCAGCTTCCCCTACTACTTCAATATCTGGCTGTGTAGATAAATATGCCGATACACCCATACGAACCATTTCATGATCATCGACAAGCAATACTTTTATCATACTTCTCCTCCTCTCTCAATCATAATCGGTACTTTTACTTCTATTTGTGTACCTTTGGCCGGGAAACTAAGTACCTTGAGTGTCCCACCAATTTCATGAACACGCTCTTGCATCGATCTTAGGCCATATGAACCAGCCTTATTAACCCCTACTTCAAACCCAACGCCGTCATCAATGATTTTTAAAATCGCATATTGATCAATTTTTCGAAGGCGCACTTCTGTTTTCTTTGCCTTCGCGTGTCGCAACGTGTTTGATAGCGCTTCTTGCACAATACGGAATAAATGATCTTCTACACCTTTTTTTAATTCTATTGGCTCAATAAGCCATTCAATTTTCATATGTTGTTTTCGCGATAATTCCGTTAATAATTCCTCTATACCTTCTGTCAGTTTCTTACCTTCCAATTGTACAGGACGTAAATGAAGGAGCAATGCTCTCATTTCTGATTGAGCATTTACAACCATATTTTCAACAAGTTGCAATTGTTTTTTTGTCACATCTGGAAATTCAGTTATTTGTTCATTAATCGCTGACATCATCATCGACATTGCGAAAAGCTGCTGACTTACTGAATCATGCAACTCCCTTGCTAAACGATGCCTTTCTTGAGAAATCGCTTCTTGTCTCATCTCTTCATTCCAATGAGCTCGTTCATTTGTTACTTTTTGAAAGAGTCCAGCTTGCTCCTCTAATCGACGAGCCAGAACGATTACTTTTCGTTCCACTTCATGAAATTCATCATCTGCAGTAAACGAAACATCGCTCGGAAAATTCCCTCGCTCTACTTCAAATAGAAACGTATTTAATCCTTGTATACGCTGCTCTATATAGTAACCGATTGCATATCCTACAATTCCCCCGATAAGTAAACTTGTAGTCATAATAAACAAGCCAATTGGAACAGAAGCGATGGATTCCTTCCATAATAAATCATACACTTGTTGCTCGCTTTTCCATACATATACAATTGTACAAATGAGTGCGATACTAACAGAGGACAACATAGAATAACGAATATACATCCACGAAATATTTTTTTGTTTCTTCATTATACTTTCCTCACTTCCGTGTCGCCTACGACAAGCGAAGAAATAATTTTAATACGACGAGGAGCCTCTTTATACTGCTCTGTTCTAAATGTAACATTGCGGTTAAACCCTGTCTCTTCATGACCTGGCAAGAGCACACGTCCGACAATAACAGAATGATTTAAAGAAAGTTCAATATCATATGGCACATATAAACGAATATTACCAACGACACCCCGAATAACAATTACCGTTTCCCCTTCTGGAATCATAGCAGTCGTTAAATCTATTTCCACATCACAGGCACCATATTGAACATTAATATCCTCAAGTTCATAAATATGATCCATCATTCGTACATTGCCTACAAACATATTTTTTAAATATGTTTCTGTACGATATATTTGCTTCTCTTCGTCTATAATCCCTTTTTCTTTAATTTCAACCTTCATTGCTTTTTGCTGATGTCCTTGTTGAATCAATTGATAACCTATTAAAGCTAAACAAGCAAATACGACAAGAACAAATGCTGCTGATGAAAATAAGAAGAATAAAAATACGATACCACCAACAAATAAAAATACATTTCCCCGTACATAACGATTCTTTTTACGATAATGCCTTCCAAACATAAGCATAATAAATGCAAAAATGAGACCACCTGGTTCAAAATGTCCAAGTATCATATCAAGAAAAAGACCGAACCCAAATATGATGAGGAGCATCCCCATTAATTGTGTCTTTGAAAAATGTTTCTTCATTTCAGCTCCCCCCTTCTTGTCACATATACATAGAAGAAAAGGCATTGCTTTCCAACACCTTTTCTCCTATCACTATATCATAAGCCTGTTTTATAATATACTACTATTATTTTGTTAACTCTTTCGTTAACGATACATCATTCTTTTCTTTCATTTCACGCTCAAGTTTTGCAATTTTCATATCAAATGTGTCACGCTCATGCTCTTCATTCATACGAGTTTCTAAGTCACGAATATGATCTTCAATCTCTTCAAATCGTAAGAATGGATTATTTTCATCCATTTTATGCATCGCAGTATTCATACGACGATTTGCATGTGCCATATTTTCACGTGCCATTAGTTCCATACGCTTTGCGTGCATTTCTTTTAATTTATTTTTCATTTCAGAAAGACGACGCTCTAACTCATCAATTTGCTCTACAACACCTGCATACATTTCTTCTAATCGAGTTACTTGCCCTTCATAATAAGCTACCTCTTCTAACGCACGTTCGTGCAATTGTAATTCACCTGCTTCTTGAGCAATGATAGCTTGCTTTGATCTTTTATTAACGAAATAACGTGCTTGCTCAAGCTCACGAGCAAAGTTAGATTTTAATGTTTTATGACGCTCAATTAACTTCTCAATTTTTGTTATTTCACGCTCACTATCACGTAAATATTGGTTTAACATCGCAATTGGATTTTTTCTTTCCTTCTCATCTAACACGTTATGAAAATCAGCTAAAATTGCATCGCGTACACGTCCGAATAAAGATTGTTTCATTATAAATCTTCCTCTCTTCTACTTTAATTATGATTTGATTTATTGTTTTAGTTTTTCATTAATTTGTTCCACTCATCTTCAAAGTTGCTATATGATTTAGAACTTTCTGGAGCAGATTCAACAACTACATCTTTTTCTTTTTTCCACTCACGGTATCCGTAGTATAAAACCACTAAAGCAGCGATACCGATTAATGCTGGCGAATGAGAAAGTGCAATGGATAAACCGATTAAACCAACAATACCCCAAGCTAACTTTCCAAAAAATGATTTAGCTCGCACAAATGATTTATAGCTCCAATATACAACTCCTGCTCCGATTGCGAATCCTACAATACCAGCAAGACTACCAAGAGCAATTAAAGCCAAAATACCGGCTGCGATAAACGCTAGAAATTGTTTCATCTTGTGCTTGCCTCCCTTCGATTTGATACTCTTATCTTAACTATTTTTTCATCTTCCCATAACGAGCTTAAGAACCGTTTTTAACTCAGACTTAAGACCGAGTCATATTCAGCCCTTTACGCAAAAAACGTGCAGAGTCTATTCTCTGCACGTTTTTTAATTACTAACATTCATATTAAATTAAGCTGTTTTATGATACTCTTTTTTCTCAGCTACTTTCGAAAACCTTGGAAACCCAATTAAAATAGAAGCAATCCCACATACTCCAACTAAGATTGGATAAAATGCATATGGCAACAATTCAACCGGAGATAACGCTGCAAATCCTGCTGCCGTTAACATTTGGGCACCGTACGGAATTAATCCTTGCACACAACATGAGAAAAGATCTAATACACTCGCTGATTTACGAGGGTCTATTTCATATTGATCTGCAATATTTTTTGCAAGCGGGCCTGTAAAGATAATTGAAATCGTATTATTCGCTGTACACATATTCGTCATACTCACTAAACCAGCAATACCAAATTCCGCTCCTTTTTTCGAACGAATATTACGTGTTAATACATTCATTAAATATTGAATACCACCATTATATTGGATTAATTCAACCATACCGCCAATTAACATAGCAAGTAATACTAACTCCATCATACCGCCCATTCCAGTCGTTACACTTTTAAAGAAACTTTCTAACGTGTAACTTCCATCTATAAGACCGATAACACCAGATAGTACAGTTCCACCAGTTAATACAATAAGTACATTCCAGCCAAGTAGCGCTGTAATAAGTACTCCTGCGTACGGTAAAATCTTTATCCAATCAAAGCTATGTGCTTTAATGTGCGTGTCACTCCCTGAAGTAACTATTACTAATAGTACAATTGTAATAATAGCCGCTGGTAACACAATTAAAAAGTTCGTTTTAAACTTATCTTTCATTTCTGTTCCTTGTGAACGAACAGCTGCGATTGTTGTATCTGAAATAAATGATAAATTATCACCAAACATCGCTCCGCCAACAACAGTAGCCATTGCAAGCGCAATTGAGATATCGGTTTGACCACTAATACCTACAGCAATCGGCGCTAATGCTGCAATTGTTCCCATTGAAGTTCCCATCGCTAATGAAATAAATGCACCAATAACAAAGATTCCAGCTACGATAAATCCTGGCGGTAAAATAGTTAGCGCTAAATTAACAGTTGAATCTACTCCGCCCATTCCTTTAGCAGTTTCAGAAAATGCACCTGCAAGCACAAAAATTAATACCATAATCATGATATCCGGATTTCCTGCACCTTTAGCGAACCGCTCTACTTTCACATTAAAACTTTCTTTACGATTCATCACTAAAGCGACTCCTACAGCAATTGAAATCGCTACAAGTATCGGCAATTTATAGAAATCACCTGTAATAATTCCAGAACCAATAAATAGCGCCAAAAATATCCCAAGTGGTAATAAAGCTAAACCATTTCCTCTCGTTTCTTTCAAAGTACCATCTCTCCCTAGTTTCAACCTTTTTCTAATGAATAACAAAAGACCTCTTCCGATGAGAAGAGGTCTTATACATCTATAAGAAACACTCTTCTCATCTTTCAAGCACACGCTTGCTGGATTTGGCACAGCACTCTGAAATCGAGTCCGCTGCCGAGGCATCGTAGGGCCAGTCCCTCCGCCTCTCTTTATAAGAAGGTTTCATATTTATTTTTTAATAATAATTTCTTCCCTAACTTTACTCGCTTACAAAACAAAAGTCAATTATTTTTTGTATAGATTTTTTTGGTAATTATACAAAAATTTGAATACAACAATCATTTTAACTTTTCGATTTCTTCTTCCAATATTGAAATCCAATAAAATTCACTATTTTTCATTGTTGCTAATATCCATTTCGTAGTGTACCAAGCTAGCTCATACTCTTCCTTCGTGACATCACCACTTTTATAAGCATCCTCTAGCTCCTCTTCATCTAATACATACACCTTACCGCTAGATAATAATACTACATCTAAATATAAATCATCAAAATACGGTAAACCACGATCGTCTATTTTATATTCTTTCGCCACATCGATATAATATTGCACTAATTTTTTCTGATCATCTAACATAGCGGTAATCGCAAAGTTTTTCCCGTCTATGAAATATTGAATCCACGTATACTGATCCGCTGCAATACAAAGTTCTTCACCATCATATTCTTTACAACTAGGCTCTCTCACCTTTTTTATATCCAGTATTCCGAGCATTCCCTCTTCCATTTGCTTAACCGTATAACTCTTTTCTATTAGTCTCTTCCACGAAGAACCGTCACCATATTTACGTTTCATTATGTCTACTCCTCTTCTATATACAGAAAAGCTCCCACATATTATGTGAGAGCTTGTTCATATTATAATTAAGCCGCTTGACCCTTTTCAGAAATCTCTTTTAAATAAGCTTGTCCTTTTTCAGCGTCATATTGACCTTCCCACTTAGACATAACTACAGCTGCTAAAGAGTTTCCTACAACGTTAACTGCTGTACGAGCCATATCTAAAATACGGTCAATACCAGCAATGAACGCTAAGCCTTCAGGTGGAATACCTACTGTACCAAGTGTCGCTAATAATACAACGAATGATACGCCCGGTACACCTGCGATCCCTTTTGATGTAACCATTAATACAAGCAACAATGTAATTTGTTGTGTAATAGATAAATCAATACCGTACATTTGCGCTAAGAAAATAGCCGCAATTGCTTGATATAAAGTTGATCCATCTAAGTTAAATGAGTAACCTGTCGGAATAACGAAAGATGTAATTGCTTTCGGACAACCGAATTTCTCCATTTTCTCCATGATTTTTGGTAAAACTGTTTCTGAGCTTGCTGTAGAATACGCTAAGATCAGCTCGTCTTTTAAAATCTTAAAGAATTGGAAAATGTTAATTCCAAATATTTTCGCTGTAAGTCCTAAGACAACTACGACGAAGAAAATCATTGCTCCATATACGACAATTAGTAATTTCCCTAATGGAATTAATGAAGCAAGACCAAATGTAGAAACTGTAACACCAATTAGTGCAAACACACCAAATGGTGCAAATTTCATAACTTGGTTTGTTACGTAAAACATCGCGTCAGCTACACCTTGGAAAAATTGAAGAACTGGTCTTCCTCTTTCACCAATCGCTGCTACACCTAAACCAAATAGTACAGAGAAGAAGATAATAGCTAGCATATCTCCGTCAGCTAACGACTTCATAATGTTCGTTGGAACAATATTTACAAATGTATCTGCAAATGAATGACTTTGTACTTGCTCTGTCGTATGTGTATATTTCGAAATATCTGTCTTTGTTAACTGCTCCATATTTACGCCTTTTCCTGGTTGGAAAATATTCGCTATTAATAGACCGACAATAATTGCAATTGTTGTAATGATTTCAAAGTAAATAATTGTTTTTCCGCCTAGTCGACCTAATTTTTTAACATCGCCAACACCAGCAACCCCAACAACAATACTTGCTACAACAATTGGCACAACGATCATTTTAATTAATCGGATGAAAATATCACCAATTGGTTGTAAATAACTCACCACTGCTGGATTGCCAAAGAAAATCGCCCCAACCGCAATACCAAGCGCAAGTCCTATTAATATTTGCCATGCTAGTCCTATTCTTTTCATATTTGTTGTAACCCCCTCTTCGATGTGTCACTCTATCTCTCATTCTATCTCTATAAAACTAAGAAATTAAGAGTATTACATATTATTCGACAATTCACTACATTTTGTCCCTGTTAAAAATCATAAATCAAAAATTTAAATCTGACAACAAAATAACTTTGCCCGAACGCAAATAATTTTCTTGACAAAAAGTAGACCTATGTCAGAAAACCTCACATGAGAACGATTCCTCACTAGTGTTTTATTAGCTTTCCAAGTAATATTTCACCTCATAAAAACGATTACTTTCCTCCTTCATTTTACAGGAAAATTCCAAAATACACCTTTGTTACACATATGAATAAAATGTAAGCACTATGACAATTACAGTTGAAAAATGATAAATTCCGACAAAACTTAGCAATTTCATAAAATTTTCTTTACATTATGATTACAACGATAGACACCCTTCTTCTTATGATATATAACATTCATAGGGAAAGGAGTCAGACAACAATGAAAAAGAAATTTGCAGCGTTTAGTGTTTTAGCAGCAGGAACGATTTTTGCTTCCCCGTTACTTTCACCCGTATACGCTGAAACGAATCAAGATAAATTATCTAACATTCAATCTGAATTAGAAGGCAAACAAAGTGACTTACAAAATAAATCAGTCGAGAAAGAACAAATAGAAAAAGAAATTCAAGAATTACAGAAGAAAATCGATGAATTAACTACTTCCATTAATAAAAATGAGACTGAATTAAACGATACAAAAAAAGAAATTAGCAAAACACAACAAGTAATTACTGACAAAAAGAAACATATAGAACAATTACAAACAAACATAGATACACGTCAGGAAGTTATTAAACAACGATTACAATCTATGCAAGAAAAACCGCGTACAAATATCATTACAGAAGTATTAACAAACTCTACAAACATTGCTGATCTTGTTGATAATATGTACTCCGTAAGTTTAATATTAAACAACGATACAGATATTGTAAAAAAACAAACATCTGATCAAAATGCTGTAACGACAGAAAAAGAGGCTGTTGAGAAAAAAGAACAACAACTGAAAGACTCTGAACAAAAACTAGAACAAAAACAACAAGAATTACAAAATAACCAACAGCAGCAACAAACTCTTATTAACGATCTACATACGAAAGTAGCAAAAGTAGATTCAGAGATTGAAGGATTAGAAGAATCCAAGGGCATTTTAGAAAATCAACGTCAAGCTGTTCAAAAAGCAATTGAAGAAGAAAAACGGGCGGAAGAAGCTCGTAAAGCGGAAGAAGCCCGCCAGGCAGAAGAGGCTCGCAAACAACAAGCTACTAAATCTGCTCAAGCAACTCAAGCAGCTCCAACACCACATGATACAAACATCGGTGGCTTTATCAAACCAGCAGCTGGATCAAAAACTTCCGGATTTGGTGTACGTTCTTTAGATAACCATAAAGGAATTGACATCGCTGCTTCGGGAACGGTTCCAATTATCGCCGCTGCAGATGGCGTTGTTATTCGTTCAGAATTATCATCTAGTTACGGAAACGTAGTGTATTTATCTCACCGTATAAACGGAAAAACATATACGACAGTATATGCTCATATGAATAGCCGTTCTGTATCGAATGGACAAACTGTAAAACAAGGCGATCAGCTTGGATTTATGGGGAACACGGGCCAATCATACGGACAACATTTACACTTCGAACTTCATCTTGGAGAATGGAATGTCGGCAAGACAAACGCAGTTGACCCATCTCCTTATATCGGATTATAAAAAACCTCGGTGCCTACCGAGGTTTTTTATTTACACTTCACACAATATAGGCATTCTACATAGACTATAACTAAATGCCTATAGTTTACGGGGTGATCAATATGAATACGCAATTACAACAAAAAATAGAAGAAGCTAGAGAGACGTATATTGGCCGGATATTTACATTTGGCGGCTCAGTATTATTTTTAATCGGTTCATTCCTTGCAGTCACTACAGCCTATAAAGCATATAATCGTTTATTACACTCATCAACATCCACATAAAAAAAGACGGGAGATCCCCGCCTTTTTTTATGCAAACATTTTAAATACACCTATCGCATTTAAAAATACAATTATTACAGTTACCGGAATAACATAACGAAGTAAGAAGAACCAAATGTTAAATAACGTTTTCCCCTTCGTTTCCGTCACTTCTAATTCTTTCATCAATAACTCTTTACTCATTTTATTTGGTACAAATAATGAAATAGCTAGTACTCCTAACGGTAGCAATACGTTACTTACCGAAAAGTCAACTAAATCAAAGAATGTTTTCCCGAATATTTTCACGTCACTCATAATCCCAAATGATAAAGCTGATGGAATACCGACTGCAAAAATAAGAATACCGATTAATAATGATGCTGACGGACGCTTCTTCTCATTACCTTTCGCAACAGATGCTACTACAATTTCAAGCATTGAAATTGCTGATGTTAAAGTCGCAAAGAAGAATAAAATTAAAAACATAATAAAGAAAAATTGACCAAATGGTATTTTTGCAAATACTGCTGGAAGGACGATAAACAGTAGTCCTGGTCCTTCAGTCGGTTTAACTCCCAACGCAAAAATCGCTGGGAAAATTGCTAATCCTGCAAGTACTGTAACAAAAACAGTTAAACTTACAATAGATGTTGCTGATTTCGCTAAATGTTCCTCTTTCTTTAAATACGAACTATACGTGACCATTACTGAGGCACCTACTGTTAGTGAGAAGAAAGATTGTCCCATCGCGTATAAAATCGTATCTGCTGTAAGCTTTGAAAAATCTGGCTTTAAGAAGAACTCTACTCCAGCAAAAGCACCATCGAGTGTTAACGCACGAACAATAATCGCAATAAATAAAATAAATAATAGCGGCATCATGTACTTACTTGCCTTTTCTATACCTTTCTCTACACCTTTACTTACGACAAAAATTGTACAAAGCATAAAGATAAATTGTGCTCCAATCGCACTTAACGGATTTGAAATCGTTTCACCGAACAATTGTCCATAATCAGCTGCTCTATTCCAGAAACTTCCTGTCACACTATAATATAAATAAAGTAAAATCCATCCACCTACAACACTATAAAAAGATAGTACACTAAAACAAGTAACAACTCCCATACGACCAATCCAAGGATATACTTTGCTATTTGGCACTAGTACTTTATAAGCTGTAACGGCCTCTTTTTGCGTGCTACGTCCAATAACAAACTCCGCTATTAAAAGAGGCATACCTATAAATAAAGTTAATAGTAAAAATACAAGGAAGAATGCGCCTCCCCCGCCATTACCTGCAACATATGGAAATTTCCATATCGCACCAAGACCTACTGCGGCTCCGGCTGCTGCGAGTACAAAGCCTATTTTCGACGTCCATTGCTGTGTTTCTTTCATCATAAATTCTCCTTTTCTGAATATTTAAACTTTTGTTAATTATACACTTTCATTTCATACTCGCACACCTCCTTTAGAAAATAAAAAAGTCCCCTACACGCAAATATGCATGTAGAGGACGATATATGTAATATAAATACCGTGGTACCACCTCAATTGGATTGATAAATCCCACTTGTTCAAGTACAGGAATAATTCCGATACTCTATCCTTTTAACGGCGGAACCCGGGTTGCCTACTACAATGTTCAACATACCTCTCGCAAGCCCATTCTGTATATTTTATCGTACCGGGCTCCCACCTAACCCCAGCTCTCTGAACGCATCAAATATACGTACTCTTCTTGCTCATCGATTTTATCTATTGAAGTTACTTGTGATTATAAATTATATTTTTATATTTGTAAAGCTCACTTTATCTTTTATTATTTTAAAACCTTTTCCTCTAATTCTCGTAAAAAACTTTCTCTTTTCCCCTCGTTTTGCACATATACTGATTTCAACACTTCTTGGAGCAATATATTTCGCTCTCTCTTTTCTAACTGTAAATCTTTTAACTTCACCCTTACTTCATATAAAAAATCTAAATACGATTCATATGTCTCATCATATTTATTTGCAATCTCATCTCGAATTTTTTTTGCGAGCTTAGGGCTCGCTCCCCCAGTAGAAACTGCTATATTAAGTAAACCACGATGAATCGCTGCCGGAAAATGAACATTACCACTTTCCGGATTTGTAATAACATTTACTAATTGATTCTCGGCGGCATCTTCAGCAACTTGTTCATTTAATATTGAATCACTACTCGCTGCAACAACTAAAAAAGCACTTTTAATATCACTTTTCTCATATTCTCTTTGATACCAACGAATTTTCTTTTCTTCCACAAGTTTTACTAAATTCGCATCTAATTCTGGACTTATCACAACTATATCCGCACCCTGTTTGAGTAAAGGAATAATTTTAAATCCTGCAACTTTTCCCCCACCAATAACAACAACGCGTTTCTCATTAACTCGCACTGTAAGTGGATACATACTGATCTCCTTTCAATAACTCCGTCGTTTTCTGAATTAACATATCTTGAAACGCTTCATTCTTCCCTAAATATGGACTGATTTTTATCTCTCCCAATTCATATTGGCGCACTTCTTTCTCAATATGTTTCATAAGTAAACCTGTAAATAACAAGTAAGGCAGTACAACGATGTTCTTTTCTTTTTGTTCTACAACTTCCTTTAATTTCTCCTCAAATTTTGGCTCTGCAGCCGCTAAATAACAAACTTCTACTTTTTTAACCTTCTCTTTTGTTTGAAATAAAGAAGCAATCCAGTTTATATCTCTTAATACTTCAGGATCACTGCTCCCTCTTGCAACGAGAAGTAACGTCACTTCATTTTTATCTTCCTGTTCGATGCCACTTCCGCTATACACCGATTTAACAAGTGTTTCTGATACACCAAACGGATTACCATAGGTCACTTTAACATCCGAAAATTGATTGGTTAATTTTTCTAATTCAAAAGGGATATCTTTTTTTACATGCCCTGCCGCTAATAAAAAAACAGGGATAGCAATAATCTCAGTGGCCCCACGCTTCACACATGTACGAAAACCATCTTCAATAGAAGGATTCGCTAACTCTAAAAAACAAACTTCTTGAATAGTCGCTTCTATACGGCTCATACACGATGTAATAAATTGAATCGCCTCTTCTTTCGCTGTCTTCAAACGACTTCCATGACATATATATAAGACGGCTTTCATTTTACAACACTCCACTTACTTGATAAGCATTTTCTGTCTGCTTCTCAAACCAATGAATTTTTTCTCTAAAACGGACAACCTCTCCAATTACAATCATACTCGGATTTTGAATTTGCTCTTTTTTCGCAACATCTACAATTGTCCCTAACGTTCCAACAACTGTGCGTTGCATAGACGTCGTCCCCTGCTCAATAATAGCAGCTGGCGTACTTTTATCTTTTCCATGCTTCATAAGTTGCTCACATATGTAGGGCAAATTACTAACCCCCATATATACCGCTAAAGTCTCTACACCTTTCGCTAAACTTTCCCATTTCACTTCTTCTTCAGCACCTTCTTTCCTATGCCCAGTCACAATAGCAAAACTTGCACTTGCATCACGGTGCGTCACTGGAATGCCCGCATAAGCAGGAGCAGCTATTCCAGCTGAAATACCAGGAATGATTTCAAATGGTACACCTTGCTTTGCTAATGCTTCAGCTTCTTCTCCCCCTCTACCAAACACAAATGGATCGCCGCCCTTAAGCCTCGTTACAACTTTTCCTTTTTTCGCATACTTAATAAGAAACGTGTTAATTGTCTCTTGCTTCATCGTGTGATAATTCGGGAGTTTTCCGCAATAAATTAAATCCGCGTCAGGCTTTGCGTGTGAAAGCAGCTCTTTATTCACAAGTCGGTCGTATAAAATAACATCTGCCTTCTCAATACATTTCAACCCTTTAACAGTAATTAAATCTGGATCGCCAGGACCCGCTCCAACAATATAAACCTTTCCCATCATCTCTCCTCATTTCTTCTATTAAAATGAAACTTCCATTCGTATATAAGAATGGAAGTTTTTATTTTTTCGTATTACTGATCTCTACTCATGGATAACAAATGCCGCACCTTTTCGAATCTTCTTTTTTTCAAACAAAGAAATCTCTTTTACCTCTGGCAACGGTAAAAAATGCTTTTCAAGCTCAATCTCCGCAAGCTTAAATGCCTGTTCTTCACTTTGAGCAACAACAACAATCGGAACAATACTATTTACTAACACAGCTTCAAATCGATATAAATCCATATCGTCCCTCCTAAGACGCTATGACTTCTTCTAACACGTTATTTAACGCTATTTGTAATGTATCTACACCAACACGACCTACAAAATCATAAAATGTCTCGGCTGGTAATTTATTCTCTTTGAAATAACTTATAAATGATGCAAGTACATCAGGTAGATCCTCGCCATCTATTTTTCCTTTTAACTTTTGATTGTAGGCACCGCCATCTAATAATGTTCCACCTACGTATATTTCAAACGCTTCAACAATGCCTTTTTCCTTCGTTTTCATTTTCACACCTTGTAACCCAATGTCAGCAATTTGACGTTGACCACATGAATTCGGGCAGCCTACCATATGAATTCGAACTGGAACATCGAGTGCAATTTGTGTATCTAAGTATTCTGCAATTTTCCGTAATCTTTCTTTCGTTTCTACTAGTGCAAGATTACAATATTCAATACCGGTACATGAAACCGCATGACCAATAAATGATTTCGGGCTAGCAGATATCGCTTCAAACAGCGGTTCACTAAGTAATCCTTTTACATTTTCCGGAGGAACGTTCGGAATAATGAAGTTTTGCGAGTTACATGTACGAATTTGTCCATTTCCATATTGCTTTGCGATTCTTGCAATCTCAAACATTTCTTCTGCATGTAAACGACCTACCGGTACATTAAAACCTACATATTTTAATCCCTCTTGTTTTTGGTCTTGAACACCATAAAAATAGCCTGCATTCCATCCTTTGAGTGCACTTTCCCCTTTACTTTGTAAAGGCCCTGTATACTCTATTAGTTTCTCTTTAAATTTCTCTGCTCCCCAGTCCGCAACAAGAAATTTCAACCGAGCTAAATGACGTTTTTCACGATATCCAAAATCACGGAATATAGTAGCAATCGCAATCGCCACCGCCTTCACTTCTTCTGGTAAAACGAATACATCTAATTCATCAGCTAAATACGGACGGGCTGATAATCCTCCACCTACTTTTATATGAAAACCAATTTTTTTCTCACCATCTATTTCTTTCGTAGCAGGTGTAAATGCAACACAGTTAATCTCTGCGTTTGCTGAATTATAAATATTAGAACTAATAGACATTTTAAATTTACGTGGCAAGTTAGAAAACTCTTCATTATGTTGGAAGTAATCATATACTTCTTTTACAATATGCGTTGTATCAAATAGTTCATTTGCATCAATGCCAGCAAGCGGATTACCTGTAATATTCCGCGTTATATCACCACAAGCCCCCGCTGAAGATAACCCAACTCTTGCTAACCTTTTAAAAATATCTGGAATTTGCTGAATTTCTAACCAGTGAAACTGAATCGCCTGTCTCGTCGTAATATCTATTACATCACGTCCATAATCTTCAGCGATAGAAGCAAGTGCTTCTGCCTGTGCATTTGTAATAATCCCTGACGGAATATTTACCCGCATCATAAAATAACCAGCTTCTTTCGGTCTTTGTAAATACAAGCCTGCCCATTTAAAGGCATCCCACTCTTCTTTCGGAATAGATTCGAAACCATTTTCCGCATAGTAAGGAATATCATTAAAAATTTCTAAGCCATCTTTTTCTAATTTATTTTTCTCGGTCTGATTTAATTTTTCATTGTTAGCCCATACTTTTTCATAATTCATTGTTTATCCCCCTATATAAAACTACGCTCTTGTAAGTACTTCACGATTTGTTCTGCACATTCTTCAATAGAATATTTGTGCGTTTCTACAATTAATTCTGCTTGCTCTGGCTCTTCATAAGGCGAATCAATACCTGTGAAATCCTTAATATCACCTTTTCTTGCCTTTTTATAAAGCCCTTTCGGATCACGTTTCTCACACTCTTCAATCGGACACTTCACAAAAATTTCAATAAATTCATCTGCCGCTAATAAATCTCTTACTTGTTTACGGTCTACTCGAAATGGTGAAATAAATGCTGTAAGGACAACTGTTCCTTGATCTACAAATAACTTTGCCACTTCGCCAATACGTCTTATATTTTCCATGCGATCACTTTCAGAAAATCCTAAGTCTTTATTTAAACCGTGGCGAATGTTATCCCCATCCAGCACATAATTTCCAATATTCTTTTCAAACAGTTTACGAGCGACCGCATTCGCTACTGTAGATTTACCCGAAGCTGATAAACCAGTAAACCAAATTACAAAACTATGATGTCCATTCTTCAATCTTCTCTCATCTTTTGAAACCGAAGCTGTATGCCAAGTAATATTCGTATCCATCTCGTTCTCTCCCTATTCTGTTACTACTTCTTTTTTTAAACCTTTAATTAGCACTTCTACTACTTCTTTACGACTAAATGTACTTGGCGGAATCTCACCGTTTCTTAATAATTCTCTTACTTTCGTACCTGATAAAATAACATGATCTTCTTTTCCGTGCGGACATGTTTTCGTTGAAGCCATCGCTTCACATTTCGTGCAGTAAAAACTATGTTCAAAGAATAGTGGTGTAATGCCTAACTCTTCTATCGTAAAATTCGTGAAGATTTCTTGCGCTTCGTATGTTCCGTAATAATCTCCTACTCCGGCATGATCACGTCCTACAATAAAGTGGGTACATCCAAAATTCTTTCTTACTAACGCATGAAATATCGCTTCTCTTGGTCCTGCGTAACGCATTGCAGCAGGAAATACACTTAAAAAGACACGATTTTTCGGATAATAGTTTTGAAGGAGTACTTCATAGCTTTCCATTCTTACATCAGCAGGAATATCGTCCGATTTCGTTTCTCCAACGAGTGGATTTAAAAAGAGACCATCTACAATTTCAAGAGCAGACTTTTGGATATACTCATGGGCACGATGTACCGGGTTTCTCGTTTGAAACCCGACCACTGTTTTCCACCCACGTTTTTTAAATTCTTCCCTCGTTTCAATTGGGTCTAAATGATAAGAAGGAAATTGATTATTTTCAAAGCGTTTTGTTAGAATAATAGTTCCTCCAACGTAAACGTTTGGTCGTTCATATAATTTTTCCACTCCTGGATGAGCCTCATCCGTTGTTTTATATACAAGTAACGCTTCTTTTTCTTTATCTGGTACAAAAATATCTTCTATTTGAATGACACCATATATATTTCCATTGTTGACAAGCTTTACTTCCTCTCCAACTTTCAGGCTTTCTGCGACTTTTTCTGTTACAGGTAATGTAATTGGTATACTCCACACACTACCATTTGCTAAACGAAGCGTTTCTACAACTGAATCATAATCTTCCTTCCCTAAAAAACCAGTAAGGGGGCTATATCCACCTGTCGCCAATAGTTCTAAATCACTTAACGCAATATTGTCTAACTTAATTTCTTTTTCAATTTGTGATACGTCATATGCCTCATCTATACGGTTTACTAATTCGTTTACTATACTCATTTTTCTATATCCTCTCTTAGCTTTATTTCAAGATTCATCTTATTGGTAATGAAGACCACATTCAGTTTTCACTTTTCCAGCCCATCTACCATCTCTTGAATCGCCACCATTCCCAACAGGTAACGTACATTTCTCACACCCAATACTTGGATAACCAACATCATGCAACGGGTTATACGGCAAGCTATGTTTGTATACATATCGCCAAACTTCTTTCCACGTCCAATGAATGAGTGGACAAACTTTAATAGATTGAAAACGATGATCTTGATTTATAAACTTTGTATGCTTACGTGTTTCTGATTGTTCCCTTCTTAAGCCTGATATCCATGCTTTTTCCACCACTAATGATTTTTCTAAAGGTAAAATTTTTCTAATCTTACAACAAAGATTCGGATTACTTTCCCATAATTTCTCACCATGCAACTTCTCTTGTTCATCAAGCGTAAGTTCCGGTTGTTTTTCTATAATATTTAATGAAGGAAATCGCCTCCGCACTTTTTGAATTAATTCATATGTTTCTTGAAAATGAACATTTGTATCTAAAAATACAACTTTAGCAGATGGATTTACTTGGTTTATAAGGTGCAGCAATACCATACCTTCCACCCCAAAGCTACATGCGTAGACGATTTCATCTTTATATTCTTTATAAGCCCACTTTAATACTGATAGCGCACCTTTTGTTTCATCTTCTTCCGAAAACGAAACAACATTTTCTTCCCACGTTTCATACGTCAACATGTTTTTTCCCCCTGTAAAAGCAAAAAGACGGTTTTAACCTAATGAAAATAGGTTAAAACCGCCTCTAGTTTTTCTAGTCAGCGCTTTTCACTTTAAACGTACTTTTTCACTTTTCTCTAACTGAATTACTTTTCCATCTTGCACAACAATTGTAATTGAACCATATTTCATATCAGCAAGCATCGCTTCAATCTTCTCGGATACTTCATCAAAATGTTCCCGTACACCCACGCGAACAGCCCCCCTTTTTATTCATAAAAAAAATCTTTCCCATTTCGAAAAGACTGTTCGGTAATATATTTTACCTTATCTTTCAAAATGGATCCCATTTTGCTGGATTTAGCACCTTGCTTTCTATAAGCAGGTTGCCGAGCTTCTTCGGGCCAGTTCCCTCAGCTTCTCTTGATAAGCTTTGTATTTGTATTTTATCACAATTCTGATTTTTTTCAATCCTAGTTTTCCGATATATTTTAATTATTTTATTTTATAAAAAAGGAATTGCCCATACGAACAACTCCTTTTCCTATTTAGACAAGTTCTTTAATACGTATGCGATCGTTCCCAATAATATTTTCATATGTTTCGCGTTCCACAACTACTTGCGATGTTCCGCCTTTTGCAAAGACAACGGCTGGTCTTCGAATCCGATTGTAATTATTCGCCATCGAGTACCCGTATGCTCCTGTACAGGAAACTGCTAGTAAATCAGAAGCAGCGACTTTCGGTAAATGAATATCCCAAATCAACATATCTCCACTCTCACAGCATTTCCCAGCAATCGAAACGAGTTCCTCATTCTCATCATTCCCTCGATTCGCTAACATCGCTTCATAACGCGCACTATATAAAGCAGGTCTTAAATTATCTGTCATTCCACCATCGACTGATACATATTTCCGAATACCAGGAATATCTTTCACAGATCCAACTGTATAAATTGTTGTCCCAGCATCACCTACAATGCTACGGCCTGGCTCAATCCATATTTCTGGCAATGGATATTCACATACAGTAAATTGTTCTCTCACTGCACTTGTTACAGCTCGCACATATGTCTCAAGAGTTAATGGTGTATCTGACTCTGTGTAACGTATTCCAAATCCCCCGCCTACATTTAACACTTTTACTACATAGTTTGTTTGCTCTCTCACTTCTTCTAAAAATTGGCGAAGAACTTCAATTGCTCGAACAAAACCAGCTGTTTCAAATATTTGCGACCCAATATGTGAATGGATCCCTAGCACATTATAATTTGATTTTTGTAAAGCAAATCCAATTGCCTGCATCGCTTGACCGTTTGAAACACCAAATCCAAATTTCGAATCATCTTGACCTGTTGTAATATATTCATGTGTGTGCGCCTCTACTCCAGGCGTTACACGAATTAATATGTTCACAAATTTCCCATGTTGCATCGCTAAATCGTGTAAAACTTCTAATTCAAAGAAATTATCTACGACAAAACAACCGATATTCGCCTGAAGAGCCATCACTATTTCTTCTTCTGTTTTATTATTTCCATGAAAATGAATACGTGATGCCGGAAATCCTGCTTGGAGCGCAGTATATAATTCTCCCCCAGAAACAACGTCTAATGACATACTCTCTTCACGAGCTACTCGGCACATCTCCATGCACAAGAACGCCTTGCTTGCATATGCTACTTGATAAGAGAAACCACTTTCTTTAAAAGCACGATGAAATGCTCGGCATTTTCCTCGAATAGACTCTTCATCGTATACATAAAGTGGTGTTCCGTATTGCTTTGCTAGCTGCGTCGTATCGCACCCTCCAATTTCTAAGTGTCCTTGCCCATTAATTCGGCTTGTGCCGTGTAAATACATTTAAATTCCTCCCTTATTTCCTCTAAAACTCATAACCCCAATCTTCTATTCATTGCAGCACGCTTTTAGATAGACAAAAAACGCGCGGAACAATGTTCACACGCGTTTCTTATTAGGAAAAATATATATTGAAAAAATAAACGAGTTGTTATCTCCTCAAAATAAGAAACCGCATCAACATCTCCAAATAGCTCTCCATAAAATAAATCTTATGACAGTACTACATTTATTCAATGCAGTCCCAATATATGAATAAGATGGTTATTCTTATATTTCGGCAATAGTCCCTTTCAACCTATGATTACAGATTCCATTAAATCTCCCATAGCTTACTCTTTCCTATCGCGGCCTCTACCTTTGAGAGTAGATGAGGTAAGTCTATTTAATTTTCAAACATCTAATTGTTGCTATTAACAATACCAAAGGACCATTTTATTTGTCAAACAATTTTTTATATTGTTTTTTTGCAGTTTAATTTCGTATCGTCTGGTAAGCGCTTTACTAATACCTTTGTTACTTCCCATTCGCCTTCTTCGTTATTAAATGTAATCGTTACCTTCTCAAATGGTGGAGCAATTTTCCCAGCAACACGTTCATACTTTGTCACTTCAATACTTGCTTGAAATAAATATGTACCGCTATACACTTTTTTTAAACTAATAATTTTAGGACATTGATAAGGTTTCAAACTTCCATATTGTTTTTCAATTGCTTTATTTATTTTTGGAAATAAAACAGAATAAAGTGCATCTTCCATAAGAGGTGCATCATATTGGGCTACCGACACACTCGGTGAAGTAAAAAATATAACACTACTGCATGCTATAAAACATAATAATTTTCGCATTATAACCTCCGTATTATCACGCGATTCTTTCTGCGTACGATAATTATCATACATAGAAATTCTGTTTTATTGTCTCCCACCACTCTTTTTCTACTCGATTATTATAAAAAAGCCCACAACCTTCTTTTATTTTCGTATAATGATACTCATAGTATAATAATCATAATAACAAAGGACTGTTCGTATATATAAAATGAGTCGTTAAGCAAACTGACTCTCAAGAACTGTCATGCTTTTTAGGAGAGGAGTATATTATGCTACAACATCTGTTTCCAAAACTGCGATTTGCACTCGTTGCAGTCGTTTTACTATGGATTAAAACATATATTGTGTACAAGCTAGCATTTGATATTAAAATTGATAATTTCTTTGAAGAATTCATGCTTTTTATCAATCCACTAGCTGCGTTACTTTTATTTTTCGGCTTAGCTTTACTTGCATCTAAGCACCGAAACCGAATTATAATTGGAATCAGTTTTATACTGTCATTTATTTTATTTGGAAACGCAATGTTTTATGGGTTCTATAACGATTTCGTTACTTTCCCGGTTTTATTCCAAACAAACAATATGGCTGATTTAGGGACAAGTATAAAAGAACTCTTTACGTACAAAACATTACTTTTATTTGCAGATGCAATTATTTTAATGTTTATTTCGCGTAAATTCCCATCATTTGGCGACAAAACACCACTTTCCCGCTCAGAGAAGCGAACTTTCTTTAGCGGTGTAACAGCTTTATTAGCACTACAAATTGTTGTATCAGTTATTTATAAACCACAAATGTTCTCACGCTCATTTGACCGTCAAACTGTCGTGAAGAATTTAGGTTTATACACATATCATCTATTTGATATTACGCTTCAATCCAAGTCTTCAGCTGAGCGTGTATTTGCAAGTGGGGATGGGTTTTCTGAAATTAAAAACTATACAGACTCAAAAGATAAACAAGTTGATAAAAACTTATTTGGAGCTGCAAAAGGTAAAAATGTAATTTTAATTTCAATGGAATCTACACAAAGCTTTGTTATTAATAAAAAAATAAATGGAAAAGAAATTACACCATTTTTAAATAAATTTATTAAGGATAGTTTCTATTTCGATAACTTCTATCATCAAACTGGACAAGGTAAAACTTCTGATGCTGAATTTATCGTTGAAAACTCACTTTATCCGCTAGATCGTGGTTCTGTATTCTTTACTCATGCAACAAATGAATACACAGCGACACCAGAACAATTAAAGAAATACGGATATTCTTCTGCCGTCTTCCATTCAAATGATAAAACGTTTTGGAATCGGGATGTAATGTATCCTGCGCTTGGATATAATCGTTACTTTAATTTAAATGATTACGCAGGAACGGAGCAAATGTCTGTCGGTTGGGGATTAAAAGATAAAGAGTTCTTTGAACAATCTATTCCAAAGTTAAAATCTTTACCGCAACCGTTCTATACAAAATTTATTACATTAACAAATCATTTTCCGTTTCTTCTAAATCCGGAAGATCAATATGTTGATGAATTCAACTCGGAAAGTGGTGTTGTAAACCGCTACTTCCCAACTGTTCGTTACACAGATGAAGCTCTTAAATTATTTATTAAACAATTAAAAGAAGAAGGATTGTATGATAATTCCGTTATTGTCATCTATGGTGATCATTACGGTATTTCCGAAAACCATAACGCAGCTATGGCACAGTTCCTAGGAAAAGATACTATTACACCATTCGATTCTATGCAATTACAACGAGTCCCTCTTATTATTCATGTGCCTGGCCAAGAAGGAAAAGTTGTTTCTAAAGTATCCGGTCAAATTGATATTAAGCCAACGCTCCTTCATTTACTTGGTATTAAAACAAATAAATCCGTTGAATTTGGAACTGACTTATTTATTAAAGAGAAAGACCCGCTTATGGTAATGCGTGATGGTAGCTTTGTTTCTGAAGAGTATGTTTATACAAAAAATATGTGTTACAAAAGAAGTACGGGTGAAGAAGCTGACATGACGCTATGTCAGCCGTATATTGAAAAAGCAAAAACAGAATTAAAACTCTCCGACAAATTAATTTATGGAGATTTATTACGCTTCGATCCTAATAATCGATATAAAACTGGAACGATGACAACGAAATTTGAATAGTAAAGGAAGCAACTTTATATAAGTTGCTTCCTCTTTGTATTTGCACTTAATTTTCAAACCATCCTTCTATGAAATCTTTCACAAATTGGTAATTTCTTTCGTATGAGGAATAAATTTATGGTATGATAAAATAAGTAAACTTTCATACACTAATTAAGAATTTATTACAGAAAGCAAGGGATCAGATTTTGTATAGAGCAGCTATTCCAAACTTATTTACGCTCGGAAATTTATATAGCGGATTTTTATCAATCGGCTATGCATCTTTAGGATATTATAAATCAGCTGCTATTTTAGTACTTATCGGGATGATGTTAGATAGTCTTGATGGTCGTGTTGCTCGTTTATTACGTGTTGATTCACAAATGGGAAAAGAGCTCGACTCGCTTGCAGATGTCGTAACATTTGGTGCAGCACCAGCTGTTTTAATGTATTACACATCTTTCTCAAACTACGGAATCATCGGATTATACATAGCGGGATTATTCCCTCTTTTCGGAGCATATCGTTTAGCACGATTTAATGTAACACCATCTTCTACTTCAATGAAATATTTCACTGGAGTACCGATTACAGCAGCGGGAGGGCTTGTTGCTTTCTTAACGTTATTTTCACATACCATTCCAAAAATCGTTCTTATTACTGTATTTGTAACGTTCGCATTTTTAATGGTGAGCCGCATTCGTATCCCAAGTTTAAAAGATGTACCAATTCCACGATATAGCATCATTATTACACTATTTTTAGTTGGAATCATTATTACAATGTATCAAACAGGATTTGGCAATTTTTCTGTTTTCTTATTTATTGCCATTCCACTATATATTTTGTACATGTTATCTCAATTCATTAGACAAAGACCGTCTAAAAAAGCGAATAAAGAAAAATAAGAAAACCTTCCGAGTCCGGAAGGTTTCTTTTTATTTTGTAACTAATACCTTTTCATTTACAGGTGTTACTGGCTCTTCGCCGTTTAATACAGCTAAAATATTTCTAACAGCCATTTCAGCCATCGCATCACGAGTTTCAAATGTTGCATTCCCTACGTGTGGAGCAAGTACTACATTCTTTAATTCTTTTAGCTCTTCTGTAATTTTCGGTTCAAATTCAAACACGTCAAGAGCTGCTCCTTCAATTTCATTCGTTTTTAATGCATGAGCAAGTGCTGCTTCATTCATAATTGGTCCACGTGAAGCATTTACAATATACGCTGTTTTCTTCATCATTTTAAACTGCTCTTCATCAATCATATGATGTAAATTTGGATTATAAGCACAGTTAATTGTAATAAAGTCTGCTGTTTGTAATAATTCTTCCAACGTCACATACGTTGCTCCCAGTTCACTTTCAGCTTCAAGCTTACGATTTGGCCCTGTATATAAAACATCCATTCCAAATGCTTTCGCACGTTTTGCAACAGCCTTCCCGATTTTTCCAAGACCTATAATTCCAATTGTCTTACCATGGACTTCTCTTCCTAAGAAAAATAACGGTGCCCATCCGTTAAATCCAGTCGTACGACATAACGTATCCCCTTCAGGAATTCTACGCGCCGCTGCTAAAAGAAGTGCAAATGTTAATTCTGCAGTCGCTTCCGTTGATACTTTCGGTGTATTCGTAACTGCAATTCCTTTTTCGCCCGCATACGTGTAATCAATATTGTCGTAACCAGCACCATAGTTTGCAACAATCTTTAAATGAGGCGCTGCATCAATAACTTCTTTTGGCACCTTTGTCGAAAGTAAACTTAACAATGCATCTTTATCTTTTACACGCTCTGTTAATTCATCTATAGAAATTAACTCCTCTTTATCGTACATTTCTACATCATGATCTTTTAATAGTTCTAATCCAATTTCCGGAATTTTTCCCGCTACTAATATTTTTGCCACTACTAACACCTCTTCTATAGAAAATAAGATATCTCTTATATTTCATTGTAAGAAATCCACATATAAAAACCAAGGAATTTGATTATAGTTTTAAAAATCGACACTTTTCCATGAAAAAAGAGGAGATGCAACTCTCCCCTTTTCTTACGCTTTTTCCTGCGATTCTTTTCCAAGCTCCACATCAATCGTTCCTTCTGCAACCGTATCGCTAATTTGCTCCTCAATAACCGATTGAGATGCAGCATTCGTTTCAGAAGTATAAGCTTGTTGCTGTGCACCTTGTACATTTTGTTTATTTTGTTGTTTCGCCATTTCTTACCCTCCTTTTCATTCTTTCTTATTTTGAACAAAAAGGACGGTTTTCATCAAAAAATTGCGTTTCATTTTGAATTTGTTACTTCTTCTTCAAGCGACCTCATTACTCTTGCTCGCTTCGTAAATGTTGCAACCTGAGTAACACCGTGAGCTAGTAATGTTTGTACATTTTCTTGTACATAATTCCCTAAATCATTTGGATAATGGGCATCCGAAGAAATCGTAATTGGAACACCATACTTAGCTAATACTTGTAAATATAGTGGACTTGGGCACATTTCACGAACAGGATAACGATAGTATAATCCTGCATTTATTTCTGTTGCCGTATTCGTTTCTACTAACGCACAGGCAATTTCCTCATAATAAGAAAGCTGTTCATTCTCATCCAATCGATAATTAAATACCTTTATATTATCAAGATGAGCGATAATATCAAATAACTCGGTACGAATCGCACTCTCAACTGTTTTAAAAAACATATCATATAATGCGCGTAGGTCATGCTTCTCAAAATATTCTTTCGTATCTGGATTATCAAATCCCCAGCCATTTAGAAAATGAACAGAACCAATTATATAATCAAAGTCTCCTAGCGCTAATAATTCTTTTAACTCTCCTTCACAACCAATAAAATAATCCGCTTCAATTCCAAGTTTAAGTGTGACACCTCTTTTACTCCATCGTTCTTTCGCCTCTTCAATGACCTTTGTAAAATCATACAGTGAAACTACCCTTACTTGATCTAACCATTCCTTCTGTATACGACCGAGCTTAGAATCACTAATATCTACATATTTTTCATAATATCCTTTCGCTTCATGAAAACGATATAAATGATCAACAATCCCAACTTCTGTTATACCTTTTCGCACAGCTTCTTCTAAATAGAGGTCCATCCATTCTGTTGTAAATGGCCCTTCCTTCACACGCTTTTGCAAACGCTCTTGTGTTTTCATAAGCCAATCAATAGAATGCCTTTCTTGAAGCGGTTCATAACGTTCCAGCGCTTCATTTATTTTAGCAAGCCATCCTATTGAATACGGTCCTTCTTCTAAGTGAAGATGATAATCTACTTTCATATACATTCCCCCTTATAATGTATCTATTTCCCTTCTATCCCCAACTCTCGAAAGCTTTCCATTTCGTTCTTTCACCTCCCGCATGACATCTTCCAATGTAATATTTTTTTCAGCTAATAAAACGAAACAGTGATAAAATACATCAACCATTTCTTTCACTACTTCTTCTTTATCATTATTTTTACATGCGATAATTACTTCAGCACACTCTTCACCAATTTTCTTTAAAATTTTATCTTCTCCTTTTGAAAATAAATAATTTGTATACGATTCAGGAAGTGGGCTTTCCTTTCGTTCTTCAATTGTTTTATACAGCAACTTAAAGGCATTTTCCATATGTATCCCCCTATATAATTTGATAGTGAAAACATGTCTTCTCTCCCGTATGACAAGCAGGTCCTACTTGTTTCACATTCACAACAATTGAATCTTGATCACAATCTAAATATAAAGATTGCACATATTGAAGATTCTCTGATGTTTCCCCCTTATTCCATAACGACTGCCTAGAACGAGAATAAAACCATGTTCTTTTCGTCTCTAACGTTTTTTCATATGCTTCTTCATTCATATAAGCTAGCATTAAAACTTCTTTCGTACCTTCTTCGATGACAATTGCTGGTATTAATCCTTTTGAAAAATTAGGTTTCATAACCGCACCTCAACATTTGCATCTCTTAATTTTCGCTTTACACTCTGCACTGTCGCCTCACCATAATGAAAGATGGATGCCGCTAACGCTGCATCAACTGTTGTCTTTTGAAAAACTTCTATAATGTGATCCGTATGACCACAGCCCCCTGATGCGATGACTGGAATGGAAACACTTTTTGAAATTTCTTCTGTTAAACGAAGGTCATATCCGCTTTTCGTTCCATCTGCATCCATACTCGTTAACAAAATTTCACCTGCCCCAAGTTTAACAACACGCTTCGCCCATTCTATGGCATCCATTCCTGTGTCAACTCTTCCGCCGTTGACGTATACGTTCCATTTACCTTCTGCTACTTTTCTAGCATCAATTGCCACGACAATACATTGTGATCCAAAGTGTTCTGTCCCTTCTTCTATAAGCTTCGGGTTTCGCACTGCCGCTGAGTTTATTGAAACTTTGTCTGCTCCAGCTCTTAGTAAATTGTACATATCTTTCACACTTGAAATCCCCCCGCCAACCGTAAGAGGAATAAATACTTTAGCTGCTGTTTTTTCTACAACATCTATAATCGTTTTTCTTCCTTCATGAGTCGCTGTAATATCTAAAAATACGATTTCATCTGCCCCTGCCTCGTTATATGCTTCAGCTATTTCAACCGGATCACCGACATCTTGTAATCCTATAAAATTTACACCCTTTACGACTCGCCCTTCTTTCACATCTAGACATGGAATGATTCGTTTCGCTAACATAACTTCGTTACCTGTAACACTTCTTCTAAATCAATCGTTTTCTCGTAAAGCGCCTTTCCAATTATGACACCATATATATTCATATCATTTAACTTTTTCACATCTTGAATAGATGCCACTCCTCCAGAGGCGATGAGACGAATGCCCACACTTTTTTGAAGTATCGCTAATTGTTCAAAATTTGGACCTGCAAGCGTCCCGTCTTTCGAAATGTCTGTAAACACAATCGTTTGAACACCTAAACTTTCCATTTGTTTCGCTAAACTAACGTAAGAAATTTCAGACAGATCAAGCCAACCTCTCGTTGCTACGAAACCATTTTTCGCATCAATTCCAACAATGATTTTCTCTTTATATAGACGAACTGCTTCCTCTAAAAATGACTTATTATAAAGAGCTGCTGTTCCTAAAATCACTTTTTCTACACCTGCTGACAATAACTTCTCCACCGTTACAAGTGAACGAATTCCTCCTCCCACTTGCACAGGAATACGTACCGCCTTGCAGATTTTTTCAATGACGGGCAAATTTAACGACTCGCCAGCAATTGCACCGTCTAAATCAACAATGTGTAGTATTTCCGCTCCAAGCTTTTCAAATATGATCGCCTGCGCTACCGGATCTTCATTCATCACCGTTTCTTTACTAAACTCTCCTTGATAAAGTCTAACGCATCGCCCTTCTTTTAAATCGATAGCTGGGAAGATTTCCATGCTTCTACCACTCCTTGAAAATTTTTTAATATTTGCATGCCAATTTCGCCACTTTTTTCTGGATGAAACTGTGCACCAAATACATTTCCTTTCGCGACAAACCCTGGTATTTGCATTCCATAATCACTTACTCCGCATACAATTTCATCTGGACAATCCGCGTAATATGAGTGAACATAATACACGAAAGAACCATCCACTAATCCATTCCAAAGCGGAAATTCTCTTTCCTTCCTTAATTCATTCCATCCCATATGAGGAATTTTATACGAAACTTTTAACTTCCGAATTTCACCTGGTAGTAAACCTAACCCGCTACAATCTTTTAGTTCCTCACTTCGTTCAAATAAAAGTTGCATGCCCAAACATATACCGAGGAGTGGTTTTCCTATGTCACAAACTTCTTTTAGTACACACACTAAATCTCTTTCTTTTAATACTTCCATCGCTTTCGGAAATGCACCTACTCCCGGTAGAATCACGCCATCGCTTCTCAATATCTCTTCTTTATCACTCGTTACAATGTACTCTGCGCCAATATATTTTAATGCTTGCTCTACACTGCGAATATTCCCCATTCCATAATCTATAATGGCAATCAATTACAACATCCCTTTCGTTGAATTTACACCAGTAATGTTGGCATTTTTTTCGACCGCTTCTCTAAGCGCTCTACCAAAAGCTTTAAATAATGCTTCAATTTTGTGATGTGTATTACTTCCGTATAGAACGCGCGCATGTAATGTAATATTGGCAGCATGTGCAACTGCTCTAAAAAATTCCTCCGTCAATTCTGTATCAAAATCCCCGAGCTTCGGATTTGTTAATTCCCCTTGAAATACACAATATGAGCGTCCACTTATATCAATTGCGACAAATCCTAAAGATTCATCCATCGGTACATACGCAGAACCGTAACGATTAATTCCTTCTTTATTTTGCAATGCTTCTTTCAAACAATTTCCGAGTACGATTCCAACATCTTCAACGGTGTGATGTGCATCGACAAATACATCACCTTCTGCCTCAACTTGCAATCCAAATCTTCCATGTCTAGCAAATAAAGTCAGCATATGATCGAAAAAACCAACCCCCGTTTGAATAGATACACTCGTACTTTCATCAAGCTGCAAACTTAATTTAATTTTTGTTTCTGTCGTCTCACGTGCTTGACTGGACTGACGCATTATTTTTCCTCCTCAAACCTTATTTGGATTGCTCTCGCATGTGCATGTAACCCTTCTTTATTTGCAAGCTCTACAATATGATGCTGTACATTTTTTAATGCTTCCTCTGTATAAGAAATAAAACTTAATTTTTTCACGAAATCATCGACTGATAACGGAGAAAAAAATCTTGCCGTTCCGCTCGTTGGTAATACATGATTCGGTCCCGCCAAATAATCCCCGAGCGGTTCAGGTGCATATGGCCCAAGGAAAATAGAGCCTGCATGTTTCACATAATCTAGAGCATTCATCGGTTCTTTTATATGTAACTCTAAATGTTCTGGAGCAATTTTATTTGATAACTTTAGTGCCTCCTCTAAAGAAGCAACGATAAAGATGGCTCCATTTCTATTTATTGATTCACGTGCAATTTCACTTCTTGGTAACGTTTCTAACTGTCTTTCTACCTCTTTTTCTACTTCTTTAGCTAGTTCCATATTCGTTGTAATACAAATCGCCGTTGCTCTCTCATCATGCTCTGCTTGCGATAATAAATCCGCTGCGATATATTTTGCATTACCTGTTTCATCCGCGACAACTACAATTTCTGATGGACCAGCAATCATATCAATATTTACTATTCCGTATACTTCTCGTTTCGCTAGAGCGACGTACAAATTTCCCGGTCCAACTATTTTATCCACTTTCGGAATCGATTCCGTCCCGTATGCTAACGCAGCAATTGCTTGTGCTCCACCTATCGTATAAATTTCATCTACTCCCGCAAGATTTGCAGCAGCTAATATATGAGGATCAATTCCTCCTTTCCTCGGCGGTGTTACCATTACAATCTTTTTCACACCTGCGAGTTTCGCCGGCAATACATTCATTAATACTGAAGAAGGATATGAGGCTGTCCCACCCGGTACATATACACCTACATTTTCTAACGACCGAATGAGTTGCCCTCTAATTATCCCTTTACTTTCACAATCGAATATTGAGTGCTTCTTTTGCTTTTCGTGATACGAAACAATGTTTTTCTTCGCCTCTTTTAAAGCTTCTAAAAATGAATTCTCTACAAACATACTCGCTTGCTGTATTTCTTCTTCACTTACACGAAAATCTTTCATCTCTACACCATCAAACTTTTTTGTATAGAAAGATAAAGCCTCATCTTTTCCTTCCCTTACATTTCTAATGATTTCTCTTACACTTCTTTGAACAGTTTCTTCTATTATATTAGCGTTTTCTCTTAGCACTTTTATTTTAGATAATGCCTCCTTAAAATCTTCATAAATGATTTCCACTTTAAATCCTCCTATTTCCCTGATAAGATTTCTTGCTCCATCATATTTACAATACTGAATATTTCGTCTTTTTTAGTTTTTAAAGCTGCCTTATTCACAATCATCCGAGCCGATATAGAGTGCATTTCCTCAAATACAATGAGTCCATTCTCTTGTAATGTTTTTCCTGTTTCAACAATATCTACAATTGCATCCGCCAATCCAAGAAGAGGAGCGATTTCTACAGAACCTTCTATTTTAATAATTTCTACATCCTCTCCCTTATCATGAAAATAAGTAGAAGTAATATGCGGGTATTTCGTAGCAATTCTTTTCTTCCGGTAACTCTTCGGATTATACGTAGGAATAGATGCCACACAAAACTTACAAATCCCCACTCCTAAATCCAGCATTTCATAAATATCTTTCTCGTTTTCCATTAAAATATCTTTTCCAACGATGCCAATATCAGCTACCCCATGTTCTACATAAGTAGCAACATCAATCGCTTTTACTAAAATAAATGAAATATTTGTATTTTTACTTTGAAATACAAGCTTCCGACCTTTATTTTTGAGCTCGGAACAATCAATTCCAATCTGCTCAAAAAGTGGAATGACATGTTTTTCTAACCTTCCTTTCGTTAACGCAATTTGAATGTTACGCATGAAGCCTCTCCTTCTTTCTGGACTACCCATTTCTCATTCCATACATATTCCACTAAGTATTCATTCTTTGCCTCAACGACCGTTCTTATTTTATTTTTTCTTGCGAATTGAAAGGTATCGCTTAAATTAGAGAATAGAGATAACCAAGCATTTTTTCCATCCTTTCGAATTAAATTTCGTAGCCTTTCTGCTTCCGCTATTCTATTTAACTCATAATGAATCACAATCTCAATTTGATTTCGTTCATATGGTTCTTGTTGCTCTTGCAGCGCCTTCACAATTTGATTTACTTGTACCGCGAGTCCAACAGCTGGCAGCATTTCTCCAAAATTGCCAATTAGCTCATCGTATCTTCCGCCACTAACGATTTCTTCTCCAATTTCATATATATATCCTTTGAAAATAACACCCGTATAGTAATCTAAGTGTTGAATCATGCCCAAATCAATTGATATGTAAGAACCATATCCTAACGTTTCAATTGTTTCATACATTTCTTTTATTCTTGCAATTGCCATTTTCATTTCATTACTTGAAGCAAGCTTTTCTGCCTCCTCAATAACTTCTAAATTTCCAAATAGCCTTGGTAATTTCTCAAGTAATCTTACTGTCTCATCGCATCGATCTAATTTCTTTTCTCCGATAAAATTTGAGAGGGCTGCATAATTTTTACTTTCTATATACGTTCTAAGTACCCTTTCTTCTTCATCATGGATGGAGAGTTTTTTTACAATACATTTATATAACTGTACTTGCCCAATCTCAATTGTAAAAGATTGCACCTTCAACTTTTGAAGTGCTTGAATGACACTTATTACACATTCAATTTCAGCTCTTACATTATCAATCCCGATAACTTCAATACCACTTTGTACGATTTCATTATATTTTCCAGAATGGGATTCATTCGCTCGAAATACATTCCCGCTATACGTCACTTTAAGTGGCGTATCCCATCTCTGTGTTCCAATAACTCTCGCTAAAGGAATTGTCATATCTGGACGTAAAACGATAATCCTTCCCTTTTCATCAAAAAATTTATACATCTTCTCTTCATCTATCGGTCTATTTTGAAATGCAAAAACGTCATAAAATTCAATTGTAGGTGTTCTTATTTCTTCATAACCTCTCTCTAAAAAAGTAAGCCTTAATTTTTGTTCTACTTCTTCAATTAACGTACATTCTTCGAATAAATAATCTCTCGTTCCATTTGGATTTGCCCGTTTCCATTTTGTCATCTAAATTTTCACACCTTTCCCCTTCTAATGTATGCCTATTTCATTCCCCTAAGCCGAAAATAAAAAGAGCCTTGTAGACAAAATACCTACAAGGCTCTTCAGTAGAGTGTAGGTACAACGGGAATAACCCTTGTACCTACACGTTTTCACGCTAGGTTCAAGGGTTTCATGTATGATGATGTAGTTGTGTAAGCATTGTAATAGATTGCACGATATTCATAATACTTACTCCCTTTCTCCTCTGATTTTCACATAGTATATAACAGTTAATTTTGAATGTAAATACATTTTTAATATTCCGTCATTTTTTTAATGTAAAGCCACTTTTCTTTCATACTCTTTTATTTCTTGTTCATATTGCATTGTAATACTAATTTCATCTAAACCATTTAATAACTTCTCTTTCCACATTTTCTCGATTGTAAAATGGAATCTATGCGTATTCGTTGTCATTATTTCATTTTCTAAATCAACTGTGATTTGTTCTCTCGCATCTGTTTTAGCAAGTTGTTCACGCATATCTTTATCCATTACAATCGGTAACATGCCATTTTTCATACAATTCATATAAAAGATATCGGCAAATCCTCCAGCGATAATAACGCGGAAACCATAATCAGCAAGTGCCCATGGAGCATGTTCTCTTGACGAGCCACATCCAAAATTATCGCCTGTGATTAATATACTGGCTCCTTTTCTTTCTTGTGCATTAAGCGGGAAATTAGGGTTTTCTTGGCGATTATTATCATATCGCCACTCATCAAATAAAAACTTCCCAAACCCAGTTCTTTCAATTCTCTTTAAATATTGCTTCGGAATAATTTGATCTGTATCAATGTTATCATTCATCAGTACTGCGGCAGTACCTTTATGAATACGAAATGGCTCCATCATAACTCTCCTTTCTAATATCAACAAAATGACCATATAACGCAGCCGCTGCCGCCATTGCCGGGCTAACTAAATGCGTTCGTGCTCCCTTTCCTTGTCTTCCTTCAAAATTGCGATTTGACGTAGAGGCACAATGTTCCCCTTCAGGCACTTGATCTGGATTCATACCTAGACACATTGAGCATCCGGGCTCTCTCCATTCAAATCCAGCTTCTTCAAATATGCGATGTAATCCTTTATGCATCGCTGCTTCTCTTACCCTTTGAGATCCAGGTACAACAAGTGCTCGCACACCTTCTTTTACTTTTTTACCTTTCACGACAGATGCAGCAATTTCTAAGTCAGAAAGCCTGGAATTTGTACAAGATCCAATGAAAACATGTTGAACTGGAATGTCATACGTACTTTGTCCGGGACTCAATCCCATATAAGAAAACGCTCTTTCTTCATTTGCATCATGCTTTTCTGGCAATTTCTCATCGATCCGAACACCCATACTAGGATTTGTTCCCCACGTAACGTACGGTGCTAAATCCGTAACATCTACTAGAATATGTAAATCATAAACTGCATCTAAATCTGTATAAAGTTCTGACCATTTTTTCTTAATAGATTCATAGTCTTTCGGTGCATATTTACGCCCTTTTACGTAAGCAACCGTTTTTTCATCTGGTGCAATAATGCCAGCCTTTGCTCCCCCTTCAATTGCCATATTGCAAAGCGTCATCCTCTCTTCCATATCCATAGCATGAATGGCCTCTCCGTAAAATTCCATTACGTAACCTGTTCCAACTGCTACTCCGTACTTTGAAAGAAGGTGTAAAATAATATCTTTCGCATAAACACCTTGCGGTAACTTTCCTTTTAACTCAATGCCCATCGCTTTCGGCTTTCGTTGCCATAACGTTTGCGTCGCCAATACATGTTCCACTTCACTCGTACCAATACCAAACGCTAGTGCGCCAAAAGCACCGTGTGTTGCTGTATGACTATCACCACAAACAATCGTTTTTCCTGGCTGTGTGAGTCCAAGTTCTGGTCCTATTACATGAACGATCCCTTGCTCTTCATCTCCGATATCCGCTAATGGCACCTGAAATTGTTTACAGTTTTCCCGAAGTGTATCTAGTTGCTGCTTCGCAATGCGGTCGGTAATATTCCAAACATCTTTCGTTGGAATATTATGATCCATCGTTGCAAATGTTAAATCTGGTCTGCGGACTGTTCGATTTGTAAGCCGCAAGCCTTCAAAGGCTTGCGGTGACGTTACTTCATGAACAAGATGTAGATCGATATATAATAAATCCAATCCATTTTCATTAGTCGCAACTACATGTCTTTCCCAAAGCTTATCTAGTAACCTTTTCCCCATTATCTTCCTCTCCCTACTAACGCTTGCTCTTCCATTTCTTGAATAACTGCCTTTGTAAATGAAGTTGTCGTTTCAGTCCCCCCGATATCTGCTGTACATTTTCCTGATTTAAGGACTGCAGAAACTGCTTCTTCAATTGCATAGGCTTCTCTCGTTAATCCAAACGATTGCCCAAGCATCATTGCAACAGAACGCATCATCGCAATTGGATTCGCCTTATTTTTCCCCGCAATATCCGGTGCTGATCCGTGAATAGGCTCGTATAATGAAGGCCCCTTTTCAGCGTGACTTGCTGATGGAAGCATTCCTAATGATCCAGCTAATACTGAAGCCTCATCACTTAAAATATCACCAAATAAATTTTCCGTTACAATAACGTCAAATCTTCCTGGATTCCGAATTAATTCCATAGCTGCTGCATCTACTAAAATGTGTTCTACTTCCACATTTGGGTAGCGAAGTGCTACTTCTTCTGTCACAGTTCTCCATAATTTACTAGACTCTAAAACATTCGCTTTATCAATAGATGTTACTTTTTTCTTCCGCTTATTCGCTAATTGAAAAGCATACGAAACGATACGTTCAATTTCATGGCGATGATACGTAAGTGTATCTGTCGCCACTTCTTCCGTTCGCTCTTTCGGATAAGAAAAATAAATTCCGCCTGTTAATTCACGAACGACAACGAAATCAATTTCATCAGCGTTTTTTAATGGTGATAAATGTGCAGTTGCACTTTCTACCGTTACAGGGCGAACATTCGCAAATACACCGAGTCCTTTTCTTAATGCTAATAATCCTTTCTCAGGCCTTTCTTTCTCACTATCCCACCTTGATCCACCTACTGCTCCAAGTAAAACCGCATCACTCGCTAAACAGGCGGCAAGTGTTCGCTGTGGTAATGGTTGCCCAGTTAAATCGATAGCAACACCACCAAAGTACTCATCTTGCAAATGAAAATGATGTCCATATAGCCTTTCTACCATATGCAATACTTCCTTCGCACTTTCCATTACTTCTGGACCAACACCATCACCAGCTAAACAAACGATACGTTTTTCCATTTTTAACACTCCTTTTAACTGAATTTTCAGAACTTTAATTTGATAGGTGAGGAAAGCTTCTCTCACCTATCAAATATTTATTTCACAAGCGCTATAAGAGATTTTAATTTCCCTGCTGCATGGACATAAGCTCTCGCCGACGCTTCCAATACGTCTTGCGCAACTCCGAAACCAGATATTTGGTGACTACCTTCTTTTAATTCAACATGAACGTGAGCAAGTGCATCTTGACCTTGTGTAATAGATTGTATGCGATAATCTGCCAATTCACATTCTAATCCTAAAATTCTTTGAATCGCATTGTATATCGCTTCAATACTACCAGAACCAGTGGCTGCATCTTCATATACATTTCCTTCCTCATCCTTCAGCACAACTGTTGCGCATTGTGTACTATTTGATACGAAATGCACTTGTAATTGCGTAATGTTATATTGCTGAGCTGCAAATGCTGCTTCACCAAGCATAAGTGCGCGTAAATCTTCTTCAGTAATTTCCTTTTTACGATCAGCCAATTTTTTAAATGCTTCGAATGCCGCATCTCGCTCTTCATTTGTAAATTCATAACCAAGCTCTTTCATTTTTTCCGTAAACGCATGACGGCCAGAATGTTTCCCAAGTACAAAGAGATTTTGAGATTCTCCTATAAGCGCTGGTTCGATAATTTCATAAGTTGTTACTTCTTTTAAAACCCCGTCTTGGTGAATGCCCGATTCATGAGCAAATGCATTCGCTCCAACGATTGCTTTATTTTTCGGTACAACCATACCCGTTAACCTGCTTACTAATATACTCGTCGCCTTAATTTCTTTTAAAGTCATTGAAGGCTCTGCTTTATAAAAATCTTTTCTAATATGAAGAGCTACCGCAACTTCTTCTAACGCTGCATTCCCTGCTCTTTCTCCAATGCCATTAATCGTTCCTTCTACTTGCAATGCTCCTCCTTCAACCGCAGCTAACGAATTTGCTACTGCCATACCAAGATCGTCGTGACAATGACAAGAAAAAATCGCTTTTTCATATGATGGAACGGATTCTTGTAAGTATTTAAAAAGAGAATAATATTCTTCCGGATTCGTATATCCAACTGTATCCGGAATATTAATTACATTCGCTCCTGCGCGAATCGCAGTTTCTACTGCTTCAGCTAAAAATGCTCTCGATGTTCTTGTCGCATCTTCTGCAGAAAATTGTACTGTCGGAAATAATGATTTTCCAAGCGTAACCGAGCGATGAATACTATTTAACACATCTTCTTTAGACATACAAAGTTTATATTTCATATGAATATCACTCGTAGCTAAAAATACGTGTAGACGGGGAGATACAGCTTCTTTCACCGCTTCATATGCTCTTCGAATATCACTTTCTTTCGCTCTAGCTAAACTCATAACTGTAGCATTTTGAATCGTATTCGCAATGCGTTTTACCGATTGAAAGTCACCTTCGGAAGCTGCCGCGAATCCAGCTTCCATTACATGAATACCAAGCCTCTCTAATTGCCTAGCAATTTGTAATTTCTCTTGTTCATTTAAATTTACTCCTGGTGATTGTTCGCCATCACGAAGCGTTGTATCCATGAACAAAACCTGCTTCATATTATTTAACCCCTACCTTTACTCGCGGCTGTACGAAAGGCATCATTTCACGTAATTTACGTCCAACTACTTCGATTTCATGTTTATTCTCTTTCTCATTTGTCGCATGGAAATTTGGTCTTCCTGCTTGATGCTCTGCAATCCAGCCTCTTGCAAATGTACCATCTTGAATTTCTGCTAATACTGCCCCCATCGCTTTCTTCGTATCTTCAGTAACAACGCGTGGTCCTGATACGAAGTCTCCCCACTGCGCTGTATCTGAAACTGAATATCTCATATTTTCAAGTCCACCTTCGTACATAAGGTCAACGATTAGCTTCAGTTCATGTAAACATTCAAAATATGCAAGTTCAGGCTGATATCCTGCATCAACTAACGTTTCAAACCCAGCTTTTACAAGTGCAGTCACTCCGCCGCAGAGTACAGCTTGCTCTCCAAATAAATCTGTTTCTGTTTCTTCTTTAAACGTCGTTTCTAGTACACCAGCTCTCGTTGCTCCAATTCCGTCAGCATAAGAAAGTGCTTTTTCAGTCGCAACTCCTGTTGCATCTTGATATACTGCAAATAATGCAGGAACAGCCCCGCCCTCGGCGAACGTACGGCGTACGAGATGCCCCGGTCCTTTTGGCGCTACTAGAAATACATCTACATTAGCTGGTGGTTTTACTTGATCAAAGTGAACATTAAATCCATGTGCGAACACGAGGGAGTTTCCAGCCTGTAAATTTGGTGCAATTTCAGCTTCATATACTTCTGGTTGTAATTCATCAGGCAGTAGAATCATTACTACATCAGCTTTTTCCGCTGCTTCTGCTACTGTATATACAGAAAATCCATCTTCATTCGCTTTATTCCAAGACTTACCTTTTCTTAAACCTACTACTACATCAAATCCGTTATCACGTAAATTTTGCGCATGTGCATGACCTTGCGAGCCATATCCGATGATTGCTACTTTCTTTTCCTTTAATACATTTACTGTTACATCTTTCTCATAATAAACTTTTGCCATTTTCATTTCCCCCTATATTTAAATGATTATTGAATTAACATAACTTGCTTATCTTGTTTTTTCATACTACGTGTAAATGCTGTTACACCTGTTCTAGCAATTTCTTTCAAACCGTATGGACGAAGTAATTCAATTAACGCTTCTACTTTGTCTTGCGTACCTGTTACTTGCACAACTATGGAATCCTTCCCAACATCTATTACAGCGGCTCGAAACGGTTCAATTAAACTATATAATTCTGCCCTCGCTACAGAAGTTGCTACTTTAATAAGAGCAAGCTCTCTAGCAATCATCGCTTCTTCTGTAATATCTGATACTTTCAGTACGTCAATTTGCTTATGCAGTTGTTTAATTAACTGCTCCACTTGCTGTTCACTTTCAACGTGTACAACAATCGTCATTCGCGATATATCTGATGATTCTGTATGACCTACTGAAATACTTTCAATATTAAAATGTCTTCGTGTCATAACCCCTGTAATTCGGTTTAAAACACCACTTTGATTTCGAACTGTCGCTGTAACAATTCTCTTCACCCTTTTTCCACTCCCTCCATTTGGTGAACACCTTTTCCTGGCGCAACCATCGGCATAACCTTCTCTGATTGAAGTACACGACAATCAATTACGACTGGCTCTTGTAATTCAATAGCATGCTGGATTTGCTTCTTTGCAAGAAGTGGATCGTCAATACGAACACCTTTTATGCCATATGCATTCGCAAGAGCGACGAAATCTGGTTGGCATGGTAATAAAGAATGTGAATATCTTTGATTGTAAAATTCATCTTGCCATTGTCTTACCATTCCTAAAGCTTCATTATTTAAAATAAATACTTTAACGGGTAAAGCGTGTTCTTTTAATACACTTAATTCTTGTAGAGTCATTTGAAACCCAGCATCACCAACAATTGCAATAACCAATTCTTCAGGCTTTGCAATTTGCGCACCGATTGCTGCTGGAAATCCAAACCCCATCGTCCCTAATCCACCAGAAGTTACCCATTTATCTGGATTTTTCAGCGGATAATATTGGGCTGCCCACATTTGGTGTTGCCCAACGTCTGTTGTTACAATCGCTTCTCCCTTCGTAATTTCATATAACATATCAATTGCGTATTGGGGCTTAATACTTTCAGAATTTCTTTTATAAGAGAATGGATATTGTTCTTTTCTCCCCTTTAATAAAGTGATCCATTCATGATGATTTTCTTTTCCCCCTTCTGGTTCAAGTAATACTTCCAATGCCCGCTTAGCACTTGCAACAATAGGAATTTCAGTTGGCACATTTTTCCCGATTTCTGCTGGATCGATATCGATATGCGCAACAGTAGCCCCTTTAGCAAAATAAGCTAAATTCCCTGTAAGCCGATCATCAAATCTCGCGCCTATATTAATGAGTAAGTCACATTCATATAACGCCATATTGGCTGTATAAGAACCATGCATTCCTCCCATCCCTAGAAATAGTTCATCATCTGGTGGAAAACCACCAAGACCAAGTAATGTATGCACAACAGGGATTTCATATTTACGAGCAAAATTTGTCAATTCTTTCGAAGCTTTCGCATGCAATATACCCGCTCCAGCTAAAATTAACGGTTTTTTTGCGGTTTCAATTACTTTGAGTAATTTGTTTATTTGAAGTAGATTCGGTTCATAATTAGGGTTATATCCCGGTAAATCCATTTGTACATTGCTACATTGCTCACCTTTCTCGACTACCATATCTTTCGGAAGGTCAATAACGACTGGTCCTGGTCTTCCAGTTTTAGCAATATGAAATGCTTCTTTAATAATTCGAGGTAAATCTGAGGCCTTTCGCACTTGATAGTTATGTTTTGTCACTGGCATCGTAAGTCCCATAATATCTGCCTCTTGAAAAGCATCGCTCCCAATTAACGTTGTTGCTACTTGGCCTGTAAATACTACAAGTGGCAATGAATCAATCATCGCATCAGCTAGACCCGTAATTACATTTGTAGCACCTGGCCCACTCGTTGCAATTACAACCCCTGGATGCCCTGTAATTCTGGCATACCCTTCAGCAGCGTGAATTGCCCCTTGCTCATGCCTTGTTAAAATATGCGGAATTTCACAATCATACAATGCATCATAGAGAGGTAAAACGGCACCACCCGGATAACCGAAAATCACTTCTACGCCTTCCTTTTCTAGCGCTTCTAACAATAGCTGTGCACCAGTTGCCAGTTTCTCTTCCGTTTTTGAAGACATTGTTCTTATAAGCCCCCTTTTTCAAACTTTTATACAATAAAAAAATCCTACGTCCACACTCCAGCTATGTGCTGAAGGGACGAAAGATTTCGCGGTACCACCCTTCTTCGCAAGAATACTCTTGCCTCAGTGATCCATAAATGGATCTAGCTAATAACGGAGCTACCGTCTAAGCCTAGACAAATGCTTTAGCTTAGCACTCAAGGGCGATGTTCGTCGACGTGAACCATCGGTTTTCAGCAACCACCGACTCTCTGTGAGGCTTCACAATCAACTACTCCTCCCTATCAACGCTTTCTTATGTTAAAAAAGTTGTTATCCAACTTTATTTTCTTCGTAAATTTTCTCTCCATCTTCTACAACTAACTTACGAAACTCTTCTAATAAACGGTTCGTATGTGGACCTGTTTGCCCTAAGCCAATCGTTCTACCATCTACTGTCGTAACAGCAATCACTTCAGCAGCTGTTCCTGTTAAAAACACTTCATCAGCTACATATACATCATGTCTTGTAAATAACTCTTCTCTTACGTCATACCCAAGTTTTTCGCCGATTTCTAAAATGGCGTTTCGTGTAATACCTTCTAACGCTCCAGCAGAACTTGGTGGTGTAATTAATTTATTTCCTTTAACAATAAACACGTTATCTCCTGATCCTTCAGCTACATATCCTTGATCATTTAACATAAGTGCTTCTTGTACTCCAGCTAATTTCGCTTCAATACGAACTAAAATATTGTTTAAGTAATTTAAAGATTTTACTTGAGGGGATAAAACATCGGGACGATTTCGGCGCGTTGCAACTGTTACAACTGGAATCCCTTTCTCATAATATTCTTGTGGGAATAAAGATAATTGTTCTGCAATTACTACTACATTCGGCTTCTTACATGAATCGGGATCCAATCCAAGATTTCCTGCTCCTCTTGATACAACAAGGCGAATGTATCCATTAGATAATTTATTTTGTCGAATCGTCTCAACAACAATATTTGTTACTTCATCTAATGAATATGGAATTTCTAAAAGGATTGATTTTGCTGATTCATACAGCCGGACAAGATGCTCTCTCAAACGGAAAACATTACCGCTATAAACTCTAATTCCTTCAAACACTCCATCGCCATATAAATAGCCATGATCATATACTGAAACTTTTGCCTCATCTTTTGGAACAAATTCTCCATTTAAGAAAATCCATTGCTCATTCACTAGAAGCGCCTCCTATGTTCTATGAATTTTTTATTGTTTCCTAGTTTACTCTCCTTTCTAAATAAATCAAGTGAATTTTTAGAAAATTTATAATTTTTAATCATACGTACTTCTTTGCTTATACTGATTTAACAACATTGTTAACGTTTACAAAAAGTCAAAAATTTTTTTTCGCCAATTTCCACTAAAAAAATATTTGTTTAAAAGAAGGATTTTCATCAGTTAATACGAATCTATTGTATTCAATAAACGGACGTCCGATTTTATAAATCCGGGGATATATAACGACTTTTGCTGAAAAAGGGGGAAAATAACAAAAATAGCGCTGTCTAAAAATAACATTCATATTTTTCATTTCGTAATCATAATCCTATTTTTAAAAAACAATTTGTCAAAATAAAGGAGGAAATAAATATGGCGTGTGTACAAATTAAAGGAACGAGACAAGAGGTAGTAGAAATGCTGCAATTATTTGATCTAATGGATACGAAAGGTTTTTGTAAATTCGATAATTACGTAGAGGTAGAACCAAATACGAAAGAACATAATCATTTTATTGCTTCAATCGACATCCATTCAAATACTTCTTCAGCACAAGATACATTAAACGATCAATTCGTTAGTCAAATGCTTACTGGCGTATATAACGACTAAACAAAGATTTACTTCCTACCGTCTTTTCATAAATATATGCAGTGAACTTGAGCATACTAGCAACTAGATGGTAGGAGGTGATAATTATGGCTAGAATTGGCGTTGAAAACTCATTAACAGACGTTCAACAAGCTCTTCAACAACAAGGTCATGAAGTTGTTACACTTAACTCAGAACAGGATGCACAAGGGTGTGATTGTTGCGTTGTAACTGGGCAAGATTCTAATGTGATGGGCATTGCAGATACATCAATTAAAGGATCAGTCATTACAGCTCACGGTTTAACAACGGATGAAATTTGTCAACAAGTTGAAAGTCGCACTTAAAAAATGAAAGAGGACCCCTTTTAAAAGGAGTCCTCTTTTTTATATTCACCTAACGGGAAAGTAACATATACTGGATGAAAGCCCTACCTCTCTCTCATCATTACGGTTCCACTGACCGCTCCTTGATTCACTAGTATACATATATAGCTTACAAATACAATTTATAGGGTTTGTTCACAAAAGTTGTTGATAAAATTACCCGATCTTTCGCAAACTTTTCGTATTGCATTCATAAGAGATATTTACTTTACACTAGCTGTAACCGAGACACGAATTAAAATTATAACACCAATACAATAACTTGTCAACTTTTTTCCGTAAATTAAAAACAGACATTAACGGTTTGTCTGTTTTAGAATGGAGCTTTTTCTTTTATTACATATACAACAAAGCCGCTAACTAACATAAATAAGCCAACTACTAAGTTTTTGATATTAATCATAAATTCCTCTCCCTTATTCCACACATCATATATATTTACATTTCAATTATTCCGATCATCCTAAAGCGCACTTTTTCTAATATATCATAATTCCTAAAAAATGCAAGTTCACTTTTGACGACCATTCACAAATTTATCTACAGTGCTTGGTACAGTATTTAAAGCCTTTTCAATTAAATGTGTACTGCTGTTGAGATGTAATACTTGCACCCCATTAGAACCAACTACTAAAAAAGCTACTGGACTAATGGAAACCCCAGCCCCGCTTCCTCCTCCAAATGGATGCCCTTGTTTGTTCTCTTTATGCTGATTTTGCCCACCGTTATGTTTTTCAGTGATGAAATCCCCTTTAAAATCACTTCCACCAGCTCCAAAACCAAAAGCCACTTGAGATACTGTTAATACTACATTTCCGTCAGCTGTTGAAACCGGGCTCCCAACAATTGTATTTACATCTACCATCTCTTTTAAATTTGTCATTGCCGTTTTCATTAAATTTTCAATTGGATGTTCCATTATGTATTGCACCCTTTCCTCATTATTCCTTTTTATATTTTCCAAAATAGAGGAAGTCATACTAACTTTTCCTATTTCAAAAAAACATTTTCCTTCTTTTAAAAGATACTACTCCCTGTACATGCTCCGGTATAGTGAAACTTTAATCAGTGGGATGTGTACGTAGCTCGACTCCCACAAATAGCGGGATAAAAAAGAAAAAGAGATACATACTACTATTGAACCTTGTTATGAAAGGAGTCATGACTTTGACTGAGAAATTTGATGATTATAAAAGAAGAGATAGAATAGATAGTGATTATAGTGACTATAAAGAAGAGTACGCCGCTGAGGTTGCACCACAACGCATTGATTATGATTACGATGATAAAGACGATAAAGATGTTGTAAAATCGTCCGCTGCTGGATCAACTGCTGGTTTTATCGCTCTTGCGCTATCTATCTTATCGCTATTTACATTTCCAACACTATTTGGTCTTGTTTCTGTTTTACTCGGTATTTACGCTTATAATCGCGGAGCTACTGTAACTGGCGGTATCGCTGCAGTTGTCGGTGGAATTGCTGCACTTATCGCAATTTTATTCCGAGTAGCACTTATTGGTCTATTGTTCTCCCTGTTCTAAAAAAGAAAAAGGTATCTCGCTTAACGCGGGATACCTTATCCTGTAAACACATCTTCCGATGGATATTTTATTTTTTGTTTTGCTGGTCGCGCTAAAGAGAACACAAGTGTTAATGGTCCAATTAATCCGCAGAACATAACAAACATAATAATACATTTTCCGAATGCCGATAGCTTTGCAGTAATTCCCATCGTTAATCCGACTGTGCCAAACGCTGATATTGTCTCAAATAATAATTGAATAAAGCTGAAGTTTTCTGTAAGCATTAATATGAATACCGCTGCTAAAATAAGTATTTGACTGGCAACAGCAATCGCTAAGGCCCTCGTTACTGTCGACATTTTAATTGTACGCTGAAATAAAACAATTTCCTCCTTTTTTCTAAAGAAAGAAAGGACAGATGTAATTAAGATAACAAACGTCGTTAATTTAATTCCTCCACCTGTCGATACACTTCCTGCACCAATAAACATTAAAATCATCGTAAATAATATAGATGATTCTTCCATACCTCCATAGTCAACCGTATTAAATCCAGCTGTCCGCGGAGTAATACCTTGAAAGAAGGAAGCCCATAGTTTTTCATTTAAAGATAAATTCCCTAACGTCTTCACATTATTATATTCCAATACAAAAATCACAATCATTGCTATAACATTTAGTACTACTGTTCCAATAATCATTATTTTTGAGTGAAGTGATAATTTTCGAAAACTGCGACTATACCATATATCAATTAATACGGTAAAACCGAGTCCACCAATTACAATTAAAGAGCAAATCCCAATATTAATAATGGGATCCCCTACATATCTTGTTAAATTATCTGGCCATAAAGCAAATCCTGCATTATTATAAGATGCAATTACATGGAAAATACTATAGTATAAACCTTTTCCAAAACCAAACTCTGGAATAAAGCGAAACGATAAAAAGATGACCCCAATAAGTTCAATACAAATCGAAAATATAAAGACACGCTTTACTAATTTTACAAGACCACCTATATTTGTTTGATTAAATGCTTCTCCAATTAATAAACGATGGCGTAATCCGATTTTTTTACCTAGTACCCAAACAATTAAAATGGCAATTGTCATAAGACCTAGACCACCTGTTTGAATTAAAAACATAATAACAATTTCGCCAAACATCGTAAATGTACTTGCTGTATCCACTACTCCCAAACCAGTTACGGTCGCTGCTGACGTTGCTGTAAAGAAAGCATCTACCCAACTAATATGTGCTTTCGTTGCGAATGGTAATTTTAATAACAAACCACCAACCACAATTAAGCAGAAAAAGCCTAATGCTAATATTTGTGGTGGGTTTAATCGTATAAGACGATTATACAGCCCTTGTTTTTTTGTTACGTCCATATCACTAACTCCCTTATTAAAGTGAAGCTTCCCCTCATAAATAAAAAGCTTTTTAAAAGCCCTTAAATAATTGGGACAAACCTTATATTCTCATAATATAGTTGAGCATAATCTTTTTTTTCTATAGATTACAACTTTTATTTATATTCAGATTCCTTTTCGTTTTATGCTGGAAAACTCTATATCCTAATTCTATATTGCTAGCAATAACAATTTCATATGTACTATCTTTCAAATCCCCATATCTTTCACTCTATGTTCACATAGAGGTCACATCCACCTTTTATAGTATATGTATCGAAGTTGTTCCTCCCTAATTTATAAGACATTCCCCAGTGTCTTTGAACAGCTTCCATCCCTAATTAAATTGACATAAATTGTCCCCTTCCATTGACCATCTTATAAATGATGGTCTTATTTTTTGTTTGCTTATCTTTTATTCCGCTATTTGTGGGCAATAAACGCCCGATTGGTTAAGGCTAATAATCAACAGGGATGAACAAAAAACACTCATTAAATTTTCATTTTATTTAAAACTCCCTCTCTCTTTCACTCTATATTCACACAGAGGTCACATCTATCTTTTATAGTATATGTATCGAAGTTGTTCCTCCCTAATTTATAAGACATTCCCCAGTGTCTTAAAGTAGCTTCCATCCCTAATTAAATTGACATAAATTGTCCCCTTCCTTGACCATCTTATAAATGATGGTCTTATTTTTTTGTCTTTCTATCTTTTATTTAAAACTCCCTCTCTCTTTCACTCTATGTTCACACAGAGGTCACATCTACCTTTTATAGTATATGTATCGAAGTTGTTCCTCCCTAATTTATAAGACATTCCCCAGTGTCTTTGAACAGCTTCCATCCCTAATTAAATTGACATAAATTGTCCCCTTCCTTGACCATCTTATGTGATGGTCTTATTTTTTTGTCTTTCTATCTTTTATTTAAAACTCCCTCTCTCTTTCACCCTATGTTCACATGAGAGTCACACCTACCTTTTATAGTATATGTATTGAAGTTGTTCCTCCCTAATTTATAAGACATTCCCCAGTGTCTTAAAGCAACTTCCATCCCTAATTAAATTGACATAAATTGTCCCCTTCCCTAGACCATCCTATGTGATGGTCTATTTTATTTTCCAAACACAAAATCAGTCTATCTACACTTAAAAACCAAAAAATTCAGAAAATATTGTTAAATTAGGGATTTTTTCGGTATAATTACTTTAGAAAGAAATTTCACAAAAACAAAAGGGGGGATTTTATTGAAACAAACAAAAGCAATCTTAATCGCATTATTTCTAGGTCTAGTTGTTGGACTCACTCTAAATTTAGCTGCTCCATCTATCTTTGAGCCACTAAATCAATATGTGTTCAACCCAATTGGTCAATTATTTATTCGACTTATTAAAATGCTAGTTGTTCCTGTTGTGTTCATTTCTATCGTACTTGGTGCTGCCGGCCTTGGAGATCCGAAACAACTTGGAAGAATCGGTTTAAAATCAATTTCATTCTTTCTCGTAACAACTGCGGTTGCCATCTCTATAGCGGTTACATTTGCACTTATTATAAAACCAGGAGCTGGCGGTAATTTTAAAACAGAAGGTCTTAAGTATGAAGGTGCAAAAACTGAAACATCTTTCGTTGACACATTGCTAAATATCGTACCAGATAACCCAGCAAAAGCGATGGCTGACGGAAACATGTTACAAATCATTGCCTTTGCCGTATTGATTGGACTCGGTATAGCTATTTTAGGAAAACGAGTTCAAGGTATCCATTCATTACTTGAACAGGGCAACGAATTAATGATGTATCTTGTTAATCTCGTTATGAAATTAGCCCCAATTGGAACATTCGGTTTGCTCGCTTCATCCGTTGGTAAAATGGGGCTTGCAGGCGTCGCTGCGATGTTCAAGTATATGATTGTCGTTATGTTAGTACTCATTATTCACGGGGTCTTTGTATATGGTGGCTTATTAAAGGTATTAGCAAAAGAAAATATTGTTCGTTTCTTTAAACATTTCGGACCAGTAATGGCAATTGGATTTAGTACATCTAGCTCTAATGCATCGCTTCCATTTGCAATGAAAACAGCACAAGATAAGCTTGGCGTTCCAAAAGCGATAAGCTCATTTGTACAACCACTAGGGGCAACTATTAATATGGATGGTACTGCCATTATGCAAGGAGTAGCCACTGTATTTATCGCTCAAGTATACGGAGTTGAACTTACATTACCGCAATTAGCTATGGTCGTATTAACTGCTGTACTAGCTAGTATCGGTACTGCTGGTGTACCTGGTGTTGGACTTGTAATGCTTACAATGGTTTTAAATCAAGTAAATCTGCCAGTAGAAGGTATCGCTTTAATTATCGGTATTGACCGTATTCTAGATATGTCTAGAACAGCTGTAAACATTTCTGGGGATGCAATTTGCGCAATGATTGTCGCAAAATCAGAAGAAAAATATAATACGGATCAATCGGCAGCATCGTAAATCAAAAAAGGAGTGAATTAATTCACTCCTTTTTTGATTTACTCCCTTTTTTAGAACGATATTCTTTCCCTTTATTATCATTACCAGTTTCAAATTCAGTGCTAAATTCCTGATTAAACTGGCCGGACTTTGGTGATCCTTGATTACCGCTCCCTTTACTACCGTTACGATTCGTCATATTTCTCCCTCCTTCCTTGTATTAGTAGTATGGCGCTCTATCTTTTTTCATACACATTTTATTTATTAACATCTATTACACACGAAAGAAGATCTCCCATATATAAGGAAGACCTTCTATTTTATCACGTAAGCGTTTTCTTGTTTATAATCACTTAAATAAGTTTTTTGGAAATTGAAATCATTACATTCATTTCATCTTCTGAAAGTGCAGAGAATCTTTCTTGTAAATATTGTTTTTTCGCATCTTCCATTTTCGCAACTAAATCTTTCCCTTGTTCTGTAATCTCTAAATACACAACTCGGCGATCTGATGTAGAACGTGAACGAGTTACAAAACCTTTATTAATTAATTTTTCTGTAACAGCTGTAATATGACTATTCGACACATTTAATTCATTTGCTACACGCGATACCATTTCTTTATTCGTACGATTTAATATTCTTAGGACGATGAATTCATTCCACGGTATGTAACCACCGAATATTTTTCCGATATCATTACGCAACGTGCGAAACATAGCAAACACATTTGTCGATAGTTCTTCCATTAATTGCTCTCGATTTTGAGACAACATTGACAGCTCCTTTTATTTCATTTAGTTAAATAAAAACCTTATTAATAATTTTACATGAAATCTTACTTTTTGTCATCTTATTTTCCCATAATTCGTAGTTTTTTAATATGTATTTCATGATAAAATGAAGTCAACTTCCAGAAAAAGGGGTATTTTAATGCATGAGGAGGATAGGTTCTCAAATCTCAGCCTAAAAGATAAAACAATTATCATTAGTATTATTGCTCTTTTTCTCATTATAGTTTTTACATTTATATTTTTTGTATATGTAGGAATCTTTCAAATTACAGGTATAGCGTATAGTTCACGTACTGCTTTACTTCTCTTTTTTTATTAATCACTTTCTTAGATGGTATTACATTATTTATTTTCAGTTTCTTCAAAGCACTGCTATATCCATTGACTCAAAACATGCCAAATTGGATTTCTCTCACTCTTTTCTCATTCATTGAAATTACACTAGATTGGTTCGTCATTCATATTGCTGATGATTGGATAGAAAGCGTACAAATGTCCAACTTAACTGAATTATGTGTCGTACTATTCTTTTTTCTATTAAATAAATTATTAAGTGACAAGAAAGAGTAAGAATACAAGCTTTTCTATATAAAAATTGGTACAATGAAAGCAAATCGTACTAAAGAGGTGTTAATTATGAACTTACAACAATGGGCTGATAAAGGTATGTCCTTTGATACATATGTGAATGAAATGCAAGTAAACCAATACGAGCTACTACACATTTACAATAATTTTTTAATTCCAAATGAATTACTTCCTGTATTAGAAGAACGTCAAAATGATGGCTGGCGTGTTATCGTATTAACTGCTGATTGGTGTGGCGATGCTCTTTTATGCGTACCTGTTATGAAACGAATTTCTGAAGTTGCAAATATTGATATGCGTTTATTAATTCGTGATGAAAACTTAGAATTAATGGATCAATATTTAACAAATGGAACAGCACGTGCGATTCCAATCTTTATTTTCATTGATAAAGATGGAAATGAACAAGCCGTCTTTGGACCACGCGCTCCAAAAGTACAAGAATTAGTAACTTCAATGCGCGCTACATTACCTGAAAAAGAAGATCCAACATTCGAAGAAAAACAAAAAGAAATGTATGCTAATTTCCGTGCTACATTAGCTGATGATACTTCTCTTTGGGAACATGTAATGGAAAACATGATAGAAAAATTAGTAAAATAAAAACCTGCCGAGCTCGGCAGATTTTTATTTTACATAATGAAGAAATAGAATACCGCAGCTAAAATGAAACGATAATAAGCGAACGGTGTTAGTTTTACACGAGATAATAATTTCAAGAATGAAACAATTGCAAGCATCGCAACAACGAATGCAGTTACAAATCCTGTTACAAATAGCGTTATATCTGCTGAGCTTAATACATCCCAGCTTTTAATTAAATCTAAGCCACTTGCAGCTACCATCATCGGTACCGCTAAAATGAACGTATATTCAGCTGCCGCTGTATGCGACACGCGAGCTAATAAACCACCACTTATTGTAGAACCAGAACGAGAAAATCCTGGCCAAAGAGCTAAACATTGGAACATTCCAATTGTAAATGCCTGTTTATATGTGATTTCATCTAACGTTCTTGCTGTACTTGGTTTTGAAAACTTCTCAGCAACAATCATTAAAATACCACCGGCTACTAAGCTAATAACAACTGGTCCTGGACCAAATAAAACCTCTTTAATAGTGCTATGGAATAATACGCCAAGTACCCCGGCAGGAATCATCCCGATAATAATATGTAATAAATTTAACGATGGTCCGTCTGTTACTTTACCTATTCCAACTAACGACCATAGACGCTTCCAAAATATAACAACAACTGCTAAAATCGATCCCAATTGGATAACAACTTCAAAAACTTTCGCTCTCTCGTCTTCAAATCCAATTAAATGTCCTGTTAAAATCATATGTCCTGTTGATGATACTGGTAGAAACTCTGTTAACCCTTCAACAGCACCCATGATTAAACCAATTAACCAATCAGCCACAAGTAGTGCCTCCTTAATAACAAATAATATGTAATTTTTTCACACCTTATCATAATACCTTATCCCTTTTCAAAGTGCATCCTTTTTTTATTGGCTTCATATGTTGTAGGCGCGTATTTCTTTTCTAATCTTTGATTAAATTGTATGATAGTAAGAGTTTGTTTTTTTATACGGAAAGGGGATTTTATGAAAGAAACTACTTCATTCTCACAAAAGTTAAAGCAATTTGTATTACTATTTTTTCCGATTTTCGTAACGCAAATGTCATTATTTGCGATGAGCTTTTTCGATACAACAATGTCAGGACATGCAAGCCCAACTGATTTAGCAGGTGTCGCAATTGGAACAAGTATATGGATTCCAGTTAGTACTGGGTTAACAGGGATTTTAATGGCCACGACTCCCATTGTTGCCCAGCTCGTTGGATCCAAGAAAAAAGAGGACGTTCCTCACGTTGTCATACAAGCAGTTTATTTAGCAATTTGTGCTAGCTTCGTTGTTATCCTCATCGGTTTCTTCGTCGTTTCACCTATTTTAAACGGCATGCGCTTAGAAGAACCTGTGGAACGTATTGCAGCTCAATTTTTAAGTATTATCGCAATAGGAATTATACCTTTATTCACTTACACGGTTTTACGTGGATTTATTGATGCATTAGGAAAAACTCGAACAACGATGATTATTACATTACTATCATTACCAATTAACGTAATATTAAATTACTTATTAATCTTTGGTAACTTCGGTTTCCCAAAACTTGGTGGTGTCGGAGCGGCAATTGCTTCCACTGCAACATATTGGTGCATTTTAATTATTACAGTCATTATTATTCAGACGAAAGAGCCTTTTGCCTCTTTCAACATTTTCAAACAATTATACCGCCCTTCTCTTTCGAGTTGGACAGCATTCTTAAAGCTTGGCGTCCCTATCGGATTTGCTATCTTTTTTGAAACGAGTATTTTCGCTGCGGTAACGCTTATGATGAGTAATTTTAGTACGACAACTATTGCAGCTCACCAAGCAGCTATGAACTTTGCTTCCTTGTTATATATGACTCCGCTAAGTTTAGCAATGGCAATGACTATTGCGGTCGGATTCGAAGTTGGTGCAAAACGTTTCGATAATGCAAAACAATACGGACTGATTGGAATTGGATTAGCCCTTGCCTTTGCTTTATTATATTCGATTCTTCTCTACTTCTTTGATGATCAAATTGCTTCTATTTATACGACAGATGCAAAAGTTCATCATTTAGCAAAAGAATTTCTTATCTTTGCGATTTTATTTCAAATTTCAGATGCAATTGCAACCCCTGTACAAGGAGCTCTGCGTGGTTATAAAGATGTAAATGTCGCTCTAATTATGACTTTAATTGCTTATTGGATAATAGGTCTACCACTAGGTTATATATTAGCAACGTATACAGAATGGGCCGCAAAAGGCTATTGGATCGGTCTTATTATCGGTCTAGCATTTGGCGCTGCCTTCCTACTTATCCGTCTCTTTCAAGTACAACGAAAATATACAACACAAAACAGCCGCTAATAATAAAGCGGCTGTTTTCTTTATGCATATTTTTTCTTGTAACGTATAATATAATGAACAAGAAATGAACAAGAAAGGTGGGTACATATGGACGACAAAGAAAAAAAGCAATCATTCGATGAAGAATTTGCCCCTGAAATTTCACCTGGATATCGGCAAGATGTACATAAGCCACCTAAATATAAAAACACTTCGTTTTTAATGGGCATTACCATTTTCGCTGCTGTATTACTCATACTTATCATTTTCGTTTATTTTTGATGAAAGGTGGCCTATTATATGAAGAAACAAGATTCCAATCGTTCAAAAAGAACTGTTAAAACACAAAAAGGATATGCAGGAGATTCTGTTCATACCCTTAAACAAGTCGAGCAAGGAAATTTATATATTGCTCAAAAAGAACTTGGTCAACAAAATGAAAATCTTTAAAGGCCCTTTATTCCTTGAGGGCCTTTTTATTCCGCATTAAGTAGTACACACCCCAAAATGTTCTATTGAGCAATGAATTTCCTTTATTGTACGCGCTGCTTTTGTTCTAGCACCATAAATATATTATTAACCTTTACAATTTTCACTTCATAATTCAATTTCATTTCGCTTCTCTTACCATTTTCAGTACCCGCAACGTACGCTACAGCTTGATAAAGAAAACTCTCATCGGTCTCTTCACGTATCTCCTCGTTTGTAAATTTATACTCTAAATCTCGAAAACGATTTGGATAATAATTTCCCATTAATTGTTCATACCCTCTATTTAAAAATAGTTCTTCACCTTTTCGTTTCACATCTTCTTTATTAGTAGACCCAAACACTGATAGTTGCTCGGTCACAAAATGCTCTCCTACCTTTTTCATTTCATTATGAGTTAAATTTTCTATACTTTTGTTCTTTAACTCCTTATTTAACTCGTACTGATCAATCGGTTTAAAGGTAGCAAAAACCTCCTCTTTATATGACCAAAACAATATAAAAGCGATACATAGAGAACTGATTAACAGTCTTTTTTTCGTAATACTCCCACCCTTCTTCATAATGATAGCTATATTTTAACATATAGAAAGAAAATTCTGATATCATAAAGTGGAATAACTTAACTTAGAAACGAGGAACAATTATGGACTCTTACAAACATTATATAAAAGAAGCTTTGCCTAATCTTTCTATACATTCATATAAACAAAATGAAGAAGGATGGGATAATGTAGCAGTTATAGTAAATGATGAGCTATTGTTTCGTTTCCCGCGAAAACAGGAATATGCGATGCGAATTCCGTTAGAAAAAGAACTATGCGCAATTCTCACTCAATCACTACAAGAAATCGAAGTTCCACAATATCACCTAATTTATAAAAATGAATCTGATGAGGTTCCTCTTTGTAGTTACTATACTCTCATTCATGGTGAACCATTAAAAACAGACACAGTTGCCACGCTGGAGGATCCAGAGCTGAAAGCAATTATTACACAATTAGCTACTTTCCTTGCGGTACTACATAGCATTCCTTTACACCAAGTTACAACGCTATGTTTCCCTATTGAAAAAACATGTACCTACTGGAAAGAGCTACAAACAAAATTAAACCAATATCTCACTACTAGCCTTACTTCATTACAGAAACTAGCCTTAAATCGCTTATTTGAAAATTTCTTTGCATGTTTAGCTACATCCACTTTTCAAAACACAATCATTCACGCTGATTTTACTCATCATCACATTTTATTTAACAAGCATAACAAAAGTATTTCAGGTGTTATCGATTTTGGTGATGCGCAAATTGGCGATCCTGCTTTTGATTTTGCAGGACTATATTATGATTTCGGACATGAGTTTACTACATCTGTATATGAACAGTACAGTACACTTATTTCTCATCATGATCCATTACTCATTCATCGCATTACTATCTTCTATCAATACAGTCCTTTACTACATAATATTATTTATAACTTTGAGTCAGAGAATAAACTCGAATTCATTACAGGCACAGAACAGCTAAAAACGATATTACAGGGATGAGATTACATTCTCTCCCTATATACTCTCTCCTCATACAACATTAACTTTTTATCCATTTCAACAATGACTTTATACAGTTGAAATGCTTGTAAAATTTGCAGTTGAATTTCAAAAGGAGCATTCTGTTCTTTTAACCATTGAAATACTTTCGTTTCATCTTTCATTGATTATTCCTCCCTTTATTAAAATCTGCTACAAATATACGGTAAATGATGAAAAGCTTTTCATGTCAACAACAAAAAAGGATGCAAAGTTGCATCCTTTAATGTACGATATTTTTCTTCTGCTCCGCTTCTTTCTTTACTTCTTCCCCTTGGCATTCACTACGAAACGCACAACTTATACACTCAGAACGAAAATGACGCTCTGTATAATGCTCAGGTTGTTGCAACATTTCTTTCATTCTAGATAAATCAGCCATTCCAGTTATAATATCTTCCTGTTTTGGAATGTACTCATACTTAGTTCCTTCTATTAAATTAATAACTTCAATCTTTCCTGGAAGAACGCCGAAAGCTTTATAACTGAATACTGTCATTAGCTTCTGACAAAGAGCAAGCATTTCCTCATCCGCATCGACGACATACTTTTTAATTACAAACGACCCAGCACTCCACTCACCAACTTCAAATGTCAATGACATGTGGACACCTAACTCTTCCATATATGTTTGAAACTTCTCGTATAAAAACAATGGTGGTGTCTGACTATCATCCTTTTCAACAAACTGTAATAAGTGATCCGTTAGCTTAGCTAATACAATATAGTACTCCGTCTTCGAAGCAAACATATTAATCCTTACTTTTTTCCAATACTTTTCTATTAATATTAAAAGTACAATTTTCGTTTGTTGACCCGCAGGTAGCGTGTAATACTCGTTAATAATTTGATTGACAATCATTTGTGCTATTTGTTGCCATTCAAATGAAGAAGGTTCTCTTCTTTTTATATGACGAAAATAAAATTTATGCGGACAACGCATAAAATCATACAAATGATAATCTGTCATCGTTTTGATTGAGATTTTCTCATGCACTTGCTCTTCATCTCCCTTCTGCCATTAAGAAAGGTGTTTTACAAATTCAGCTCCAAACTGTAAACATTTTTCTACATCTTCATCTTCTGGCGTTAATTCTACTTTTAGTCCTTCTAACACAACTGCTGCCCCGCGCTCTTGTAGCTTTTCTATTAAAATGTCAACTGCCACTCCGTATTTCGGATAAGCCGAATCACACGATCCGAATACTGCCGCTTTTTTCCCAGTTAAATCAATAGAATCCATTGCATCATAAAAATCTAAGAAATCATCAGGAAGATCACCATCTCCCCAAGTATATGCACCTAAAATAATTCCATCATACTGTTCTAATATAGAAGCTTCTGGTGAATCCATAATATCAATAACTTCAATTTCATTTTCTGTTTCACGAATTACGCCGGCAATGTGGTCAGCCATTTCCTCTGTATTTCCACTCATACTTGCAAAAATCATTACTAACTTACTCAACTGAACCTCTCCCTTTACTTTGTATCTCTTTTTCTGTTTGAATGCTCTTCTTCTCATCTACATATTCAGACCGAATTACATTTCTTTGCCATTCCATATGCTGATCAACATCTTTATCTTTATTTTTATCTTTTAATCCCCTCCGCAGAAGGTGAAAATTTTTTCTCATTAACATGTCGCATCCATCCTATTGATAATAATTATCAATTTCAACTACATTTAGATTAATTGACATTGATTATCAATGTCAACAACTTTTTTTAAAAAAATGATTAAAATGTACAAGCTTGTCCGTTAGCTATTCATATACTATGAATGAGCATAGTTCTTTCTCAGCCCTCTCTGACGGAAAGAAATAAAAGCAACTGCAATAGAGTGCAGTTGCCTTTTTTTGTTTTTTCTATGATTTTAGTAATCTTATAGTCGTCTCTAAAAATAGCTCCACTCCACAAATTAATGCTGATTCATCCACATCAAATTTCGGATGATGATGTGGATAACAAGTATATATATTTTCATTACCTGTTCCTAATTTAATGAAACAACCGGGTGCTTTTCTTAAATATGCTGAAAAATCTTCCCCACCCATAGAAGGTTCAAGCTTCACAACACGCTCATTCCCAAACAAATGTAGTGCACTTTCTTCTACTATTTTCGTAATATATTCATCATTAATAACCGGATCATATCCATATCGATACGTATATGTATACGATCCTCCATGTGCTTCTGTAATTCCTTTCACAATTTTCTCGATTTTCCCTTCTGCTTCCACCCTCAATGCTTGATTAAATGAACGAACGGTTCCCATTAAAGTTGCTGTACTAGGAATAATATTGTCAGCCGTTCCCCCATGAAATTGTGTAACTGAAATAACCCTTTGCATAAAAGCACTCGTATTTCTTGATACGATATGTTGTAAATTTGTAATAATCTGTGCTCCGATAGCAATAGGGTCTATCGTTTCTTCTGGCCGCGCCGCATGTCCTCCTTTGCCTTGAATTTCAACTGTAAATACGTCTGGTGCCGCCATCATCGGCCCATACGCAATTCCTACCTTTCCGCTTTCTAATCCAGACATAACATGTAAACCTATTACATAATCAACACCGTCCATTACACCTGCCTCAACCATTTCTTGTCCCCCGCCAGGATACACCTCTTCTGCGTGCTGAAAGAATAGACGAATCTCACCTGCAAAATCTTCCTTTATATTTGATAGCACCTCTGCTGTACTTAATAAAATAGCTGCGTGAGCATCGTGCCCACATGCATGCATCATTCCTTTATTCACAGATGTATAAGATTTACTTGTCTCCTCTTGAATTGGCAAAGCATCTATATCAGCTCGAATCGCAATTACTTTCCCTTGCTTCACACCTCTTTTAATTGCTAGTACACTATACTTCGTCGGTCTCGTTACTTCAAAAGAAGAAAATGAGCATAATGTATCATATATAAATTGCGAAGTTTCTTTTTCATGAAATGATAATTCCGGATACTTATGGAAGTGCCTTCTCCATTTCACGATATTTTCTTCCGAAATTAGATTCTTCCACACTCTATTCATGATAATTTCCTCCTTTTCAAAAAAACTAGAAATTTAAAAGTTTACTCCGTCTTGAATGATTAATAAAAACAAATACTGTATTTTTACGTATTCTTATAGTCCACTTTTATGTATTCACACAATCCACTTTCTATTTACATGTCAAACCCATTACAAATTCATACTGAATGTAATATAATTGCTAAGTTAGGGATTTTCTTTTTTAGTATTTAGTGCTAATATCAAAAAAGAGCCTTTTGACTTATTTTTACCTAAAATGTGGGATTTTGTTTTTTTCACAATAATGTAGGACATGATACCTACAAAGAGCTATTATTTCATTAAGAGAGGGAAAGACATGGAAAGATTAAAAGAGATATGGTCTCGACCACTCACACAATGGGTTGCAAAGACGGTTTATTATCTTGCAATTTTATTTGCATTACTTTGGTTGTATGGATTCCATGATACAAACACAAGTACATTTATTTACAATGAATTCTAGGGTGGGAACGTTATGAAGTTATTAGAACAAATTGAAAAGTGGGCTGCAGAAACGCCTGATCAAACCGCTTTTGTTTGGCGAGATGCGAAAATTACGTACAAACAATTAAAGGAAGATTCTGATGCGTTAGCACATTGGATTTCTTCTGAGTATCCAGACAATCGTTCACCAATTATGGTGTATGGCCATATGCAACCTGAAATGATTGTTAACTTTTTAGGATGTGTAAAAGCTGGACATGCTTACATTCCTGTAGATTTATCTATCCCAGCTGATCGTGTACAACGTATTGCTGAAAATTCTGGTGCGAAATTACTTTTATCGGCAACAGCAGTAACTGTAACTGATTTACCAGTTCGCATCGTAAGTGAAGACAACTTAAAAGATATTTTCTTTACTCATAAAGGGAACACTCCAAATCCTGAACATGCGGTAAAAGGTGATGAGAACTTCTACATTATTTACACATCAGGAAGCACAGGTAATCCGAAAGGGGTTCAGATTACTTATAACTGCCTTGTTAGCTTTACAAAATGGGCTGTAGAAGATTTCAACTTACAAACAGGGCAAGTATTCTTAAATCAAGCACCTTTCTCATTCGATTTATCTGTAATGGATATTTACCCATCATTAGTAACAGGTGGTACACTTTGGGCAATCGATAAAGATATGATTGCGCGTCCAAAAGACTTGTTTGCTTCTTTAGAGCAATCGGATATTCAAGTATGGACTTCGACACCTTCTTTCGCTGAAATGTGTTTAATGGAAGCATCCTTCTCTGAAAGTATGCTACCGAACATGAAAACATTCTTATTCTGCGGTGAAGTGTTACCAAATGAAGTGGCTAGAAAATTAATTGAGCGTTTCCCAAAAGCAACAATTATGAATACTTACGGTCCAACAGAAGCTACTGTCGCTGTAACAGGTATTCACGTTACAGAAGAAGTGCTTAATCAATACAAATCACTTCCAGTTGGCTATTGTAAATCAGACTGTCGCCTTCTTATTATGAAAGAAGATGGCACGATTGCACCTGATGGTGAAAAAGGTGAAATCGTAATTGTCGGTCCAAGCGTAAGCGTTGGATATTTAGGAAGCCCTGAATTAACAGAAAAAGCATTTACTATGATTGACGGTGAGCGCGCCTATAAAACAGGCGATGCTGGCTATGTTGAAAATGGTCTTCTATTCTATAATGGTCGTCTTGATTTCCAAATTAAGCTGCATGGTTATCGAATGGAATTAGAAGAAATTGAGCATCACCTTCGTGCGTGTTCTTACGTAGAAGGTGCAGTTATCGTTCCAATTAAAAAAGGTGAAAAATACGATTATTTATTAGCGGTTGTTGTTCCTGGAGAACATTCATTTGAAAAAGAATTCAAATTAACATCTGCAATCAAAAAAGAACTCAATGAGCGATTACCAAACTACATGATTCCACGTAAATTCATGTATCAATCTTCTATTCCAATGACACCAAATGGAAAGGTAGATCGCAAAAAATTATTGAGTGAGGTTACAGCATGACCGCATATGGATCATTTTATTTTTTCGCTATAGTGGGCATTTTATTAATACCTACTATCATAGCTGGATTAAAAGGTAAAATGTTGCGTAAATATAATGCAGTATTAACATTAGTCATGATTGCTATTATCTTCTCAGATAAACCGAAGCAAGCGATTATGTTAGCCGCATTTATTATTTGGCAATATGCCCTAATTAAAGGCTATTTAATTTTAAGAAAACAAAATAATAGTACATTCATGTTTTGTATAGCTGTTATTTTATCGATTTTGCCACTTATTTTGGCAAAAATCGCACCCTTTGTACCTGAATTACATTTTATTGTTTTCGCAGGTATGTCTTACGTAACATTTAGAGCTGTACAAATGGTCTTTGAAGTTCGTGATAATTTAATTAAAGAACTTTCCTTCTTTAATTTCTGGGAGTTTGTTTTATTCTTCCCTGCGATTTCAAGTGGACCTATTGATCGTTACCGTAGATTCCAAAAAGATATTCAAAAGCCACCTAGCGGTGAAGAATATCAAAAGTTACTATATACAGGACTTAACCGTATTTTCCAAGGTTTTCTGTACAAATTTATAATTGCACACTTGATAACAACATATCTTGTAAAGGCCGTATTCGCCAATCAAGATACACTTTTATCTAATGTGATTTTTATGTACGCTACTAGCATGCAATTATTCTTTGACTTTGCAGGTTATAGTGCGTTCGTAATTGGTATCAGTTACATGATGGGAATTAAAACGCCAGAAAACTTTAATAAGCCATTCCTTAGTCGTAATATTAAAGACTTCTGGAACCGCTGGCACATGAGTTTATCATTCTGGTTCCGTGATTTTATTTACATGCGTTTCGTCTTTTTTGCAACGAAGAAAAAGTTAATTAAGAACCGTTACACAATTTCGTATATCGGTGCATTTTTAAACTTCTTCATTATGGGAATTTGGCACATCCAAGGAAGCGCTGTTGCGCAGTATGTTATTTATGGTCTCTATCATGCCGCACTGTTTATTTTATTCGATATTTTCGAACGAAAAAACAAGAAGCATAAATTTTGGCCAAACAATAAATTTACACACGTCCTTGCGATTGTAATTACGTTCCACGTTGTATGTTTCGGTTTCCTAATCTTCTCTGGACACCTTAACAGATACTTTTAATGCACCCTTCTTATTCCATTAAGAAGTTGCACATATAATATATTTCGGATATAAAGGAGATTTTAAAAATGGCAGAATTCAAAGAGCAAGTATTAGATATTTTAGAAGAAGTATGTGAAAACGATATTGTGAAAGAAAACTTAGATGTTCAATTATTTGAAGAAGGTATCCTTGATTCTTTCGCTGTAGTATCTTTATTAGTTGAATTCCAAGAGCGTTTAGATATTGAAGTTTCTATTTCTGATTTTGACCGTGACGAGTGGGCTACACCAAACATGGTTATTAAAAAGTTGGAAGAAATCCGATGAACAAAGCAAAATTTGGTCCGATGCTTTTAGCATTGGCCCTTTTTGCTGTATTCTTACTTATTCCAACGCGCTTCCTACTTCCACTTTTAAGTGATGAAAAAGTAGAACAAGCTGCCACTTCTTTAAAAGAAGAAAAAATTCAAAGTATGATTTTACAGCAAAAGATGTTAGCAGATTCAAAATATCTTCCGATGTACGGTTCATCGGAATTCGCACGTATGGATGCTTTCCATCCATCTAATTATTTTAAAGTAAAGCCTGAAGGATTTACGCCATTCCTTCTTGGACGCGGCGGAACACAAGACCTTGTACATGTGTTAAACTTCGCATCTACAATGGATCAATTGAAAGATAAGAAAATGGTATTCGTTCTTTCTCCGCAATGGTTTGTACCACAAGGTATTGACGAGACGCACTTTGCACCTAACTTTTCAAAACAACAAGGTTACCACTTCATTTTCAACAATGATTTAAAACCTGAAATGAAAAAACAAATTGCAAAGCGTTTATTAAACTTTGAGATTGTAAAAAAAGAAACTTTATTAAAAATCTCGCTTGAAGGCATCGCTTATGATGATACGAAGTATAAAGTAAAAGCACTTGCTGCTAAACCTTTCGCTTATATTTACCGTAACATTTTAGATCGTAAAGATTTATTTACAGCTATGTTTAATATTAAACCGCACAAAGAGAAGCTCGATCCTTCATTAAAACAAATGAACTGGGAAGAAGCTCGTAAACATGCGGATCAAACAGGTGCAGCAGAATCTGGATCTAATGAATATGGTATCGAAGATGGTTACTTCAATAGCAAAATTAAGAAAAAATTAAAGCAACGTGAAGGTTACTTAAAAAATGATGCTTACGACCAATCGCCAGAATATGAAGATTTACAAATTGTACTTGATTTATTAAAACAATCTGGTGCAAAACCACTCTTCATTTCTGTTCCTGTAAAAGGTCCTTGGTACGACTACGCTGGCTTCCCAAAAGAACGCCGCGAAGCATACTATAAGAAAGTTCATGAGCAAATTGAAAAAGCTGGTTATCCAATTGCCGACTTCTCAAATCATGAATACGATAAATACTTCTTAAAAGATCATATGCACTTAGGTTGGAAAGGCTGGGTTTACATCGACGAAGCCATCCAACAATTTTATAAAGCAAACTAATGAAAAGACCGCTTGAATTACTCAAGTGGTCTTTTTATATATATTTTGTAATTGTTCGATTGCATTCTCTGCTTCTTTCATAACTCGCTCCACTACATGCTGAGCTGATTCGATTCGAGCTAATGATGCTGCCTGTCCTGCCCAAAGTGACATATATTCTTCCTTATTTTGCTTCGCTGCCTCTTGGCGTATTTTAGAAGTTAATACGTTTTGCACTGGATACATCGGTAGCCCTTCTTCTTTTCCTTCATGTCTCTCTATAAATTCATTCCGAATACCCCGCGCATATTTCCCAGAAAACGCACGAGTTACAGTTGTGCTCGTATCTGTACTATGTAAAACCGCTTCTTTATACACATCGTGCGTAATACTCTCTTCACTTGTTAAAAAGGCCGATCCCATTTGAACACCTTCTGCTCCTAGTGCCAATGCCGCAACAAGCCCTTGTCCGTTCATTACACCACCTGCTGCGACAATTGGGATATGTGGAACAGCCCCTACTAACTGAGGTATCAACGCAAAAGTACCAATCATAGCATCTCGTTCTTTCCCAATAAACGTTCCTCTATGCCCTCCTGCTTCGCTACCTTGCCCAATAATAATATCTACTCCTAGCTCAGCAAGTACTTTCGCTTCCTTCACATGGGTAGCTGTTCCGATAACTTTTATTTCACTTCTTTTTAAATCATTTATTTCTTCTTTTTCTAACGTTTGAAATGCAAAACTAACGACCGGTACTTTTTCATCTAATAGCACTTGTAATTGTTCCTTATAGCTTTTTGGAAGCTTTAACGTTCCTTCTACTTCTATACCTAATTCTCTATTCACTCCGCTTAGTAATACTTTCGCCTCATTTACCTTCTCTTCTTCTATTTCTATCTCTTTCGTTACAAGTAAATTAACACCGAACGGCTTATCTGTTAGTTCTCTTATTCTATAAATCGCTTCACGAATTTGTTCTGGGCTCATATAGCCCGCTCCAAGCGTCCCTAATCCTCCGCTATTACTTACTGCTGCAACAAGTTCTGGCGTCGTAATCGCGCCTGCCATACCGGCTTGAACAACGGGATACTCAATTTTTAATATGTCTGTTACTCGACTTATAAACATCATTTCCCCTCCTATTTCCTTTATATCTTCTTTATTTGATAAGCTTTCCCCTGCTTTTGCAAGGATTGAACTTCATATGAAGCGAATATATTGAAAGAGAAGGAGGCTGAGCTTAATGATTTATCCAAATGCATTAAAACAAGGTGATACAGTAATGATCATTGCACCATCTGGTCCACCTACAATCGAAAATGTATTACAAGGTGTGAATGTATTACAAGAGATGGGGTTATCCGTAATAATCGGGAAGAGCGTTTACGAGAAATATGGATTTTTAGCCGGAAGTGATCAAGTTCGGCTTGACGATATACATGAAGCATTTACAAATAATGAAGTGAAGGCCGTTTTCTGTGCACGAGGTGGTTACGGAAGTGCTCGTCTCCTCCCTCACATTCAATATGAAATCATTCGGCAAAACCCTAAAATCTTTTGGGGATATAGCGATATTACAGCTTTACATACTGCTGTTTCACGTTATGCAAAGCTTATAACATTTCATGGTCCGATGATTGAAGAACTAGGAAAAGGTATTGATTCCCTATCTTTATCCTCTTTCAATCAGCTATTCCATCCGTATTCAACCATTTTATCTGCATCAGAGTGTATCGTATCTAGCTCTCACAGTACAGTTACAGGTACGTTAGTTGGAGGAAATTTAGCTGTGTTAACAAGTATAATTGGCTCGCCCTACGAGATAAATACGGACAATACACTTTTATTACTTGAAGACATTGGTGAAGAACCGTACCGCATTGACCGTATGTTAAATCAGCTACTTTTATCTGGAAAGTTTAATGAATGTAGGGGCGTTATTTTCACAAGTTGTCACGACTGCACTCCTTCAAAGCCATCTCAATCATTGCAAGCAATATTATATGAATATTTCGCACCATATCATATACCGGTCCTATTCGGTTTACCAATTGGACATATAAGTCCAAACATCGGTATTCCACTTGGAGCTACAGCGACAATAAACACGAATAATAAAACAGTCTCTATTTCTTCCGGTATAGCCACTCCATATTCAAATTAAAAAGGAAAAGCGATTACGCTTTTCCTTTTACTTATAATAATTAAAAATTCGTCCAGATGAGATATCTGCAATTTCTTCTGGAATAAATGTTTTACTTATATCAGTACCAACATTTAATACAGCTGTAGCATCTTTCTCAATGCTACCAAATAACTCTTTCCCACGTATCGTAATAAGGGGCGTTCCTTCTGGCAACACATCTTTTACAAATTCCATTTGTGTAAAGAACGGAACGATCCATCTACCTTCTCCTTGGAAATGACGCAAACGAAGTATTCCCTCTGTTGCCCCGTCCTCTGCTTCTAGTGAACCAGCAACATAAAACTCAGTAGATAAGAGCAATTCATAAAATTCCTTTTGCTTCTGTTTATCATCCCCTGCTACAACAAGTACCTCTTCTAATTTCTTTACTGAAATTTGCTCCATATGATGCCACCCCTATTTTCAAAATGATTGTACTTAGATTATACGAAATATTCTTATTTTTTTCTACATAATTTGCAATTATTTTCTTAAAATAATTTTAATACTTCTTTTGTCGTCACAATCGTAGCAAACTCTTCATGTAAATTTACAAGTGTCATATTGTGAATATCTTCTGCACTATACTCCTTACCATCTAAACCTTTACGGTTAAAAGTAGCCGTTGCATCACTCACTAAATATGTTGTAAATCCTAAATTCCCTGCCATTCGTGTCGTAGTTTCCACACAGTGATTTGTCGTTAATCCTACAACCACTACTGCATTACATTTGTTCTTTCTTAATTGCTCTTCTAAATTTGTCCCAATGAACGCGCTGTTAACGAATTTCTGAATAACCACTTCACCAAGTAGTGGTTGCACTTCTTCTTTAAAGTTTACCGTTTCCGCTCTCTCATAAAACATTGACTGAGCATTTTCTTTATTTACATGTTGAATATGAAAAACTGGTCGTTCCCTTTTTCTCCATTCTTCTAATAAAATTCTCATGTTTTCTTCAGCAAAAATATTATTTCTCTCGCCCCAATCTGGTAATTGAAATGCCTTTTGTACATCGATTATGATAAGTGCTATTTGATTTGTCATCATTTCCCCTTAATTTGGCTGTAATTGAAATAGAAAACCAAGTTGTTGTGACGCAGTAATAAAGCAAACATAGGCGCAAAGCTCTACAATTTCTTTTTCTGTCCAATATTGTTTTAATACGTGAAACATAGTATCATCTATTGCTTTTCGGTCATGAACAAATGTATGCGCAAAAGTAACGGCTACACCAATCTCCTCTGCCTTTTGCATATCATCAGGTCTTCCTTTTGCCATACAGTACGGACATTCATTCCCATACGCTAATGTTCTTCTCACTTGCTCCTTCAACTCTGCTGAAAGAGTTCCTTTATTGTACAGTGTATCTTCTAACGTACTCCACGAATGTAATATATCCGAATTATGCCCTAATAACTTTTGAAACTTTGTATCTCCTACATTTGATAATGAAATTCTCTCCATCATTTCCCCTCCTATTTCCTTCTGTTTTATTGTAAAATAAATAACGTTCACTTTACATTTCATATGAATCTTAATTTATATTTTCCCTTTACAAAAATCATTATTTTACTGGAGGTATATTTACAAATGCAATTAGACCGTGTTGATCGAAAAATTTTAAATGAATTATATAATGATAGTCGCCTTTCGATGCGTGAATTGGCGAAACGAGTAAACTTATCTGCTCCATCTACTTCAGAACGTGTTCGTAAGCTCGAAAGCGAAGGTGTTATTCAAAAATACACAATCGATATTGATTATAAAAAAGCAGGACTCGTTTTAGATTGTATTTTAGAAATCACTTTAAAAAATGGTGATACAACACGTATGCAACAGTTTATTCAGTCTTATCCATCTGCAAGTTTTTGTTACCGAGTAACAGGAAGCTTATGCTACATTGTAAAAATTTCTGTTCCTTCACTCGTTGAACTGGAAGAATTTATCAATGATGTTTCTTCATATGCAACGACCGTTTCTCATATCGTATTATCAGAAGTATCTCTTACTCCTGATATTGAACATATCTTCCCAGAAGATTAATTTATTTTTATTCATAAAATATAAAAAACCCCTTACAATAAGAATAAAAATAATATATTATGTATTAAAATACATAAAGTTCGAGAAAGGGGCTTTACATTGAAAATCTGGTTTTATGAAAAAACGGCACAATTAGATGACTTGCTTGGTATTTGGGACAATGTTCCGACCATCCCACGAATTGGTGAAAAAGTGGAGATTTTAAAGACGGTCCGCACTGTTACAGATATTAAATATGTAAAGAACGGTAATAATTTTCGTGTAGAAATTATTACAAATTAAAAAGTAGCTCCTAAGGAGCTACTTTTTAATTATCTATTATGTGCTTTCTTTATAACGATTTTATCTTCTTCTACAGATACTGTTACATAATCATTTTCTTCTAACCGAAGCTTATTTACAGCCTCATCTGGTAACTCTATGGCCATCAATCTATCGGTTACGATCACTTGACTATACACTTCATTTTCTTGTGATGAACTCACTACTTTTTGCTCATTTATAAAACGTACTGGTGGCACGCCAACTTCTTTTACTGTACGCCATTGTTTCCAAACATAAGGAATTAACCAAAGTAATCCAACAACTGTAAGACCGATACCAATCCATAAATTACTTTGCGCTTGTAATTCAGTAATTGAGATTGTACCACTTTCTTCTCCACCAAAAAATTGCATACTTGTTGCAATCAAATTATTTAGAGCGTGCACAGCTATATTCGTCCATATATTTTGTGTCTTTATATATAAAAGACACATAACGACACCAAACATGAACGCACCAATAACATCAAAATGTCCTAAGCCAAAAATAATTGAAGATATAATTACAGCTTTTTTAATTCCCCATTTATAAGCCATTCGCTGTAAGAAAAATCCCCTAAAAATAACCTCTTCCATAATAGGTGCTAACACACATGCTGAAATGAAAGTAAATATCGTCATATATACGTTACTCGTATTAATAACATTTCCGTCTTCTAGCATAGTAACTAAGAAATTCGGTAACGTATGTGCTAATATGTAAAATTGAATCTGAGATATGCCAACTGAAAAAATCATTCCCATTATCGTTGCTAATACAATTAATCCCCAAGGTAAATGTCCTGGCTTATAAAAAAAACTGTTAAATACAATATTATTTTTATTTGTTTTTACGTATAGCCAAAGTAACGGAAATACAAAAAATACAGTTATTTGTGAAATAACCTCCATCGTATTCTCAGAAACATTTGCTAGACCTAATGGGATCATTATAAGGAGCACCCCTATAATCATCCATCCAAAAAAGCTACGTAGCCTTATACGTGAAAATGCATAGTGCATATAGAACACCCCCAAAGATAGTAAAAATACAATAAAACTTTAATCAATACTTTATAGGCAATCCTTTCCCTATAAATAGCAGGATAACTAAATTATAATATGAATATAGTTGAAATTCTTCCTATTTTTCTCAAATCATTTCAAACAGCATATCTCTTAAAATAACATATCGCTGTTCTTCAGGTTGCAATCTAAGAGAAATTTATGTAATAAAAATCCCCGTTTTTACAAGCGGGGATTTCTTTTATTATAATACGTCACGTTTTTGGAATAATGCACTTGATGCTACAAGTAACACAACAAAGTATGCAACTACAAGTAATAATGAAGTTGTAAACGTAAATTCTGTAAATGTTGGTTCCATTCCACCATTGATTAATTTATTACTATCGTAAGCTCTTAAATCCAAATGGTTGAATACTACAAACTTCGCTACACCTTTTGCAAACATTATTAATACCATATTAATTGCACCTTGTAAGAAGAATAGGAACATCGTAATAATTAATGGTAATACAGATTTTCTAAAGACATTTGCTAGGAAAAATGAAAGTGTTGCAAAAAAGAACGGTGAAAGTAGTTGATATAAAGTTGACTTTATTACGATTCCTAACGTTAATTCTGTTTTACTACCATCCATTACAATACCGCCAATAATCATTGCAATTAGCATACCAGCTAATACGATAAATAACATTGCTAATAACACTGTAATATATTTAGAAAATAAAACTGCAAGTCTTTTTCTTGGACGGATTAACAATTGTTTAATTGTACCTTTTTGGAACTCATCAGTAAGAGTACGGGCAGCAAGTGTAATCCCAAAAATCGTTGTAAATAAAACAATTAAGCCAATCTCTGAGTTTGCATAATCTAAATATGACCCCTTAAACTCATCACCTTTTCCCCACTTCAACATTGCTAAAGTACCTAAAATTTCGAGTGCCGCAATGACACCAATTAAAATATACATACCTTTTTTCGCATGCAACTTTAAAAATTCATTTTGAATTAATTTAAACATTACGCTTTCACTCCCCCAGTAATCGCTAAGAACTCATCCTCTAACGTTTTATTTTGAACAGTAACGCCATATACAAGCACATCAGCATGAACAAGTTTTTTTACAAGTTGCGGAATGTTGTCTTTTGTTACAGATGCTACAATTACATTCCCTTTTGCTTTACCTTTAATGATTTCATTTGCTTTCTGAACTTCACCTACTTCAAACGCTACAACGGCTGCCTCATCATGTTTCACTTTTTCATGTAAGTTGTACTCTTGTACAAACTCACCTTGTTTAATAATAACGACGCGATCACACATTAATTCAATTTCACTCAATAAGTGACTTGATACGATTACAGCAATATTCTCTTCTTTCGCTAAACGTTGTAAATAATCACGAATTTGGCGAATACCAGCTGGATCTAATCCATTTGTCGGCTCATCTAAAATTAAGATTTTCGGCTGATGAAGTAATGCTTGTGCAATTCCTAAACGTTGTTTCATACCAAGTGAATATGTTTTCACCTTTTTATGAATCGCATGCTCTAATTCAACAAGCTTTACAATCTCAGCAATGCGCTCTTTACTAATTGGTGTAATGGCCATATTCGCAAAATGCTTTAAGTTTTGCATTCCTGTCATATAATCATATAGTTCAGGATTTTCTACAATCGCTCCAATTTGCTCTAGTGCCTTTTCACGCTCCGAGCGAATACTATGTCCACAAATTGTAATATCGCCCTCTGTCATTGAAATAAGACCTGTCATCATACGGATCGTCGTCGTCTTACCGCTACCGTTCGGCCCAAGGAATCCGTATACTTCTCCTTCACGAACCTCAAATGATAAACCACGAATAATTTCCGTTCCACCAATCTTTTTTCGAACATTCTCTAACTTTACTACTACGTTTCCCAATGCCGATTCCTCCTTTAGACTTCTAGTTTTTTATCGATAATGTGACCTGTAACTACTAGTAATATAATTGTTAATAAACAATTAAAAAATAGATTTAAAATTGTAACCTCTGTACCAGAATAAAATGATGTATTTAAAAAACCATTTTGATCTATAAATCCAATATTATTTATAGCAAACACATACTTTTCTATTTGCTGAAAAATATACGTTATTCCTCCATTAAATGCGGTAAAAATGACGAATAAAACTAAACAAGCAACTTTATTCATCGATGATTTCACATTGAATAGTTTTACAATTACTATAATAAAATAAATAGAAACTAGCATATTAAGAAAATCTAGTCCCCATAAAAAAATAGATAATATATGATGTAATATTCCATAATTATATAAACTGTGTATTGCTTGCTGAATACCTAAATTAGTTTTTCCATTGTAAATATTTAAAGAAAAATAGTATAGAAAAATGATTCCTATTCCTAGCAAAATCATAAAGAGTAGTACACAGAATAAAATATTTGCACATATATACTTTTTTGCTGAAATAGAAGTATAACGTAGCATAGAGTTTTTTAACATTTTCCGAAAAGACGATACACCTGTTAAAAGAATTGCAAATCCATTTATACCTAGTACGATAAAGAATATAATAATAATTATATCTTGCCTACCTGAAATTCTAACTCCTGAAACTCCTTTCATATTAAATAAAAGAATTAATGAAACTGTAATAAAACCAAAGTAAATAATGGCTATCTTTCTCTTATTACAATTATACAGATAATGAAAAAGCTGATTCATTTCTCATAGGCCTCCTTAAACAACTCATGTACTGCTTTACCCTTTTGAAATCGTAGTTCTTCCACATTTTCATGCAATATTATTTCTCCATCTTTCAAAAAGATTACTTCATCGAATATATTTTCGATTTCTCTTATTAAATGAGTCGATATAAGTAGCGTACAATCTTCACGATAAAATTTAAGTATTAGCTCAAGTACATGTTCTCTAGAAACAAGATCTATCCCGCCCAATGGCTCATCCAGTACGTATAGCTTCGCTTTTCGAGAAAATGTTAAAATAATCTGCAGCTTCTCAACCATACCTTTTGACAATGCTGTAATTTTTTCTTCTAACGGTATTTTAAATTCTGCAATCGTATCTACCGCTTTTTGAATATCGAAATCATTGTAAAAATCCCGGTAGAAAAATAAAGCGTCTTTTACAGTCATCCAATCATCAAAGATTGACTTATCGGACATAAATGAAACGATTTCTTTCGTCTGTAATCCTACCTTTTTACCGTCTATTGTAATACTACCTTCAGAAGGGTGTTGCAAGCCTGCAATCATTTTCAATAACGTCGTTTTCCCGCTCCCGTTATCTCCAACAAGCCCAACGATTTTCCCTTCCGGAATCTCTATGTTTAATTCACGAATCACTGCTTTTAATCCGTATCTCTTCCATAAATTTTCTATTTTTAATAGCTCTGTCATTCGCTCTCCTCCCTTTTCTCATGTAATGAAGAACGAAGAATTGTAAGAATTTCTTCTTCTGAAAAACCTAAATTGTCCATTCCATCTATAAAAGAATGAAGTAATTCTTTCGCCATCTCTTTTCGTAGCTCCATAATTTTCTCCCCTTCATTCGTTACATACCGTCCCATTCCTCTACGTGTGACAACAACTCCATCCCGTTCTAGCTCTTGAAATGTACGCTGAATCGTATTTGGATTCACTTGTAATTCACTCGCTAATTCACGGACCGAGGGAATTTTATCACCAGGTAATAAATGTCCTGTTACGATCTCTTTTTTTATGTATTCCATTACCTGAATGTAAATTGGTGTATTTGGAGAAAACTCTATTTTCATTTCTTCCCTCCTTTTGTATCGGTGTACTAGTTAAATAATACACCGATACAAAAGGTTTGTAAATACCCATTTAATTACAAAAAAGTTCTATCCGTTAAACGAATAGAACTTCCCAAATATAAATCGCTATACAAAAATAATAGTGTTATGTAAACAAAATTATAAAGAAAAACT
>NZ_JH414710.1:565452-598632 GCF_000238655.1 Bacillus sp. 7_6_55CFAA_CT2 | reverse complement strand
TTTTCTTTATAATCCTATATTAAAAGTTAAACACGAAGTCATCGTCAGCTAACTTTTCAACGTTCGTTGCTTTTACGTAACCATTTCCTTTTACAGAGAAGAAATCATGGTTTTTCGTATCTGTACGTAAACCATTTAAAACGATTGGGTTAATTTCTTCTTCTTCAAACTTCGGCTCAAGCCCTAAGTTCATAAGCCCTTTATTTGCATTGTAACGAACGAAACGATTTACATCTTCTACAAGACCGATAGAAGTGTAAATTTCTTCTGTATAGGCCATTTCAATTTCATATAGTTCCATTAATAACTCTTGTGTTTCTTTTTGCACTTCTTGTTGCTCTTCTGCAGAAAGTTCTGCGAAGATTTGTTGTGCTAAAATACCGACGAATACGCCGTGAATTGACTCATCACGAATTATCAAGTTGATAATCTCACCACTTGCTGTTAGTTTTCCTTGACCAGCTAAGTAAAGTGGATAGAAGAATCCGCTATAGAATAAGTAACTTTCTAAGAACACACTTGCTACCATTGCCATGTATAACTCTTTTTTTGTTACTTCAGGCTTTAATAAACGACGATAGTAACTAGTAATAATACCAGCTTTTTTCTCAAGTAACGGATGATTGTCTACCCAGTCAAAAATATCATCAATCTCTTCTTCTGTAGCTAGTGTTGTGAAAATGTGACTATAACTTTTCGCATGTACTTCTTCCATAGCTCCCATGAAAGCTAATACACTTTTCGCTTGTAAATTTTCAAGATGAACAAGTACAAGTGGCATTCCTTCGCCACCTTGTTTCGTATCTAAAAGTGTTAAACCACCTAATACACGCTTATAAGCAATTTGCTCTTCTTTCGATAATTGCACCCAAGTATTTTTGTCAGACGAAACCGCAATTTCTTCTTCTGTCCAAAACTGAGCGATGTTTTGCTTCCAAAACATTAAACTAAAATCATCTTCTTTTTTGTTCCAGTTTACCGCACGCATTAAATCGCCCCTTCTCTAAATATGATAACTAAGCATGAGCAGGGTTCAGAAAACCCTGCTCATCATGTCTCACTTTTTATATTAAACGGTACAAGCCACACACTCTTCCACGCTTAATTTACGTGTTCTCGTATAATACAGACTCTTTAAGCCTTTTTTATGTGCATAGATATAGTAACGTGCTAATTCACGTGTTGAAATATCACTATTAACGTAAAGAATTGTACTAATTCCTTGGTCAATATGTTCTTGAATTTCTGCGATTAAATCAATTAATTTAAACTGATTCATATCGTAAGAAGATTTATAGTACCAGAACGTATCTTTTGATAAATACGGCATTGGATAATATGTTGTCGCATTCGCATATGTTCTTGATTCGATTTGACTTACGATCGGCATTACGCTTGAAGTTGCATTTTGAACGTAACTGATTGATTGTGTTGGAGCAATGGCAAGACGATATGAGTTGTATAAACCATTCTTCTGCACTTGCTCTTTTAAACTTGTCCAATCTTCTTTTGTCGGAATATGAATTCCTTCAAATAGTTGCTGAACTTTTTCAGTTACAGGACTGTAATCTGTCGTTTCATACTTTTCGAAGTATGTGCCATTCGCATAATCAGATTTATCGAAGTCTTTAAATGTCTCGCCTTTTTCTGTAGCGATTTCCATACTTTTCTCAATAGAATAGTAATTTAACATCATAAAGAATGTACGAGCGAATTCTTTCGCTTCTGCACTTTCATAAGCGATTTTATTTTTTGCTAAATATCCGTGTAAGTTCATTGCTCCAAGTCCAACTGAATGAAGCTCGTCATTTGCTTTTTTCACAGTTGGTGCATTCGGAATAATCGTCATATCAGAAACAGCTGTTAAAGCTTCCATTCCCGCATGAACTGCTTCACGAATTTCTTTATTTTCCATTACGTTTACGATATTTAACGATCCTAAGTTACAGTTAATATCACGACGGATAATGTCATCTGTACCGTAATCATTTATTTCTGAAGTTTCTTGAAGCTGGAAGATTTCTGTACATAAGTTCGACATCTTCACAGTTCCAATATCCTTCAATGGATGTTGATTATTTGCATTTGATTTAAACATTAAGTATGGGTAACCAGACTCAAGCTGAATCATAGCGATTTTAATAAGCATATCACGTGCACTAATATCTAGTGGCTTCTTCTTCACTTTCGGATTGCTCATTAATTCATCGTACATTTCATCAATGTCAATATCATCTAAATGCTTGCCATATTCTTTATAAACCGTATAAGGCGCGAAAACATGGAAAGGTTCGTTTTTCTCAGCAAGCTCAAAGAACTTACTTGGAACGATAATTCCGATTGATAGAGACTGAATACGGCTCTTCTCATCGGCATTTATTTTTTTGTATCAAGGAATTCAATAATATCCCAATGGAAAATGTTTAAATATACTGCACCGGCACCTTTTCGTTGGCCAAGCTGATTCGCATATGAAAACGAATCTTCAAGCAATTTCATAACAGGTACTACGCCACTTGCAGCGTTGTCGATACCTTTAATTTGCTCACCACGTGCGCGTAGCTTAGATAGGTTTAAAGCTACTCCCCCGCCGATTTTTGATAATTGCATCGCAGTATTAATGTTAAAGCCAATTGAATTTAAGCTATCATCCATCTCTAACAAGAAACAAGACACCATTTCTCCTCTTCTGCTTCTTCCCGCATTTAAAAAGGTTGGTGTCGCTGGTTGGTAGTTTTGTTTTACAATCATGCTTGCAAATTGTCTTGCTTTCGAAACATCACCGCGTCCTAAGTATAATGAAACAATTGCTACACGATCTTCATAGCTTTCTAAGTATTGTTTTTGATCATTCGTTTTTAACGCATAATCTTTGTAGAACTTAGATGCTGCCATATAAGATTGGAACTCGAAGTTTTCACCATAAGCGATGTTATATACTTCCTCTACTTCCTCCAAGCTATACTCGTCCAGAACGTTGTAATAGTAATCATGTTCTTTCATATACTCCATTCGCTCTGCCACGCTATTAAAAGGAACGGTATTCTCTCTAGCTTCTTCCATAAAGACTTCTAATGCCTCTTTATCTTTATGAAGCTGATAAAAACCGTCCTGCATTTGCGTGATTTCATTATTCAGTTCAATGTGTCGCAATCTCCCGCACCCTTTCCTTAAAATATTCTACATCGTTATTTGTTCCAGATAACTCAAATTTTGATACAATAGGCACTTCATATTTAGTAGAAATCTTGTCAGCACTTGCACCGAACATGTCTCCCCAGTTACGATTGCCGCTTGCAGATACGCCTTTTAATTTTTCATTATTGCGCTCTAAAAAGTCTAAAACACGTTCTGGTACATTTCCAAAACCTGTTGTATACGTAATAAGAATAAAGTCTTCATCTATTACTAGATCTTCATCAATTTGAACGGCCGGCATATTTAATTTGTGAATGAAACGCTTCACGTTTCCTGTCATAGAATCATATGCAACTAACATTTCCGACCCTCCCTCTCAAATCTATATTCTCTATATGTTGTTCTTGATTTCTCTATATATTGTATTACGTTTCAAAATAAGACACAAGATATATGTATAAATTCTTTCTTTTTTTAACTTTTACTTTTCGACATGATAGCCGTTTTTTTTCAATACAATGACTATGAAACAACATTCTAAAACTCATGTCAATAAAGTGCTTTTCAAAAAAGTTGTCAACGAATTTAACCTTATTTTTAAAAAAGTTAACAATATATTTTGTCATAAAACGGTAGATGCTGAAGAAATATATTTCTCCAGCATCACGCAAAAAAGAACAGATATGAAACTATAATCTGCTCTAAAAAACGATTACATTTATCAAATTTACCTTATTAAATATATTATACATATACTTTCGTTTTTCGTTACATACTAAAAGATAACTATTATAGAAAAAGATTATTATTATGGAACTTCAATTTATTTATGAAAAGTTTATTCAGAGTACTCAATGCGCAAAATATCTTTTACAAATATATGATGTGGATTTTCATCTTTATCAAGCATTGTACATACAGGAGCCTCTTCATCAAAGTATACAATCAGTCCTTCTACGTACTGATATGTATGTTGAACTTGTACAGTTACTTTAATTTCTATTGCTTCTTCATATGCTCTTTTTATTTTCTGAAGCATTTTTGCTGAACATTTTCGTTTCTCTGGATACATAACCATTCCCATAAATCGATTGCCGGCTCTATCTTTCCACATATAATCCCAATGTGGTAAAATGCCTTGTTTAAAATCGCCCATAATTCCCCTCTCCTTTATCTTTTATTTATCCCGCATGAAACGTCCGTTTGGTGAAGGCTACTAATCAGTGAGAGATGCCCTGCTGATCAAAATTCTCCTTTATGAACGTGGCGTTTCTGAATATGTATAAATCACTTGCCCGCCTCGCTGTGCGTTACCAATGAAATGCTTAAAGTCTTCTCTATTTACAACAACTTCTCTGAACGTATAAAATACATCTTTCGTAACAACATACTCCTTTATTTCACCATTTTTTAGCTGATCTAAAATTGTATTTGCTAATTCTTTATCCATGTATTTCACCTCTCTGCAATATTTTATTTTATCTTATATTCTATAGGTCAACAACTGTAAATTTATCCCGCTATTTGCAGGTAGTCCGATTGGTGTTGACTACTAATCAGTCGTAGAATGAACAAAAAATCTTACTGATTAACGTTTCACTTTATCTCGTTATTATGCCATGATTTTATTTTCGTTATTTCGCAAACAATATTGTTTTACTATATGTCCACTAAATATCATATACTAACATAGCTACTTCTCTATATCAAACATTTCGGCATTCAATTATGCAAAGTTCCATACCACTATGCTACAATATACAAATAGAACTAGGAGGGATACTATGATTCGGAAAGCAAAAAAGACAGATGCAATGGCAATAGCTCCTTTATTGTATAATGCTCTGCATGAAATTGCTGAAAAAATCACAGGTAGCACAGTTGAAGCAGAAGTATTACTAGGACTTGAGACATGGTTCTCAAAAGAAAATAACCGTCTGAGCTACGAAAACTGTTTTGTCTATGAACAAGACGAGAGTGCAGTTGGAATTATTGTCGCTTATCACGGTAGTGAAGCAACACAGCTTGACGCACCAATTGTACATCACTTAAGAGCATTACATAAAGATGAATCAATTACGTTAGAAAAAGAAGCTGAGCTTGATGAGTATTACATTGATACATTATCAGTTTCAAGTGCACACGGCGGAAAAGGTATAGGTTCTAAATTAATTGAAGCTGCCGAAATCTATGCAACTGAAAAAGGGCATAAAAAAATCGCTTTACTTGTTAATTTAGAAAACAAACGCGCCTATTCACTATACGAAAAGTTAGGTTATAAAAAAGATGAAATTGTTATGCTAGTAGGGGAACCTTATGCTCATCTCGTAAAACCATTAAACGTCAAAATTTCTATATCTTAAAAAGAAAGCACACGATTTATATAAATCGTGTGCTTTTATGTTAAATTTGTATTTAATATATTTCCATCCATCGCCTCGTGAAACGTATATGTTGTACATCCCCATGGCTCTCTGTGCAAAATAGGAGAACCAGACCATCCCATCGCTCTCAGTTCGGCACCAATCATTACATTCACATAATTATGACCTACAAGAGCTATACTTCCATGTACGAGAGCATAACGATGTAACAGGTAAGCCGCTTGCCTTACCCTCTCTCTTACTTCCTTATAAGACTCAACATCTTTATGGTAGCCAAGTATCCATAATGTTCGTCCAATGAACATCCATACCTTAATTGTGCATTTCAACCACTTCGGAGCAAAAAAGCATGAAGGAACTTCAGCTTCTCTAAAAAGAGAATTTTGCATAAAAGATAAAGAATCCGTCAATTCAGCTGCTGATTGTACAGCACGCCTTTGATCACTTGTTAAGACAAATTTCGCTGCTTCAATTGCCTCTATTGTTTCTATCGGTATTTTAGCTTTTTGTATCATTGACTCGGAATCATACTGTTTCATCCATTCGTGAAATGAATTAATTGTCATCGGTTCTCTTATACGACTTAAACAACCATGACGAATAAAAGAAATCTTCATTCTTTTCACTCTCCATTCATCACTTATGAACTCTATTATGCACTAGTTCTAAACATCATACCACGCAAGAAAATAAAGTTATATACCTTTACATCTCCCCACCACTATCATGTGTTATCGAAGCATGGATACCATCCATCCCATCAAAATATGTACTCGTATCATATTGACGAATCTTTTTTAAATGCATATAAGAAAATAAAAATAAAATTAAAGCTATAACACTCCCCACAAATTCAAACATCATTTTACCGCCTCTAATTTCTCCCACTTCAGCAGGTTATTCTACTTTTTCATTATACCTCGATATAAAGATTCTCGCATTTTTGCTATTTTTTCTAAAAAACATGGATTTTCTACATATTTTCTTACAAAAAGTGAATATTTTTCGAATTTTTACTTTGGAAACATTTACAAAGTAGGAAATATGGTTCAAAATAGGAGGAAATAAAAAAACCCAAATTTATTCTTTTTTTGGGAAAACTGTAACAAGGAGAGTTGCTTATGCAGATCGCAGAAACTGGAGATATCATCGAATTTAAAGGTGGAATGCAAGGCCGTGTTCAAAAAGTAAATCAAAACTCTGTTATTGTTGATATAACAATTATGAAGAATTTTAGAGAACTAGATATGGAACCTCTTACAGTTGTAAGTCATAAAAACTATACTGTCATTAATCAAAATGCATAATATAATAGAAAGAAAGGGCCTGTATACTATACAGGCCCTTTCTTTCTATTAACGATTATCAATTGTTTCCGGATATAGATCGTGGTTCATCATGCGGTAGTCAGCCATTTGTTCATACTTCGTACCTGGGCGCCCGTAGTTGCAGTATGGATCAATTGAAATGCCACCACGTGGTGTGAATTTCCCCCATACCTCAATATAACGCGGATCCATTAATTTAATTAAATCGTTCATAATAACGTTCATGCAATCTTCGTGGAAATCACCATGATTGCGGAAACTAAATAAATACAACTTTAAAGATTTACTCTCTACCATTTTTTGCTCTGGAATATAGCTAATATAAATTGTTGCAAAATCTGGTTGTCCTGTTTTCGGGCATAAACTTGTAAATTCAGGACAATTGAATTTTACAAAATAATCACGGTTTGGATGATTATTATCAAATACCTCTAATATTTCTGGGCTATATTCAAATAAATATTTTGTATTTTGATTCCCTAGTAATGTTACATCTTTTAAATCTTCATCTAATCTTCCTGTCATTTTAAACATCCCTTCTCGTTATACGCCGCGCTTATTTCCCCATACTAACGCATGAAGCTGAGGCAATACTTTTGCATCATTCATCTCTTTACAATTTACAGCTTTATCAATCAGCCATTCATACTTATCTAATAATTTTTTTATAAGCATCGCATCATCCACTGTTTTTGTATCATCGTTTCCTACTTGTAAGAAAAATGGTACCTTTGGATAACGTTCGTGCATCTTAACTGCATATTCAAAATCATGATCATCGAATACTACTACTTTTAAACTAATATCTTTTCCTGCTAGTTTCTGAATAATAGCATCTAACTTATGAAAATCTGTTTTCATCGTTGAACTTGGTGGTTTTGGAGAAATTGTTACCTCATCAATTTGAAGTAACCAATCTTGCCATTTACTCCCTTGCGTTTCAATTGCCGTTCGCATTCCATTTTCTTTTAATATAGAAAGAAGAAACTCAATATTTTTCAGTAATGCCGGATTTCCACCTGAAATCGTAACATGAGAAAAATTTTCTCCTCCAATTGCAACAAGCTCATCCCAAATATCTTCTGGTGTCATCTGTCTAATTTGATCTTTAGCTGATCCATCCCACGTAAAAGCAGAATCACACCAAGCACAGCTATAATCACAACCAGCTGTACGGATAAACATTGTTTTTTGCCCTACAACCATTCCTTCACCTTGAATAGTCGGACCGAATATTTCTAAGACAGGGATTTTACTCATCAAGCATCCACTCCCGTCTTACTTCCGCATAACTAGTCGGCGTCTCAAATAGACGAACAAATTCAACGCGAGCTCCTTTATATTCGTTCACTCGATTCTCTTTTGTTAGTGCTTCTGCCATCTTTTCATAAATCCAAACGACCATATTTTCAGCAGTCGTATTCATTGCAGGTAACGTTTCGTTTAAATAACGATGATCTAGATAAATTTCGATTTCATTTTTCCAAATTTCTTTTATATCTCCAAAGTCAATTGCAAGACCTATTTCATTTACATATCCACTAATTCCAAATACAACTTTATATGTGTGACCGTGTAAGTTTTTACATTTCCCTTCATAACAGTGTAAATGGTGTGCTGCATCAAATGTAAATTCCTTGCTGACCATTACTCTTTTATTATGGTATTTGAGTTGTTTACGCTGAATATCCTTGTCCATTTTTTGCAAATTCTCTACGATGCGAAATCCAAAAAAGTTGTCCATTAGTTATTCGCTCCTTCGCGTTCTTGTAGGTACGTATCTAATCCTGCTTTACGAAGTTGACATGCTGGACATTCACCGCAACCATCACCAATGATTCCGTTATAACATGTTAATGTTTTTTCTCGAACAAACTCAAATGCTCCAAGTTCATCTGATAATTTCCATGTTTCAGCCTTATCAATCCACATAAGTGGCGTGTGAATGACAAACGGGTAATCCATAGATAAATTTAAAGTAACATTTAACGATTTCACAAACACGTCACGGCAGTCTGGATAACCACTGAAATCAGTTTCACATACACCCGTTACAATATGACGTGCTCCAACTTGTTTTGCTAATACAGCAGCAAATGATAAGAAGAGTAAATTTCGTCCATCTACAAATGTCGATGGCAATTCACCTTCTTCATGTGTAATCTCCATATCCGTTCTGGTTAACGCATTTGGAGCAAGTTGATTTAATAGACTCATATCTAGTACCGTATGCTTTATTCCTAGTTCTTTTGCAATTTCCGCTGCACAATCAATTTCTAGCTTATGACGTTGATTGTAATTAAACGTTACAGCTTCTACCTCTGCAAACTGCTCTATTGCCCAAAATAAACATGTCGTACTATCTTGTCCTCCACTAAAAACAACAACTGCTTTTTCTTTTTTCATTTCACTCATTCTCCTTCTCTACTATAAATAAGAAGAAAGAACGTTCTTGAACTGTCACAATAAAAAAACAAAACAATACCTAAGGATATTGTTGTTTCCATAGTTTTTTATAGAGGGAGTTCGCGAACCTCTCCCGCGCGATGCACGGAATTTCTTCTTTCATTGACACAGCTTATTGTAACATATTGTATACTAGCGTAAAAATTTCTGATTTTTCCGCTATTTATTATTTCATTTCTTTCATTTTATAGTATGATTAATTTAATCTAAGAAGAGAGGAGGCATCCCACTGAAATCCTTTATTATTTATCTCTTTTTAAATATATTATTCATCCTGATTACAATGCTCGTATATCATTTATTTTGGAATCAAAAAGGGAAACGCTCTCCTAAATTAAATTCAGCTATATTCATTGTACTCTGTTGCCTTGCTACCGTACTCTGTATTACATTTGCAGCAAAAACAAATAATGGTTTTCAATTTGATATGCGCCATATTGTATTAATTGTCGGTACATTAACGGGAGGGCCTATTGCTGGTGGTTCTATCTTAGTTGTATTAAACATATATCGCTTATTATTAGGTGGGGTAGGTGTTTTCCCATCTCTTATCGGTTCTGTTCTTCTATTTATTGTTCTATTATTAACATATAAATTTTTCAATCGAACTTCTAATCGTATAAAAATAACACTTGCTATTATCTACAGTCTCACATACGGATTTAGTTGGATACCCTTCTTCCTTTCAAAGGTTACAAATAAGACTGATTATATACCGCATATTATTGTGTATGAGTTATGTTCAATGCTTGGTACGATTCTAATTCTATATTTACTACACATATTACAAACTCAAGTTCGTCTCCAAAACGAACTTATAAATGCTGAAAAGTTTCATTTAATTGGTGAAATGGCAGCGTCTATCTCTCATGAAATTCGTAATCCATTAACTTCAACGAAAGGTTTTTTACAACTGTTACAATCAGGTACATGCACTGAGCAGGAACGAAAATTATATATCGACATTGCCATTAATGGCATCGAACAAGCAAATCATGTTCTTACAGATTATTTAACCTTTGCTAAACCAAGCATTGAAAAAGAACAAACATTACAGTTAGAAGAAGAATTACTACATGCATTGTCGTTAATTACACCGCTTGCTAATTTAACAAATGTACGTACTCATTATATAAAGCAAAGCACTTCTTTTTTTATCGCTGGTGAAAAGCAAAAACTAAATCAATGTTTATTAAATATTTTAAAAAATTGCATTGAGGCTATGCCAAAAGGCGGTGATCTTTATTTCACATTAGTTCCTGATCATAAGCATATTCAGTTATATATAAAAGATACAGGAGTCGGTATGGATTCAGAACAAGTAAAACGTCTTGGCTCTCCTTTTTATTCAACGAAAGAAAAAGGTACTGGACTTGGAATGATGGTCGTATTCAGTGTTGTTCAAGCTATGAATGGAAAAATTGATATTATAAGTGAAAAAGGAATCGGTACAACCTTTTTATTAACTTTTCCACTCATACAAAAAACGTGATGAAATACTCATCACGTTTTTTCTGTTCCTTCAACTAATTCAGCAAAAGCTTTCACTTTTCCGTGCGGTTGTTGATTTTCTTTACGTGCTTTCCAGGCGCGCTCTTCTTCTCGCTTCTTCTTAGACATGTTTTTTCAACTCCTTCTTTTCTTTCTCCATGTAGTATTCCAAAATAAGAAAGAAAACTATGCACGTATCAAAAAAGAAGTGGTTTCCCACTTCTTCCACTTTAGCGTTGCAAAATTGCATGTTTCGCCTCTTTTAACTGCGTAAGATGTCTTTGTTCATGCAAATCAAGAAATTGAACCCATTGATACAAATTCAGATCATTAAAAACAGGATGCTTTAATCCATTTTCAAATAAATCTTTTTCATCTATAACACTATGAAGCGCGTGTAATAGTTCTTGGCGTGAATGCTCTAGCAATTGAATTCCTTGCTGTTTTTTCATTAAAGTTTCTGTTGGTTGCATTTGCTGAGGAGCTTCTCGTTTATGTGTGCGATCAAGCGTAAGTTGGAGGTCTTTAAATGGAGTCATGTTTCTTTCCTTTTTTTGTAAAGCATATACAAGGGCAGACGTGACAGATTGTTCAACTAAATGCAAGTGGTGTAAAATTTGAATAATGCTCCATTTATCACGGCGTGGCTTTACATTCACTTCTGTGTCATTTAACATTTCAATTTCTGATAATAGCGTGCTTCGAGTAGACTGTAATGAGTTTACTAAACTTTCTAAACTTACATCCATATTAGATTGAAGCATACTTGTTCCCCCCTTTTGTTTGTGAAAAGAGGTGCTCCTTATTAGAAACACCTCTTTAGTATTCTGAATTTTCTTTTATTATCTCATCATTTTCCCATTATGTCGATGTTAAACATGTGAAAAAAAGCGCATGTTTTTTACAATTTTGTGTCGTCAATCGCATGTAACCATGCTTCAATTTCTGTAATAACACTTTTCACACAGCCTTCAGCAAATGGTGATGTTAAATTTGCAACTTCTACTAATTCTAAGAACGATTTACTTCCACCTTGTTGGCACAGATTCACATAATCTTCCCAAGCCTCTTGTCTATTATCTCTTGCACGTTTCCAAAATTGTAGCGCACAAATTTGAGCAAGCGTGTAATCAATATAATAGAACGGTGAGCTATAAATATGCCCTTGACGTTGCCAAAAACCACCGCGCTCTAAATAATCATTATCCTCATAATCACGATGTGGTAAATATTTCTTCTCTATGTTACGCCATGCTGTCTTACGCTCTTCAGGTGATGCTTCAGGATTTTCATATACATAATGTTGATATTCATCAACAGATACACCATAAGGTAAAAACAGAAGTGCTGAACTTAAGTGAGAGAAGTAATATTTATCTGCATCTTCTTCAAAGAATAGCTTCATCCATGGCCATGTAAAGAATTCCATACTCATAGAGTGGATTTCACATGCCTCATATGTTGGCCAATTATATTCTGGAATTTCAAATTTACGACTTTCATATACTTGGAAAGCATGACCTGCTTCATGTGTTAATACATCAATGTCACCAGATGTTCCATTGAAGTTTGAGAAAATAAATGGCGCTTTATAATTCTCAATATATGTACAATATCCGCCACCAGCTTTTCCTTTTTTCGCAACTAAATCTAATAAATCATTATCTAGCATGAAATTGAAAAATTCATCTGTTTCAACCGATAACTCTTTATACATTGTCTTTCCATGATCAACAATCCAATCCGCATCTCCTTTTGGAGTTGGGTTACCTGTAGCAAACTCAAAGTTTTCGTCGTAATAAGCTAACTTCTCTACACCGATACGTGCTTGTTGTCGCTTTCTTAATTCCGTTGTAACGGGAACGATATAATCTAGCACTTGCTGACGGTAATTAGCCACCATCTCCGCATTATAATCTGTACGGTACATTCTTGCATATCCAAGTTCAACAAAGTTTTTGAAACCTAAAGATTTTGCGATTTTCGTTCTCACTTTAACAAGCTCATCATAAATACGATCTAGTTCTTCCTCATTTCCAGCTAAAAATCCGTAGTATGCTTCACTTGCTGCTTTACGTTCGCTTCTTTCTTTTCCTTGCATAAACGGAATCAGTTGCGATAACGTTCTTTCTTCTCCAGCAAAGTCAATTTTTGCAGATGCTAATAACTGTGTATATTGCGATGATAATTTATTTTCTAATTGTAAATCTTTCACGACTTCATCTGAATATGTTTTTAAATCACATTCTGCTAGAGCAAATAATTGTTTTCCATAATACGCCTCTAATTCTTCACGAAATGGAGAATTAATGAGTGCCTTATAATATTTTGTACCATATCCTTGTACAACTGGAGAGAATTCATCAAAGAAATCCTGCTCCTCCTTATAAAAAGTATCCGTCGTATCAACAGAATGGCGAATGTAACAAAGGTTTCCCATTGTACCAAAATCATTGCGAATCTCATTAATTGAATGAATGACTTGTTTTTGTTCTTCTACAGTTTTTGCGTTATCAAACTTCTCTAAAGCAACAGTAAATTTCTCTTTTAACTCTTCAATATTTGGGCGTTTATATTCATAGTCTTTAAATGACATGAACGAGCCTCCTCTCCATTACATACCTTTATTATAATTCAATACGTATTCTCGAATCCCCTCTTAATTTTCAACAAATTTCGGCAGTGACTGCCATGAGTTCATTACAAATAAAAAAGCCTTGGATTTATTTATCCAAAGCTCCTTTGGAACATATTATTTTTCATACTTCCCAATTTTTTTTAATAAATCAAGTAATTCATCTTTTTCATCTTTCGTTAACATTTCAAAAGACTGATGTATAACTTTCTCATGCCCCGGAAAAATAGAAGCAATAAAGTTCTCGCCAGACTCAGTTAATTGCGCGTAAATAACACGTCTGTCATTCGGACATGGGATTCTCTTTACTAATCCCTTTTTCTCCAACTTATCTACAACATATGTAATGCTGCCACTAGCTATTAAAATGCGCTCACCAATTTGCTGGAGTGGTTGACCGCCTTTATGATATAGCAGTTCTAATACAGCAAATTCAGTTGGATTTAACCCGTTACTTTGTATAGATTTATTTGTAGTATCCATAACAGAACGATGTACACGAGATAATGCAATAAATACTTTTAAAGATTGAGAAATATCTTCTCGTTCATTATTTGATGTCATACAACTTTCAACCCTTCACTTAAATTCTCAGCAATAAAAAGAAAATACCACTTCATACTTCATGTGAATTCCGAATGAGCATTCACTCATCCATTTCCTCTCCCCTAATATATTAAAAATCATTCTTGAATAAAAACATGACAATTTTAACATAGTTTATATATAATGATAATAAAAAAAGAAGGAGTACCACATTTGAAAGTCAAATTCCAAAGCATAATTGTATATATATTGCTTGTTATCCTACCGACAATAGGGATTGGTGCTACATTTTATTCGTATCATACATATAAAATGAAACAAGAAAACAAATTATCCGCTCATACAGTTCTCTTTTTATATAGAGATTATTTAGATCATCATCTTGGTGAAGCAATTTCTGCTTTAGACATGCTTGCAAAAGTTGTAGGCACCGAGACTGGTAATATAAATGGCATTAAACAAATTGTACATGATACAGATGGAAACAATGCACGCTTTTCTGGTTTATATTACGCTACACCAGAAGGGGTCATTACAATCGCATCTGAAGATGAATCAAAGCCTATAGATGTTTCAGATCGTAAATATATTCAAGACGTGCTCCAAACTAAAAAAACCACTGTATCATCAGTCATTACTGATCGCGTTCTTGGACATAAAGCTATTATGATTGCTGCCCCCATATTTAATAAACAGAAGGAGCTCTCAGGATTATTATTAGCTAGTTTACACTTTGATTACATTTCATCTTCTTTAAATGCCATTAAACCACAATACCATTTTGAGGTAACTGATAAACATGATGTAGTTTTTCTAACCGATGATAATAACGACACAAGTGATACGCATTCTAATATGCTTACTACCCCACTCCAAAGATTAAATTGGAAGGTCTCTGTTTCTCCATTACCTATTCATCAAAAAACCTTATACCAGTGGGTTGCAATAGAGTGTATAGCTACTTTATTTTTAATGTCTATTTTATTTTTACTTGCTCAATATATGTTGTTAAAACGTCAAACAAAACTTGAAAGACAACAAAATGAACTACAGAAAATTGAATTAGTTGGAACTTTTGCAGCGAGTACAGCACACGAAATCCGTAATCCTCTTACTGGAATTAAAGGACTCGTCACTCTATTAAAAGAGAAATATAAAGATGAACAAGATCAGTTCTACTTTTCCGTAATTGAACAAGAAATAGAGCGAATTAATGAAATTGTAAGTGAATTTCTTATTCTCGGAAAGCCAACCGCCATCATCGAACAAACATATGATGTAAGAACAATTCTAAATGAGGTAGCATTAATTATTCAATCTGAGGCGAATTTACATAACATTGTATTCCATTTACATTTGCCAGACCATCCTGTTCATATCCGTTGCTCGAAAGACCATATGAAACAAGTGGTTTTAAACATTACCAAAAATGCAATTGAGGCTATGACTTCTAGTGATACACTGACCATTGTAGTAAAAAACAATGAAACACACGCACAATTGCAGATTACAGATACTGGAAAAGGGATTCCGCAACATATTCAAAAACACCTCTTTCATCCGTTCTTTACTAATAAAGATACTGGAACAGGTCTTGGACTTGTCATATGTAAACGAATTGTAGAGATGTATAATGGGCATATTTTTATCGACAGTACAGAAAACGAAGGAACGACAGTTCATATCGAAATTCCGTTACACATAGTATAATTATCCTTATCCTATAAGGGTAATTATACTTATTTCATAAAACCAGCCACAAGCATTCGCCAAAAATTATTTGATTTTCCTTCATACCCGATTTGGAAAATAGGTATTTTTATAATTGAAAACCATTTCGGTGTTTGTTTTTCTTTATAACATTGATATTGTAAAATAAGCTTGTCCAATTCTTGACTAACTTGAATTGTCTCCCTACTATTTAGTCCACTTGTTAATCCTAGTTGAATCATTTCTTCACGTTTCATATGAATATCACGTGAAAGCTTTTCTAATGTGTACTTCCTTTTTACAGTAAACATCCATATCCCCCTTATTATACTTCCATGCTCTTAACTTCACTTCTCCATTGACTTTTTTTAACTACTTAATCATATGCAAATTTGAAGAATCAGAAAATTTAACATTTTCTCCCTGTAATTTACAAATCTTTACCCTCACTTTGAGAATTATTACAAATTATTCTATCTTTGTAAATACATTCGCAATAATAGACATTTTTTTCATCTTCTTTTTTTATAAATTCTACGTAAACCGGGGATTCTTAATTTTCCACCTACTTTTCTTCGACATTTTTTGTTTAATTTATATAAAAAAGCAAAACATAATGATGATTGATAAAGTGAAACTTTAATCAGTGTTTTTTTGTTCAGCCCCCACTGATAATTAGCATTCACCAATCGGGTAGGCAGTGAATCTCCCACCTATCCAGCCCAATGTTGAGGTGGGAGTCTTACTACCCACAAATAGCAGGATAACAATAGAAAGGAAATATTTATATGCGAAAATATACGATTGCATTATTCATCATTGTTTTGTTTTTACCGTCTTTCTTATTTCCTATTCAAGCAAATGCTCATACGAATAAAGTTGCTATTGTCATTGATGATTTCGGTAATAATATGAAGGGGACTAATCAAATGTTATCACTTCCCATTCCACTCACTGTTGCTGTTATGCCTTTTCTTCCTTCCACAAAAGAAGACGCAATAGCTGCCCATAAGAAAGGACATGAAGTTATTATACATATGCCCATGGAACCTATAAAAGGTAAAAAAGAATGGCTTGGGCCGAAAGCAATTACAACTGATTTAAGCGATGAAGAAATAAACAACCGACTTGAACAAGCCATTCAAGAAGTACCGCATGCAATTGGAATGAACAATCATATGGGGTCAAAAGTAACAGCGGATGAAAGAATTGTTCGCCTTATACTTGCTGCTTGTAAAAAACACGGTTTATTTTACTTAGATAGTAAAACGAATCCTAATAGTGTCGTCCCAAAAATCGGAAAAGAATTAGGAGTTCCTATTATTGAAAACCAACTATTTTTTGATGATGTATATACAGCAGGGCATATTTCAAAACAAGCCCAATTACTCATCAAAAAAATTCAAGAAAAACCTATTATGGTAGCTATCGGGCATGTGGGCCCCCCAGGTGAAATTACATCACGCGTTATTGAAACTTCTATCCCTAAAATTCGTGAGCATGCAGACTTTATTTTCTTATCTGATCTAGCATTATCCCCGCCTCCTGTTTCAAAATAAAGTTCATTACTCACATATAATCAGCCCTCACCAATTGGGCTTTTACGGGCAGTCCGCCCCCACTTAACTTCTTTGCTTGCGCTGAATTTTGAGGCGAAGATCTTACTGCCCACAAATAGCGGGACAAAAAAGTACCTATCTATATATAACAGATAGGTACTTTTATTTTTAACTTAAATATAATCTACATGACTCACTCTGAATCCTTTTTTCTCTATTTTTCCGATTAATTGCTTTAATTTTGTTTCATCTAACTCATCTGATATATTTACAATAACGCGGCGGATATATTGATCACCGTTATCTAGCGTAAATAGGCCACCGATATTATATGCTTTTAACAATGTCCCAAGCTCTTTAATCGTTCCCTTACAATCTTGTGTTGCAATTGTTAATATATAACCACCTGTTCGCATACCAAATGAATCTTCAATAACATCAAATATATTCGAATGCGTTAACATACCGACAAATTCATTATAATCATTTAGCACGGCTAAAAACGGAAGCCGACGAATTACATAAAAAGCTCTGAAGAAGGAATCCTTTTCAAAAATAAATGCATTGGAATCGTCGAGCATATCTCCTGCACTTACATGCTCTAATCCGCTATTGCATTTTTTTCTAATAAATCTACTTTATAAATAATCCCTGTGAATTTCTTCTCATCTTCTGCTAATACCGGGATGGCTCGAAATCCCGTTTCGTTCATCATTTGCAGTGCCTCTTCACCAGAATCATTTATTTTGCAAAATGTTACTTGCTGCTTTGGCAGAAAATGATATTTAACTCGCAAAATATGTTCCTCCTTACATGTCAACATGTAATCTATATATAATAAGGAGACCTATATTTTATGAGTGAAATTATTTTTAAAACGCTTTCATTTATTTATTAACTTGTAGCTATATCACATCCATTTTTATATAACAGAGCTCCTTGCCCCCTTAATCATTAATAACTTTACATGATAGTTCATTAAATATTCTATACCCTCTAGCCATTTTTTCGCCTCTTCTGGCGTTTTCCCCCACACAATCATGCCGTAATTATGAACAAGAACTACTCCTCCACCTTCAATGAAATTCGGAACATTCCTTTCTAATAAATCAGCGAATTTTTTTTCATCTTCTACAATTGGAATTGTCATTTCTGTTATACCTTCTTTTCCGAAAACACGCTCCACACTGCGTTTATCGAACGTTACTTCTCCTTCTTCCCCATATAACTCTGATATTAAATGACTATCTACAGTCTGCACTTGTAAAATACATCCTGCACTACTTTTTTTATAAATATCCGCATGCATAAATGACTCTGCAGCTGGTTTTTCTTCATTTTCAAATACTGACTCGCACATGCAATTTACGACAATAAAATCTTCTTCCGAAAATAGCCCTTTATCTCTTCCTTCAACATTTACTAAGAATGTTAACGGCTCTTTTGACGTACATAGCGATAAGCTAATTTTGGTACCATAAAACCAATCACGAAGTGCCAATTCAGATTTCACATCTTTTAATTCATTCCATTTCTTCAGAAAAAATAACATTTCGTCACCCCCGGCATAATATTCATATAAGGTTCGAATCCTTTCTATGTAAAAGGAATATTTTTTGATTATTCTAAAAATTAATTGAATTATCACATGAGAACGCTTTTTTGTCAATATAGTTTCGTGGTTCTTCTTTAAAATAGGCTATTCATATGTCTATACTCCTATCTATTTCCTATTTCATTTTGTACATAAAAATACGCTACTCTTTAATTAAAGAATAGCGTATTTTCCTCATTTTTTATTCCGCATTAACGGGCAGCCCGATTAGTGAGGGCTAATAATCAGTGGGGAATGAACAAAACCCCCACTGATTAAAGTTTCACTTTATTTCTTTATTGCATTATATAAAAACTGTGCATATTGTTCACGTGTTACGAAATTATCTCCTAAAAAATTCCCTTCCCCATCGCCTTTTGATATTTTATTATCCACTAAAGCTTTCACATATCCTTTCGCCCAATGGTCATTTGGTATATCTTTAAAATTCTCTGCACTATTTTCATTTTCTTTTAACTGAAATACTCTTTGTAATACTACTGACATTTCATATCGAGTTAATACTCCATCTGGACGGAACATACCATTTCCATAGCCTGTCATAATTCCAGCTTGAACCACTGCATCAATAGCCGTTTCATACATATTTCCTTTCGTATCTGTAAATGCCGTTTTTGGTACTAGATTATTTTCTAATTTTAAATACCTTTGTATTAGAAGAGCTACTTGTCCACGAGTAATGTTATCACCAAATCCAAATTCACCATTTCCATAGCCTATAAATAATTTTTCTTTCGCTAAGTAATTAATTGCTTCTTCTGACCAATGTCCCTTTGGTACATCTTTAAATTCTACCACTTCTGTTTTCTCATCTTCTTTAGACGTATTACCGTCTTTACTTTCTACTACATTTTGAATAACAGACCCTGTAAAGAAAATTCCTGTATCCGCGAATGGATCTTTCACACCAAATTCATATATTTTCTCACCTGGTGTACTCCATTTCACTACACCATTACTATACGTACCGTTATCGCTCTTCAGACGGATTTTCGTAGAAACCTCACCATCTTTTTCATATATAGGTACTTTTACTTCTTTATTTACTTCTGTTTCCTCTAAAAATACTTTTTGATTTTGGACATTAATATAAGCCGTCTTACTTAGTTCTATAACTGGTCGGACATCACGGATTTCATTTGCAACAAAACTTAGAAATACTAATTTTTTCAAATTACTAACTGGTGATAAGTCTGAAATATAATTCGCTTCTAAATCAAGCTTTTGTAAGTTTACTAAACTTGATAATGGCGTAATATCCTTTAACTCATTGTTAGGTAAGTGTAATTGTTTTAACTGTGTCATCTTACTTAGAGGAGTAACATCTTTTATTTCATTTTTCCCGATCCACAATTCTTCTAATTGCTTCATTTGCTCAATGCCGGATAAATCTTTAACTTTATTACGTGTTAATACTAAGTCTGTTAAAGGTAATGAATATAACGCTTTAATATCTTCAATTTGATTACCTGCTAAAGTTAAGTATGTTACATTTTTCAAAGCGCTTAATGGAGCAACGTTCGTAATTTTATTATTTGCTAAATTCAAGTAATCTAGTTGTTCCATTTTCGCTAATGCTGTTACATCTTCTATTTGGTTGCCTGATAGAAATAAACTTTTTACATTTTTCATTTCAGTTAGTGGTGCAACGTTTGTAATTTTATTATTACTTAAATCAAGAGATTCTAAATTATCCATCTTAACAAGTGGCGTTACATCTGAAAATTCATTACCACGCAAAGCTAAATGACTTAATTGCTTTAAGTTCGCAAAGAACGACGGATCTTTTATCTTCGCATTCGCAACTGTTAAAGATTTTAAATTTGGCATATATTTTAATGCACTATAATCAAGTATCTCATTCGTATTTAAAAACAAATCCTTTACTTGTAATAACTCTTCTTTCGTAATTGGTGTATTTAAATCTTTTCTATTAAATACTTTTTTATTCACAAGTTCTCTTAATTTGTTATCTGTTATCATATTTTGATTATCAACTGGATTATCCGTTTCCGTATTGCCTGAATTAGAGTTATCATCTGGTTTCTCTGTTTCTTTGTTACCTACAGTTGGATCTTTAATTTCAAATTGAACTTGATATTTGTGATCATATCCAATAGCTGGAATAAGTATATGCATTTGCATATTGTGCTTCTTCTCAAACTCACCAATTTCAAATTGAACTACTTTCGTTCCATTCTTCCTCTTATCTTCTGACAAAACCTTCACATCATGAAATACACCAGGCTGGTTTCTATCTTCTATTCTAAGATATTGAAAATAATCACTATCTTGCATTGTTACAGTGACAATTTTTTTGCCAGCTGCAATCGTTACTTTAGGATCTTTTATATATTGAGAAACCATAGATGGCTCATCTTTTTGGTCCTTATATATTTTAATCTCAGTATCATACGTGCGATCACTCGCTGCTGCTACCGATTGATTTGCTTCAACTTTTAATGCCGCTAATGCTGGAGTAGAGTACGTAGCAAATGGAATTGCTAATGTTGTCGCTACTACTAGCGCCTTCATGTAATTTTTTTCAAAATAATATCCCCTATCATATATAATCTTTACAATTGATAATTATTATCAATTGTCCACAAATAAATGATAATGAATATCATTATCATTGTCAATGAGAATATTACATTAAATTTATATTTTTAAAGATAAAAAATAAAAAGCCCTTTATTCAAAGGGCTTTTTTACCTATCGTATGAAGAATTTCACTTTTTTCCTTCTCATTGATGACACCGATTTTTTGCAAAATATTCGCGTACAATACAAGTTTATTATATATTCGTTCTGACATGTTCTCCCTTCTTTCCTTCGACCAACTTTTTTTGTATTGGTAAATTATATGAAAGAGGTGAGAAAATGTGTCCACTTTTTGCATAACTGCAAATCTTTTATTTTACGATTTACAGATAATAAAACTCCCTCCTAAAAATTAGGCGGGAGTTTATGTGCTTTCACTGTATTTAACAAACTGTCCACTGAATATTATGCTTCTTAAGTTCTTCTTCAAAGCTATATGGCATTTTTTTATCACACATTACGTGTTGAATACGCGAAATTGCTGCTATACGATAATTCCCTTTCACGCCTACCTTCGTATGATCACATAAAATATATGTTTTCTCAGCTAATTTCATCATCGCCTCTGACAATTTCGCTTTCTCTAATTCAAAGCTGGAAACTCCAAAACTAGGTAATAACCCATCAATCGAAACGAACGCTTTATGAAAATGAAATTGCTGTATGACTTGCTGAGAAATAGACCCTGATACACGCGAATGCTTTGGAGATACTTTTCCACCTATAAACAAAACTTCACCGTGAAACATCTTTTTATTAATAGAAGAAATTAATTGTGTTGCGACTGGAAATGAACTTGTTACAATCGTTAAGTTTTTACGATGAACAAGGTATGGAACCATTTGAAGCGGTGTACTTCCATCATCAATTGCAATGACATCACCGTCTTCTACAAATGTCGCTGCTTTATAACCAATTCTTTTCTTCTCTTCTATATGTAGCATTTCTCTTTCTAACATTGGTGCCTCTACTCCAGCGCCTGGAAGTTGAACAGCTCCACCATACACTTTTTTCAGCTTCTTTTCACGATCTAATTCTTCTAAATATCGACGAATCGTTTCTGTTGATACAGCAAATTCTCTCGCTAATTCTGAAACCTTTACTTTCCCTTTAAATTCTACCTTTTCAAGAATGGTTCGCTTTCTTTCTTCTCCTACTACAGACATAGCTTCACCTCATTTATATCTCCCTTATAAACGTCCTTACTTATACAAAGCTATAATTTTCTTTATAAGTAGAAACTTCTTCATGAATATGAATACCGCGCTTTGCTAGCTCATCAAAAATCAATTGTGGATTTTCAAAGGCTTCTTCAGGCGTAACAACACCCACCCTATTTACATTTCCATTTGCAATTAACTCTGCAGCAATCCCAAATGGAATACCGACGTTTCTCGTATACGCTCTTAATTTTTCCCATCCTACAACAGAACCATCAGATAACGGATGTGTATGATATAACACATGTCTTTGCTTCTCATTATTTTTCATACCTATTACTTCTACATGAAGTGCATAACCATAAAGCTCTGTTTCTTGCCCTTCTTTCGATTGCAATAAATACTGTGAAATACAATCCATAATGCCTATTTCTTTCCCGTTTATTTCAATCTGATCATTACGCAATATGCCGTAATCATATAAAGTACGTACAAGTTGCATATTTTGCTGTGGCCAAGTTCCTCTCGTCTCTATCAGTTTGACACCTTTATTTTCTAATGCCTTTGCTAGCGTAATCGTTTCAGAATGCGGAATGATATACTGCGTTGCCTTACCATAAGGCTCTGGCAATTCTATTTCTCTCGGACGCGCAAACGGAGGTACTTGCTTAAATTCACCATCTTCATACACTGTACGCGATGGTAAATATGGATCATATTCATATGTCGTTGTCTCTGTAATTGATGCAGAAAAAGCAATCGGACGATACGAACCGTGACTTACACGGACAGACTCTACAGTATCCAATTGATTTGCTGCATGCATTGCCATCATTTGCGTTACACCCGGCGTCATGCCAAATCCAGGTAAACATATCTTTTCATTTTCAACAAATATAGCATGCGATTCATTTTCTTCATCAAATCCATTTAAGTTCACACCGTGACATCCTGCTTCTGCAATACAGCGGGTCGACAATCTGTTTAACTTTATCGTCGTACCGTCCATTACAATGTCATAACCAATCATTTTTGCAACCGTATCCTCGTGATCCGTTACATCTACTTTTACAAAATCAACACGAGGGTCGTTGAGCCATTCTACTACTTTACGGCCCTCTACCTCGTTAAAATCAGCTACTGTAATTGTCTCAAAAGATGAAAATTGAACTAAATCCAAAATAGCTTCGCGACAAATTTTACCTGCTCCACCTAAGCAAAACACTTTCACCCAATAACAGCTCCTTTAGCAATACTATCAACTAAGCGATTAATATCTTCTTCATGTACATCACCGATATTTCCAATGCGGAACGTATCTACTTTCGAAATTTTCCCAGGGTAAATAACAAATCCATAACGCTTTAATTCGTTATATAACTGTTGAAACTCAAATCCCTCTTTTGGATAAATGAAAGATGTAATAATAGGAGATTGGTATTCCTCATCTACTAGTGGCTTAAATCCGATTTCTCCCATTCTATTTACTAGTAGTTTTTGATTGTTGTAATATCGATTGTAACGCGCTCTTACTCCTCCCTCTTTTTCTAGTTCAAGTAGTGCTTGATAAAAAGCATGTACAACATGTGTAGGTGAAGTAAAACGCCATTTCCCATTTTGTTTTTCCATCGTTTCCCATTGATCATATAAATCAAGAGATAAAGAGCGTCCTTGCCCTTTACACTTCAATAATTCATCACGTTTTGCGATTACAAATCCGAATCCAGGAACCCCTTGAATACACTTATTCGCACTACTAATTAAAAAATCAATTTGTAAATCAGCAATGTCTATTTCAATCCCGCCGAAACTACTCATCGCATCAACAATTGTAACCTTTCCATACTGTTTTCCTAATTTACATACATCTACAATTGGATTTATAATGCCTGTCGTCGTTTCGCAATGAACAACTGCAATATGCGTAATCTCTTTATCTTCTTGCAATAACTTCTCTACTTCTACAATATTAGTAGGTTCCCACTCTTCTGTTTGACTGACCACTACATCAATCTGTAACATCTCTGCCATTTGCACAATGCGCTTACCGTACGCACCATTTGTACAAACGAGAAGCTTCCCATTTGCCGGAATAACAGAACCAATTACTGCTTCAACTGAAAACGTACCGCTTCCTTGCATTAACACTGTTGTATATTTCTCTTCTTCCTTCGTCGCTAACGATACAAGTTTAGCTCTTACTTCTTGCACCATCGTATTATATTCATCATCCCACGTACACCAATCGTATAGCATAACTTCTTTTACTGATTTTGTTGTCGTTAATGGTCCTGGTGTTAATAATAAGTAGTGATTTTCAGTCATGATCCTATTCCCCTTTTATGAAATAATAAGTTCTTGTTTCTCGATATGTTCCATTACGCTTTCGAGTTCCTGCATCGTTTCTATCGTAAAGTGCGCCCCATTTTCAACGAAACGATTGCGAACTACTTCTATTTTTTCACGAAGTTCTACCGAATCCATCTTCTCCACTTCTTCTTCCGTTAAACCGAGCTCGCTACTGCCAAGAATTACACCAACTGTCCACATTCCAGCATTTCTACCTTCTTTCATATCTGATACTGTGTCCCCAACTTTTATCATATGGTTCATCGGATACACACCAAGTTCCATTGCATTTTTATAGCACATCCATGGATATGGACGGCCTGCTGGAACATCATCTGGCGTAACAAGAAAATCAGGTTTATATCCTTGTAACGCTGCTTCCTTTGCTACAATATCCATCATTTCTCTCGTATAACCAGTCGTTGAACCAATTTTAATTCCTCTTTCACGTAAAGAAGCAATCACTTCTTTTACTCCATTAATCGGCGAAGCATAGCGCGGTAAAATAGCGAAGAGAATCTCTTCAAATTCTTCATACATCTCCTGAATGTCTGCTTCTGTTGGTAATTGTCGGAAAACACGATTCCACTCACTCGCAATACGAGGCATCTCAGTAAGTGCCCTTACATGATCTATTTTTAATAACCCCATTGGCTTACGAGCTTCTTCTGCTGTAATTGCTACACCCCGTTTATGAAAAATCTCCATGAATACTTCTAGTGGTGCAAAACATCCGTAATCAACTGTTGTCCCTGCCCAATCAAAAATAACTGCTTCAATTTTCATTCTGTCCATCACCTTTCTTACTTATCTTTTTTGCCATTGTGAAGTTCGGTTACGAAGTGCTTTCGTTCCCCATTCATATACAACTCTTACTACAATATTTGTAACAACAATAAGCACACTCATTGCAGCTGCTGGCGCCACATTTCCTGCATCATCCATATTTACGATTGATACGGCAGCTAGTTTAAAATCAGCTGCATATAGGAATACAACTGCCGATACAGTTACCATTGAATTTACGAAGTAGTACATTACCATTTCTAAAATTGCTGGTAAACACATTGGTACCGTTACTCTAAAGAATGTTTTATAAAACGGAATACCCATCGACTGCGAAACAAGCTCAAACTCTCGATCTAATTTCTTTAAAGCAGTCGTTGCCGTGACAAATGTTACAGAATAAAAATGAATGATATTTACTAGTACTAACACAGCGATTGTTCCGTATAAAGAATGAAACGGGTTCGTTACTGATAGTCCCAAAATTTGAATCGTTGGTTGACTAAAGAAAAAGACATATCCTAATCCGAGTACTAAACCTGGTATGGCTAAAGGAACGATAGAGAAAAAGTAACCTGTTTTTCGGAAGAATTGTAGCTGGTCTATTTTCTCAATTGCATATGCAAATACAAATGTTAAAATCGCCCCAATAACTGCTGTAACTGCTGAAACAATTACGCTATTTTTAAATGCTTCAAGTCCATCTCCTGTTAAACTCGAAAAATTAAAATGCTCAAATGTAAAACTCATATTATATGGCCATACTTTCACACTTGCAGCAATACCAACTGCCACAAATAACAGAATGATCATAAATGTAATCACACTACAGTATATGAATGAGATGACATCTCTTTTCTTATTAGCTATTATTCTGTATGGTACTGCTTTTGAAGATAAGAAATTCGCCTGCTTTCTTTGCGTAATACGATCAACTGCAAATGCGAATATAGCTGGGATTAATAAAATCATTCCAACTGTTGCACCCATCGACATATTTTGCTGTCCAATTACTTGTTTGTATACGTCAGTAGCAAGCACATTATATTGTCCACCAACAATTTTTGGTGCCCCAAAATCAGTGAAACTAAGTGTAAACACAACAAACATTGCACTAATTAATCCGTACTTTACACTAGGTAAAGTAACCGTGAAAAATTGTTTTGTTTTACTCGCCCCTAGCATATTAGAAGCTTCATATAAACGATAATCGGATCCTTGAAAGGCAATTAGTAATATGAGAAAGGCTTGCGGAAATGTATACATAACTTCAGCTATTACAATTCCTACTGGTCCATATAAAGGGATTTGTATACCTTCAAATAACCCAAACATTCCTTTCGTTACTAGCCCTTGATTACCAAATAAATATGTAAGTGCTATACCATGCATCATCGTTGGTGCAAACAATGGTAATAACGCTACATACTGAAATACACGCTTTCCAAAAACATTCGTACGGGCAATTGCATATGCGTAAACGAATGCAATTGAAACTGAAATAATTGTTGTTGCGCCCGAAATCCATACCGTATTTTGTAAAGACTGAACTAAAGTCGGTGTTGTGAAATATTTACTGAAATTCGCTAAACCAATGAAAACTCCATCTTTATTATAAAAAGCTTGTGTAAATAGTTGTAATAGTGGTAATACAAGTATGATAAGGAAGGAAAGAATCATACCGATAATTACAAGCCTTTGGATCCATTCCTCTTTCCCTATACTTCTCTTAATCTTTTTTTTCGCACTTTCTACCTTGTAGTTTTCTAACATCTCCATCTATACAATGACCTTCTTTCCATATGACAACATATGATTTTCTGAGAAAGAGATTTGAATCGGCTTTCCTTTTCTAATATCAGCTACTTCTACTTCTGATGCTAATATATCCACTACAATTTTCTCATTATAAAGGTGTGTGTTTTCTTCTACGACTCGCACTTCCGTCCGATATACAGATCCACGAAACTCCATACTTTCCACAACTGTTTTAATACCGTCCTTTTGTACAATTGTTACATGTTCAGGACGAATTGCATGCTCTTCGTTATTTTTCGAAAAGAAATTAATAGAACCAATAAAATCTGCCACAAACGGATTGGCCGGTCTTTGATAAATCTCCTCTGGTGTTCCAATCTGCATAATTTCCGCATGATTCATTACAACAATTTTATCAGCCATCGTTAATGCCTCTTCTTGATCATGCGTGACCATAATAGTTGTTACTCCTACTTTCTCTTGCAAATCACGCATTTCTCTACGTAACTTTTCACGTACTTTTGCATCTAAAGCAGATAACGGCTCATCGAGTAACAAAATATCTGGAGACAGAGCGAGCGCACGTGCAAGTGCCACTCGCTGCTGTTGTCCACCAGACATTTGAGCAGGATATTTATCTTTTACATTCAGCAAATCTACAAGTTTTAACGCCTCTAGCGCTTTCTCTTTTACTTCTACTTTTCCATATTTTTTTGTCTTTAAGCCGTATTCAATATTTTCAAGTGCTGTTAAATTCGGAAATAATGCATACGATTGAAACACCATTCCGAAGTTTCTCTTTCCAGGAGGTAATGCTGTAATATCTTTTCCATTCACAGCTATACTACCTGTTGTTGCCTCTTCTAGCCCTGCTAAAATTCGAAGCAATGTCGTTTTCCCACAACCACTTGGGCCTAATAAACATACAAACTCATTTTTGTTCACAGTAAAAGAAATATCTTTTAACGCTGTAAATGCATCAAACTGTTTTTGAATGTGTTGAATTGATAAATATTCGCTCATTTTTTCTCTCTCCCACTCACTTACTTTTTCGGTTCTGCTTTTTGTCCAAACTCTTTTTCCCATTTTTCTAAAATTTTGTCACGATTTTCTGCTGCCCACTTAAAGTCATTCTTTTTGTATAACTTTTCTGTTACATCTTTAGGGAATCCATCTGGAAGTTTATAATTATTTTTAATTGTCGCAAATCCATTTTTCTCGAAGTATAACTTCATTACATCATCAGTAATCGCCCAATCTAAAAATGCTTGCGCTAATTTTTCATTTTTTGCATTATCTTTTTTAATAAGTGCGTTCGCTTCTACTTCCCAACCTAATCCTTCTTTCGGCAATACAACTTCAACTGGTGCACCTTTTTGTTTCTCTTTCAAAGCACTATAAACCATTGATACGCCAACTGGATATTCACCCGCTCCTGCTAATTTCGCTGGTTTTGATCCTGAATGCGTATAACTTGCCATATTATCATGAAGTTTCTTCATGTAATCCCAGCCTTTATCTTCACCCATGATTTGTAGCCATGCAGAAACTGTTAAAAATCCTGTTCCAGATGATGCTGGATGTGGCATAACAAGTGTTCCTTTATACTCTGGTTTCGTTAAATCTTCATATGATTCTGGCATCGGTAAATTTTTCTTCTTTAACTCTTCTTTATTTACAGCAATCCCCGTCATAAATGCAGTATTTCCTACCCATTTTTCAGGTTGCTTATCATCTTTAAATTGTGGAAGAACACGATCTGCTCCTTTTGGAGAGTATCCTTTTAACATATCTTTTTTATCTAAAGCTAATAGACTTGATGCCGCAGTTCCCCATACAACATCTGCTTGTGTATTTTTCCCTTCAGCTAGCAATTTCGCAGTAATAACTCCTGTTGAATCACGTACAATGTTCAATTTCACATCAGGATATTTCTTTTTAAAGGAATCAAGATAAATTGGTACAAGCTCTTCTTCAATTGCTGTGTAAACAGTTAATGATCCAGATAATTTGTCATCTTTCACTTTCGCTCCAGCACTTTCTTCCTTCTTTGCACCACACCCCATTAATAACGAAAATACCATTCCAGTCGCTACAGCTTTAAAGATTGTTTTTTTCACTGTTTCTCTCTCCTTTTACAAATCTTATGTACAACTCAAATATAAACAACTAGTGTAAAAGCAGTATTAAACCAACATTAATCTTTTGTTTGTTGTTTGTTTTTGTGTAATACGTTGCTACTTCTATGTTTTTTCGCATTTTTCTGCTCATAGAAAACACTAAATTTACAAATAATTAAAAAAACCTTTATAATCCCACAAAAAAATGAGGCGTTTGTAAAAAACGCCTCATTTTTGTTTCCCTTTTTTTGAATTACGATTCGCATACTTTGCGCTATTTTCTCCTTCATACTCTAATGCAAATTCTGCATCTGGTAAGCTTTCTTTCGGAGTTTTATTATTATTGATTGCCGCATTTTGTTTCACTTTTCTTTTTACCAATACATTCACCTGCTCTCAAGAAATCACTTTCTACTCTAGTTTGAAACAACTTAAAATAATTATTACTGGCAAGTGTTAACAAGTACATAAGAGGCGTTAGATGGAAATACTACATATGAAGAAATCATTATAAAAAGGAGCGATAATTTTGAAGAAAAAAGAAAAGATTCAATCACCCATTTTAGACGAAACGCTCCCGCATCAAATGAATTTTCCATCTTTTAAAGGAACAGGAAAAACGATGCAACAACCTTTTGTGAATCAATATAATGTTGTAATTGGAGACAGTAAATATAATTCCGAGAACAGTCCGCTTAACAATTGGAGTGATGAAGTAGATCCTGCCATTATGGCTGGCGATGAGTGGATCCATCCTACAAATGATATTGGGTGGATTTCAGAAGAAAATCAAGAGTTGCTAAAAAACGAAGCGGATAATAAAGATGAAGCTTTCATGCATCCACAATTTGGAATTAACGACTAAAAAACCATTCTACCTAACATAGGTAGAATGGTTTCATACTATCCAATAATAATCCGCTCTTTCGGGTATTTATAGCGAGGTGGTTGTTCCCTTCCACCACTAGCTAAAATAAATGTTAAAATACCAACGCGTCCGATAAACATAAGCACAATAAGTACAAGTTTCCCAACAGTTGTTAAATCAGGCGTGACACCTGTTGATAGTCCCGTCGTTCCGAAAGCAGAACAAACTTCAACAATTAAGCTCATAAGCGGTACATTTTCCGTAATAGATAAAATGAATAGCGCAGTAGCACATAACAAAATCCCCATCGTCATAACGACAGATGCTTTCAGTACATCCTCTTCATGTAGCTGACGTTTGAAGACTCTAACTGTTCTACCGCCCCTTGCAAAGGTGTATAGTGACAATATACTAACAGCAAATGTAGTTGTACGTATTCCGCCCCCAACCGAACTTGGAGATGCCCCTATAAACATTAATATACTCATAAATAAAAGCGTCGGTTGTGATAATTCACGTATATCCATTGTTGCAAGTCCACCACTTCGCGTCGTCACAGATTGGAATAATGTATAAAATACAGTTTCATGCCATGACTTTCCTACTAAAAAATGATTTCTCTCCAGTAAAAAAATCATAATTGTCCCCACAACAACGAGTGTGAAAAATGTTGTTGTCGTCAATTTTGTAAATAATGAAAAACGGAATAATTGTTGTCGCCTTTTACTAAGAAATTGCTTTACTTCCATTAGCACAGGGAAACCAATCGCTCCTAAAATAATTAGTAACATATGAATCATTTGAACAATATAATCTTTTTTATACGGAATTAATGACTGTCCTGTTAAATCAAATCCGCCGTTCGTAGTCGCACTAACAGCTGCAAAGAAACCGTGAAAATAAGCTTCTTGCCAAGTCGGAAAGTAAAGTAAAAATCTTGTACCTAATAAGATTGCTCCAATAAGTTCTATCGAAATAATTACAATTAAAATAGAACGCATCAATTCTACGAGACCCGATAAATTTCCTTGATTATGATCTGCCATAATTAATCTTCTTCTTTGCAAACCAATCTTTTTCCCCGTAATGATCCAAACAAATGTACCAAGCGCCATAATTCCTAAGCCGCCTAATTGTAAAATAAGAGCTAAAACAATAATTCCTGCAGTAGTAAACGTATCTGGAATCGTAATAACAGACAGCCCCGTAACACTTACCGCACTAACCGATGTAAAAAGAGCATCTATAAATGTCCATTTCACACCGGGCTTCGTAACAAACGGGAAACTAAGCAATATCACCGATACAACTACCGCTAATAAATAAAACAAAACGATGAGTTGTACAGGACGTAATTTTTGTAAAAACTTTTTTATATCTCTCATTCCATCACTTCGCTACCTTTTTTCTATCGATTAAATAAAGAAAAATCTTTACTTTCTTTATTTGTAAATAACTGCTCAAATAATTTGGCAAAGACCATTCCATATACAGTTCCATTACCTCCATACGGCAATGCGTAAAATAAATTATGTATCTTTTCATCTTCTTTTAAAATGGGAAGACCATCATGAGTACCACCAAATGCGGCTGCCCAATAGTAGTCTGCCTGTATATTTTTATACTGCGGGAACATCTCTTTTACAATATTAATAAGGATATCACGCTTATGCAATAATTTCGTATCACCGATTGTTTGAATTTGCATCGCTTCATCTAATCCGCCTACAATAATGCGGTTTTGATACGTTCGAAAATATAAGTAGGGTCGTGCCGTTTCCCAAATTAACGATCGCTCATGCCAGCCTTCAAACTGATCTATTTCATTTGTTACAATTGCATAAGAGGTGTCTACTGTTGTATTTTTTTCTTTCTTTCCAAAAAGCGCTTCATAACCTGTCGCCATAATAATATTCTTTGCTACAATTTGATTCCCTGTTTTCGTGTAACAAATTAAATCATTTTTGCGTTTTTTTATATGTATTGCCTCTGTATGTTCATATATATTAGCTCCCATTTGGTTTGCTTTATGCAAAAGACTATGTGCTAATAAATACGGATTTACCTCAGCATCACCGTGTGTATATAATGCCGCTTGTTTTATAAAAGGATAACGCTCCTTAATATCAGATGCTGTAAAATACTCAACAGGAAATCCATAATTCTGTAACGTATTGTACTCCTCTTGTAAAAATGAGACATCCTCACTTTTACTTGCATAATATAAACTATTTCGCAGAATAAAATGGGGATTAATATCAAGAGTCGGTATTACCGCTTCCATTGTTCTTAGCGCTTCATAACAAAGCTTATATGCTCGCACCCCTTTTTCTTTACCAAATGTATGGATAAGAGAGGTTAACGATTTATCATGAAGAAATTGTAGTAAACCTGTATTAGCAGCTGTGCTACCACATGCAATGGCTCTTTTTTCAATAAGTGTAACACTCATGCCAATTTTCGCTAACGAATGCGCTATATGAGCACCGGCTTCGCCGCTTCCGACTACGAGCACATCACATATCATATCATTTTCTAACAGTGGATAACAAGGTACAGAAACTCCTGTATTCCAAAACAACTTACCCATCATAAGTTTCATAATTATACTCCTAAAATATAAATTTCTCCTTTCTATGTTTTGTTATTTTTCATAAAAAANA
>NZ_JH414710.1:541028-565270 GCF_000238655.1 Bacillus sp. 7_6_55CFAA_CT2 | reverse complement strand
ATTTTTTTATTTTTAATTAGAACGCTCTTCAAGCCAATTTCCAATCGTCGGATATGTTTGTTTTACAGCTGTTCCACCGTAAACGATAGACATATGTCCTGTCGGTAAACATACATATTGTTTATCATTGCTAGAAATATAATCTAGCAATGCTTCTACTTGACATGGCAAAGCGATATGATCACGTTTCCCAGAAATATTTAAGACATTCGCCTTAATATTTGCAAGGTCTACCTTTTGTCCGCGAATAACGAGTTCACCCTTAACCAATTTATTATTTTGATAAAAATCACGAATCCACTGTCTGTATGATTCACCTGGGAACGGAATACCATCACCAACCCACTTTTGAACCAATCTCCAGCTTTCGACGAAGCGTTCATTCTCTGAACGATCTACTAAAGCAACATATGGACCAACAAAGTTCGTAATTGGCTTTAACATTTTGTTTCCGAAATCAATCATTTCTGGCGGAATATTTCCAAATGTATCAACCGCTTTATCTAAATTGAAGTATTTCTCATCTAATAAAGGACCATACAATCCTGTTTCAGAGAAATCAAAAGGACTTGTCATAAAGATTAGGTTACGAATTGGCATGTGCGGATGAAGCGCTGCATAAATAGAAGTTAGCGTTCCACCCATGCAATAACCAAGTAAAGAAATCTCGTCCGATTTCGCAGTTCGCATTACTTTTTTTACTGCTTTTGCAATATAATCAAACACGAAATCATCAAATTTCAAATGACTATCTTCTAAACCAAATGTGCCCCAATCAAGCATATACACATCAAAACCACGATCCACTAGATATTCCACTAAACTATTTCCAGGAGTTAAATCCATAATATATGGTTTATTAATAAGAGCATATATTAACAGAATTGGAACTCTTTGTGTTTTTTCTTGTTTTGGAATGTAGCGATAAAGCTTCGTCTTATTCTTCGTCCAAATAACCTCTTTCGGCGTTAATCCTACTTGCGGCTCTGGTTCACGTAATAAAATTTCACTCGCCCTTTTCACTCGGCGGTATGCTTTTCGGTACTCTTCTGGGTATAGCTCTAATTGCTTTTCCCATTCTGTTGCGAATGTAGTCATTTTTCTATCTCCTTTTTGGTCGATTTCCTTCTAAAAAAAAGAAGTGCATTCCTGCTATGGATATGCACTTTTTTCTTGCTTCATTACATATATAATCCGCCGTTAATGTTTAATTGTTGACCTGTGATATACGCACCGTCACGGCATAGGTATACTACACCTTTTGCAATTTCATCAGCTTGACCAAAACGTTTTTTCGGGATTTTTGCAACGATTTTTTGACGTACTTCTTCTGGTACTTCTGCTACCATTTCAGTATCAATAAATCCTGGGCAAATAGCGTTTACAGTGACATTTGTTTTTGCAAGTTCTAACGCTAACGATTTTGTAAATCCTAGCATACCTGCTTTTGCTGCTGAGTAGTTTGTTTGGCCAAATCCACCTGCTTGACCAATAATAGAAGAAATGCTAATAATTCTTCCTTCTTCCGCTTCTGTTATGTATGGAAGAACAGCGCTTGTCGTATTAAATACGCTACTTAAATTCACGTCAATTACGCGCTCCCAATCTTCACGATTTAACTTTTTGAATGTACGATCTCTTGTAATACCAGCATTATTAACAAGAATATCAACTTTACCAAAATGATTCACAGCTTCTTCTACAAGTCGGTTTGCATCTTCTACTTTAGAAACATCCGCTTGCACTGCATAAACATCATGTCCGTCTTTTCCTAATTCATTTACTAAATTTTCAGCTGCTTCTTTACTGCTATTATAGTTAATAACTACTTTCGCTCCCTCTTGTGCTAATGCTACTGTAATTGCTTTTCCAATTCCTTTTGCTCCACCTGTTACGATTGCTACTTTTCCATTTAATTGAACCATTTCTTTTCCCCCTTAAATGAATTTGTGAACGATTGTTATGAATCATTTTGGTACTCATACTATAGAGTCCATATATAATTATGTTTCGCTGTTTATACGTGAAAAGAGATTCTCCCTCTCTCTTTTATCTGTTATAAACAAGCGCTTTTATCATTTTTTATTTTCTGGCTTATTCGCAGGCTTTACCTCTTCTTTTACAGGTACTTGTAGTTTAGCTAGTACTGTATTTTGCTTTTCTAGCAATTCTAAAATTTGATCTACTTTTGTTTCAAGCGTACGAATATCTTGTTTCACTTTCGTCACATCACGCTTTAATGTAGGAGCTTGTCCTAAAGAATCGACTTTCTCCTCTAGAAACTCCTCAATGTTATCTACTTTATTTTCTAAGTTAATAACAAGCGTAGCCACTCTTGCGATATCCTCTTTCGTCGGCACATTTACTTGTTCTAAATAGTTTTTTGTCGTATCATTTAATGCTTTTTGATAAAACAAATTCAAATCTAGAACGCTGCCCATCCAAGCAGAATATTCTTCTGTTTTAATTGTTTCATTGAGCGCTTTTCCCCAAAATGTTTCGGTTTGTTCATAAGCATTTTTCCATGCTTGTAGTGGATCGAATTTTTGATCAATCACTTTACCTACACTCCTTTTTTCGTTTTTGAAACAATTCAACCTATTCACTATTTTCTAATATTCTGAATAAAACTTCAAGTCTATATTTTATTTTTTCTATTTTCTAACAAATGTGTTGACTTTAAAAACAGATAGGTGTAAATTGCACTTATAAGCAAAAAATTCCATCTAACTGATTCATGAGGTGATGCACAATCATGCTACAAAATGAACCAGAACAACGCGAAAGTTTGGAGAGCAACCAAGCGAAACAACCAAACTCCATGCCAAAAAACTTCTTAGTTCCCTTCTTACTTCTATGTCTAAAAGACTGGAGTCTTCATGGTTACAAACTTATTCAAATGCTAATGGATATCGGCTTTTCTTCTGTTGACCAAGGTAATGTTTATAGAACACTACGCAAATTAGAAAAAGAAAACCTTATTTCTTCTACTTGGGATACAAGCGATGGAGGGCCGGCAAAAAGAATTTATTCTTTAACTGAATATGGAGAGCAATATTTAACAACATGTGCGACTTCTTTTGAACATTATCAAAATATGTTGCGAACGTTTTTCACGTTATACACCAATGCATTCTTTCCATTTTCTACTTCTCCAGAAAAGGATGAAAAGGATTCTTCATCTTCACCTGGTGGTACAGCAGAGTAATCTGCGTTCACAATATGCAAAAAAACATTTGGGGGTCAAATAATGGAAACTAAACCATACGAATTAGTCGATGCATTTTGGAAAAACTGGTCTCAATCACTTTCCCTTTTCTCTTCAGCTGGGAAACAATTAGAGCAGCTTACTTTAGAAACATTAAAACAACAACAAGACGCTTTGCATAAATTAACATCAGGAGTAGATGAACTAGAAAAAGAACTACAACAACTCACTGCTCAGTTCAACAACCAATATACAGATTACGTGAAACAATTAACTGGAAACTCCTTAAATAATCAAATTAACGAGTGGCAGGACAAATGGAAGGAACTTTCTGCTCATATGCATCAACTTACTGTTTCTCCTACAAAAACATCTTTGTCAATTCTTACACAAACAAGCGGTCAATTTGAAGAAACAACAAAACAATTTATTGAGCAACAACAATTACAACGTGAAGAGGCTCAAAAACAGTTAGAAGGTTTTTTGGAAGAGTTCAAGTCAAAACAGTTGGAACTCGCAAAAAAGTTCGAGGAAAACTCAAAAAATCTATTTACTTCCATCAAGTAAGAAAAATGTGGGAGCTAACTGCAGCACAAACAAAACTCTTTCTTCCTCCTACTACATCAAGATGGCTGGCATTTTTCGATATGGAAAAGAAGGAGGACAAAATGAATCCATTTCAAGAAGCACAAACCGTCCCGGAGCTTCGTTATGATGAGATTCAAGTCGGTGATCAAGCATCCCTTACAAAAACAATTACAGATGAAGATGTTATCAATTTTGCAAAATTGACTGGGGATGTGAATCCTATTCACATTTTAGACTCTTTTGCAAAAACGACAATGTTTAAAGAACGCATTGCCCATGGTATGCTCGTTTCGAGTTTTATTTCTACCATCCTTGGAACGAAACTCCCAGGCAAAAATACAATTTATTTATCCCAAAATGTTTCATTCCGTGCCCCTGTCAAAATCGGTGATACACTTCGCGTTGTGGCAGAGGTTATTAAGAAGCGTGACGATAAAAAAATCATTACGTTGCAAACAAATATATATAATCAATCGGATGATATTGTCGTGGAAGGTACAGCGACAATACTAAAAAAAGAGTAGCAAATTTGCTACTCTTTTTTCTATCCAATAACTTCTAATCACACCGATTACTTCCGCGTATGAGCACGCCGGTTCCACATAAAATAACAGTACCAATTCAGATAAGTACTTATCTGGACTGGATTACTCATAAGGATGTGTATCATCATGGCAAAAACAAACAAATTACTAGTTCCAGGTGCTGAACAAGCACTTGATCAATTTAAATATGAAATTGCACAAGAATTCGGCGTAAGCTTAGGGTCTAATACAGCATCTCGTTCTAACGGATCAGTTGGCGGTGAAGTAACAAAACGTCTTGTTTCTTTAGCTCAACAACAATTACGCGGATAATAATATAACATATGGCTTAGAGGCAGATATTCTCTGCCTCTTTCTATTTTTCACATACATAATCGGACTTTTTCACATACTAGTAAGAGCAAACAGAAAGGAACGATATATAACATGAAACGGATTAACATTCGTATGAGTCCTCCCCGCGTTCTTACTTTGTCTTTTATCATGTTATCAATTATAGGTACATGCTTATTAAAGCTTCCAATCGCTACAACAACGTCTATTTCATGGCTCGATGCTTTATTTACAACAGTTTCTGCCTGTACGGTTACAGGGCTTGGTGTTGTGGACACTGGAAAAGTATTTACTTTGTTTGGCCAATGTGTCATTTTAACGCTTATACAAGTTGGCGGACTTGGTATTATGAGCTTTGCTGTCTTAATTGCGATTATGCTCGGCAGAAAAATCGGTCTTCAAAACCGTATTTTATTACAACAAGCATTAAATCAAACGAATATAGGCGGCGTCATCCGTCTTGCCAAAGCATTATTTTTATTCTCTTTTACAGTCGAATGTATCGCTACTTTAATTCTTTCTTTTGAGTGGGTACCAAAATACGGGGTTACCAAAGGGATCTATTATAGTTTTTTCCATTCAATCTCAGCCTTTAACAATGCTGGTTTTTCTGTGTGGAGCGATAATTTAATGTCCCATTCTCATAGCATTATTGTCAATTTCGTCATTTCCTCTCTCATCATTTTAGGTGGAATTGGTTTTACAGTGATCGTAGACATAAAAAGAAAGAAAAACTTTAAAAACCTTACACTACATTCAAAACTTATGCTCTCTTCTACTCTAATCATCAACATTATTGCTACCCTTTTTATTTTTATATTCGAGTTCCATAACTCTCTTTCTATGAGAGGTTTTACCCCATTTGAAGAAGGAATGGCCTCTTATTTCCAAGCAATTTCAACACGAACTGCCGGGTTTAATACAGTTGATATTTCTACATTGTCAAAACCTTCCCTGCTATTAATGATGCTACTTATGTTTATTGGTGCTGGTAGTGCTTCAACGGGTGGGGGGATTAAGTTAACAACATTTTTAATCATATTTTTTGGTGTATTTAAATTTTTACAAGAACAAGAAGATATTGTCGTATTTAAAAAATCCATTAAAGATACTCTCATTGTCAAATCATTAACCATTACTATTATTTCTATTTCATTTATCTTTTTTGCTATTTTAATTTTGAGTATTACTGAACGAGTTCCTCTATTGATGAGTGCTTTCGAAGTATTTTCAGCATTTGGGACTGTTGGCCTCAGTATGAACTTAACACCCCACTTAACTATAATTGGAAAAACGATTATTATTTTTATGATGTTTTTTGGGAAAATGGGTCCTTTAACATTGGCATTTTCATTTGCTCGTAAAAAGAACCGAAAAATAAAATATCCGAATGAAGATATTTTAACAGGTTGACAACCGTATAAATTATCCATATAATGAGAATACAATAACATATCTCCAAAGGGGAGTAGCGTCCAAGAATATATCTTGGAAACAAAGTCGTCATTACGTAGAACTTAGTTCTTCCGGCTTTGTTGGCATTTTTATTACATATGTCTAGCAAGACCTTTGCCTATTAACGGCAGAGGTCTTTTTTGCATTCATTTCCAGATTCTTCCAAAGTTAATAGGCAGGAGTATGGGGAAACTAAATAGTGGGGAAATTCTTCACTTATTTAGAAGTTATAGAGATGAGAGGAGAATGTACATGGATGTATCATTATTATTGGAGTATGGTTGGGTATTACTCATCCTAATTGCACTTGAAGGGATTTTAGCGGCTGATAACGCTCTTGTTCTTGCAATTATGGTAAAACATTTACCAGAAGAAAAACGAAAGAAAGCACTATTTTACGGATTAGCGGGGGCATTCGTTTTCCGATTTGGATCGTTATTTATGATTTCGTTCTTAGTCGATGTATGGCAAGTGCAAGCAATCGGTGCCATCTACCTTATGTTTATCGCTGGTAATCACTTATTTAAAACATATGTTAAAAAGAATACAGATGAAGAAACAGAAGAAAAAGAAGCAAAGAAAAAACAAGAGAACTTTTGGTGGACTGTATTTAAAGTTGAGGTTGCTGATATCGCCTTCGCAGTTGATTCAATTTTAGCTGCTGTTGCACTAGCAATGACTTTACCAAAAACAGGACTAGGTACAATTGGTAGTCTTGATACTGGGCAATTCGTTGTTATCTTTGTAGGTGGACTTATCGGATTAATCATTATGCGATTTGCAGCAACTGCTTTCGTACAAATCTTAAAACGTAAACCAGGGCTTGAAACTGCAGCATTCTTAATTGTAGGTTGGGTTGGTGTGAAGCTAGCAGTTTATACGTTAGCACACCCTGCATTAAATGTAATTCCACATTCATTCCCAGAATCCACTCCGTGGAAGCTTACATTCTGGATTGTATTAGTCGGAATCGCAGTTGGTGGTTGGTTCTTCTCAAAAGAAGTAGAAGTAAAAGTGGAAAAGAATTTAGACGAAAAAGCGCTGTAATTACAGCGCTTTTTCTTTTTCCTTTCTTCCTCGCAATGTCCAGAAAAAATTCCATTATACTATCTTTTGTAAACGTTTTCTTAATGTATGTATGTCCTTTTTGTGAAACATTGCACAAACTCATTGAAAGTAGGAACAATTCCATGTACTTTATTCATATAAGGAGTATTTATAGAAGATTTACTAAAGGAGCGTATTACTCATGCTAGAACAAGGACTAGATTATGTTGTCAAACTGGCTAAAAGCAAAAAGAAAATACTAGATACAAACCCAATGCAATATTTCATTCGTGCTGCACTTGCTGGTATTTATATCGGTTTTATTATTGTACTATGTTTTAAATTAGGTAACTTTTTTCACATTGCAGATTCACCAGCAACTTATTTATCTGCCTCTATGTTTTTCGGGATTGCTCTCGTACTTATTATATATGGCGGTGCTGAATTGTTTACTGGGAACACAATGTACTTTACTGTCGCAACTTTAAGAAAAGAAACAACGATTTCTGATACACTTCGTAACTGGGTTGCTTGTTATGCAGGTAACTTAGCCGGCGCATTATTCTTTGCCTTACTATTTTACGCAACTGGAATTTTTGAAGCAATTGATCACGGTCACTTAATGAGTAAAGTCGTTGAAGGAAAGATGAATACACCTACGATGCAGTTATTCTTTAAAGCCATTTTATGTAACTGGCTCGTATGTCTTGCTTGCTTCTTACCTTCTCAGGTTAAAGGTGACACAGCAAAAATAATGGTGATGATGCTACTTGTTTTCACATTCTTCTTATCTGGTTACGAACATAGTATTGCAAACTTATCACTCTTTGCTTTATCTTTAGTTTCACCGCATCCTGAGACAATTTCTTTTTCAGGTGCTATTCATAACTTAATTCCTGTTACAATTGGTAACATTATTGGCGGATCAGTATTTGTCGGTATGGTATACCACTACTTAACAAAGAAAACGCCTGAAGTTCAACAGGAAGAAACTGAAATCGCAACAGCTCAACAAGAAGAGATTATTCCTTTACAAGCCCATATGAAACATTAAAAACTCCAAAGTTTTACTTTGGAGTTTTTAGCTACCCACGTATTTAACAACAAGGTGAGGAGTAATTTCTCCTTCTTCCTTTCCCTTATCCATTCTCTGTTTCATCTTGTGCATACCGATGACATCATTCGTATGAAAGTGAATTTCATTTACATATAACCCCTCTGTACAAAAAGCTTCTACAAAATCTAGTCCATTTTTCGCTCCCCATCCCATATTAAAATCAAGAGAAAGAATATTCACATCATAATCCCGAACCATTTGCAAAGCACATTCTACTGTAGTTGCGGGCACATACCCGAACGGGCAACTTCTTTGATCATCCATATATACGTTCATTTTCGATTCCCTCTCTAATTTGAATATGCGGCCAATACATAACATATTGCCCCGAGACTAATAAAAGGACCAAATGGAATTGGCTTTCGTACTTCTATACGTTTTAATCCGATACCAATCCCGAAAAAACAAAGACTAAAACAAGATGCTAAAAATAAAACGATAAAAACTCCTTTCACTCCTACTATAAATCCAAGTAACGAAAGTAGTTTTATATCTCCTCCGCCAAGCCCTTCTGGATATATCTTTTGCATGCAATATAACAAAATAAATATAACACCACTACCAGCTATACTATCTGTCCAAGTAACTAATTGTACAAAAACACTTTCGAGAATGAGTAAAAAGGCAAACGAAATTAAAATACAATCAGGAATTAACATATATAAGTAATCTGTAACTGAAATAATAAGAAGTAGCGAAAAAAGGGATAAAATAATAATAAGCTCTCGTTCTATTCCAATCATATACACTGTAAGAAGAAATATACCTCCTGTTATACATTCAAATGCTACATACATAATTGGAATTTTCCTCTTACAATTCGTACAACAGCCTCTTTGTATATAAAATGAAATGATGGGGATTAGTTCTTTTGTCCTTAGCACATATTTGCAATAATCACAATGTGAACGCGGGGTAATAATAGAAGCACCTAATGGAACCCTCATCGCAACTAGCATAAAAAAAGAACCAAACACCATCCCTGCTAACAGTGCATATAAATAAGTGAACATCCCTTCCTCTCCTTTCCCAAAAAACATAGCAAAAAAAGGAGAGAACTTCTACTTCATATTATCCTTTATTCTACTAAAAAGCAGGCCATTTCCTGGCCTGCTTTCCCCTCTTTTATACGATGAAATAAACTGCTTTTAATGGTCCATGTACTCCGACAACAAGATTCATCTCGATGTCAGCCGAGTTACTTGGCCCTGTAATAAAGTTAATACAAGATGCCGCTGTCTCCCCATTTTCTACGCGTGAGTTCATATCCTGAACTGCTTGTGTAATACGAGGCACAAGTGTTTCACGTGGAATAATAGCAAAATATACAGTCGGTAAAAAGTGTAAAGAACGCCCTTGACCTTTATGACTTTGTACAACAATTGTACCAGATTCAGCTAATGTATAATCACTAAATGCAATACCAATATTCGCTTTTTCAGCTAAACGCATATTTTCGTCTTTTCTCTCTGGATCCCATACATTTACTTCAACATCTCGCTTTGGAAGTTCTTCTTTAAATAAAGATGTTAAACCATATGCATCAAAACGCGCATCTGCTGATAATAAAATAGGTCCCCCGCCGTTTTCCATGATTACTTTTTGAAGGTCTTCACCTAAACGGTCGTTTGTCGTTTCTACTACAGTTGTATGAATGTTTGTACATTGCTCTTTAAACACTTCTAGTAATTCTTCTTGTGAATAATCTTTTAACGTTTCTATATTCACATTACTTTTCCATACTGGACGCTCTACACCTTCTGTTTTACGCGCGCGCCCAAGTTCTTTTGCAATGTTATCTAGAAAGGCATCACGGTTTTGAATTAATCCTGTCATTATTTATCCCCGCCTTTCTTATGATCTTTATACCAATCACGGAATCGTTCTTTACTTGGAGCTGGGAATTCACGAATATCCGTCCAGTTTTTAAGTGGTCCAACACCTTTTGATACACGATTACCAGATGTAAATGGACTCATTGCCGCTGGTGCCATTTTTGAACCCATTTTATATAAAGCAGCTGAAGAAGCACCCATACTAAACATTTTCATAGCCAGTTTTTCTGCAAGTGGTGCACGACCTTCTTGCTCAACGATGACTTGACGATGTTTTAATAATAAATCATGCAATGGAATTTTTACTGGACAAGCTTCTGTACATGCTCCGCATAAACTAGATGCATAAGGAAGCTCTTTGTAATCATCATATCCACCTAGAAGCGGTGTTAATACCGCACCGATTGGTCCTGAGTAAATCGATCCATATGAATGTCCACCAACGTGACGATATACAGGACATACATTAACACAAGCAGCGCAACGAATACATTGTAATACTGAACGGAATTCAGATCCAAGAATTTGAGAGCGACCATTATCAACAACAACTAAATGAAATTCTTCAGGTCCATCAACTTCCTCTTCTTGAATTGGCCCCGCTACTGTTACATAACTTGTTAATTTTTGACCTACTGCACTACGACATAGTAAACCAACTAAAACATCTAATTCTTCCATTGTCGGAACCATACGTTCCATACCCATTACCGCTATTTGTGTTTTAGGAATTGACATAACAAGATCTGCATTACCTTCATTCGTTACTAAACAAAGAGAGCCAGTATTTGCAACAGCAAAGTTACAACCAGTTACACCAATTTCTGCATCCATAAATTTCTCACGAAGTTGTTTACGAACAAACTTTGTCATTTCATACGGGTCATCAGAATTTTCATAGCCTAGCTTTTCTTTAAATACATCGCGAATTTGCGTTCTATTTTTATGAAGTGCAGGTGCAATAATATGTGAAGGTGGATCGTTATCTACTTGCAAGATATACTCTCCTAAGTCACTCTCTAACACTTCACAGCCAATCTCTTCAAGCGCATGGTTCATACTGATTTCTTCTGTTACCATCGACTTTGATTTTACTATCTTTTTTGCCTGCTTCTTTTTTGCAACGTCTTGAATATACTTTGCTGCTTCCTCTTTCGTTTTCGCAAAGTACACGTGTCCGCCTCTTTTTGATACATTTTCACTTAACTGCATTAAGTAATAATCAAGATTTTCTAACGTATGTTGACGAATTTGTTCACCTAGTTCACGCCACTCTTCCCAGTTTCCTAGTTCATCTGCGGCTTTTAAGCGATTCGTATATAAACGCGTTTGTGCAGAAGATACTGCTCCGCGCATAAACGAATCTTGAATTCCATCACCAACGCGATCATTAAATTTTTTCTCACTGATTTTCATAGACATAGCTTATGTTCCCCCTTCATGAGCGACTATTCAGTACCTCAGCAATATGCATTACTTTTACTTCTTTTCCTAAACGCTCAATACGTCCGCCAATGTTTAACAAACACCCACAATCTGCACCGATTAAATAATCTGCACCTGTTTCCATTACACTATCTACTTTTTCGTCTACCATTTGCTCAGAAATTGGAGTCATCTTAACTGAAAACGTTCCCCCAAACCCGCAACAATTTTGCACGTTTGGCAAATCTCTCACAGTTAATCCTTTTACATTTGATAATAAAATTCCTGGTGCTTCTTTTATTCCAAGCATACGTGTCATATGACATGATTTATGAATAGTAGCGACCCCTGGTAAACTTGCACCAACATCAGTAACCTTTAAAACATCCACAATAAACTGTGTAAATTCATAAGTTTTATCAGCAACTTTTTGTGCACGTTTAGCCCACTTTGGATCATCTTTGAAAACATGTGGATACTCATGAAACATTGTCGCACAAGAACCAGATGGCGTAACAATATATTCTGCATCTTCGAAAGTTTCAATCATATGTTTCATTGCTTCTTTTGCTGCTTCTACATGGCCGCTATTATAAGCAGGCTGACCACAACAAACTTGCGCTTCTGGAAATTCAATTTCACAACCTAAACGCTCCAACACTTCAACCGTTGCTTTACCGACATTTGTTTCAAACATATCGACTAAACAAGTAACAAATAAAGTAACTTTCATAACTATTACTCCCCCTTTTTACAACTTCACCAACAAACATATGGTCATCAGATGACTTAGCAGAGAAGAAATAGGCTCAACCATGGCCTATCCTCTCCCTCTTCTAAAGAAAACGCTTACTTAATCTTTCTCTATTTTATCAGAAAATTAAATTTTTAAAAGATTAAATTACGAATTTATATCGTTTTTACCTGTGACAATATGTTCTACATTTGTTAAGTGATCTAGCATTGCTTGCTGCGCTAATTCTACATCTTGTTTTAACACCGCATCATATATAACTTGATGCTCTTCTATAAGTCGTTCTGATGTCGTTTGTTCACCATATAAAATAATGCGTCTTGATTCACCAATCGTTTCAGCAATCATCTCTGAAACATGATTCATGAGTTCAAGCAAAATGCTATTATGCGAAGACTCTGCAATTCCCATATGAAATTGAAAATCGGCTTTTTCGCCAGCCTTTTCATCTCCAATGCTCTTTGCCATTTCATCTAACCAATGTTTCATATTTTGTAAATTATCTTCCGTACGTTTTGCCGCCGCTACTCGAACTGCCCCCACTTCAAGCACCTTTCGTACTTCTAATAAATTCAAAATATCTTCTTTCTTCATTAATAATCTATTGTTTAATGATTTCGTTAATGAAGAAGAATCGAAGTTCTTCACATATGTACCTTCTCCTTGTTTCATCTCAATTAAGCCCATCGCTCTTAGCGCACTTAGCGCTTCACGAACAGCAGATCTGCCAACTTGAAACTGCTCAGCTAATTGATGCACAGGGAGTAGTTTGTCACCAGGTTTTAACGTACCATTTTTAATCATTGTTAAAATAGCTTCAGATACTTCTTCGTAAATTTTTTTCGGTTTAATAGATTTGTACTCCAGTTAAATCACCTCAGTATCTTCCAAACAACAATTGAAACGATTTATAAGAACTTTGCATCATAACTATTTTAGACCGAATTGATAAGAAGTACAAATGTTTTGTTCATAAAATAGTCAAATTTTCGATATTTATTACATATTAATTTATATTTTTACGTATAAAGTGAAACTTTAATCAGTGAGGGTTTTGTTCATCCCCCACTGATTATTAGCCCTCACCAATCGGGCTTTTACGGGCAGCAGTGCCTCTACCTAACTTCTTTGCTTCCGCTGAGTTTTGAGGTGAGGGTCTTACTGACCGGCGAATAGCGGGATAAATATTTTCTTCAATATAAAGAACATGCCCTAAAAATTAGAACATGCCCCCCTCATCCTGTACATTCAGTTTAATAATAACCGTTGTTCCCTTATCTTTTTCACTTTCAATTTTCCACTGTCCACCATGTATATGAACAATTTGTTTCACAATAGCAAGGCCTAAACCTGTTCCACCATGTTGACGACTTCTCGCTTTATCAACTCTGTAAAAGCGTTCCCCAAGATTCTCCAAATGCTCTATATCAATGCCAATTCCTGTATCTTTTATTTTTAATTCACAGTAATCATCGATTTGCTCTAAAGTTATAACGATATTTCCTTTTTGATTTGTATATCGTATCGCATTATCTAACACATTATGAAGCACTTGTTGCATACGATCCTCATCAATCATGACAATGACCTCTGGATTTAAATTGGTTGAAATATGAATTTCCTTTTCTATAAACTTAATCTCATACGTATCTAATACGTCTTCAATCAGCTGTGAAAAAACGATAGGTTGCTTCTTTAACGGAAAGTGCTCACCTTCTAATTGTGCTAAGTCTAACAAGTCATGAACGAGACGCTGCATACGACCTGCTTCTTTATGAATTAGCTGAGTTACTTTTTCCTGCTGAGCTCCCTTTGCAACACCATCTAAAATAGCCTCGCTATACCCTTTTATATAACTAAGTGGTGTTCTAAGTTCATGCGAAACATTTGCTAAAAATTCCTTACGCTTTACATCTTCTGTTTCTAATGAATTTGCCATTTTATTAAATGCTTTTCCTAATCGTCCAATTTCATCCTCTGAAGAAACTGTAATCCGCTCCGAAAAATCTCCCGTAGCCAAATGATTTGCAACCCGCTCCATTTGCGAAAGTGGCTTCGTAATTGCAATTATAATTTTTCTTCCAACCCATATCGTAATTAAAATCATAGCAATTGCTAACGGTGCTAAAATAAGACCCATATCATAGATTAAATCTTTTATACTTTTTAAAGGAATATACGAATAGACAATTCCGACTAATTTTTTATTTTCCAATACAGGAATGACAACCCCCATAATATTACGGTCAAAATGTTCTTCATATCCTATTTTTGTCACAGTTTTCCCATCTAATAGCGTTTGCCTGTCTCCTTCACTTATAAGAGAATGATGATGCACATCAAAAGGCAAACATGCGCTTAAATCACGCGGATTAGATACGAAAATAACGTCTGAACTAGATATTTGATCAAACGATCTTACTTTCTCTTCAAAAGTTGATATTCCTTCACGCTTATCATATTGAGCAGCAAGACTTTTCCCTTCCATTACTAACGAAGTTTTTAAATTATCAACGTATAACTTTTCATACGAGTATAAAGATACGAAATAAAGAAAGGACACTGTTACACATACTGCACATACTACTGTAAGCCAAAGTTTTTGTACCATCGTAAACATATGTTACACCTCAAATTTATAGCCTACACCCCAAACAGTTTGAATGTAGTTTCCACTTTCTCCAAGCTTCAAGCGCATCGTTTTCACGTGCGTATCTACTGTTCTTGTACTTCCGGCATAATCATATCCCCATACCTTTTCAAGTAATTGCTCCCGGCTAAATACTTGTCCTGTATGCTGACAAAGAAAATATAGTAAATCAAACTCTTTTACAGTAAGAGAAATCGACTCACCATTCGCCTCAATTCGTCTGCTTTTTTCATTGATAAGAATTGGTCCAAATTGAATCTCTTCTTGCTGTTCTTGCTTTGTATATCTTCTTAGTACAGCTTCCATACGTGCAACCAATTCACCAGGACTAAACGGTTTTACAATATAATCATCTGCTCCCATACGTAAGCCATTCACCCTATTCCACTCTTCACCTTTTGCGGTTAAAAATATAATCGGCACATCTGACGTTTTTCTAATTTCTTTACAAACTGAAAGTCCATCCATTTCTGGCATCATTATATCTAATACAACGAAATCATAATGATCCGTTTCTAGTTTTTTAAGAGCCTCTTTTCCGTTTTCAGCTTCTCCCCACTCATATCCAAAGTTATCCAAATACATTCCAACAAGCTGCCTCATATCACTTTCATCATCTACAACTAGCACTCTATATTTATTCATTGTCCTTCCCTTCCCTCTCTATGAGTTGAAACGGTCCTTTTCCGACTTTAATTGTTTGTTTTATTTTCATACTCTTCATATCCATAACGCACACTTCATCACTATCATAACTTGCTACATATCCTTCTGCTCCGCTTTTCAAAAATGAAAATGGATTTGAGCCTATTTCAACGGAAGCTACCTCTTTATACGTACTAGTATCAAATTTTCTAAGCATATTCGAACCGTGGCTTAATGCATATACGTACTTATTATCTTTCGTTATGTTCACAGGCATAAATGGAGCGTGTAAAGAACGTACCATTTCACCGCTCTGTAAAGAATACACTAATACTTTCTCATTCACTTGATTTCCATCACCATGCCCGCCAATCCATATTTCTTTCCCATCAGGACTAATCGTCGCTCCTGTTGATGCTGGCGGAATCATAAAGGATTGAACAACTTCTTTTTTCTTCGTATCAATTGTCGTTAGTTTCGTATCATAAAAGTTTAGTACAGATAACCGATTCTGATACTCTACCATCGTTATAGGTCCTTTTCCTGTTGAAACATTTCCTGTCTCTTTCCCATTTATCGTAAAGAACCTTACCTTTTGAACATTTTGATCAGCAGCAAATAATTGTTTTTTATCTGCTGATACGACCACATTTACAATGCCCTTTCCAGTTTTATATTTTTCCACTTGCCTTCCTTCCGCTAGTGAATATACATACATATATTCTAATTGCTTACCGTATACAAGTATTTCATCGCCATTTGGAAGCAGTGTGATTCCGGCCATTGGCTCATTTAGTTCCCATGTCGTAATTAACTTTTTATCCTTTTTATCAATAAAACTAATACTGCCTTCTTTTATATTCGTAGTTATAATAACATTTTTATCTTTAGCAATTGGTGTATATGAACTTCCTTGACACCCTACTAATAGAAATAAAAAACAGAGAAGAAAAACATACTTTCTCAAAAGATTCCCTCCATCTTCAGATGATTTCGTTATAATTGTAAAATAACAAATAAATGTGTGGAAAGTGTGAAATTCCCCTTTCTTACTCAATTTACATATATAATGTACAACAAATAGAATTTGAGGTGTGTCAATTATGCTATTTCCTGATTTAGCGAATAAAATTGTACGAGAAGTACGCAGACTAATTACAGAAAATATAATTATCATTAATATAGAAGGCGTTATTATCGCAAGTACAGATACAGAAAGAATTGGCCAATTTCATGAAGGTGCACTCCGCTGCGCTAAACAAAAGAAAACCGTCATCATTACAAAAGAAGATGAAAGGCGATTGCAAGGTGTAAAGGCTGGGATGAATCTTCCTCTATTATTTCATGATGAAGTAATCGGTGTCATTGGGATTACCGGAGAACCTGAAAATATTTCACGCTACGGAGAAATATTGCGTAAGATGACCGAATTATTAATTCATGAAAACTACTTTTTAGAGCAATTAGAACTTGAGCACCGTTCTTATGAAGCTTTTGTCTTTGATTGGCTTCAAAATACAGAGTGGTCCCCGAGTTTTCTTGATCGTGCCAAAACACTTGGCATTGATTTATATAAGAAAAAACAACTTGTTTTGTTTTCTATTGGCAAAAATGACACAATGCTCCAGCGTAAAATATGGCAACATGTACGAAATATTTTAACAAAAGAGCATCTATTTGTTCGCTGGGGAAATGATCGTTTTATTTTATTTACAGCGATGAGCTCCAAAGAACAAACTTATCAGTTTTTAAAACGGTTAAAACAAGACTGCGAAGCTTTATTTTCTATTCCTTTATATATCGGGATTGGGCAAACAGTTACCCCAAACAATATGAACATATGTTACGAACAAGCATTACGTGCTCTTTCTGTATCATTGGAAACGAAAAAAATTGTATTTAATGAAGATTTACGTTTAGAAATGTGTTTACAAGATATTTCTGCCGAAACGCGTGAACAATTTCTAAAGCGTACCATCGAAAGCTTACTATCATCTCCTGAGCTTATGCACACTTTACGCTTATTTATCGATTATAACCAATCTTATAAACAGACAGCTAAACAATTACATATACACATTAACACCTTACATTATAGGCTAAAAAAGATTGAAGAACATACAGGACTTGATCCAAAACAATTCAAAGACTTAAACGTTTTATACTTCGCACTCCTCCTATTAGATAATCATACAAAAAAGAACGATAAAATAGATTAATCTTTAGATGATTATACATAGAAAGAATCCCTCGACTTTTTTATCATTATAATGAAAGCACTGTTACCACGTTGTTTATTATAACTAAACACGTTAACAGTTTGAGGGGGATTTCCAATGTTAGAAAAACAAATTATTCATTCATTCGTATCTATTGTTGGCGAAGATAATGTAGATACATCCAATATGGGGCGTTTAACTTATAGTTATGATGCCACTCCAAACTTCCAAGCAATGCCTGATGCAGTCATTGCTCCTCGTAATACAAATGAAGTAGCTGAAGTGTTAAAAGTATGTAACACTCACAAAATTCCTGTGTATGTGCGCGGGTCTGGAACAAATCTTTGCGCAGGAACATGTCCACTTGAAGGCGGTATCGTCCTTATTTTCCGCCATATGAACAATATTTTAGAAATTGATGAAGAAAACTTAACAATTACTGTACAAGCTGGTGTCATTACACTTGATATTATTAAAGCGGTAGAAGAAAAAGGTTTATTTTATCCACCAGATCCAAGCTCGATGAAAATTTCTACAATCGGCGGTAATATTAATGAAAACTCAGGTGGATTACGCGGTTTGAAATATGGCGTAACACGTGATTATGTAATGGGGCTTGAACTTGTCTTACCAAATGGTGATATTATTCGCACTGGTGGTAAATTAGCAAAAGATGTAGCTGGTTACGATTTAACTCGTTTATTTATCGGTTCTGAAGGAACACTTGGCGTGGTAACAGAAGCCATATTAAAACTTGTTCCTATGCCTGAAACAAAGAAAACAATGCTTGCATTATATGAAGATATTAATGAAGCTGCACGTGCTGTTTCTTCTATTATTGCAAATAAAATCATTCCAGCAACACTGGAGTTTTTAGACCAACCGACAATTGAAGTAGTAGAAGAGTTTGCACAAATCGGTTTACCTACAGATGTAAAAGCAATTTTATTAATCGAACAAGACGGTCCACCCGAAGTAGTCAATCGAGATATTGAAAAAATGGCTAACGTTTGCCACTCTATGAATGCAGTTGATGTTCGCGTTGCAAAAGATGAGACGGAAGCAGATGCGCTTCGTACCGCTCGCCGTAGTGCCCTATCAGCGCTCGCACGATTAAAACCTACTACAATATTAGAAGATGCAACTGTACCACGTTCACAAATAGCTCCAATGGTTGAAGCTATTAATACCATTGCAAAAAAATATAATATTCCTATTTGTACGTTTGGACACGCTGGTGATGGTAACTTACATCCAACTTGTATGACAGACGCTCGTAATGCAGAAGAAATGCATCGAGCTGAACAAGCTTTTGCTGAAATATTTGCGAAAGCAATTGAACTTGGTGGCACAATTACTGGTGAACATGGTGTTGGTGCGATGAAAGCTCCATATTTAGAAATGAAATTAGGTAAGGAAGGTATTGCAGCTATGCAAGGAATAAAGCAAGCTTTCGATCCAAATAACATTATGAATCCTGGAAAAATGTTCGCGAAAGACACCCGAAAAAGAGTGGTGGTTGAGCGATGACGACATTGAATAAAGAAAATATTCAAAAAGAATTTAAAGAACGATTAAGTGAAGATGAATTACTAAACTGTATGCGATGCGGTTTTTGTTTACCTACTTGTCCTACCTACATTCAATCCGGATATAAAGAGTCACATTCACCGCGCGGACGTATCGCATTAATGAAAGCTGTCGTTGATGGTTTAATCGAACCAGATGAAGATGTTGAGAATACATTAAACGTTTGTCTTGGTTGCCGTGCTTGTGAACCTGTTTGTCCATCTGGTGTAAATTATGGGCATTTATTAGAAGAAGCTCGTGATATTATTAATCAAAATAAAAAATTCTCGGTGCCAGTGAAAGCTGTTCGAAAAGTCGTTTTTGAAGGATTATTCCCCCATCAAAATCGAATGAGAACATTAACTGGACTAATCGGATTTTATCAACGTTCTGGTTTACAAACGCTAACACATAAAACAGGGATTATGAAGTTATTCCCCGAAACACTTGCAACGATGGATCTCGTTTTACCAAAAGTCCCTAAAATGAAAGCGATGAAAGATCGTCCTTCATTTTTACCTGCAGAAAGTACAAAGAAAAAACAAGTTGCATTCTTCACAGGCTGCTTAATGGATACGATGTTTTTAGAAACAAATAACGCAACGATGAAACTTCTTCAATTAGCTGGTTGTGATATCGTTATTCCGAAAACACAAAGTTGCTGCGGTGCATTGCATGGACATGCTGGTGAAAAGAGTGGAGCAAAAGAATTAGCAAAGCGCAATATAAAAGCATTCGAAGACTTAAACATCGACTATATTATTACGAATGCAGGTGGTTGCGGAGCTTACCTCGTAGACTATGATTATCTTTTAAAGGATGATCCGGATTGGGCTGAACGTGCTAAGCAGTTTGTTTCTAAGATTAAAGATATTACTGCTATACTAGTAGAACTAGACTTCCATAAGCGAACTGACTTACGACTCACGCCGCAAGTTATTACGTATCAAGACTCTTGTCATTTACGCAATGTTATGCGCACATCTTCTGAACCTCGTATGTTACTAGAGGCTATCCAAGGTGCAACATATCGAGAAATGAAAGATGCCGATCGTTGCTGTGGCTCTGCTGGTATTTACAATATTGTTCATTCAGAGTTATCAATGGAATTTCTAGATTACAAAATGGACCGTGTGCATGAAACAGAAGCAGCAACCATTGTTACTGCAAATCCAGGTTGTTTATTACAAATGAAATTGGGTATTGAGCGAGAAGGGCTTTCTCATAAGATAAGAGGAATTCACATTGTGGATTTATTATTAGAAGCAATTGAAACTAACTCGTAATAACTCGTAACATACGTAATAATAGGAAAACGGCTATCTCCTTCGTCTATGTAAAGAGATAGCCGCTTTTTTGTCTGCTACAACATTAAAAATATGTTACTTTATTATAAAAAAGAACAACAGAAACATTACAGTTTTGTAAAAATCAATCCATTATATTCCTCAAAAAAATCGCTCAAACCATTGATACAATAGGATTCTTCATTTTCTATTTAGGTAACTTTATCCAAAAATCCCCTCTTAAAACCAAGTATAAAAACACTATAAATTCCTTTTATACTCTATATTTCTCTTATTTTTGCTCCCTCCTTCTCTTAGGATAAATTAGGTAATTTTAAAGTCTATGAATTTTTTTCCATCTTTTTTCTCGCAAATTGTATGCTACGATGAATTTGTCAGTCAGACAGGCTGTCAAAAACAAATCGTGTGAAAACAAATTAAAACTTTATATAGGGGGACACACATCATGAAAAAGCGTGTTTTATTATCTGTAGCTGCTGCAACAGCTCTTACTTTAGGAGTATCTTCTCTAGATGCACAAGCTGCAACAGTACAACCATCTAACTTAAAGGTTCAAAATATTCAGCATTCAAAAGTGATGATGAAACAAATGAGCCAACAAGAATTACAAGCATTCTTACAATCTATGGGAGTTGAATCATTAGCACAATGGCAACAAGGAAACTTCCAACCAAACTGCTTCATTCCTGGTCAACAACCTACTGAAAATGTTGTAACTGAGCAACCAACAGCTAAGCCAGAAACTCAAAAGCCAGTTGAACAAAAACCAGCCGAGCAAAAGCCTGCTGAAGAAGTTCAAAAACCAGAAGCTCAAAAACCTACTGAAAACAACAATACTCAAAAACCTGCTGAACAAAAACCAGCTGAGCAAAAGCCTGCTGAAGAAGCAAAATCTTTAAGCGAGTTCGAACAACGTGTTGTTGAATTAACAAACGCTGAGCGTGCAAAACAAGGCTTACCAGCACTAAAAATCGATACTGAATTAAGTAAAGTAGCACGTATTAAGTCTGAAGATATGCAAAAAAACAACTACTTTGATCATAACAGTCCTACATACGGATCTCCGTTTGATATGATGAAGAAATTTGGTATTTCTTATACATCTGCAGGTGAAAACATCGCTCAAGGCCAACGTACACCTGAAGAAGTAGTACAAGCTTGGATGAACAGCGCTGGACACCGTGCAAACATCTTAAATAACGGCTTCACTCACATCGGTGTTGGCTATGTAGAAAGCGGCAACTACTGGACACAACAATTTATTACGAAATAAATAGATTAAAAGAGTCTTCTCATGAGAAGACTCTTTTTTAAGTTTCATAGCTTTCTATTATGTATGAATAGAAAATATATAACATAAACAACATAGATCCACAGCTTATTACACTAAGCAATACATAAAATCCCCACTCTAAGTTCAAAAACAATGAAAACAATATGCCACATGCCATCACTTGAAAAATTCGTCTACTTACTAAACGAATTTTTTGTAATTTAATTGGATCTTTTTCTTTGCCTTTTATTTTCTTAAATTCTTTACTCAGCATAAAAAGAAACATACTAATCCCAATCGTTAATCCTGTTTGAAAGGATATCAAATCCCCAAAATTAATAAAGAGGATAAGCATATGAATAAACAACATAAATAACGTAATTTTCTTTATAAATCCGCCTATAATACCATGCTCTCTTTCATTAAACTTAAATATATTATGTGAAATAATATACAAAAATCCATATGAAAAAATAATAAAACAAGGAATAAATGCTACAACAACTTGTTTACTCATAAACTCGTTTGGCTCACCATTTACATTCCAATGTACTGCCATACGATTTGGTAAATAGGGATAGAGAAATAGAGTAAGTAAAAGACAAGCGAAAAATATTCCAAGTACATACTTATATTTGATCAAGTGATTCTCACCTCTCTTTTCTCTTAACGGCTTCGCTTCTTTTAGAGAAATCCCTGCAAAAATCTACTTTTTTCAAGTTAAAACTTATACTTTACGCATTTTCTTTTTGAAATTCTTTTATTTTTTTATTTAACTTTGTAGGAAACGGCACATCAACTTCAATTGCTTCTTTCGTAATTGGATGCAAGAAATTTATCTTCATCGCATGCAATGCTTGACTGGACATATATTTTGTTTGTCCACCATATAATACATCCCCAACTAGTGGATTACCATTATGACTCATATGAACACGAATTTGATGTGTTCTACCCGTTTCTAATTGTAACGTTACGAAAGTAGTGTTTTGCTTCTTAAAATACTTTTCTACTTTATAATATGTGATAGCTTGGTCACCTTTTGGAGAAATACGACGCCTTGTAGCATGATGGCGGTCCCTTCCGATAGCAGCATCAATCTTTCCTTGTTTCTTCTTTACTTTCCCTTCAACGAGCGCTGCGTACGTTCTTTTAATTTTTCTTTCCATTAATAGACGATCCATAATTGCACCAGCAATTCTATGCTTAGCAAACACGACACCACCTGTCGTATCTTTATCTAAACGATGAATATGACGCACCTTCGTCTCTAAACCTTGCATTTGAAAATGAAAAGCAACAAGATTTGCAAGCGTCCCGGTTCCACCTTTTTCAGCAGGGTGTGTGTCCATTTGCTCTGGTTTATTTACGATAAGTACGTGATCATCTTCGTATACTACATGTAATTCACCATATTCTGGATCTACACCGTACTCTTCCTCTGCAAACATATGGACTTGTAACTTATCGTTCTCTTTTAAAAGCTCATTCCATCTTCTTTGTTCCCCGTTAACCGTAACACCTTTTTCCATACGAAGCTGATGTAATAGCTTTTTCGGTATTTCCCATTCTACTTTTAATACCGATTCAATACTTATACCATTCCATTTAGCTGGAACGATAATTTCACACCATTCGCCCTTTTTCTTTGTTTCCATACTGTTTATCACCTTATTTCTATTGATTCTCTCATTGTAACGGAAAACACACTTTGATGCACTGTCAAAAATAGAGGACAGTCTTATAATAGACTGCCCCTCAAGCTCTAAGTCTTTTCATTTCTAATAATACTTCTTCAGCTTTTTGTTCATACGATAAATCTTTAAAGAAATCCGCCAACCTTTTATAATCATTGTAAGCATCTAATAAATCGTCCATCTTTTCTATTTTCATCACTTGTTGTTTTTGTTTCATTTTTACTGGATAGCGATAACCTGATACTTCTTGTATTTTATAATACTCATCCTCTACTTGAACGACCTTTACAAGTTCTTCCTCTTCTGCATCCATCGTATACCCGTCAAATTCTCTAAGTAGTTCATAAATGATATGAGTCCATTCATCTTTTGGATAAAATCCTTTTTCTAACCGATAACCGACAATGCGATACATATGCCCATCGTTCTCGGCAAACTGTACTGTATCATTTAACTTAAACTTAAAATAACGAAACATTGCCTTCACCTACTTATTATGTAATGTTCTTATCACATACTATTTGCAAAATGTAGGCTTTGCTATTCATAAAAAATGCTCATCAATATAGATGAGC
>NZ_JH414710.1:440152-540676 GCF_000238655.1 Bacillus sp. 7_6_55CFAA_CT2 | reverse complement strand
CTCATCAATTATGATGAGCATTTTTTATGATGATTTTTCTCGTTTTTTTCGAAATGGTAACCACCAGTTCCAGTCTCCAAATAACTTCATTAAGCTTGGTACGAGCATAAGACGAATAATTGTTGCATCAAGAAATATTGCTAATGCAACGCCAAGACCCATCTGCTTTACTGGTAAAATATCAGTAAATGCGAATGCACCAGTTACAACAATCATTATTAAAGCAGCTGATGTAATGATTCTACTTGTTGAAACGAGCCCTTCTAACGTTGCTTGATCGTTATCTCCTGTTTCTTCATAGAGCTCATGAATACGTGAAATAAGAAATACTTCATAATCCATACTAAGCCCAAATACGAGGCCAAAAATGAAGATTGGTAAGACAAACAGAACCGGACTTGCTTCTAAACCGAAATGACCACCTTCAAATAACCAAACAACAATTCCAATGGTTGCACTTAAACTAAGTATATTCATAACAATTGCCTTAATTGGAATGAGTATAGATCGGAATGCAAATAATAATATAACAAAGGTCGATCCAAATATAACAGACATACCAATTACAACTTTATCTTTAATTTCATCTTCTAATTCTTGTTGAAACGTCGTCATTCCGCCTAGATAATACGTAACATCCGTTTCTTTATAGTTCTTTTTAAAGTCACGTACCCACTGTTTTGCAGTCTCTGTACGTGGTTTTGTTTTCAAAAAGATTTCTATCGTCGTCTTATTCCCTTGCGTGTATGCTTCAAATACAGGAGTTAGTTTCGCTGATTCTGGCGACTGCAATATTCCAACAACTTGATCTGCTTTCATTCCAGTTAACCCGTCGTATAAACTTCTTACTTCATGTACTTTCTTATCATCTTTTAACTTTTGAACGACTTCTTCTATCTTTTGTAGACTTTCTTTTTCTTTCATATCTTTTTTCGTCTCTACAACTAACGTAACATCAGCGTGTGTTTTGACAGTTTCATTAAATGCTTCTTCATACTTTTCATATGCAATCCTTGTATCACTCTTTTCAGGTAAAGCTTCAACACCAGGGAACTGCAAATTCGCTGTACGTAATGGTAATAAGCAAATAACAATAAATGTTGTAACAACAATAATCATTGCAATTGGATGTTTCATGACAAATTGTGCAAATTTACGCCATGCTTTTGCCGGCGTATGTGCTACTTGATTCTTTTTTAATATTCTTTTACCTATTAACGATAATAGTGCTGGAAGAAGTGTGAGTGAGAATAAAATGCTCATAATGACAACAATCATTCCGCTAATCGCGACAGATTGAATATAATCTATCTTAAAGAAAAACAAACCGGATAACCCAACAAATACGCATAATCCTGAAAATACAATCGCACGTCCTGCCGTTTGATATGTAATTGCTATCGCTTCTTTTACCGTTCGTTTAGCAACTTCCTCTCGAAAACGGTTCACAAATAATAGCGCAAAATCAATAGATAATGCAAGTCCAATCATCGGCGCAACGTTTAACACGAAAATAGATAGTTCTTTATCAACACCGATGAAATACAATATCCCCATCGTACTAATAACACTAAGCGCCCCATTCAAAATCGGTAAAATTGATGCCAAAAGACTACCAAACGAAAATAGTAATACAAGAAACGCAATTGGTAATCCAATCATTTCTGCTACTTTTAAATCATTTTGCGTTCTTTCATTAATCTCTTGATTAATTTTCGGGAATCCTGTAGGTGTTACTTTTAATGCTACATTACTTTCTTTCCCAATCTCATCAGCAAATTGTAATGTCTTTTCCATTCTTTCTTTATTTGTTTTCCCGGAAAATAAAATTGTCGCATAACCGATGTCATCTTGTAGCATTTCTTTATTTTGGATTGGGTGATGGAAAGATTCATAGCTCTCTTTCTCTTGAACATTCTTTACAATTTCATCTATTCGCTTTTTAAATTCCTCATGTGAAGCATCTTTATTTTTCTCAAAAACGAGCAGAAGCGTATCTTGAGACTTCTTAAAATCTTGATCTAAAATTTCTTTTGTTTTTTGATAGTCGCCTTCCGTTTGGAAACCGTCACCACCTAATACTCCCGGTAGCTTTGGAGCAAAAATCCCAAGTGCGATTGCGAGCAACAGTAACGCTACAATTACTGTATAACGAAACTGATACAAAAAGGCTCCTAACTTCCCCCACTTATCAACTTTATGTACGTTTGTCTTCACACATTTTCACCTACTTTAAATAATTCAATTGTCACTTATACTGTATCACATCTTGATATAAACAAAAAACGTCTGGAAAAACTATAATAATAGTTTTTCCAGACATTTTTCTACCTCTCTTTATTAAACCCTAATCTCTCAGTAAGTAAACGATGGTAGTAAATCGCGATAATTAACAAAATACCACCTACGCAGTAACCAGCTAAAATATCAGTTGGGTAATGTACATTTAAAATGACTCTACTTAATCCAATCGATAGAATTACTATACCCATCAAAATCGTTGTGACACATTTCCCAGCTACGCTTTTCAAATTAGCAGCAATGATATAAGTAAGAAATCCAAATGTCATAATCGATAGCATTGCATGTCCACTAGGAAAACTATATCCAAGTGCATCTAGCGCTTCATTTAATGACGGACGTTCTCTCTTTACAATCTCTTTTATCCCTTTATTCACAAGATGTGTTATTAAAATCCCCATTGGATATACAATCATCGCAGCATAATAACGCTTCTTCCAAAAAACAAGCAAGCTTATGACGAGCGTAGCGACTATCCCAATTGCTGATCCCAATTTTGTAAAGTACGAGAAAAATATAAGAGAACTTTCCGTTTGTAGCCCTCTTACTAATCCACGGACATATGTATCCATCACTGTAACGCCACCTGCATGTACGCGCCAAGCAACAATACCAAATACAGCAAATAACAAACCGATACACATTACCTCATACTGATGTAACTTCTTATTCAAACGATTTCCTCCTACTATGAAAAAATGCGATTTCTACTTTAGAAACCGCATTTCCTTACTTATTTACCTTTTGTTTTTAGCTCTGTCCAGTAACGATCATAGTCTTTTAACTTATCGTCTACATCAACAAGCCATTCTGTACGATCTAACTCTTCTTTCGTTAAGAAAATCATGTGATTATCACGGTATTCTTTACTATGAAGAGGATGAGCTTTTTCATTTGGATTACTGTAACCAATTGACTCGTAGTTTTTCACACTTACTTTTTCATCTAGTAAGTAGTTCATAAATTTCTCAGCAAGCTCTTTATGTTTTGCACCTTTTGGAATTGCTAACGTATCAGCCCAAATTGTGCCGCCTTCTTTCGGTACAACATATTCTACATCTTTATTATCTTTTGCGATAAATGCTGCATCTCCAGACCAAACTGTTCCGATCCAAGCATCTTCTGTAATGAATTTTTGTTTAATGTTATCTGTATCAAATGCTAATAAGTTTGGAAGCAGCTTCTTTAAATCATCTGCTGCTGTCTTTAATTGTGCATCGTCTTTCGTACTGTTTGAGAACCCGTGCTTCTTAAGACCCACTCCTAATACCTCACGAGAATCGTTCAGTAACGTTACATGTCCTTTATATTTCTCATTCCATAAGTCCGCCCAGCTTGTAGGTGCTTCTTTCACATACTTTTTATTGTATGCAATCCCTGTTACACCCCAAGTGTACACTAAAGAATATTTATTCTCTGGATCAAACGCAGGTGTTTTGAAATTAGAAACCATATTTTCGATATTCGGGATATTCTTTTTATCTAACGGCGCTAATAAGTCCATTTTCGCCATTGTTTTAACCATGTAATCAGACGGCTGGATTAAGTCGTACTTTGCGCCACCAGCTTGTAATTTCGCAAGCATTTCTTCATTACTTGCGTACTTGTCATAGTTAATTTTCACATTATATTTCTTTTCAAAATCTTTTAGCACTTGCTCATCAAAATTGTCAGCCCAGCTATAAATATTTAATTCTTCTTTCTTTTCACCACAACCAGCAAGCACACCAGCAACAAGGCTAAAACTAATTGCTGCGCCAGCTATTCTTTTCATTAATTTCATCGGTTTATTACCCCCTTGTACTTTCTATATCGTTCGTATTATAAAGGAAGGTGTCCTCCAGAGTTTTCTTCACCATCTGCACCTTTGTTCCGGAAGATTTCAGATAGAACCATTAATCCTACGATAGCAACAATTAAAATTGTAGAAAGAGCATTAATTTCTGGTGATACTCCGCGCTTAACCATACTGTAAATATATAATGGCAATGTTGTTGATCCTGGTCCTGATACGAAGAAACTAATTACAAAATCATCAATTGATAATGTGAATGTTAATAATGCTGCCGAAATAACTCCCGGTGCAATTGCTGGGAACGTTACATAACGAAACGTTTGCCAAGGCGTTGCTCCTAGATCATTTGCAGCTTCTTCTAAGTCACGTCCCATACTTGAAAGACGCGCAGCTAAAATAACAACAACAAACGAAATACTAAATGTAATATGTGCAATAATAATCGTTGTTTGTCCAAGTTCCATTCCTAACTGGCTGAAAAGAATTAGTAAAGATAATCCCATTAAAATATCAGGAATTAAAATTGGTAAATATACAAGGCCATTAATAGCCCCTTCGAAACGATATTTATAACGATGTAAAGCAATTGCAAAGAATACACCAAGTACCGTTGTCACAATCGTTGTTATAACTGCAATCGTAATACTATTTACAAATGCATCAATAACATCTTGTTTTTGAAATAAATCTGTATACCAATGGAATGTAAAACCTTCCCACTCCGCATTAATGCGAGAGTCGTTGAAAGAATAGACCATTAAAACCATCATTGGAAAATACAAGAATAACAAAATTAACCAAGAATAAGAAACTAAAAACTTCTTCATCTTTGCCTATTCCCCTCCGTTCTCATTATATTTATATACTTTCGTTGCACGATAATATAAGTAAATTAACAGAACAGAGAATAGAACAACGATAATCGATAACGCAGATCCAAATGGCCAGTCACGTGCACCTAAGAATTGATTTTGAATAACGTTTCCGATTAATGCTACTTTCGATCCGCCCATCACGTCTGATACAACAAACATTCCGATAGAAGAAACGAATACTAAAATAGAACCAGTCGCAATTCCTGACATAGTCATCGGCACTGTTATATTCCAAAATGCCTTTATTGGTGTTGCTCCTAAATCATAAGCCGCTTCTAGCTTACGCTTATCCAGCTGCTCAATTGCTGCATACACTGGTAAAATCATAAATGGTAATAAAGAATAGACCATTCCGAGTATTACAGAAGGAGTATTATATAATAAATTTAACGGTTCACTAATAATGCCAAGCTTTAATAACAACGTATTCACAAGACCTTGTGAACGTAAAATAACAATCCATGCGTATGAACGAACAAGAAAGTTAATCCAAAACGGGATCGTTGCCAATAATAAAAGAATAGAACGGTATTTGCGATCAACAATTGTAATTGTATACGCAAACGGATAACCAATTAATAAACATATTACTGTTGTAATAACTGCGATCTTAACAGTTTCCCATAACGTTCCTAAGTACAAAGGATCAAACACACGGGATATATTCTCCAGCGTAAATTGCATTTCTACTGTCCCGTAAGCTCCGCGCTGCATGAAGGCGAATCCTAATACGAATACGAGCGGGATTAGGAAGAAAATTAACAGCCACGCGACTGTAGGTAGTGCGAGTAATTTCCCTTTTTTCAATTTAAGGTCACCTCGTCCTCTTGCTCCCAGCCTACATATACATTATCTCCAATGCTCCACTGCGCTGCCTCTTCAGCAGTTTGATATGCCATTAGTAATTCTGATGTTTTCTCATCACGTACATAAAGCTTCTCCATATTTCCGACAAACTCGATATCTTCAATATGTCCAAGATGGTATTCTTTTAAAATTGACTCTTCAACCGAACGTACTTTTACATTTTCAGGGCGAATTGCTACATAGCCTTCCCCGTTTTTCACAATATTATTTTCACCGATGAATGTCGCAACGAACAATGTTTTCGGCTTATTATAAATTTCTTTCGGTGTTCCGATTTGTTCGATATGTCCTTTATTCATAACTACAATACGATCGCTCATGCTCATTGCTTCTTCTTGATCGTGCGTTACGTATATGAACGTAATTCCTAAATTACGTTGTAAGTTTTTCAATTCACGTTGCAAGTCTTTTCGTAACTTAAAGTCAAGCGCTCCAAGTGGCTCATCTAATAGTAATACACGCGGATTATTTACAATCGCTCTTGCAATTGCAACACGCTGCTGTTGTCCACCAGAAAGCTTCGCAGGTTTACGATTACGGAACTCAAGTAACTGCGTTAAACGCATTGCCTCTTCAGCACGCTCTTTCTGCTCTGCTGCTGATACTTTCTGCATTTTCATACCAAAACAAATATTCTTCTCTACTGTCATATGTGGGAATAGTGCGTAATGTTGGAACACTAGGTTCATATGACGCTTATATGGCGGCAAATCGTTAATTCTTTCAGCATCTAATAAAAGATTCCCTTTAGTTGGAGTTTCAAATCCTGCGATCATACGAAGTAAAGTCGTTTTCCCGCAGCCACTCGGTCCTAAAATTGTTAAAAACTCTCCCTCTTTAATATCTAAAGAAAGAGGTGGGATAATCACTTGATTTCCAAAATGTTTTTCAACTGCTTCAACTTTAATAATCTTTTTCATTTTCCCGTCCTATCTACCTTAAATTTTTAATTTTTATATTCATGAATAAATATTTATGTTCTATAGACTATTTTTTGTTTCGATCCAAACAAAAATGATTATTTAACAAGCGTTCGTTTCTATTCTTTATGTAGTATGTTGGATTCATTTTCGCATGATACATAACGTCGAACAGAAAAACCCCTTCCATTGCGAAGGGGCTATTATCATACGGCTACGCCTACTGATAAACACCATCATCATTTTAACAACTTTCGTATGAATTTTAAAGCACTTTTTGTAGAAGAGTAACGAATTTTCATGTCGAATGCTGTAGATTGGGCTAAAATGCTTTTATAATGTGAAAAAGTCCGAAAACTTTCTTTCCCATGATACCCCCCTAATCCACTACTTCCAACACCCCCAAAAGGTAAATATGGCGTGGCAAGATGATAGACAACATCATTAATACAGCCTCCACCATATGAAATATTACTCGTCACTTTCTTTTGTACTTCTTTATCTTCAGAAAATACATATAACGCTAACGGCTTCGGATGTTGCTGGATTGTGCCAATTACATCTTCTATGTTGTCGTACTCTATGATTGGTAAAATCGGACCAAAAATTTCATCTTCCATAACAGTATCTTTCCATGTAATATCCGCTAGTACTGTCGGTTCAATATGTAATGTATCTTTCTTATAGTTTCCACCAATTACGACTTGACCATCTTGTAAGAATCCACATAATCGTTCAAAATGACGCTCACTTACAATACGCACATAATTTTCATTTCGCAAAGGTTCTTTACTATACTGCTCTGTAATTTCATGTCGCAGTGCCTCAATTAGCTTTTCTTTCACGGAAGAATGCACATACATATAATCAGGCGCTACACACGTCTGCCCTGCATTTAAAAACTTACCCCAAACAATTCTTCTTGCTGTCATCTCTATCTTTGCATCTTTATGTACAATACATGGACTTTTCCCGCCAAGTTCTAAAGTGAGCGGTGTCAACTGTTTCGCTGCTGCTTCCATTACAACTTTTCCAACGCCAACACTACCAGTAAAGAAAATATAATCAAACGGTTCCCTCAGCAAAGATGTACTCTCTTCAACGCCACCTTCTACTACCGCTACAAGCTCTTCTGGGAATAATTCATCTAACATTCTCTTAAGCACTTTTGAAACGCTTGGCGTTAACTCTGACGGCTTTAAAACGATTGTATTTCCAGCTGCCAGTGCTCCTACAAGTGGTGCAATTGCTAATTGAAAAGGATAGTTCCACGGTGCAATAATAAGCGTCACACCATACGGTTCTGGCACTACTTTTCCTTTTGATCCAAAATGAGTGAGTGCTGTTCGAACTCGTTTCGGTTTACTCCACGATGACATATGTTTCAATTGAAAGGAAATTTCTTTTAATACATATCCAACTTCCGTTGTAAACGACTCGTGAACTGACTTATTTAAATCTAATTTCAATGCCTGAAATATTTCTTCTTCAAAACGCTGAATGCCTTCATAAAGCTTCTTCAAATTATTCTTTCTCATTTCGATGCTTCTCGTATGCCCTTTTAAAAAATATTCCTTTTGCCTACTTACAATAGAGGAAATACTCATTCACTCACCTTCTCCCACTATTTTTATCCAATTCTTTCATTATTTATATAGACTTCATATATAACAAATTTCTATTCTTAAGGTTACATTATATATGACTTTTTCAGCTATATAAAATTCATTGCTCACAAAAAAACTACCGAAAGAAAATCTCTCGGTAGTTTTACTGTATTAACGATATAAACGAACAGCACCTGCAGAATTATCATCAGCTTGTCCTACTACTTCAAATTTCAAACCAAGCTTCGGTAAAATACGTCCTGCATCTGGAATCTGTTGATTAATATACGTTTTAGAATCATCAAACTTTGGTACGCCTGCTAAACCATCATACGTAAATGTTCCACGCGTTGGAGATACAACTTTCCAAGCTGGCGTTTTGTCGAATGAGAACGCTGCATCAGCGATTTGGAATCGCGTACTACTCTTAACTGTTGGTTTACCATTTAAAGTACCAACAATTGCTTCTGGATGAGAATCAACTACACCAAGGAAACCGTGTCCTGGATGTACACCAACCCAGTTATCTGTATAAGCTGAATCTGCATACCATACAACCATACCAGTGTTAAATACTGGACCGCGAGCAAATTTCAACGCGTTATCTGCCCCAGCATAGTTTCTCCACTCAACATAGTAGTTATGTTTTTTCTTCTCTGTTCCGTTAGATACAACGAAACCATCTAATTTTAATTGTGGTGTACCTTCTGCGTCATCAGAGAATGCTACTTTACCATCTACTGTTAATGAAGCATTATCAAGAGCGAATCCATTTAATGCTAAACCACCATCAGTAATGTAATCAAATGTTAATTTTACTTTCTTGCCTTTGAATTGACTTAAATCATATGATTTGTCAATCCATTTTCCATTTGTCGAATCTGCATTTCCACTATTTGCTTTCTCACCAAGTCTTTCAATTAACGTTTGTTGACCATCTTCCGTTACAGCGTGTACTTCAAGGAAATCATACTCTGCTTCAATTTCATATAATGATTTGAAGTCAAATTTTGCAGTCGTTGCATTTGTTAAATCGAACAGTGGTGTTTCCATCTTCGTATGAAGATCATCACCTTTTGTGCTGTAGTAATACTGTTTTCCAAATGCCGGCTCAATTGTTTTTATATCTTTGTCTGGTAAGTTAACACGAATCATACCCGGACGGTTAGATTTCGTAACACTTTGATCCAAATATGTCGCTAGACCGATACCTTTATTTAATTTCTCGTAATCTACTTCTACGATATTTGCCCAGTTACCACCGATTGTTTTTTGGAAAAACTCTTTATTTTGTGGTGAGAAACTCGTTGGCGTCGTTCCAGCGATTTTACCAGCCCAGCTTCCGCCACTCATAATAGACCAAGCTTCAATCGGCTCACCTTGACCACTATATTGTGTATCGTACTCATCTGGAAGACCTAAATCGTGACCATATTCATGTGCGAATACACCAACCGCTCCATCTTCTGGTTCAATTGTGTAGTCGAATGCTGCCATCTTTCCACCCCAATATGGTACTTTCGCTTGTGTACCTTCAATTGGGAATGGCTTTGGTCCAACTGTCCAACGGTGCGACCAAATTGCATCATCGCCTAATTTACCACCGCCTGCTTCTTGTCCAACACCCGCATGAATAATCATTAAGTGATCGATTAAACCGTCTGGTTGATTTTTATTTCCATCACCATTTACATCGTATTGATCAAATTGGTCGAACTCTGATAAATCAATACCACTATCTACAGCTGCTTTTAATGCATCTTTTACTAAATCACGTGGCCCTTTTGGTCCTTTATTATCATGGCCGCCGCTAGCAGCATCTGCACCGTAATCAGCCGCCTTACCAGGAACTGTTAACCATTTTGTAACTGTTCCGTCCACTGTGTAACTACCACCAGATTGTTCTTCGTAATATTGTTTAAACGTTTCAATTTTACTTCCATCATCTAATGTAAATGGCTCGTTGCCGAATAACATTTTTTCATAATGTTCTTTATTAAAATCGTTAGAATACATATATCCAGGCTCTTTGTCGATATTATTATGTTTAAAGTCAGCGTACTCTACAAGTAAAACGAGTACTTTGTCTTTACGAACTTCACCGTTATAGTCTTTTTGTTTCGCTGGAGAAGTTGGTACTTTACCATTTAGACCGCCTTTAACTGGGCCTGTCGCTGCAGGTGTGCCTGTTGCTGGTTGATTTAATTTTTCTTTCGTGTCTGCTTTCGCATCTTTCACTTTCTTTAAAAAGTCGGATGCATCTTTCGTAAGTTGGTCCCCATTCGCTGCTTCTTTCCCAGGATTTTCACCCTTTTTGTTCTCTACATACTTTTCGACTGCTTTCTTTGTTTCTGTCTCTGAAGCCTTCGAATCAATTACCCCACGTTTTTTTAATGCATCTGCTAAACGTTCTTCCGGAATTAAATGATCATCAACTGGGCTCGTAGCTGTTTTATTCACAGGCGTTTCAGCATATGCAGATTGAGTGCCAACTCCGAATGAAAGGCCTAATACAGCTGTCAATGCGATTGATGACAAAACTTTGAACGGTTTCTTGTTCATCCCTTATTTCCTCCCCTAATAAATAATATGTATTACAAATTGAATTTTATTAAAAATTCAATATTTTTTCAATATTTAGTCATATTATGTAATGTTTTTAATATATTTGTAAAAATTTCATAGTTAGCATACGAATATATCACAATTCAACAATGTTTTCTGAAAATATTGAAAGTTTTTATCGAACAATTTATAATTTCCATAGAGGGAGTTTAATGGGGATTTTATCTTTGTTTCATCTACACAATATTTGATAATTCACTATATAAAACACAAAATCGGATTGCATTATCATGTATTCTGTAGCAGCAATTATGACCGATAATTAGGGAGGAATTACATTTGTACAAAGATAAGACAGACGCACTGGATCAAGAATGGATTGATTTAATACTTGAAGCTCTAGATGCTGGTATCGCCATGCAAGACATCGAGCAATTTTTCCAACGTATGAAGCCATCCAGTCAGGCTCAATAGGTTTGTTCTTTTTAACGAAGTTTATGTTATAATAATGACATCATAAGACAACTACATATTGATAGAAAGGTGCGCAAATATGATTGGAGAACGTATAAAACGCCTTCGTTTACAAAAAGGGATTTCATTAACTGAACTTGCCGAAAAAGCTGGCGTTGCTAAATCTTACATTAGTTCTATAGAACGCAATTTACAAAAAAACCCTTCCATTCAGTTTCTTGAAAAGATCGCAGCAGTTCTACAAATTCCAGTTGATACTTTACTTCATGATGAAACAACAAAGGAAACTAACCTAGACTCCGAATGGACACAACTCGTTAAAGATGCAATGAACTCTGGTGTCTCCAAAGAACAATTTCGTGAATTTCTTGAATTTACAAAGTGGAAGCAAAATCAAAAATAATAATAGAAAGAAGTGCTTACAACCAGCACTTCTTTTTCTTTATAAAAAAAGCGGGAATACCCGCTTTTTTATTATTTTTCTTCCCCAGCTTCTTGGTTAGCATTGAATGTCCATTCTAAATTCAATGTATCACCTTGGAAGATATTTTGGTCTTTTCCATCATCTACAAATTCAAATTGTACCCATAGATAATCCTCTGTACCAGCTGCTAATCCACCCTTTTCTCCCCACTCAGGAGCAAAGATATCTTTAGCTAAAAGATCTGGATCAACTTTTTGTAAGTCTGCTAAAGTTGTTTCGTATACAGGCTCACTTTGTTTATCCCAGTTCCAAAGGAATTTTACTTTAACGTGCTTACCAAAGTCTTCACCAGCATTATCACCTTTTGCATCTTTAACAGTATACTTTGTTGCTAATTTAACGTCTTTAATAGTTAACGAACCGCTGTTTTGTAATAAGAACTCTTTCTTAACAGAATCCCCTGGTTTTAAATCTTTAATATCTACAAGCGTCTTAGGGTTTAATGTAAGGTCTAACGTCCCAGCTGCAAATGTATTGTTTGATACTTCTTTATCGCTAAAGAATGCAAATGTTCCTCCACCAATTAAAGCTAACCCCAATGCTGCTGATGCAACTCCCATACCTAATTTCTTTTTCAGACTCACAATCAATTCCCCCTAGCTTTTTTTATATTTTTATCACTTATTTTTCAATAAGAGATGTAAAGAAAACTATATTAGCTTAGCTAATATGCGTTCTTTTTTAAAAACCTTATGTTCATTATAACGAACAACCCTATATAAACACAACACATATTTATTAATATTTTCAGTTATTTTTATTTCTCAATATCATTTAGACTTTTCAGAAAAAAACAATGATAATTTATAACTTTTTTCACACTCAAATCATTTAATACTATAAGAAAAAAGAAAAACAAAGAGGTGAGGGCTAACGTTCCCTCACACTCGTATAAATATTACTAGTCTTGCTTATTCGTTCACTCTCTCTTACACCACATTCTTGTTTTCCGGCTGTTTCACTAAAGCAGTTACTCCGCTTTCTTTTGCTCTTCTACTTTCTTCTGTTCTTCTGCTTTCTTCTGTTCTTCTACTTTCTTCTGTTCTTCTGCTTTCTTCTGTTCTTCTACTTTCTTCTGTTCTTCTGCTTTCTTCTGTTCTTCTGCTTTCTTCTGTTCTTCTACTTTCTTCTGTTCTTCTACTTTCTTCTGTTCTTCTACTTTCTTCTGTTCTTCTGCTTTCTTCTGTTCTTCTGCTTTCTTCTGTTCTTCTACTTTCTTCTGTTCTTCTGCTTTCTTCTGTTCTTCTGCTTTCTTCTGTTCTTCTACTTTCTTCTGTTCTTCTGCTTTCTTCTGTTCTTCTGCTTCAATTGCAACGTTTAATTGTTGCTGAAGAGCCTGAATTTGCTCATCAATAGCTTTCAAGCTAATTTCTTTCTCAATATAGTCACGCTTCTCTTTGATACTGCGGAAGCCTTCATTTACATATATGGACACTTGCTGCATCGATTCATCTTTATTTACCTTTAATTCTTCTTGTATTTGATTGTAAGGAGCTTCTATTTCAGTATATACATTTTGCAGGGCTTCCTTCTCAGCAACAATTTTCTCACGCCCTTGTTGCCATACAGAAATCGCCTGTTTTATTTCTTCAATAGAAGTTGCTTTCGATTTTCCCTTCATCGTTCCATACTCACGCTCAATAAATTGTTTATGTTTCTCAGATTGCTCTTTTAACGTATTAACTGTTTTCGGAAATATAATTGCTGTAGAAAGCGTCGCTTCTACTTTCGTTTCATGAATGAACGCCGCTTCTGTATGCGTCATAATTTGAGATCCTAAATAAAACGTAATAGAACACATACACGGCAATATAAGCATCTTTTTAAAATTACGCGGTCTTTTCAGCATCTTAATCTCTCCCATCGAACATCACGTTCTTTATACAGAACATTATCTATATTATAGTAAAGAACTATTAAAATTGATAGACAAATACTAGAAAAATAGAAAAAGGGCTATCCATGTGATAGCCCTTTTTCTTATTATCTTTCTTCACCTGCTGTTTGTTGTGCATCAAACGTCCAATTTAATTGTAACTTATCGCCTTGGAATTGATTTTGATCTTTTCCATTATCAACGAACTCGAATTTCACTTTGAATTTATCAGATTTACCTGCTGAAATACCTTTTTCATCCCAGAACCAAGCCGATAAATCATTATCTACAGCTGTAAGTGTGTCACCTTTTAATTTATCTAAAGTAGTTTGTTTCACAATTGTCTCATGCTTATCTACATTTTTTAAGAATGTTACTTTAATATGTTTACCAAAATCATCTTTATTGTCTTTCTTTACATCTTCTACATTATAATCTGTTTTCAGTAGAACCTTTTTAATATTTAAAGAGCCTTTATTTTCTAGTTTAAATTCTTTTTCAATTGTATCCCCAGGTTTTAAATTCGATACGTTAACAACTGTTGATGGATTTAATGCTAAATCCAGTGTTCCAGCCGCAAATGTATTATTTGACACTTCTTTATCACTGAAAAATGCAAATGTTCCTCCACCAACTAAAGCTGCTCCTAATACTGCTGATGTAATACCCATTCCTAATTTTTTCTTTAAAGTCATGTCCATATCCCCTTAATATATATTTGTTAACTTCCTAAACGGAAAGTATAACCAAACGAACTAGACGGATTGTTCTACTTTTTTATCTTTCTTTTCTCCGTCAATGCTACGAATAGCACCAAAAATAGAAATCGCGGAATACCCAAGTAAAAAGACCCCTGGAATAATAAGAAGCAATGCTGCTCCCGCTTTTGAATTCGCATAATTCAGTAAATAACCAACATACGGAACTGTAATATCTGCATACTTTCCAACTACATTTTCTGCAAGTACTGGCTCTAAATCTGGTCCGTTGTTGTTATCCCCTTTTGTTTCATACATTACTTTTCCATTTGTATCTTTCACACCGATAATACGGTGAGTGATAATTTTTTGATCTTTCTCTTTAAAGGTAATAACATCACCTTTTTGATATTTAGAACCATCTTTGTTTGGTTCTATTGCAATGATTGATCCTGTTAAAAACGTCGGCTCCATTGATCCTGAAAGAACGCTCTTAAATTGATATCCCATCACTGTCGGATCACCACCGCTTGCTTTTGAAGAAATAACTACAAAAGCTAAAAAAACCATCAATGCAAATAAAACAAATGAGATCGCGTTGCTAATTATCTTCCATATTAATTTCATCGTCTCTCTCCCTCTCCGTTGTTTTATATTATTTGAAGTATGCAATATCCACTTGCGTTCTTTAACAAGAACACAAGTAAATGATATAACGAACTTTAAGTTATTGCAATAAGAAAATTTACAATTATTAGTTATTTAAAATATAGAAAAAAGACTGTGCCAAAATTTTAAACAGCCTTTTTATTAGTAATTTATTTACCTTCTGATTTCATTCCTTTTGTATTTCGGCGCAACACTACATATAAAATTGCTCCAAATAATATAATCGCACCTATCCCAACACTTATTGCTTTCACATTTGAGTCTTTTACTTCAGGCATAGTTGTATCTTTTTTAGGCATCGTAAAAGTGACATCTTCTGTTGAAAGAACATTTACCGTCGCAATTGTTTGATTATTTTTCGTAATATCAACTGCACCAACTACCTCACCACGATGTATTCCTTTATGATATAAAGATTCTTTATCTAATGAAGCCGCCCGGAAAATAGTTTTCACATTTTTCCCTTCATCTTTCTTAAGCATAAGCTCCGCACTTTGTTCCAACTCAGAATTAACATCTTTATTTAAATATGTTGTTTTTTGATGCCAATTATGTTTATCAAGCACCATTTGCTTCGTAAATTGACCGAAAGAATATTCCGCCATCTGCTTCAAATCTTCATAAATTTCAGGTCTTTGAGAAGCCATTACTACGCTTATAATACGATTTCCATCTTTCTCATTTAATAAAACAAGTGTATTACGTGCTTCATTCGTAAACCCTGTCTTACCGCCAATGCTATATGGATTTTCAAAAAAATTAGATTTATTAAAAATAGACACCGTCTGCCTAGACGTCGTAACTGTCGTTCTTTTCGTATTCATCGCTTGTAAAATTTCAGGATACTTTTGCACACCCTTCGTAATCATAGCCATATCATACGGCGTCGTATAATGGTTCGGATCATGCAATCCATTCGGTGTTACAAAGTGGCTATCTTTCGCCCCTAATTGCTTCGCTTTCTCATTCATCATATTAGCGAAATTCTCAACACTCCCGCCAATCCGCTCCGCAATCGCATACGACACATCATTCGCACTCAGCACCATTAAAATCATAAGCGCAGTATTTCTATTAATTGTCTCTCCAGGTTGAAACTCAATTTGATAATTACTCTTCTCTTGATCTAATGCTAATTGTGAAAATGTAAATTGATCCTCTGGCTTTGTATGCTCCATGAGTAAAATCGCTGTTAACACCTTCGTCGTACTAGCAGGAAATGCGCGGTGATATGCGTTTTTGTCATACAAAACATCTCCTGTTTTTGCATCAATTGTCGTTGCAAACTGACTAAAAACATTCGGTCCTTCCGCAGGTGGTGGTGCAACTTGTTCTGGATTTACTCCAATATTCGTCTCAGCACGCAATGTTATGGGCGTCAAAAAAAACGAACAAATAACTGTAATAAAAACCAAAATTTTCTTAAAATTTACCATATGACTCTCCCTTTTCCATTTACTCCTTAACAAAATAATAAATCTACCAATCATATGTAATTTGTATTATATTGGAAGAATTTTCACTATTTTTTACTATATCATACTTTTACGATAAAGAACATAAATATACAATAAAAATAAGAAGGAATTACTCTTTCTTATCCTTCTCATCAATCAACGAATCTATTAACTTTTGACTAGCTTCCTCGGGCGTAATCTCATCTGTTATTCCCATAAACGACCAACCTTTAGAATCAACCCACTCAACAAACTCTTGTAAAAATTCATCATGTGTAACATCCACATCAAGAATCGATCCATTAATCGAAATCGTTCTATTTTTAGACACGCGCATCTTGAACGTTTTTCTTACCATTACAACTTTTCTCCCTCTACTTCTGAATATTTATAAAGTGAAACTTTCATCAACCCTCACGAATCGGACTTTTACGGGCATTCCGACCCGAACCTAACTTCTTTACTTTTGCTGAATTTCGAGGTAAGGGATCTTACTGCCCGCAAATAGCGAGATAAAATAATCATGTATCTCTGTTATACATGATTTTCAGTAAATTGTAAAAAGGATATATTGGCCAATTGGTATATTGAAACTGAAAATCTATCATTCTGCAAAAATATCAAATGATATGTAATTGTTCATAAATGACTGAATAGATTCACATAAAAATAAAACAACTTACATTTTACCACACCAAATACAAATGACTTTCTTACAATGGAATGGAGTATACTAGAAGAAAACTTAAAATGAGGAGGAACCTCATGACGCGTTGTACGTATTGTAAAACGAAGTGGACAATAAAAGATGTATGGGCAATACTCGTGACATTTGAAAAGGATTGTCCGTATTGTTTTATGAGACAATATCTATCAAAGAAAACAGTGAACGCTATGCCAGAACTTATAAGCTTACCTTTACATTTCTTACTCCCTTTTCTTGTTGATTTGAGTGCTGAAGGTCCTTTGGATTGGTATCGTAAATAATATAACCACTACATCCAAAGACTACTTTCTACTAAATTCGCTTCTCATCATTATTCCTTCATACATTACTAGCATAATCGCTTATACTTTCCCTTTTGAAGATTCTGTAGCTCAGCAGGAAGAGCGTCCCCTGAACAAGGTTTATCAATTATGACTTTAATAAACGATGATATATGCATACTGTTAAGCATAAAAAATTAGCATTAAGTTCCACTCAAATATTAATTGAAACCCCACACTCCATTTAATCTGTAATCTAGAATACAAGCAGTGTTTTTTATTATGCATTTTTGCATACAGTATTATTTTCTCTTGTAAATAGATAATAATGTTATATAATAAAACCAACGTTTTACCAATAAAAGGTAATAAGAAGTGGTGGAATAAGTAAATAACCAAAGCGTATTAACAGATTTGTTCTATGTAAATCATGATACATATATGGAATCAAAACTATGAAATTTTATGTAGTGATTAGATTACTACAAGATGAAAGATTCATAGCGAATACACTTAAGGAAAAAACGTTCCATTAGATTAATGTGATATCTATCGAACGAATTGAGAATATACTTAGGGGGGAATTTCAAGTGAAAACATTTGGTAAAGTATTATTAACTGGCGCATTAGCTTTAGGCGGTTTAACGGTTATGAACATTGAAACACCAAAAGCACATGCTGACGAATGGGATGGTTGTCATTACATTTGTGGTCCTGGTGAAACGGTGAACGGTGTTACAGTTCAGGTACACTCTACACAAGTTACTTTTGGTAACAGCGTAATTGCAAGAATTACAAATGACCGAGCTGAAGAAATTCATTACAATGTCAGCCTTGAAAAGAAATATGGCGATAGATGGGGAGAATTTGAAACCAACTTCCGTTGGCAAAATCAATGGGTCCCAGCTGGAAGCAATGATGAAATTGCAACTTTCACAGGATATGGCGATGATATTTATGAAGATGGAACATATCGTTATAAAGTCGAAATAAAAGGCGCTGACGGTTCTATTGATACAATTTACACAGCAGGAATGACAGTTACAGGACGATAGCTTATGAACAAGCTCCATTATTTATGATTGTATTTTTGAAAATATCATTGATAATTGCGTTGATATTATTATTAAAATAAGCTCTTCGGGGCTTATTTTTTTATACAAAAATTAGAATATGAACATTCAGAAAATTACATCTTTACACCATTAAAGTTTGTTGCTATTATAGGAATACATCAAATGTTACAATACTCAACAAATTGTACAAATTCTCCGATTACACGAATGAAATGAAAATACATTGCTGATGGTAACATTTATAGTTGGGATCCCGTAGCTCAGCAGGGAGAGCGCCACCTTGACAGGGTGGAGGTCGTGAGTTCAAGCCTCTCCGGGGTCATATAAAAAAGAGACACCATATCAACCTTCTACGTGATATGGTGTCTCTTTTTTATCTAATTCAATTACTTCCCACCAAACATCTTCTCCAAAGACTTTGCATTGGCAAACAATACTTCTTTCAAGTTATCGTCAGCAACGATTTTATAGTCGCCATCTTTGTCTTTCTTTAAGTTCAATGTAACTTCGCGAGTTGCCATTGCTGCATCTTTATCCGTTAAGTTTTTGATGATAGTTGAGGTCATTGTTTTTTCAATCGCTTTTTCAGATTGTTCTTTGTCTTCGCTAAATGCGCTAGCGAAGGCCATTGGCATAACTTCTCCCACTGCTTTTGTTACAGCAACGGATAGATCAGCAGATGTAATTTTCACTTTCACTTCTGCTTTGTCATCCTTTTTCGATACTTCTTCTAGCTTTTCAAATTTAAAGTTCTTTGTAATTGCACTTAGCATTGCTTTTGCCTCAGCATCATCTGTTTTTTCATTTAGTTTATTAAATTCCTTGTCACTCTCGACAAATGTACGAGCTTTTTCTACATCACCTTTTTGTATCGCTGTTAAAAATTCTTCTGTAGTATCTTTCGGATTTGCACACCCTGCTAAAACACCTGCTGTTAATCCTACTACCATCATTAATAGCAATAATCTCTTTACCTTTTGCACGCTCATTCTCCTCTTATCTTTTCTATTAAGTCAGCATCATACAATATTAAGAAACTGACATTACAAACATTTTTTAGTATAGCATTTATATGATTCATTTTCTATTAATTCCCAAAAGATAAAGGACCTTGCAGCATTCCTACAAGGTCCCTCTTCTATCAATCTGTATCCGTAGCACAAATGAACCACATTTTCCGCTCCCTACTACCCGCTACCATCCACACACTCCGATCAAAAATCATAAGTGACAGCCAAAGCCATATATTAATAGCAGCAAATAATAAATATAAAATGAAATCTCTCTTTTGTAGTGCCCCTCTATTCATTACAATGTAAATTCCACTGATAGGAGACAAAATAAAGTAAAGGAAAAAGTTTTTCTTAACACCCACGGATACGAAATTACTGTCTACAAAAGATTCTCCTTTTCATCACAATACCTGCTTCAACATCAGCCTCACTACCCTATATTCATCACTATAAGCTTCCTTTATGATTAAAGGCGGGTAATCACTTTTTTCTTCCTCAATCATTATGAATACTTCTGTTTTCTCTTGTAATGTATTAGATTCTCTATTTTTAGTAGGTTTTTTACTTGTTTTAATTTTCTTTGTTACTTCGCCAAGTTTTTGCCCAACTTCTTCTACTTTGGCAGGTTCATTCGTAACATAGTATTCTTGTTCGTCCCATACTAATATAGGTGGCACTTGTTCTCTTTTGTTACATATTATATAAGTAGTACTAGCTACCAGTAGTATACAAGTTAATAAATAGAAGATAGTTCTTTTATTCATATACTACACTCCTTCTCTATCATTTCATTGGATTATATAACACAAATTATTTACTGTAAATGGATTTAGTGGTAATTTTTAGGTTGAACAATAAAGAAAAACCTTACCGAAGTAAGGTTCCGTTTTTACATTCTATAGTGACTGATTAATTAATACGATCATTACAATAATTGCTATAAGCATAACAACTAAACAGCCGATTAATTTATAAAATCCTCGTTTCGTTAACGTCCCGCCTTGAACGTCTTTACGAATAAATAAGAATACGGCTAAAAATAATACAAGCCCAATGCCAAAAGCATACATCATTTGCATATGTTAATCTTCCTTTCTCTCCTCCATCTTAATATCTTTTTGCTAAAACAACAAATGAGATAAAGACGGTACTCATTGTAAGTGCCATAAGTATATTCAATAATTCAGTAGCTGATAGTGTAAGTATTTTTAAGTTTAAGCCGATAGAGAAAAGAAGATAATATGCCGTTAATGCAAAAAAGGTTACAAACATTCCTTTATAACGAATCAGTTTCATTCGCTCGTCTTTTTCTTTAAATTGTGGGTGCAAGTAACTAAGGCAGAAACACATAATCATCATTGCAAGTAACGTATAAGTAGGACTTGGCGGTGCAGAATGCGTCATTATACCTGTTAATATCATAAATCCACTCATAAATAGAAAAATAATCCCCATAATTACAAAGTACTTTTGTGAATAATTCATCCCTATTCCCCCTCTTCTTTTCCTTCATAAATAAATACATGTTCTATCGTTGTCTGAAATGTTTTAGCTATTTCAAATGCTAGCGGAAGTGATGGATCGTATTTCCCTTTTTCAATTGAGATAATGGTTTGTCTGGAAACTCCAAGTTTCTCAGCCAACTTTTCTTGAGATAGTCCAAATTTTTTTCGGTATTCGACCATTTTATTTTCCAAGGAAATTTCTCCCTCCTTCCATATACCGAGTATATATGTAAAGGAAACTTTACGTCAAGTTCCCTTTACATATATTTTAATTATTATTCACGCTATTTATATAGAAGAAACTTTTTTAAATTTCAGCACGTCTATTTTGAAGCGAAACACGGAACACTGTAAATAAATGTTACTATATCTCCTCACTTCTTTTTTTAAAATTTAATATCTCCATATTTGTTTTATCCTTTTAAAATATTTCATTTATTTCTTTATTTCACGAAATGCGTTATTTGTTTTACGGTGTTTTTCGTCATATTTATAGAAACTAACTGTTTATGGAGCATTTTTTATGTTTAGCAACTTTTTTTGTAGAAATCCTTCACTTTCCTTTTAATATTTAACACTATCTAAATAAAGTTTACGATAAATTCATAATTTTTTATTTTTTATACTATATTCCGTTATATTGTTGTATAATATCTATGAAAGCGCTTATTATTTCAATATACATAATTCAAACTATTTTTATCGAAACATTCTAACTATTTCACCTATATTTAAATGCAACAATTATAGCTATTAGTATAGGCATACCAAATATATCCACCCCATTTTTCTGTAAAATTACTTTATAACATGAAAGATTAACTTGGGTGATAAGTTATTGTGAATGTTTTTTTACAAAACAGATAAGTAATAGTGTTTGGTATTATGTAAATTATTGTAATAACATAAGGGTAAAGAAAACATTTACATTGATTACTGATTCATTACTTATTGAAAAAGAGCAAAATGCACCTTTGTATGGAAAAGGATTATATGCATTGGGAGGTTTAAACAAATGACGAGGAAGAATACAACGACAAACCCTTGGGCCAAGTTCCACGGTCCGAACCTTGGTTATGTTATTGAGCAGTATGATCTTTACGTAACTGGAGCAGGTTCTGTTGATCCGGAATTACAAGAGCTTTTTGAAATTTTTGGAGCTCCTTCGTTTCAAGATGATGTCGTAACAGGGGACAACACAGCAACACATTTTTCTCCTCAAAACACAGGTAACATTGAAAAAATTCTTAAAGTCGTTCAACTTGTTGAGCAGATTCGTTCTTTCGGGCACACGTTGGCTCACATCAACCCGATGGAAGATGCTGCAAATGGACAATCTCTTCTTGAGAAAGCAATGAACGAACTGAGCGATGCTGACTTGAAAGCGATTCCAGCGAAAACAGTATGGCCAGATGCACCAGAAGGTATTCACACTGCACTTGATGTAATTCATAGATTAAAAGACGTTTATACAAAATCTTTAGCTTATGAATTTTCTCATATACAAGATAGTGAAGAACGCGCGTGGTTGCATCAAATGGTGGAATCAAATTCATTGCGTCAACCACTATCAAATAAAAAACGAACTGCTCTTTTAAAACGTTTAACAGCTGTTGAAGGTTTCGAGCAATTCTTGCATAAAACATTCGTTGGGCAAAAACGTTTCTCTATCGAGGGCGTTGATATGCTTGTACCTGTTTTAGATGAAATTGTTCTAGAAGGTGCTAAGAACGGCGTAGAGGATGTCATGATTGGTATGGCTCACCGCGGTCGCCTAAGCGTACTTGCTCACGTATTAGAAAAACCATATAGCCACATGTTTGCTGAGTTCAAACATGCAAAAATAGAAGGCGCAGTGGCTAATTCTGGCTGGACTGGCGACGTGAAATACCACCTAGGTAGAGAACAAGTCGTTAGTAACGAAGAAGTTAGTACTCGCGTTACATTAGCAAATAACCCGAGTCATCTTGAGTTCGTGAATCCTGTAGTAGAAGGTTTCGCACGTGCAGCTCAAGAGAATCGTAAAAAATCTGGTCTTCCAGATCAAGATACTTCAAAATCATTCGTAATTTTAGTTCATGGTGATGCTGCATTCCCTGGTCAAGGTATTGTATCTGAGACACTCAACTTAAGCAGATTGAACGCGTACCAAACAGGCGGAACGATTCATGTTATCGCAAACAATGCAGTTGGTTTTACGACTGATAGCTATGATTCTCGTTCTACGAAATATTCAAGTGACCTTGCAAAAGGTTTCGATATTCCGATTGTTCACGTGAACGCTGATGATCCGGAAGCTTGTCTTGCAGCTGCTAACCTTGCGATTCAATATCGCATGTTGTTCAAAAAAGACTTCTTAATCGATTTAATCGGTTACCGCCGCTACGGTCATAACGAAATGGATGACCCGGCAGTTACGCAACCACAAGTGTACAAAAAAATTAAAAACCATCCAACTGTAAGAGCAATTTATGCAGATCAATTACAAGCTGCTGGTGTACTAAATGCAGATGAGGTTGAAACGATTACACAGTTTATACAAGAACAATTAAAGTCTGACTATGCACAAGTACCACCAGCTGATACGAGTGATGCAACAATTCACGTTAAAGTACCAGATGTTGTTGCAAAAGGTATTCAGTCAATTGATACTGGCGTTGAGATTGACTCACTTCGTGCAATTAATGAAGGTCTACTATCTTGGCCAGAAGGCTTTAACGTATATCCGAAAGTGAAGAAAATTCTTGAGCGCCGTAAAGATGCTCTTGAAGAGAACGGCAAAATTGAATGGGCACTTGCTGAATCATTAGCATTCGCTTCTATTTTACAAGAAGGTACGCCAATTCGTTTAACTGGTCAAGATTCACAGCGTGGTACATTCGCACACCGTCATATCGTATTACACGATACTGATACAAATGAAACATATTCACCATTACATCGCTTACCAAACATTAATGCTTCATTCTCTGTTCATAACAGTCCGTTATCAGAGGCTGCTGTTGTTGGTTACGAGTATGGTTATAACGTATTCGCTCCAGAAACTCTTGTTATGTGGGAAGCGCAATATGGTGACTTCTCAAATACTGCGCAAGCATTATTTGATCAATATGTTTCAGCAGGAAGAGCAAAATGGGGTCAAAAATCTGGCTTAGTTCTTCTATTACCACACGGTTATGAAGGTCAAGGACCAGAGCACTCTAGTGCACGTCCAGAGCGTTTCTTACAGTTAGCTGCTGAGAATAACTGGACAGTTGCAAACTTAACGAGTGCAGCTCAATACTTCCATATCCTGCGTCGTCAAGCATCTATCTTAGGAACGGAAGCTGTTCGACCATTAGTATTGATGACGCCGAAGAGTTTATTACGTCACCCACTTACGCTTTCAACTGCTAGTCAGTTAAGCGAAGGACGTTTCCAACCTGCTTTAGAACAAGAAAACCTTGGCATGAAACCAAATAAAGTAAAACGTCTTGTTTTAAGCACAGGTAAAATGGCGATTGACTTAGCAGCAGAAATCGAGTCTGGTAAACATGAGTACAACTTAGACGAAGTTCATGTCGTTCGTATTGAGCAATTGTACCCATTCCCTGCTGAGAAAGTTCAATCTATTATTAAACGCTTTAAAAACTTAGAAGAAATCATTTGGGTTCAAGAAGAACCTCGTAATATGGGCGCATGGCATTACATGGCTCCAATTCTGTTCGAACTTGCTGGAGATAAAGTGAAAACAGGCTACATTGGACGTCCTGATCGCTCTAGTCCATCTGGCGGCGATCCATTCGCTCACAAAGCTGAGCAAGAACTAATCGTTGCACATGCTTTAGATGTAAAGTATAACTTCCGTCAAGATAAACAAGAAATTGAAGTTTACAGCAACTAAAAAGTAACAATGAAGCTTTCTTGCTTGTTCCTTGGGCAGATATTCTGCCCAAGGCCAGGCTAACAAATGGAGATTACCGAAGACAAAAGAAGAAAAAACACACCGTTAGGCAAATAAGGGGAGGACATTTAAAATGATCGAAATTAAAGTACCTGAGCTTGCAGAATCTATTACTGAAGGAACTATTTCACAATGGCTTATCAACGTAGGCGACAAAGTTGAGAAAGGTGGCAGCGTTGTTGAGCTTGAAACTGATAAAGTCAATGTAGAAATCATTGCAGAAGATTCAGGTATTGTATCGAAGTTACTAGGCGAACCTGGGGATACAGTTGAAGTTGGCGCAACTATCGCAATTTTAGATGCTAATGGAGCACCAGTTGCAGTAAGTACACCTGCACCAGTGGCTGAGCAACCAAAACAAGAAACGACTGAAGCACCGAAAGCTGCGGCACCAAATGCTGAGCAAACTGCAACACTACAAGGTTTACCAAATACAAACCGTCCTATCGCATCACCAGCTGCTAGAAAAATGGCTCGTGAATTAGGAATCGACTTAAACGACGTACGTAGCACAGATCCACTTGGACGCGTGAGACCACATGATGTACAAGCTCATGCTGCAGCACCAAAAGAAGCACCAGCTGCTCCAAAGAGTCCAGCTCCTGCTCCAGTTGCAAAAACTGAATTCGAAAAACCAGTTGAGCGCGTGAAAATGTCCCGCCGCCGTCAAACAATTGCAAAACGCCTTGTAGAAGTTCAACAAACATCTGCAATGTTAACAACATTTAACGAAGTTGATATGAGTGCGATCATGGAATTACGTAAAGAACGCAAAGATGCTTTCGAGAAAAAACATGATGTACGTCTTGGCTTCATGTCATTCTTCACAAAAGCAGTTGTTGCAGCATTAAAACAATTCCCATTATTAAATGCTGAAATTCAAGGTGACGAGCTTATCATTAAAAAATTCTATGATATCGGTATTGCAGTAGCAGCTCCAGATGGATTAGTTGTTCCAGTTGTACGCGATGCTAACCAATTAAACTTCGCTGAAATTGAAAGTGAAATTCGTGAATTAGGTAAAAAAGCACGTGACAACAAACTTTCATTAAAAGAACTACAAGGTGGTACATTTACAATTACAAACGGTGGTGTGTTCGGTTCTCTAATGTCAACACCGATCCTAAATAGCCCACAAGTTGGTATTTTAGGAATGCATAAAATCCAAGTACGCCCAGTTGCAATTGATAACGAGCGTATGGAAAACCGCCCAATGATGTACATTGCTTTATCTTACGATCACCGTATTGTTGATGGTAAAGAAGCAGTTAGCTTCCTTGTTGCTGTTAAAGATATGCTTGAAGATCCAAAGTCATTATTATTAGAAGGTTGATAGATTAAAAATCTATTAAAGGCTGTAGAATGAATCATTCTACAGCCTTTTTTTATTGTGTTCATACGGGACAAATTTCATGACATAAGGTAATAATGTATGCCTAAACGTAAGGAGGATTAAAATGAATAACCTTCCAATTCATGCAAAACTTAAAGTAAATAAGGATACTTTCTTCCTCCCCGATTCAAACGGGGGTGTCTATTTTCGAAATAACGCCAGTTCATTTCGTATGGACGGTGATGGAATTTATGACTGGATTGAAAAATTAATGCCAATGTTTAACGGGAATTATTCTTTAGCCGAAATAACCGATGGCCTCCCTCTCCCCTATCAAAACCGTGTATTTGAAATTGGAGAGATTTTATATGAAAATGGTTTCGTTCGTGATGCAAATCAAGATGCACCTCATGAATTAAACAGTACATTACTCGACAGATATGCTTCACAAATTGAATTTTTAGAAGCTGATTCTCATTCAGGTGCTTTAAAATTCGAAACGTACCGCGGAGCAAATGTCCTTGTACTTGGTTCTGGGGATATGCTCACTTCCTTAGTTTCTTCTTTATTAGAATCTGGTTTACCTACATTTCATTACCTCGTTACAGATCGGGATGAAACAAACTATGACAGAATACATGAGCTAATAGAACGTGCATATGAAGTTGATAACAGTGTACTCCTTCAAGAAATCGATACTACAATTGACCGTCCCTTGCGTGAAGTATTCGAACCTTTTGATTGGATTTTATATGTTTCTCAAAACGGAGACATTGACGGTTTAAAAACAGTTCACACTATTTGTAGAGAAACGAAAAAGAATTTCATACCAGCTATTTGTTTATCAACACTCGGTATAGCTGGACCTGTCGTAACAGAAAATCGTGATGAATGCTGGGAATCCGCATGGCATCGGCTACATGAAACGACTTTACAAAATGAAAATTCATCGGATTCCTTCTCACCAATTACATCTGCCATGTTAGCAAATGTAATCGTTTTTGAATTGTTTAAACATGTCGCGGATGATTCATATCGTGAAAAAGAATCACAATTCTTTTTATTAAACTATGAAACACTTGAAGGAACGTGGCATCCTTTTATAAAACACCCTCTTGCAACTGATGAAAGTTTTACAATTGATACGATAGAAAATATTTCTGAAAAACTTGAGCATCGGTATGGCCAACATACTTCAACTGATGTATTCCGCTTTTTCGATTCATTAACTTCTAAAGAAGCCGGTATATTCCATGTATGGGATGAACAAGATTCATATCAATTACCATTATCACAATGCTATATTCAAGTAGCTACTCCACTATCAGATGGCCCAGCTCCCCTTCTGCCTCTTATGACTCGTAGTGGATTGACTCATAATGAAGCACGCCGAGAAGCTGGTTTAACAGGAATTGAAACATATGTAGCAGAAATCATTCACCGCCTTATTCCTGAACATAACAATATCGGTATCGGTGCTGGAGAAACGATGACAGAAGGATTTTACCGGGCACTACAACAACATTTAAACAATAAACTGTATGAGCGGCAGTCACATATTCTAGAGGAACTTACAACTGTTGATTTAATTGATATTCAAGATAAACATTGTAGATTTTATTACGATGCTCTCTCTACAATCCATGAAACACCTAAAATCGCAATGAGTGAAGAGATTCTCAGTTTTCCAGTCGTTTGGGTTGGTATAAATGATAGATGGTACGGTGCATCTAATATTAATATGACGTTAGCGTTACGAAACGCACTACAACTATCACTCTTTCACGTTCAAAATGAAGAAATTCCTTACAGAGCTAATATCTTGCCTGAATCCTCTATTATTTTATATGACACGGATTCTTTTAGAGTGGAAATACAAGCGGAAGAAGAAATTCCAAGTGTGCAATCTTTACAGCTTGCCTTACAGCATTTAGAAGAACATAATTTTTATCCCTTCGTGTTCGATTTAGCAATCGAACCATTTTTGAAAGAAAACCTAGACGGTGTGTATGGGGTATTAATTGCAAAGGAGGACGGTTTATGATTCAAAATATATTGCTTATAGGAGATGGCCTTCTTGCAGACTATGTACATGATCAATTATGCGAACAATATTCCATCATTCGTCAACATACCCTCACAGAAGAACTTCCTGAAAATATTCATCTCGCTCTCGTATTACATGATGGATCTCCTTCTACTATTCATCATGATGCCGAACTTATTTTTCGCTCAAATCATATTCCATGGCTTCGTGGTTTTACTTCATTTGGCGAAGGTATTATCGGTCCTTACATTCATCCTCTTACGCCTGGATGTTCCCATTGTTCTGATGGACGCCGTTTTATCGCTGGCTTTGATCAAAAAGAAATGTGGGAACTACAGCGGAAATATGCCTTTAAAGCAGATAATGTAACGAGACGTGACGTACGTGCCACCCAAAATGGAATGTTGCAAATGTGCCATCTTATTTGCGCAGAAACAGGAAAAATATTAACTCATAACCATTCTTCTTTAGAAAATGAACTTATTTTACTAAACTTACAAACATTACAATGTACGCGGCATTCTTTTCTTCCAGATCCTCTCTGTCCTGTATGTAGTAATTTACCTGATGATACTGCGGATGCGGCGGAAGTTTCTTTACAACCAAGTTTAAAAGTAAGCACCGAAACGTATCGCTGCCGTTCCATTCATGAGCTAAACACATTTTTAACGAGAGACTATTTAGATTATCGGGTCGGTATGTTGAACGGAAAAATGCAGCATTCTGTATTACCATTCGCTGACGTCATTATAAACATGCCATTAATGTTCGGAAATGAAGGTGTTGCGGGACGAACTCATTCATTTGCAGTGAGTGAAGCAACTGCTATTTTAGAAGGTTTAGAACGATATTGCGGTATGTCTCCTCGTGGGAAAAAGACAAATGTGCATGGTAGTTTTCATGATTTAGAGGAACATGCACTAAATCCCCTCACACTCGGTGTCCATACAAATGAACATTACAATCGTGATAACTTTCCATTCAAGCCGTTTGATCCTGATTATGAGCAAAACTGGGTATGGGGATATTCTTTATCACAAAACAGACCGCTTTTAGTTCCTGAATCAATTGCTTATTATAGCCTTGGTCATCGAGATGCTTTCGTGTATGAAACATCAAATGGATGTGCAATTGGCGGTAGTTTAGAAGAAGCGATTTTTCACGGCATTTTAGAAATAGTAGAGCGTGATGCCTTCTTACTCACTTGGTATGCCGAATTACCTCTTCCCCGCCTTGATCTTAGTTCAGCAAATGATACAGAATTACAATTAATGATTCAGCGGTTACGTACGATTACCGGATATGAATTACACGCTTTTAACGCGACGATGGAACACGGCATTCCTAGCTTATGGGTAATTGCAAAAAATACGCGTGAAAATGGAATGAACGTTGTTTGTGCAGGAGGCGCTCATTTAGATCCTATTCGAGCCTTAAAAAGCGCCATTCAAGAAATAGCAGGCATGTTACTTATAACAGACGATGAGCTCGAGCACAAAAGAGAATACTACGAAAAATGCTTACAAGATCCTTATTTCGTTAATAAAATGGAAGACCATAGTATGCTGTATGGATTGAAAGAAACAGAAGAACGTCTTCACTTCCTTTTACGGGAAGATGCACCGGTGCAAACGTTCCAAGAAATGAATGTATCACAATCGTTTGATATGGATTTAACATCCGATCTCCACCAACTTTTAAATCGTTTGCATCAATCTAATCTTGAAATAATCGTTGTAGATCAAACCGTTCCCCTCATAGAAAAGAATGGATTACATTGTGTAAAAGTTATTATTCCAGGCATGCTACCGATGACGTTTGGTCACCATCTTACTCGAGTTACAGGACTGGACCGGGTATATACCGTACCGATGACACTTGGATATACAGACGAACCTTTAACGAATGAAAGATTAAATCCACATCCACATCCGTTTCCATAGTAAAGGAGGGATTTCATGCAGCTAGATACTTTTTTACATCATCTCCATTTCTCTATCGATGAAATTATGCCGAATCATGAGGTGGACTGGAAAGACGCACCGCTTCCTTATAAATTATATCGAAATTTACCTACCATCCCGCTCTCCTTAGAAATCCCATTATCTTTACCGAACTCTTCTACTACACCTACTTTAGATGAGATTGGTCACTACCTTTGGTATTCATTTGGTGTAACACAATTATGTCAGCTAAATAGCGAGAGAAATGTATTACGAAGATCTATTCCTTCGGGTGGTGCTTTATATCCGAATGAATTGTATATCTATTTAAAGATTGACGATTACCCAGACGGCATTTACCATTATGACGCCGCGCATCACCGAGTTATTTTACTTCGCGAAGGAAATTTCGATTCTTATTTGGCAGACGCACTCGGTAATCGCTGTAATATACATGATTGTTTCGGTGCTGCATTCGTATCCACTATGTTTTGGAAAAATTTCTTTAAATACAATAATTTTTCATATCGTCTTCAAGGATTAGATAGCGGGGTCCTCATTGGACAATTGCTAGAATGTGCAAAGCAATTCGGTTATACAAACGGCGTATACTTTCAATTTCTAGACCGTGCACTGAACCATTTACTCGGATTGTCAGAAGGTGAAGAAAGTGTGTATGCCGTTATTCCTTTAAGTACAGAGCCAGAAACTAATTGGTTTCACAATAATTACCGTGAAAATAAAACAGTTACTTCTCATGAGTTGTTGCAACAAATTCCGCCGCTCGCACATGAACATTTCGTTCGCTCAAAACATGTAGGTGAATATCCGATGATAACAAAAATAAATGAAGCTTCTATGATCGAATCGACAGCACACTTCCAAACGCTACATCATGAAGAGCACTATCAACATAATACGTACGCTGTACAGCTACCGAAAGTAGAACGGTTATCGTATGATTTCCTACAACTTTGTAAAAAACGATATTCTCCTGATGCGGACTTTATTTTAACGAAATGGGATGCAGCTGAGCTCGCTACTTTACTACAAGAAGCGAGTCTCTCCTTCCCCTATTACAACGACCTTGACGGTAAGTATACAAATGAAAATACACGCGTCTCCTTATACGGATGTTTTTATAGCGTGAAAAATATTGAAAACGGGGCTTACGCTTATAACAGTAAAACACATTCCATACAACCAATTCGATATGGAGACCTTCGCTACCCACTTCAGTCTAGTATGACGATGGATAACGTAAACCTTTTTCAAGTACCACTTTGCTTACATGTAGTCGGACAGAAAGATTACTATACACGTGCATTAGGCTATAGAGGATATCGCATTCACCAAATGGAAGCTGGTATCCTCGTTCATAAACTCGTTTTTGCAGCGACCGCTATGGGGATGGGCGGGCATCCTTTACTTAGTTTTGATACAAATGCATGTGATCAATTGTACGGAATAGATGCTGGGAATGAAACATCCCTTATTCAAGTTCCAGTTGGGGCATATCGGGCGCGGAATTGGTTAAAAGGGGCTTTGCATAGTTAAAAGCACGCCGATGGACGGCGTGCTTTTTTACTAGATTAATTTAAAGATACTCTTAATTTGTCTAGCAAATAACCAATTTTTCGTACCGTAGTTATCATTTAAACTATCTAAATTGATAGATTGTCCGTTAGCAAACTTTAATTCTAACGTTGTATTTTTGTCATTTGTTTTTAAATTACTATTTGTAATGGCATCATACTTTAATTTTTCAATCTCAATATATTCGTCTTTTTCTTGTCCGATCACGACATGGTCTTGGAAGAAGAAAAATACTTCTACTTTTTTACCGAAACAAAATACATTTTTCGTATAAATTAATGTCGCGTTATCAAGTCCGACACATACTTCTTTCATTTCTTCCACAACGTGTCCAAAGTCTTCTTCATGTCTTGTATTTGATTCAACAATCCATTCTTCAATTGTTTTCATATTAATTGCCATACTGCGCCCCCTGGTTCGTTCATTGCTTCGTTTAAAAAATAAATACTATATGAAAATATAAGCGATACGTACTATGTTTTCAAGGGGGAACGGTATATTCAAAATAAAGTGAAACTTTATTTACTCCCTCATTGTAAAAAAATAGCACTTTAAAAAGTGCTATTCTGCTCTCCTTGCCGCTTGCTGAATTGGATCCCAAACGCTGTTATATGGTGGTGCGTAACTTAAGTCGACGTCTTCTAAATCATGAATGCTCATTTTATTGAAAAGCGCCATCGCAATCACATCAATACGTTTATCTACACCTTCTTCTCCAATTACTTGCCCGCCCAATAATTGTTTCGTGTCAGAACGGTATAGTAATTTCAAATAAAGTGGTTTTGCATTTGGATAATAGCCCGCCATATTTGTAGAATCTACTTTAACTGTTTTATACGGGATATGTAGTCCTTTTGCTTCTTTTTCATTTAACCCTGTTCTTGCGAGTGTCAAATCCATAAATTTAATAATGCCTGTGCCTAACGTACCTTTAAAAGCTCTTCGTTTATCAAGCATATTCAGTCCAGCAAGTCGCCCTTGCTTATTAGCAGTCGTTCCGAGCGGGATATGATCATGAATTTCCTTTATAACATGGTAATGTGTTGCGCAATCACCGGCTGCATATACGTCTTGCACATTCGTTTGCATATATGCATTTACTTCGATTGCTCCTTTATGATTCTTACGTATATTTGTCCCTTCAAGAAAATCAGTATTTGGCTTCACTCCAACCGACACTAAAACAAGATCTGCTTTATACGTACCTTTATCCGTTTCGATTGCTTCTACTCGTTCATTCCCTTTAAACGCTTTTACATTTTCATTCGTTAAAATTTCAATATGATGCTTATCTGCTTCTTTATGTATGTACTCTGCCATATCTGCATCATAAATCGTACCGATATGATCATTTCGCTCAATCATTCTTACTTTCTTACCAAGTTCGACGAATGTTTCTGCCATTTCCAGTCCGATTGCACCACCGCCAATAATGGTTACATCTTCAACTTTATTCGTTTCTAGCGTTTTTAATATACGCTCAGCATCCGGAATTGTTTTTAAAAGATGAACGCCTTGTAATTCCCGTCCTTCCCATTCCGGCATAACAGGACGTACACCAGTCGCAATTAATAATCGATCGTACGAAAATTCAAAGACATCTTTCGTCTTCGTATGCTCTGCGTACACCATTTTCTTTTCCGTATCTATTTTCGTTACTTCATGACGCACTTTCGCATCAATTCCATATTTCTCACGAAACGTCTTCACATTGCGCGCGATTAACTTTTCAGTTGAAGCGATAGCACCACTAATGACATACGGTAATCCACACTGAGCGTATGAATAAATCTCACCTTTTTCTAAAGTTACAACATTTGCATTTTCATCGTTTCTAACAATTTGCATCGCTGCACTCATACCAGCTGCATCTCCGCCAATAATGACATAGTTCACTTTACCACTCCTTCTTTTTTACATACTCTTTACGTTTTCCATATTTTATAGAAATAACACCTACTTCCATTGTAAAGAAAGAGAATTTCATCTTCAAATTTGGTGCACAAACTTATGTATGAATAGGTAACTGTCGTGTCTTATAAACAACATGTTTAATATGCTATAACAGTAACTATTGAAAGTAGGTGAAACATACATGTGCGCTGGTCTTCTCGCTCAGTTTCCAGAGGAACCGAAAGAACCGAAAGCCGCCCTCCCGCTTGAACAAGAATTTACCATTAATGCAACATTATACAGTGCTCGCGCTTGGTTATCAGACAATGACACTTTCTCTCAAACTATTTGGAAAGCTACCCGCTTCGCTTCTGCATCACATGCTAGCAAGGCCATCTTTCCAGTCGGTACTGTTAAAATTGTAAATGTTTCTGATGATACAATAACGGTTACTATATCATCAGAATCAAAAGATGCTCTTAAAATAATCGTCCCTCCACATTCTGAAGCTGCTTTAACGTCTAGTTCTTTATCTGATGTGCAAGCCAGTACATCAGGAGGGGCAAGTAAAGTCACATTTCTCTTTCATATCTTTTTCTCTAGGGAACCTGCTCCAGCCAAATAACGATAGAAAAGGTACAGCAATATACACTGTACCTTTTTCAAGCGCTCTATTCTCTTGATTTGATTAGTTCAATATTATAAGTTTCGATATCTGTTAACGTTCCTTTAAAATAAGGATTTTCTCTATACCAAGGCTGTTTTGCAAAATATGCTTGCATATCTTTCGTTTGAAAAATATGTCCATGCCTTGCATATATTTCATTTCTAGCAATTTTCAACTGCTCTTTCGATAAATATGTTAAATCTGCGCTCGTTAATTTTCGAATATCACTATCAGGAAAGATGAAACCATTATATACATACCCAGTCGCGGGCGTTGGAGTAACATTATAAACAACTGTTTTTTCTGTACTTTTCTTTTGAAATGGAAGATTATAAGACGAAAGTGCCGTTACCGTCTCTACTTTTGTCGTTTCTCGTCCACTTTCTCCATTTCGTTCTAAATAAACCGTCGCACTTCCATCAGTCGCTACAGGCCCCCATGTAATTTCTTCTCCTGCCAGCGCTGTAACCGGTTTTTGATTTACATACAATGTTGCACCAGGCGCGTTCGTTTGAACTGTAATATATTGACCTTGCAACGTTAAATCTATCGTTACGTTATTTTGGCTTTGTTTCATAAGTACAACCTTTTCCTCACGAGATAATTTTACGTAGTCATTTTTATACTCTGATTGAAACACTTGATTTCCCGGAAGAAATGGCCCATATTGCTTCTCAAACTTTTTGTCATCTGTCTTATCAATTTCTTTTCCGTTCATTTTTAACGATACGTCTTTTTCATTTGTAAGCAAAGTTGTATAGTACGTCTTTGCTTTCAATTTATATCGATCAAATATAAAGAAATACTTTCCGTCTTTCGTTAATGAAAAATCAGCTTTTTCTATTCCGTCCCGTTGTTTTTCACCTTGTCTCAAATATTGTTTTAATTCATTTACGTAAGATGGATTTTCTTTTATATATGAAAATAGAGGCGTTACACTCTCTCTCGTTATCATAACCGATGGATCATCTGCCGTAACGATCTCAGCTAATTTCTCTCCGTCCCTCTCTTGTAAAATCGTAATTATCCGGTCTACTTGTGCCACCTGCGTATAATACGACGATCCGTACAAATACAATCCAATAATTGCTATAACAAATAGCGCTAACAGTGTAATGCCAACTTTTGCACCACCGCTCATGTTCTTCTTTACTACAGAACGTCCCCTCTTCGTCCCGCAGTTTTGACAAAATTGCACACCATCTTCAAACTGAATTCCGCACTTTGTACATACATTCATCCAGTCAACCACCTTTTCATTAGAAGCCAGTTATTCCCTGTGTTAAGGCTTGAATTATCGTGCTAATGTAAGACCAAAGTACAATGAATGTTGCAATTCCAATTAAAACATTTGCAATAATAAGTGTGTAAACAAGATCTAATCCGCCATTGTCTAGCTTTAATACGGCTACAGTTATACTAATCCCTATATAAGTTGCAGCTACCGATAATAATATCGGTAAGAAAAAAATTAATAAGAAACTAAAAAGAAAAGAAAGGACTAATATGACAATAGCCGGCGTCGCTATCGTTCCCCATATACCGAATACTTCAAGAAATGAAAAAGATGATTTCATCATCTTACCACTTACAAAAATAATAAATCCGACAAATAAAGTTAAAATTAATAAAAAGAAAAAGACCGTTATAGATTCTCCAAAAAACGTGGGAGTAGATATATCTGGTGCAAATGTTCTCGTAACTGCTGATGCTGCACTCATCATTCTATAAAAAATACATGCTCCTAAAAAACAAATAAGAACAAGACTTACAATTCCATTTCGCACTTCAATAGCGCCACTTTTCATAATCGCTGTCGGTGCTTGTAATGCATGTTTAAAAAATTGAAAATAGCCGCTCGCAAACCGCTTCGCTTGCTCTACCGTTTCATTTGGCCGAGCTTCCTTTGCTTGTGCCGCACGTGCTTGTTCCGGCCCTTCTTCTTGGCCACTACTTGCCACTACTTCTTCCGTTAACGAATGTCCACAATTCCCGCAAAACTTTGCCTCTGATGCATTTTCTGTATGACATGACGGACATTTCATTCTCTTATCCCTCCTTAAGGATATACCGTATAGGGTGTTACAAATTCAATATATGAATTTGTACATAAAACATGACTACAAGAAAAAGATTCTGAAATCCTTCTTTCGAAAGAAATATATGTGCTAGCAATCTTGAAAAAAAATGCTATTATGAAACAGAATAAATAATATTTTTAACAGATTGGATGACTGGCAATGGAATTGGTAAACTCAATTTTTCAAATACTCCTTACAAGCGTAATCCAATTATTATCTTTAATTGGCGTTATCATTGTAATTGGATTTCTATTAGGCTATTTAGAATCTCTCACACGCATGTATTGGTCGAGAGCTTTTGGAAGAAAAGGATTCCTATTAACGGCTTGGATTGGTGTTCCTATTCACGAACTTGGACATGCCATTATGTGCGTGCTGTTCCGTCATAAGATTGTAGCAACACAGTTCTTCCCGACAGATACAAGTCAAGGGGCTTTAGGTTACGTACAACATCAATACAATCAAAAAAGTGTGTATCAACGGATTGGGAATTTCTTCATCGGCATTGGGCCTATTATTTCTGGTATTACTGCACTAATCCTTTTAATGCGCTATTTCGTACCAGAATCATATTTTTTATTTAATACAACTCTCGAAAAAACGATTGCTTCTACTTCTATTAATGTAGAAATGATCCAAAACATGCTCTTGTCGACGTTTGTATTATTGAAAAGCTTATTTACAATCGGCAATTTATTGAATCCTTCCTTTTGGTTATTTTTATTTATCGCCATTTGCATTTCCGCACATATCGCTTTAAGTAAACCAGACATTAAAGGATCAATAGACGGAGTTATCGTCATGTTTATCGTTTTATTTTTATTCAACATCATCGCGGGACTGTTTCAATACGACAGTAACCAGCTAATTGGACAGGTTATGAAATATAATATGTATCTCATTGCGTTTTCTAGTGTAGCACTGCTTTTCTCTTGTATTTCTACACTTGTTAGTTTTTCGTTTTATAAAATAAGAAGAGGGCGTTCTTTTTAAACGCCCTCTTCTTATTAATTATTCCCCTTATAATCACAATGCTCAACCGGAACGCGAGCATGCCCTTCTTCATCGGTACACCATGACTGTGATTGGAATGCAAGAAAGATACCAATCCATTCTTCTTCCTTTTCAAAGTGAATGAGTATTCCTCCGTCTTGCCATATGCCATCATCACCTTGCCATTTTTCTACATTCCCTTGATTCATATGAATATCATGTATACCGTTTCCTGGTTTGAAATGAAAATAGGAATCTGGTGTATTTTCTTCTGGTCCCCATCTTTCACCAAACGCGTAAATAATTGCTTTTTCTTCTATTGCTCGTTTTATATAACGTTCTATTTTTTCATTTAAATCATTATCTGTTCCTGCTTTTTCGGGAGGTAAAGGAATCATTTGATTTGAGTCAAATAGATTTCCTCTTACATAATCTAAAGCTACTTTCGGTTCATTGTTTTTTATTTCTGTAAAACCGAATGGTAATGTCGGTAAAATATGAATCGCCTCTGACTTAATATTGTTACTCGCAAAATATAAAACTTCTGATGGATAACTTTGCGACTTTACGTTAATTGCAATACGATAATCTACTCCTGTCTCGCCCTGTAAATGAACTTGATAATGAGGTGTTTTCCCTTTTCCAATCTTTGATTGTATAACTGTACCTTTTAACACACCGTAGTTTTTTAGGGGCATACATTTCATCTCCTATTCATTTAGTAGAAGCTATTCATATTTAAATCATTATCCACTCATAAAAAAAATCCTCCTATGTTAGGAGGATTTTTAATTTCTCAACATATACCAAACAATAACTTCTACCACTACAAGCAAAACCGCACCAAAGATCATTAACGTCGTCTTCTTTAATAGTTCATTTTCACGGTAAGGGATATTACATAAGTAAGCACCTAGTGTAATCCGTGATGGACAAGCGATTGTAGCTACTGATGATGCAGTGTTTTGAAGTGTTGTGACATATTGCCACGGGAGTGCTACGTTTTGTGCGGTTTGCATTTGTAGTTTTATAAACATTGCATTTGATCCTGCGTTACTACCTGTTAAAAATCCACCAATAGCGCCAATAAACGGAGCAACGAAAACGAAAAAGGTTCCAAATGTTTCACCAGCTGTCTTTGCGAGTAATGAATGCATGCCTGATGCACCCATTAGTTCTGAAATGGCGATAAACATTGTCGTCGTAATAGCAAATGGAATCCATTGTTTTATCGTTTGTGAGAGTGATTGTTTAATAATATTAGGCGGGATGCGGAAGAAAATAATAGTAAATAAGCAAGTCATACCGAGCCAAAATCCTGGTGAATATAGTAACTCTAGTTTGTAAGAGTATGATTTCAAATCAAGAACCGCATATGATCTGAACAAATCATGTAATGCTGGAACGAGGCGAGAAAGTAAAATACAAACTGTTAGAAATATATAAGGGCTAATAATTTTTATAATGGATACTTCTCTCTCCGTTGCAGCCGCATGTTCTGTTATAAGATTTTGCCCACTTTTTCCTTTTAATTTAATGATAAAAAAGCCAAAGGTAATCGTAACGATAGAACTTAATATCCCGGCTAGTTCAACACTTACGTACGCATTAGAAAGATAGATTCCGAGAGAAAATAATAGAAAGAACCCTACTCCTTCTTTCCACTTTTCTATAACCGCTTGCCAGCCGCCAACAACGTGTAAAGAAAGAATAACGAAGTAAGCAAACATCGGAATACTTAATAGCGCTGTATTTGTGCCAAGTGTTGTAAGAGGCATATTTATTAGCTGCGAACCGATAATCGTACCAGTTGCCATTGCGCCCCATGAACTAGCTAGTAAGCCGATGAATGAGAGTAGTACAGCTTGAAATGGTTTATATCCTAGTGAAAGAAAAATAGGTGCTGCAACCATGAAGCCAATACCGAATCCACTTACTGATTCAATAAGCGGGCAAATGCCAAAACACATAAGCAGCATTTGTAATAAGCGATCCTGAGTAACTGCTTCTAGAAAACGTGCTACTTGATCGATGTACCCCATTTTGTTCATGAGGTGAAATAAAAAAATACCGAAAAATAAAACGTACCCGACAATAAAACAAATTAACCATCCTTTAATCGTTGCGTGCACAGTTTCACTTATCCCTAATTGAAACATTGGCGAGAGTAAAACAATTCCAACAGACACAGCATAAGAAATTAACGAGGACCTTAATGACGTTTGTTTAAATAAAAATAAACAAATGAAAATCATCATAATTGGGATAAGTGCCAACAATATGGCCATGTTATCATCTCTTTTCATTAAAAATACAATTTTTAACTATTATATAACAGATGTCATAATTTTCAATTGTTTTTACAACAGATTCAAAAAAGGAACCAAACGGCTCCTTTTTATTCACTCCCATTTTCTATTATCCTGAAAAACTGTCTGCTTTCCGACTATTTCTTTCAACACAACAAACACAATGTAAGTACATATTGCTTGCAATATAATATTCCAAAATTTCATTAATGCAAATGAATGAATCCGTAGAAATAATTCGTTTAATAATACAATCGAAACGATACTAAATAATTCTATACTAATCGAAAATAGACATATTTCTAAAATAGACTGTTCTTGAATGCGATTTAAATTGGAAAAGATGAATACATACCCTAAAAATAGAGCCATTAACTCTATTTTCGTCATGCTAATAAGCCAAGCGTATAGCGGTACAGTTAAAAATAGATATAGTAGTTTACGTCTTAGCATGCCTTCTCACCCTCTAAATTATATGTATTTTCTGTATATTTTAACATTTATTACGCAAAACAAAAAGAAGAGACTACGCCTCTTCTTTTTGTTTTGTTGCATATATTAATTCACATATTTCTTCTTGCTTTTCATTTTCTAAAAGCTCAATGATCTTACTTCCAACGACAACTCCGTCGCATATTGTAATCATTTCTTCTACATGTTCCTTTGTTGAAATACCAAATCCTGCGACTACTGGTAAGTTGACGTGTGATTTTACTTTTTCTAAGTAACTATGAATCTCCTCTTTAAAGTTTTGACGTACTCCCGTTACGCCCGCTACTGTAACAGCATAAACGAACCCTTCTGATTCACTCGTAATTTTTTCAATTCTTTCAATAGGACTCGTTACGGTAACGAGTGGAATGAGCGCAATGTTTGCCTCTCGAAGTAACGGCGTAATAATATTTTGTTCTTCATACGGTAAGTCTGGAACGATGATGCCGTCTACACCTGCTTCTATACAGTTCTCGATGAATCTCTCTTTTCCGAATGCAAGTACAGGATTTAAATATGTCATAAGAACAAAGGGCATTTGTACTTCTTTCCTTACCTCTGCTAACGCTTGAAAAATGCCTTTTAATGTTACGCCGCTATCTAGCGCTCGCTTTCCTGCTCTTTGAATCGTTGGCCCATCTGCAACTGGATCCGAAAACGGAATACCAATTTCAACGATGCTTGCTCCAGCTTCATCTAGAAAACGAATTCTTTCTTTTAATTTTTCAAGGCCGCCATCTCCGCCCATTACATACGGAATAAATGCTTTCTTGCCATTTTCAAACGCTGCTTTAATTTTTTCTACTCCCATTTTTTACACCTCTTCCATATAACGTTTTATACTCTCTACATCTTTATCCCCGCGGCCTGATAAACAAATGACAAGCCCTTCGTCTGTCTTCATTTGCGGCGCTAATTTTAATGCGTATGCGACAGCATGTGAACTTTCTAACGCCGGGATAATGCCTTCTTTTTTCGTTAATAATTGAAATGCTTCTAATGCTTCTTCGTCTGTTATCGACTGATAAGAAACGCGGCCAATATCTTTTAGCAAACTATGTTCTGGACCAACACCTGGATAATCAAGTCCTGCTGAAATAGAGTGTGCTTCTTGAATTTGCCCTTCTTCATTTTGCAGAAGATACATCATTGATCCGTGCAGGACACCGACGCTTCCTTTCGTTAAAGTTGCTGCATGCTTTTCTGTATGAACGCCTTTTCCAGCTGCTTCTACGCCGTAAAGAGCAACTTCTTCATCATGTACAAATGGATAAAATATTCCCATCGCGTTACTCCCACCACCAATGCAAGCAACAACTGCTTCTGGTAATTTCCCCTCTAATTCTTCATATTGTTTCTTCGTCTCATTCCCAATTACACTTTGGAAATCACGTACAATTTGCGGGAATGGATGTGGTCCGAGAACAGATCCCATAATGTAGTGCGTATCATGCACATGTGAAACCCAGTAACGAAGCGCCTCGTTTACCGCATCTTTTAATGTACCGCTACCTGCCGCTACACTTTCTACTTTCGCTCCGAGTAATTCCATTCGGAACACATTTAATTTTTGACGTCTTACATCTTCTTCTCCCATAAAAATGACGCATTCTAATCCGAGAAGAGCACATACAGTAGCTGTTGCAACTCCGTGTTGTCCAGCTCCTGTTTCAGCGACAACTTTTTTCTTGCCCATTCGCACTGCAAGTAGTGCCTGACCGATTGTATTGTTAATTTTATGAGCTCCTGTATGGTTCAAATCTTCACGTTTTAAATAAATCTTTGCACCACCGCAATACTTCGTCATATTTTCAGCATAATATAGCGGTGTTTCTCTTCCGACGTACGTTTTTAAATAATGATTTAATTCCTTTTGAAATGCTTCATCTTGCATCGCTTCTTTATATGCTTCTTCTAGTTCTAGTACAGATTGCATTAACGTTTCTGGAACGTATCGTCCTCCGTATATACCGTAATGTCCTTTTTCATCTGGATATGCATAGTTCATTTGGAACACTCCTTCGCTTTTATAATAAATTGTTTTATTTTCTCTACATCTTTCTTTCCTTCTGTCTCTACTCCGCTGCTCACATCAACCATATAAGGCCGAACAGTTCGAATTGCTTCTTCTATATTAAGAGCGTTTAATCCACCAGCTAATATCGTTTTCTTTCGCAATTCTTTTGGCATATGCCCAAGTAGTTCCCATGAAAATGTCTTTCCATTTCCTCCATGAAACTTTTCTTTCGGGCTATCAAATAATATATAATCCGTTTCATACCTTTGAGCGTTTTTCATATCACTCTCTGAAGTTACTCCTAGCGATTTTATAGACGGAATATTCAATCTTCTAATTTGATGATTGTCTTCATCCCCATGTAGTTGTACATGTGTTAACCCGCACTCATCTGCAATTTTCCGGATCACTTCTACTGATTCATTTACGAAAACACCGATTTTTAACACGTTGGCTGGAAGCTCCTCAATGATTTCTTCCGCTCTCTTTGGAGTGATTTTCCGCTTACTTTCTGCAAAAACAAATCCGAGTGCATCTGCGCCGTATTCGCACGCACGTTTTGCTGTTTCCATATCAGTGATGCCGCAAATTTTCACTTTCATATATTCACCTTACAATCTTCAAAAAAACTACTAATAGAAGATGATGTCATAAGCGCCTCTCCAACTAATACACCTTTTGCTCCAGCTCTTTTAACACGAATAATATCTTCTTTTGAATGAATGCCACTTTCACTAATCCAAAGTAGTTTCTCCTCATTCAATCTTTTTCCAAGCTTTTCAGTTTGGCTTAAATCTACTTCGAACGTTTTTAAATTACGATTATTAATGCCAATAACGTGCGGATTTAATACAATCGCAGTTTCTAATTCCTGTACATCATGAACTTCAACAATCGCTTCCAATCCTTTTTCTAACACGTAGCTATACAACTCTTTTAACTTCTCTTTCGTTAACGCTGCTACAATTAGTAAAATAATATCGGCTCCCGCTTCATATGCTCTATCGATTTGAATCTTATCTATTATGAAATCTTTACATAAAAGCGGAATGTTACTTTCTTCTCGTGCTGTTTGTAAATCGTGAAACGATCCTTTAAAAAATTGACCATCTGTTAAAACAGAAACTGCTCCTGCACCACATTCCTCATATGTTCCCACTTGTTTTCGTACATCAACGTGTAAATTGATATCTCCTTTTGATGGTGATGCTCGCTTTACTTCTGCAATGATAGTAAACTGCTGTAACGCTTCTACAAGTGAATGTGTCTTTCTTTTTGCTTTTACTGGTGTATATATTTCATATAACTCCGTAACTTCCTTTTTCTTCTGTTCTACAATTTTATCTAAAATCGTCCCCACTTTAGTTCACCCTTTCTAATTTTTCGTTGCTTGCTGCAATTAATAAGTTTAATTTGGTTAATGCTTTTCCAGAGTCGATGCTATGTGTCGCGAGTTTAATTCCTTCTTCAATCGTTTCCGTTTTTCCATTTGCGAAAAGAGCTAGACCTGCATTTAATAAAACGGTATCACGATAAACACTCTTTTCTCCGCTCAATACGCCGACTGTAATCTTTGCATTTTCTTTTGAATTCCCCCCTCTAATTTCTTCATTTTTCACTCTTAAAAAACCATACTTTTCTGGATCAATACTCATTTCTACTATTTCATTATCTTTTAAAATGACTACGTGATTTTCCCCTTGTAATGACGCTTCATCTAAAAAACCACTTCCATTTACGACAAGCGCTTGTTTCCGGCCTAACTTTTGTAATACTTGTGCAACTGGTAATAACATATCTCGTTTATAAATACCGACAAATTGTGTTTCTAAATTCACTGGATTTGTTAAAGGACCAATTAAATTAAAGATCGTCGGCACGTTTAACTCTTTTCTTATTTTCATAATGCGCCTTAGTGCTGGATGCATCACTGGTGCAAATAAAAATGCAATGCCCACATGCTCTAGTAAATAATCAATTTCGTTTGGCGTACTACTAATATTTACACCTAGTTCTTCTAATAAGTCTGCACTTCCTGTTTTACTAGAAACAGCACGATTACCATGTTTTGCAACCTTTACGCCAGCTCCTGCCAGTACGAATGCTGATGTTGTGCTAATATTAAACGTTTGAGCACCGTCACCACCCGTCCCGCAATTGTCCATTGCTCCTTGTATATGGTTCGAAAATGGTAGTGCCTTTTCGCGAAGAGCTCGAACGAGACCGTATATTTCTTCTGCATTTTCACCTTTCGCTTTCAGTAAGACTAAGAAAGCTGCAATTTCACTTTCTAATATGTTTTCACTTAATAAAAGTAGTCCTGCTTTATACATTTCCTCTTCTGTTAAATGTTGACCCTCCACTAATTTACGAAGATAGTTATTCATACTCTTTCCTCCTCTTTTACTTCTGTTAAAAAGGCACGTATTAACTTTCCGCCTTCTTCTGTTGCGATTGATTCCGGATGAAACTGTAATCCGAAGAGCGGATAATAATTGTGACGGACTGCCATTATCTCTCCGTCGTCCATCGCTGTCGCTAATATGTCAAAACACTCTGGCAAGCTCGTTTGCTCTGCAACAAGGGAATGATAGCGCATTGCCGTTAACGGCTGTGTAGCGTATGAAAAGATTGACATTCCGTTATGTTTCACACGCGATGTTTTTCCATGTTTAATACGTTCTGCTCTAACAATGTCTCCTCCAAATGCAGCTATGATCGCTTGGTGACCAAGACAAATCCCTAATATGGGAACGTTCTTATAAAAATGACGGATGACGTCGATACAAATGCCAGCATCCTCTGGTTTTCCTGGTCCTGGTGAAAGTACAATTCCTCTTGGATTCATCTCTTCTAACTGTTCTATCGTTATTTCATCATTTCTTACAACTACAATTTCTTCTTCATGTTCGCCTAACAGTTGATACAAGTTATATGTGAACGAATCGTAATTATCGATAAGTACAATCATTTCATTACCTCCAAAAGCGCTCTCGCTTTATTTAATGTTTCTTCATATTCAGCTACTGGATCTGAATCGTAAACGACTCCTGCTCCTGCCTGAACGTATGCTTTTTCATCCTTTACGACCATCGTTCGAATAGCGAGCGCCATATCAAGATTTCCTGAAAAACTAACGTATCCAACTGCACCAGCGTATACATTTCTTTTTTCATTCTCTAGTTCATTTATAATTTCCATCGCTCTAATTTTCGGAGCTCCAGAAACCGTTCCTGCTGGTAAGCAATACGCTAACGCATCAAATCCGCCCATTTGTTTTCGCAATGTTCCGTAAACTTCAGATACAATGTGCATAACGTGAGAGTATTTTTCTACTTTCATATATTTATCTATCGTAATCGAGCCGATTTCGCTCACTCTACCAATATCGTTTCGCCCAAGATCTACAAGCATCATATGCTCTGCTCGCTCTTTCTCATTGCCTAACAGTTCTTTTGCGATTTCCTCGTCTTCCCTCTTCGTTTTCCCCCTCGGCCTTGTACCAGCAATTGGATTCGTCATCACTTTATCCTCCCTTACTGATAGTAAACTTTCCGGCGAAGAACCGAGTACAACATAATCTTGAAAATCGATATAGAACATATATGGTGATGGATTTGCAATTCGAAGTTTTCGGTATAACCAGAATGGATCCCCAATACATTCACTTTGTAAACGCTGTGATAGTACGACTTGGAATATGTCTCCCGCTCTTATATATTCTTTCGCAATTTCTACCATCTCACAAAACTCTTTTTCCGTTATAGAAGAAGTGAATGATAATGTGGATTGTATTGCATTTACTTCAGCTTCTTCTCCTTGTAGCACTTCCTCTTTGTATACTCGTAGCCTTTCGTATACTTCCTCATAATCTGCTGAATCATCTTCCCTGCATACATATACAAACGACAACTTTTGGCGTAAATGATCGTAAACGATAAACTCACGATATAGTACAAGGTGTACTTCCGGAATATTTAATGGGTCGTGTAAATCCGCTCCAATGTTTTCATACTGCCGAATGACATCATATCCAATATAACCAACTGCTCCTCCGCAAAATGGAAATGGGCTGTCTACTTGTGATGGTGCGATTACTTCTTCTAACACTTGTAGTACGTTACCTTGTAACTTTTCTGCCCGGCCGTAAATCGTTCGTTCCACTTCCGTACCAACGCTTTTTACTTCTCCATAAGGATTACATCCTAAGTAAGAATAACGCCCTTTATCTTGATGAAGCTGTGAACTTTCTAATAAAAATTTCTTCTTCCCTTTCATACGTCTATATAAAGAAATTGGCGTAATGCTATCTCCTTCTTCTTCAGTGATTACTAAAAATGTCTTTCTCGCTCTTTTTTGTTTTATAAATTCTTCTTTCGTCATCATGTCCTTCACCTCACTCTAGAAAAATAAAAAAGTCCCCTACATATCGAAAATATGTAGAGGACGATAAATATACCGCGGTACCACCTCGTGTTGGATGCAAAAGCATCCCGCTTTGTTCAGGTACAAAATTTATACCTTATCCTTGTAACGGCGGAACCCGGGTTGCCTACTGAAAATAATTGTTCAGCATACCTCTCGTAAGCCCATTCCGTATATGGCACCGTACCGGGCTCCCACCTATTCCCGGCTCTCTGTAACGTCTCCAATATACGTACTCTTCTTACTTAAACGATTTCATTTATTTAATTTTTTATACACAAAAAGGGAGTACTCATCCTATAGAAAGGACGGGTACTCCCGTGGTGCCACCTTAATTCGTTACAAATGTAACGCACTTTACCGTATCAAAAACAATACGTGTCTCTTGTATCGATGAGATCATGTCGCCAAAGCCTACTTCTTTCGTTTCGGTTTGGAAGCTCCGAAGCCCATTCCACATCAATTCCATACTGATTCGCACCAACCATCAGCTCTCTGACATGTTCATCATGTGTACTCTTCTTCATCAACGCTTGCATTTTTTTAAGTTGCACTCATTATAGACCTGACTTTTTTCACAAGTCAATACTTTTTCAAAAATTTAATTTTTCTTTCCTTTCAATATTATATTGACAAAACAACCTCTTTTTATGTAAATATAATAAATACTCTATTAAAAATAAGGTTTTTTGTATGAATATTATATATTAAAAAAGTAAAATGACATCAAAAAACGCTTACATTTCTGAAAATTCGTATTTCTATATGGATTTTTCAGAATAATCATGATAGATTATAAAGTGAAACTTTAATCAGTAGGGGTTTGTTCATCCCACTGATTATTAGTTAAATCAATCGGGCATTTACGGGCAGTTGCTCTCCCACCTAACTTCCTTGCCCAGCCAATTTTAAGGTGGGAGTTTTACTGCCCGTTTATGCGGGATAAATATGCATAACGCATCAAAAGACATGACAAAAGGAAGGGGAACTTCATGAGTACGCAGATGTTAACTTTAACTTCAATCTCTATTTACATGCTCGGGATGTTAGTAATCGGCTATTTCGCCTATAAACGAACGTCCAACTTAACAGATTATATGCTTGGCGGGCGTACACTAGGCCCCGCAGTAACGGCATTAAGTGCTGGAGCATCCGATATGAGTGGTTGGCTTTTAATGGGATTACCAGGTGCAATGTTTAGCGTTGGATTAAGTAGTAGTTGGATTGCGATCGGCCTAACACTAGGCGCATACGCAAACTGGCTTTATGTTGCTCCTCGCTTACGTACCTACTCAGAAATTGCAAATAACTCTATTACTATTCCAGAATTTTTGGAACACCGTTTCCACGACAAATCTCATATGCTACGTTTAGTATCTGGACTTGTTATTATGATTTTCTTTACTTTCTATGTAGCTTCAGGATTAGTTTCAGGCGCTGTATTATTTGAAAATTCATTTGGTATGAACTACCACGTTGGATTATTCATTGTAGCTGGTGTTGTTGTCGCTTACACATTATTTGGTGGTTTCTTAGCAGTGAGTTGGACAGACTTCGTGCAAGGAATCATTATGGTAGTTGCTCTTATTCTTGTTCCTATCGTAACAATTATGAATTCGAACGGACTGGGACCTGCATTTGATACAATTCGTTCTGTAGATCCAACACGTTTAGATATTTTTAAAGGTGCCTCTACTTTAGGGATTATTTCTTTATTTGCATGGGGCCTTGGTTATGTTGGACAACCTCATATTATCGTACGCTTTATGGCGATTTCCTCTGTAAAAGAAATTAAAAGCGCACGAAGAATTGGTATGAGCTGGATGATTTTCTCTGTTGTCGGAGCTATGTTTACTGGCCTTATCGGTATTGCTTACTACTCACAACAAGAGTTAACATTATCTAACCCAGAAACAATTTTCCTTGAACTCGGAAAAATTTTATTCCATCCACTTATTACTGGATTTTTATTAGCAGCTATTTTAGCAGCGATTATGAGTACAATTTCATCTCAATTACTCGTTACTTCTAGCGCTATAACAGAAGATTTATATCGTACATTCTTTAAACGTTCTGCTTCTGATAAAGAACTTGTATTTGTCGGTCGTATGGCTGTACTTGTTATTGCCTTAGTTGGGTGCGCATTAGCGTTTAAACAAAATGATACGATTTTAGCTCTTGTTGGGTACGCTTGGGCTGGATTTGGTTCTTCATTCGGACCTGCTATTTTATTAAGCTTATATTGGAAACGCATGACGAAGTGGGGCGCACTTGCTGGTATGATTTCTGGTGCCGCTACAGTCATTATTTGGACTCAATTCAAATTCTTAAAAGAATTCTTATATGAAATGATTCCTGGTTTTACTATTAGTTTACTAGTAATCGTAATTGTTAGTTTACTAACACAACCTTCAAAAGAAGTTAAAGAGCAATTTGAGGATTTCGAAAAACAACATCGTCATAATTTATAAAAAAATCTCTGCTGTTACGATAACAGCAGAGATTTTTTACAGTTCGACAATCTTCTTATCAAATTTAACAAATTCTTTATGTTTCGTTAAATTTAACATAACACTACTCCTTTATAGTATAAGTATCAGCACTTATACAGAAAGGGGACTCCAACATGTTAGCAGCTTTCCAGCAACAACAAACACGAAAATTTTCACCTATCACAAATACTTCTGCGTCTTGTTTAAACATGCAACCTAACCCGCCTAAAATTTCAATTGCTCCTTCTGTTATTTCAGTCATCGGTGTTCATATGGAAAAACATAAATTAAAAATAAAAACGGGACAAAACATTGTGTTATCAGCTTCCATTTTACCAATACAAGCAACGAATAAAGAGCTTATTTGGTCAAATATGAATTCTGATATCATCACCATATATCCAAAAGGTGACACCGTAACGATTACTGGAAAAAGTGCAGGTAAAGCAGTCGTAATTGTCACAACTGCTGAAGGCAAATTTCGTGACCTATGTGTCATTCATGTACAACCTTATATGACAAATCCAAAGTAAAAGAGTGGCTTCGTAGCCACTCTTTTACTTGATTTCAATATTTTAGTTTTTACTTTTTACAAGGTTAATAAAAAAAGATGAAGATTTATCTTGTTTATGATGGTTGAAATTCGAAATTGCCTGTTCTTCTGTATAAAAATTTGATGTAACTTCTTTCCCTGCTTCATCTATACTATGTTGCCTAACGCATCCTTTTAATACAAAATAACATTTTAACGGAACATTTCCTTGTCTTAGGAGCACTGTTCCTTTTTTATATTCTTCAATTTGTAATTCACTGAGGATCATTTGCTGCTCTTCTTCACTTAGTGTTGTAAATCTATTCATATACTTCTTTAATATCTCTTCCATTTTCCTCCCCCTTCTACGCCCGCATTTCTATAAAACAAAAAGAGAAGTATCATAACTTCTCTTTTCTCCCCTAACACTATAATTCCTGTGTATACACCGGCTCGTTTACGACATTTTTTGCTGTTCGCTTTTGTTGCTGCATTAAGAAAACAGATACACCAAACAATACGAGCATGCTACCGATCATTTGCATTGCATTTAATTTTTCTCCAAGTAAGAAGAACGCAAGTATAGATGCTCCAACAGGTTCTCCTAAAATACTCATTGAAATTGTCGTTGCATTTACATAATTTAATAGCCAGTTATTAATTACATGTGACACTGTCGGCACAACCGCAAGTAAAAGAAAAACAGTCCAATCCCACTTCGTATAACCTGTAAAGGGTACTTGTAATATAACATTATAAATCCCCATAAAAAGACCTGCGAACGCAAAGACTGTAAAGCTATAAATCCAGTGCGATACTTTCTTCACTGTCGTTTGCCCGATAAATAAATAACCGACAACCGCTATTACACTTAGAAAGGATAATATGTCACCATAAATTGCTTGCTTACTTAAACCTAAATCTCCCCAACCAATGCACATTACTCCTAAAATAGCGATTCCCATCGTTGCAATGGCTGAATATGTTGTTCTTTCTTTAAATAGAAAAAAACCTCCAACTAAAGATACGATTGGTTGAAGTGCCAAAATAATTGTTGAACTAGCAACTGTTGTATGCTTTAAAGATTCAAACCATAAAAGAAAATGAAGTGCTAAAAAGAAACCAGATCCAATTAAAAAGCCCCAATCTTTCATTTGAATCCTATTAAATTCCTCTCTTTTTTTCCATACGATAGGCAGCATAATAAGTACGATAATCCATAAGCGGTACATACTTAATATTGAAGATGGTGCTGAGGACATCTTTACAAAAACTGCTGCAAAGGAAATGGCAATTATAGAAATTGCTAATGGTAGTGCGATTGATTTTTCTTGTTTCAAATCCTGTCTCCCCTCTCACCTGTCAAAAATCCCACTTCATTATATCCGTTTTCTTTCGCAACTTAAATACTAATTTTTTAGATTCTTCGTACCATTATGGTAAAATAGAAATTAAGGCACCGATTAGTGAATATTTCTTTCCTTTTCACTACAAGCGTCGCTCTTACAATCGTTACAGTAAATTTTTATTTAGGGGGATTTACATGAGTCAAACAATAGGGAGAATTGAAGAAATTTCATTTTATAGCGCATCACTCCAAGAAGACGTTACACTTCTCGTTTATTTACCAGTAAATTACACGCCACTGCACAAACATACAGTTGTAATTGCACAAGATGGTAGAGATTATTTTCAGCTCGGTAAAGCGCACCGTGTAATTGAGCGCCTTCGTGAAACCGAAGAAATTGACCGTACAATTATTGTCGGTATTCCATATAAAAATGTACATGATCGTAAAGAAAAATATTTCCCAAATGAAGTAAAAAATGCTGCATATATTCGTTTCCTTGCTCATGAACTTGCACCATATATTGATGAAAATTATCCAACGTACCAAATGGGAAAAGGCCGTGTTTTAATTGGTGATTCTCTTGGTGGAACAGTTTCCTTTATGACTGCACTTATGTATCCGCATACATTCGGTAAAGTCGTTATACAATCACCATTTGTGGATGAGACAGTGATGAACTTAGCAAAAGAATTCAAAGATCCACAGGCGTTAGAACTGTATCACGTCATCGGTACAGAAGAAACGGCTGTAAAGCGTACTGATGGACAAGTATCTGATTTCGTAGGGCCGAACCGTGAGTTAAATACGCTTCTTACAGATAAAAACTTCATCACGCATTATGAGGAATTTGAAGGCAATCATACTTGGAAATATTGGCAGACTGATTTACCGAAAGCCTTCTCTCATATTCTATCAATGAAATAATAGAGAGCAGTATTCAGAATAATTTGATATAATAGATAAAGAGATTTATTTATCTCAAAATCTAACTAGACTTACAAAGGGAGGAATTGGAACATGAAATTAGGCATTGTAATTTTTCCATCTAAAATGATTCAAGATAAAGCGAACGGATTGCGTAAACGTTATGACCCGCACTACGCATTAGTTCCGCCACATATTACATTGAAAACACCCTTTGAGGCGCAAGATGAACAATTAGAGTCGATTGTAAACGAGTTACATACAATCGCAAGTAAAACGAACCCTTTCACCCTTCATGTTGGGAAAGTTGGTTCATTCGCACCTGTTAATAACGTCCTTTACTTTAAAGTAGAAAAAACACCTGAACTTACTTTCTTAAATGAAGAAATGCATAGCGGGTTATTCACGCAAGAACGCGAATATGCTTTCGTACCTCATTTAACAATCGGACAAGGCTTATCAGATGCAGAGCATGCTGATGTGTTGGGCCGATTACGTATGAAAGATTTCTATTACGAACAACCAATTGATCGTTTCCATCTTCTATATCAATTAGAAAATGGAACATGGACTGTACACGAAACATTCCGTCTTGGAAAGGGGAACAACTAATTTGCACGCACAGATTGTACAAACGGACGAACAACTAAGAGATGCATTCTCTGTACGTAAACAAGTGTTTGTAAATGAACAACGTGTCTCTGCTGAAGAAGAGTACGATGAGTTTGAAGAAACTTCAACACACGTTGTTATATATGACAATGATGTTCCAATCGGTGCTGGACGTTTTCGCGCCCTTGATGGTATCGGAAAAATGGAACGCATTTGCGTGCTAAGTTCTCATCGAAAAAAAGGTATCGGAAAAATTGTTATGGATGCGCTTGAAGCGTATGCAAAAGAAAATTCGCTACCAAAATTGAAACTTCACGCTCAAACACATGCCGAAGATTTCTATAAAAAACTTGGATATGTAACGAGTTCTGATGTATTTATGGAAGCTAATATCCCGCACGTCGTAATGATAAAAGAATTGTAATTTGAAAGCAGGAGGTGATCCCTCCTGTTTTTTTACATTGCTATTTTCTTTTTCTTCCGCTAAAGTTAAATGTTGATGCTATAGTTTTGAAGGTGAACATATGACACAAGAAAAATTTTCACAAAAATCGTTAACACACGCTGATATTCCGCGTGCGACATATCATATTCCGAAAACATCTACCCATTTAATCATGGAAGAAGATGTAGATGCGGCTTATTTCCGCGCTCTCGAACAACAAAATGTTTTTTTAAACGAAAAACAATTAGAAGCCGTGCGTACAACAGAAGGTCCTGTTCTTACACTAGCTGGTGCCGGAAGCGGAAAAACATCTGTTTTAACAACTCGCGTAGGTTATTTAGTAAATGTAAAACAAGTTCATCCACGAAATATTTTATTACTTACATTTACACAAAAAGCAGCTGAAGAAATCCGAAGTCGTGTTGCGAAGTTACCGGGTATGAATCATGCAGCAAGTAGTTACGTTGTTGCTGGTACATTCCACTCTGTTTTCTTAAAATTGCTTCGTAGCCAAGGGTATAATCAGCAAATTTTAGCAAATGAAAAACATAAACAAATTATGATAAAAAAAATTTTAAAAGAATTGCGTTTAAAAGACGATTATGATGCTGAAACGATGCTCGCGATGATTTCACTTGAGAAAAACAAATTAAATCGTCCGAAAGATGTAAAAGCGAAAACACCAGTCGAACAAGAATTTAAAGAAGTATACGAACGTTTTGAAGAGGTAAAACAAAGATACAATTATATTGATTTCGATGACATCTTATTGGAAACATATTATATGTTAGAAAATAATGCTCCTTTACTAACTCAATTACAACAACGTTTTCACTACATTGAAGTAGATGAGTTTCAAGATACATCCTATGCACAATATGAAATTGTAAAATTGTTAGCCACGCCAAGAAATAATTTATTTATCGCAGGTGATGACGACCAGGCGATATACGGCTGGCGAGGAGCAAGTCACCAAATTATTTTATCTTTTCCAAAAGAATTTGATAACACAACAATCATTGCACTAAATACGAATTATCGATCCAATCCCTTTATCGTCGGGCTTGGAAATGAAGTTATAAAATTAAATCAAGAACGTTTTGATAAAGAGCTATACTCTGTTCGTGAGGAAGGTGTACAACCTTTTTATGCAAGACCTGCTACGACTCTTGATGAAGCAAATCAAATTTTGCAGCTTATTCAAGAAAAAGTAGAGAGTGGTGAACGTAACTTTAAAGATTTTTGTTTACTGTATCGCACACATTCTGTAAGTCGTTCGTTACTTGATCAGCTTACCATCCATAAAATCCCGTTTATTAAACACGGAGCGAGCCAATCATTTTATGAACATTCTTTAATTAAGCCTGTATTAGATCATCTACGACTTGTGATTGAGCCGTTTCGACTAGAATCACTTTCAAACATATTGCCGACGATGTATATCGGACGTGATGATTGTATTTCATTTATTGAACGTGAACAATGGAAATATGGTGAGGGGCGCTTCCCTTCTCTTCTTCATTTCTTACTATTAAATCCAAGCTTAAAACCTTTTCAAGTGAAAAAGGTAAATGAGCGCATCGATTTTATTAAATTTATAAAAGAATTAGAACCGAAAAAAGCATTAAAAGAAATCATTCATGGTAAAGGAAAATATTTAGAGTACTTGCAAAGTAACGATCGTTCTTCCTTTACAATGCATAAAGACATACAAGAAGAAATGTTGGAAGAATTAATGGAGTCTGCCACTCGTTTCACCGATATTCCAGCTTATTTACAATTTATCGACGAGGCGATTCAAGGTCAAAAAGAAATGGAAGCATTAAAAACAATGCCGCAAAAAGATGCCGTTTCACTTATGTCAATTCATAACGCAAAAGGCCTTGAATTTCCATGTGTCTTTTTACTTGGAGCGAGTGATGGAATCCTGCCCCATACTTCTTCTTTAAAAGATGCAAATGATCGTGTTACGGAAACTTCTGAAGCGTTAGAAGAAGAACGCCGGTTACTATATGTCGCCATTACACGTGCGAAAGAAGAACTTTACATTTCTTCTCCGCAATTTTTCCGAGGAAAGAAATTAGATATATCTCGTTTTTTATATACTGTGCGAAAAGATTTACCTGAAAAGACATCCACTAAATAAGGATGTCTTTTTTTTATATCACGCTATGTACATCCCTCCTATATAAATTCCTTGTTTTTATCGTAAGAATTAACGTAATATCAGCCATATCCCACTCATATTGTAATAGTGTATGTCAGAACTCACGAGAAGGAGTGAACATAATGAGCTGCAATTGTAATGAAGATCATCAACATGAGTGTGATTTCAACTGTGTATCGAATGTCGTTCGTTTTATACATGAACTACAAGAATGTGCAACGACAACATGTGGATCTGGTTGCGAAGTTCCATTTTTAGGTGCACATAACAATGCATCAGTAGCGAATACACGTCCTTTTATTTTATACACAAAAACTGGAGAACCTTTCGAAGCATTTGCACCATCTTCAAGCCTTACTAGTTGCCGTTCTCCCATTTTCCGCGTAGAAAGTATAGATGATGATGACTGTGCTGTATTGCGTGTATTAACTGTAGTTTTAGGTGATGGTACCGCTGTACCACCTGGTGACGACCCAATCTGTACGTTTTTAGCTGTACCAAATGCAAGACTAATATCAACCTCCACTTGCATTACTGTTGATTTAAGTTGCTTCTGCGCTATTCAATGCTTACGTGATGTTTCTATTTAAAACTAAATAATGAGTTAAGCATGGATTGGGTGGCAGATAATTCTGCCACCCAATCCATGCTTAAAGAGTATTCTTATGTAAATTTCTTAAAATTGGGAACTTGTCTAGAACATAGAACCTGTCCTTTTCATTAACTGAAAGTAGAAACAGATAAAGGAGTGAAAAACATGTTCTCTTCTGATTGCGAATTTACTAAAATCGATTGTGAGGCAAAACCAGCTAGTACACTACCTGCCTTTGGTTTTGCTTTCAATGCTTCTGCACCTCAGTTCGCTTCACTATTTACACCACTACTATTACCTAGTGTAAGTCCAAACCCAAATATTACTGTTCCTGTAATCAACGATACAGTAAGTGTCGGAGATGGCATTCGAATTCTGCGAGCTGGTATTTATCAAATTAGTTATACATTAACAATTAGTCTTGATAACGTACCTACTGCACCAGAAGCTGGTCGTTTCTTCTTATCATTAAATACACCAGCTAACATTATTCCTGGATCAGGTACAGCAGTTCGTTCTAACGTTATTGGTACTGGTGAAGTAGATGTATCCAGTGGTGTTATTCTTATTAACTTAAATCCTGGTGACTTAATTCAAATTGTGCCAGTTGAGTTAATTGGAACTGTAGACATCCGTGCGGCAGCATTAACAGTTGCACAAATTAGCTAGTAAAAAAGCGGTATTCTAATACAGAAATACCGCTTTTATACATAATAAAAAACACTCACAGTAGCATGAGTGTTTCATTCTTCATATTGTTTTATTGTGTTCTTCTTTTTCCCGCAATTGCATCCCTTTTTCTTCACAAATCCTTGTTGTTGTAATTGTTCTTGATATGCCTGTTGTTGTGCTTGGTGTTGTTGCTGTATATGATACCACTGCTGCAGGTCATATGAATTCTGCCTTGGATTATTGCTCACAGCAAACATCTCCTCTACTGTCAATTCTGTCTATTTACTATATGAACAACTCTTTATTTCCGTTCCCTCATTCTTTTAAACTCCGCTTTTTCTCGTATTATGAAAATATATTATTCTCCCATAAAATATCCTGTAATTGTTTCAATGATGGCTGCTGCTCCTGCAATAGCTAATAATGCAAGTAACGGTTCCGCAACGATAGGGATCCAATTATATAAGACTAATAAAAAAGCACTAACCCATACACCTGTACACCAATAACAGCTTAATAATTCGCCAATCCACTTTCTTAATCCATTACCTTTCACTTTTGTAAACGTTGATACACTTCCATCCGGCTCCGTAATCTCTAATTCATCAATAAATGGTCTTCGCAAAAAGGCTGTAATTTTATCATAAACAATTAAACGAGTGAGCCTAAAGGCAGCTAACGCAAAAATAAAAAATAAAAGACCAGCTTGTAAACAGCATAATTCCACCTTCCCTTATCCTCTTTCGCCTATTTAAAAAAAAGGTCTTGAGATTGTGACCAAATCTCCTCGACTCCAATATCTTATTAATGTAAATACAAACAAGAAGATAAGGAGTGACATTAATGAGTTGTAACGAAAATAAACACCATGGCTCTTCTCATTGTGTAGTTGACGTTGTTAAATTCATCAATGAATTACAAGATTGTTCTACAACAACATGTGGATCTGGTTGTGAAATCCCATTTTTAGGTGCACATAATACTGCATCAGTAGCAAATACACGCCCTTTTATTTTATACACAAAAACTGGAGAACCTTTTGAAGCATTTGCACCATCTTCAAGCCTTACTAGCTGCCGTTCTCCAATTTTCCGTGTGGAAAGTGTAGATGACGATAGCTGTGCTGTATTACGTGTATTAACTGTAGTATTAGGTGACAGTTCTCCGGTACCACCTGGTGACGATCCAATTTGTACGTTTTTAGCTGTACCAAATGCAAGATTAATATCTACAACTACTTGCATTACTGTTGATTTAAGCTGTTTCTGTGCAATTCAATGCTTACGCGACGTTTCTATCGTAAAGTAAACTAAAAAACTATTGGGGTGGTAGAAGCTTTCTACCACCTTTACATATTTAAAAACCGGCCATACTAATCGATTGGATATCATCTATAGACAACCTAATATCTCTCATACTATTTTGCGGCATAATAGATACAATGCCATTACGATACGATATGATCGATCCAACATATGAGACTGTAGCTGTTTTTATTCTGCATCTTACTTTCGGAATGTAATGAGGGCGGTTTAGTAAAAAATGAATTTTTTCATCATTATTCATATCCTTAAATGATTTATTATACGGGACAGTTCTTACTGATTCTGGTTCTTGCTCTTCTTGTTCTATGTGTTCTTCTTTTTCTTCTTCTATTTTTTCTTCCACTTGCTGCTCTTCTTGTTGTTCTTGTTCTATTACCTCTTCCACAGCACTGCTTACAGCATTTTCGTTTCTATTACTGCTCTCTTTTCGATCCTCATTTTCAAAGTTTGTTAAGATAATCCTTTTTATTTTCGGTGCAGCAAGTTCCAAATTTACTTGCGCAATATATAACAACGGTTTTCCAACTGTTGAACTTTTATTTTTATTCTTCACACTCGTCCCTCCCACTTCCATACGTAGCTGAATAAATCGTGTACTATTATAGTTATATTCATTACGTAGTAAGAACTTTCGTTAAAAATCGTTCTTTCTCAGAACAAATAAAAAGGACAATCTCAGCATTTAGAGATTGTCCTTTAAAAATTAATATTATATTTATCCTAGGATATGATACCCTGAATCAACGTGAATGTTTTCTCCTGTTACACCGCGTGCTAAATCACTGAATAGGAATACTGCTGTATCGCCAACTTCTTCTGGAGTTGTTGTACGACGAAGTGGTGCGCGCTCCTCAATTTCTCTTAAGATTGAGTTAAAATCGCCTACACCTTTTGCAGATAACGTACGAATTGGTCCTGCAGAAATAGCGTTAACACGAATACCGTGTTGACCTAAATCGTTCGCTAAATATTTCACGCTCGCTTCTAATGAAGCTTTCGCAACACCCATAACGTTATAATTTTTCACAACACGCTCGCCGCCAAGGTATGTTAACGTTAAAATATTTCCGCCTTCTGTCATTACTTTTTTTGCTTCTCTTGCTACAGCTGTTAAAGAGAATGCGCTAATATTTTGTGCAAGTAAAAATCCATCGCGAGAAGTATCTACAAACTCACCTTTTAAGTCATCGCGATTTGCAAAAGCAATACAATGTGCTACACCGTGAATAGTACCTACTTCTTGTTTAATTGTTTCAAAGCAAGCTGTAAGTTCCTCATCATTCGTTACATCACAAGGTAATACAAGTGATTCTTGTCCTTCTAATGTGTCCGCTAATTCACGAACGTTTCTTTCTAAACGTTCTCCTGCATATGTGAATATTAATTTTGCACCTGCATTATGCAAAGAGCGAGCAATTCCCCATGCAATACTTCTTTGGTTCGCAACGCCCATAACAACAAATGTTTTCCCTTGTAATAGTTCCATGATATATCCTCCCAGAAATACTTATACTTGTTATTAGTACCTGATACTATAATTATAGTACCATAAAACCGCTTAAAGGCAAACAAAAAAGTCATTAACAGAAATTTGTTAATGACTTTTGGTTTCTATAAAAAACCGCTCTAATCCTTCTTCCCAAGACGGCATTTGTGAAAAACCATTTAATCGTAGCATGTTATGTTGAAAAACAGAATATTTGGGTCTCGCAGCTGCAGCCCCGAATTCTTCCGTTGAAACAGGTAATACATTCACTTTCATATTGGCGTACGAAAATATCTTTTGTGCAAATTCAAACCAAGAGCATGAACCACTGTTTGATACGTGGTATGTACCGTATAAAGAAGTATGAATGAGCTTATTAATAACCATATTTAAATCCGCCACATACGTAGGAGAGCCAACTTGATCCGCTACAACGGATATTTCATCTCTTTCTTTTCCTAATCGCATCATCGTTTTCACGAAATTATTTCCATATTTACCATATAGCCACGATGTGCGAACGATAAAATATTTATTATGTAACTCTTTGACGAACTGCTCCCCCGCATACTTAGAGGCCCCATATATATTTATCGGCGCTGGACTATGAAATTCGTCGTATCCATCTGGTCTGGCACCTTGAAATACATAATCAGTACTAATATAAACTAGCTTTGCCCCTACTAATTGTGAAGCAACCGCTACATTTCGAGCTCCGATTGCATTTATTCTATACGCAAAATCCTGTTCTTTCTCCGCATGATCTACTTTCGTATAGGCAGCACAATGAATAATTATATGTGGTTTTATTTCTTGTACCACTTGTTGTATTCGAGATATATTTGTCACATCTAATAACTTTTTATCAAATGGATATATATCATATTCTTCAGAGTCTAACTCTTCAAATAGTTGCTTTCCTAATTGACCGTTTGCTCCTGTTATGATAACCCTCTCTTTCATTTAACATGCCCCTTACTGGTCTTTTAGTGGTTTCCACCATTCCTTATTCTTTTCATACCATTTCACCGTCTCTTGTAATCCTTGTTCAAACGTGTATTTCGGTTCCCAATCAAATTCATTCTTCATTTTCTCTGCATCAATCGCATAACGACGATCGTGCCCTAAACGATCTGTAACATATTCAATGTCTTTTTTTGTTTTTCCTAAAAGAGTAATAATTTGTTCCACAACTTCTACATTTGTTTTTTCATTATTTCCACCTATATTATATACTTCTCCTACACGTCCCTTATGCAGAACAACATCAATCGCACTGCAATGATCCGTTACATGTAACCAATCTCTTACATTTAAACCATCACCATATAGCGGTAGTTTTTTTCCTTCTAGTGCATTCGTAACCATTAATGGAATTAATTTTTCAGGATACTGGTACGGTCCATAATTGTTAGAACAACGCGTTACTATAACCGGTAATTGATATGTTTTATAGTAAGATAGAGCTATCATGTCCGCGCTCGCCTTACTTGAAGAATATGGACTATTTGGAGCTAACGGTGTTTTCTCTGTAAACTTCCCTGTTTTTCCTAAAGAGCCATACACTTCATCCGTTGACACTTGCACAAGTTTTATATGCGAATATTTTTTAACTAGTTCTAATAAAGTAACCGTTCCAATTACATTTGTAGCATAAAAAGGAATCGGATTTTCAATACTACGGTCCACATGTGATTCAGCTGCAAAATTTACAATCACTTGTACGTCTCGCTCTTTTATAACGTGTTCTAATAGCTCTCCATTTTGAATTTCTCCTTTTACAAAAGAGTAATTCGGGTGATCCTGAAGAGATTTTACGTTATTTAAATTCCCACTATATGTTAATGCATCGTAATTAATAATTTTATATGTTTCATAACTTTGTAGCATGTAATGAACGAAATTACTTCCAATAAATCCAGCCCCACCTGTTACTAATATATTCATAAACAACTCTCCTACTTAAAAACTATCTTCATATTCCTCTAGTAATGGTAATATCTGATCCTTATCGGACAATATAGGATCGGTTACTGGCCAAGGAATTGCTAAATCTTTATCTTCCCAAAGTAATCCTGAGTCATGCTCTGCGCTATAATATTCATCTACTTTATACATAACGATAGTATGCGAGACAAGCGTGCAAAATCCATGTGCAAACCCTTTTGGCACTAGTAATTGCCGATGGTTATCTGCACTTAAAATATATCCTTTCCATTGTTTAAATGTCGGTGATTTTTTTCGTAAATCAACGATAACATCATAAATTGCCCCTTGCATAACTTGAATGAGTTTCGTTTGTGCTTTCGGATTTTTTTGAAAGTGTAGTCCCCGAATCGTTCCTGCCTTAGCCGAATAAGATACGTTATCCTGTACAAATGAATACGTTATCCCTAATGTTTCTAGCACCTGCTTATTATAGCTCTCTGAAAAAAAGCCACGATCGTCTCCAAACAACCTCGGTTCTAACAATTTTGCATCGGTAAAATTTGTTTCTACAACTTTCATATTCTCACCTATTCTCCGTTAAACTGTTTCCCAAAATTAATATCCCGTGCTAACGTATTCGCCTTTTGAAGCGAAGCATGAGTTCCCGCATCAGTCCACCAGCCGCTCATTTCATTATAAGTAAGTACCCCTCGCTTTAAATACCAATTATTTATATCTGTAATTTCAAGTTCTCCCCGTGCAGAAGGTTTTAATTCTTTAATATAAGAAAAGACTTTCGAATCATACAAATAAATTCCCGTAACCGCATAAGAACTTTTCGGCTCTTTCGGCTTTTCTTCAATTTCAACTATTTTTCGGTTTTGAATATGTGCTACGCCAAATCTTTCGGGATCTTCTACAGATTGCAATAGCACTTTCGCACCTTCTTTTTGGTTTGCAAACTCTTCAACATACGGAAGAATATCATCTGAAAAAATATTATCCCCTAATATAACTACCATACGATCATTCCCGACGAAATCTTCACAAAGTCCTAACGCCTGTGCGATCCCGCCCGCTTTATCTTGCACACGATACGTAAAGGACACTCCAAATTCATGACCACTCCCTAAAAAGCTAACAACATCCCCCATATGCTCTTTACCTGTAATAATCATAATATCTGTAATATCGCATTGTTTTAGCTTATATACCGCATGATAAATCATCGGATACCGACCAACAGGAAGTAAATGTTTATTCGTTACTTTCGTTATTGGATATAATCTCGATCCAGTACCACCTGCTAAAATAATTCCTTTCACTTTGCATCTCTCCTTTATGATGGAGATAATATATCTTTGTAATGTTCTACAAACACTTTCCGGTACTTCTCATATGTATCCGCATCAAACTCATCCCCGTTGTAATGAATACACCATAAATTTGCTTGATTTGGGATACCAATTAAATAACCAGCCCTTTGAAACTCTAAAGACTGTGACACATCATAAAAGTGAAACCCTTGAAACAAATCTTCTCGCCACGGAATATCATACTGCGTTGCCATGAATAAACCATCAATTGCCTGAACTGACAAAAATGGTTGATTACCATAAAAAACCTGATCTAAATTTAATAATTGATAATTCCGTCTTCTATACTCAATCACTTTCCCTACTAAATTTTTCCCTTCCCACCATATCCCGTTATTCGGTAAAAACTGAGCCCCAGCGACTCCTATTAAACCAAGCTTTTCATTTTCTTTAAACAGAGATATAAGTGTAGAAAACATGTCTCGATTAATAAGATATGTATCTTGATGTATATACACTTTGTATTTCGCTGGATATGAAAGGGCTCGGTTGTAAGCACTTGCCATACTTTGTGCATCTCGTATCGGAAAAATTTGTACTGTGTAACCTGGGGGAACAAAAATGTTTCTTATTTGGCTCTCACATTGTTTGAAAAGCTCCTCATTATTTACACAAACAACAACTAATATTGTATGATCTTTCATTTTTGTCCCCCCTTTTATTCTTCCTTATTTACATCTGACATATAGTGTTCCACAAATATTTTCCGATACTTTTCATAGTTCGTCATATTCACATCAAAATGATAATGGATACACCAAGCATCGCGCTGTACAGGTACACCGACTGTATATCCTGCTTTTTTAAATTCAAATGATTGAGATACATCATAAAAATCAAATCCGTCAAATAAATCTTCTCGCCACGGAACATCATATTGTGTCGCCATTAATAAACCATCAATACATTCTACAGGAATAAATGTTTTTGATTCATGATATGGTTGTTCTAAACTTGCCATATAAAACAAATCATTCATATAACCAATGACCTTTCCTACAATTCCACGCCCTTCGTTCCATACGCCAGTCGGAGGAACATATTGCGCTCCAACCATCCCAATCATCCCAAGGTGTTCATGTTCCTCAAATAATTGAAGTAATCCGTATAAAAAAGCCCTATTTATAATAAAAACATCTTGATGTAAATAAACTTTATACTTCGCTGGATGCGAAATGGCTTGATTGTATCCACTCGTCATACTTTTCGCATTTCGAATCGGCATAAATTGTACAATATACCCTGGCGGTACTAACAATTGCAATATATGACGCACGCAGTTTGCATACAATTTCCGATCATTTATACATGTAACAAATAATATTGTTTTGTCTGCAGCACTCATAATTGTGATTTTTCAGCTTCAATAATATACTGAAATACAACTGTCTCAGCCATGAAGCCACTTCCAAGACGATATTTTTTACAAATTCCATATAACTCCTCAATAAGCGGTTCATACATTTTATGATCAACATATACACGATCTACTTTACTAATAACATATCCTGCTTTTAAAAACATTCTTAGCATTTCATTAAATGTAAAGAAACGAATATGTGTTTTATCTAATAAACCATATTCTGTATACGTCCAGTTTCCAGCAAGTAAGGGAGCTAATACTGAAATATGAGCAACGTTTGGTATACTTGCTAGAATCACACCATTTTGCTTTATATATGGCTTTACTTTTTCTATTACAGCCCACGGATCAAATAAATGCTCTAATACATCCCCAAATATGACGCAATCAAATTGCCCCTCCTCATAAGGAAGATCTATTTTTTCTATATCCCCTAAAATAACATGATCTAGTCTTTCTTTCGCTTTTTCTGCCGCCTCTGGAAACGCCTCAATTCCTGATACACGTGTACCATTTTCTTTAATAGCCGCTCCCAATGCACCGCTCGAGCAACCAATATCAAGAACTTCTTTCCATTCCTTTTTTATATGCTTTAATAAATTCGGATTCGCTGCATTATAATAATGTTCGGATTTTTCTTCATATAAAGAACTTTTTTCGCGATTCATTTCACACACTCCTTATGCAAATTGAATTAGAAATATAAATCTCATATGAATTCTATAAAGTGCAGTTTTTGTTCCTCCCCATTGATTATTAGTCCGCAAATAGCAGTATAAAATTTTTTATCTATATTGGTTACGTTACTGATACTCTAATATATAACCAATCTATTAGAGTTAGAATAACGATAAATCATTTCTACAAAAAACGAAACCTATTACGCTTTATATGGTTTATCAAAAACTCCACGAAAATATTTACGGTTATATTCAATTGCAGCATTATTCGGAACATAAGAAGCTGCTAATTCATTGTAATAATATGCTTTATCCTGCTCTCCTAACCTGCTATAACAAATACACATTTGTAAATAGGGTAGCCATGTGTAGCTAGCTGGACTATGGAAAGGACTTTCCGTTGCCATTGGTACTTCCGTAGCAAGTTTAAACCAAAATATCGCTTCATTATATTTTTCTTGTTCCATATATATATATCCTATTCTTGTACAATTCTCTCCTCTAGGGACGTCATACCGAAACGACTTCACACAAGATTCGATTGCCTTCTCCCACATTCCGAGCTTTGCATAGCAATCTCCTAACTTACCACATGCATAAATTTTCTCTTCATACCATCCTTCGTCTTGATTAAGAAATGTTTCATATAGAAGAACTGCATCATCATATTTTTGGTTATCCGTAGATTCATTTGCGTAATAAAATAAATCTCTCGGACTTAATTCTTCACCTGCCGCTACAGTATTTTGAAAAATTTTCAAATTACGATTTGTTACTTTTTTTCTTTTTTATGTGTAATAGCAACATTACTACTAAAAACCTCACCAGAAATAGCTAAATACTCATGAACCTTTCCAAACCATTGAAATTGTTTTTCACGCTTTACAAGTCGATTTCTTTTTGTACAATATAAAGGTTTCCCGTTAGAATCCATTGCAAGGTGATAAGGCATCGAAACAGCATCAATTTTAGGATCTAATTCTCTTTTTAAAAGTTTCAATGCTTCTTGAGCATCTTCTAATAAGACGTCATCTGCATCTAGCCACAATATATACTCTTGCGTCGCTTTTGAAAAAGAAAAATTTCTTGCTGCTGCAAAATCATCAATCCACTGGAAATCATATATGTTAGAAGTGTATTTCTCTACGATTTCTTTCGTTCGATCGACGGAGCCTGTATCAACCACTATAATTTCATCCACAATTTTTTCAACTGTGTCTAAACAACGGGCTATTGTCTCCTCCTCATCTCGAACAATCATACATAAACTAATTGTAATTCCTTGCTTGTTCAACATAATCACCCTCTTCCAAATCAATCATATGTTATACATATACTAAACTTTCCATTTTTTTAAATTGTTCAAGTAGTTTAAGATTTCTTTTCAATAATTCAAATGTCCGTGTCATTTTCTTTCGGTTTTGCATCTACTATATAATGAACGCTTTATGGAGGTGAATTTATGTCAAATAATAATTATTCAAATGGATTAAATCCCGATGAATCTTTATCAGCTAGTGCATTTGACCCTAATCTTGTAGGACCTACATTACCACCGATACCACCGTTTACCCTTCCGACTGGGCCGACCGGGCCTACTGGACCGACCGGACCTACGGGGCCTACTGTACCTACGGGACCGACTGGGCCGACTGGGCCTACTGGACCTACGGGACCGACTGGTGACACTGGGACTACTGGACCTACGGGGCCGACTGGTGACACCGGGGCTACTGGACCTACTGGGCCGACTGGTGACACTGGGGCTACTGGACCTACGGGGCCGACTGGTGACACTGGGGCTACTGGACCTACGGGGCCGACTGGTGACACTGGGGCTACTGGACTTACGGGGCCGACTGGTGACACTGGGGCTACTGGACCTACTGGACCGACTGGACCAACTGGGGCTACTGGACCTACTGGACCGACTGGACCATCAGGACTAGGACTTCCAGCAGGACTATATGCATTTAACTCCGCTGGGATTTCTTTGGATCTTGGACTTAATGCTCCAGTACCATTTAATACTGTTGGATCTCAGTTTGGTACAGCAATTTCTCAATTAGATGCTGATACTTTCGTAATTAGTGAAACTGGATTCTATAAAATTACTGTTATCGTATACACTGCAGCAGTAAGTCTATTAGGAGGTCTTACAATCCAAGTGAACGGAGTACCTGTACCAGGTACTGGAACGAGTTTAATTTCAGTTGGATCACCTATCGTTGTTCAAGCCATTACGCAAATTACGACAACTCCATCATTAGTTGAAGTAATTGTTACAGGACTTGGATTATCATTAGCTCTTGGCACGAGTGCATCCATTATTATTGAAAAAATTGCTTAATTTTTTACTTAGCAGTAAAACTGATATCAGTTTTACTGCTTTTTCAATTTCAAATTCAATCATGAAACGTCCATTATGTACATAATCATATTGTTGTATGACATTTTGCAGGAGGCACAAATATGGAAAGTAAATCTGCTGTTCAGCTTTATCTCGAATTGCTAAAGAAGACCATTTTATTTGAAATATGGTTAGAATATGAGGCATACTTACCCGCATCTCTACATATTTCAAAAGAACTAGAATTCGAGCCAGTTACAGTCCCCCTCCCTTTATTCATTAAGCAATATGCTGAAAACCATAACTTAAAAATTGTAAAACCAAATGTTTCAAAAAGTGAACGCCATGATGGAATGGATTGGCCAAGAGCAGCACATAGCATGATCGGTCGAGAACGTATGAACCAATTACAAGAGGCAATGGAAACTGTTGTTCGTGAAAATATAGAGGGAGATTTTATTGAAACAGGTGTATGGCGCGGAGGATCGTGCATTTTTATGAATGGTTTTTTACAAGCAAACAACATTACGAATCGTAATGTGTGGGTCGCTGATTCATTTGAAGGTTTGCCAGCACCGAATCTAGAACAATATCCAAAAGATTACGGTGATTATTTGCACACATTCGATTACTTACGCGTCTCTTTAGAACAAGTACAAGAGAATTTCAAAAAATATGATTTACTAAATGATCAAGTGAAATTTTTAAAAGGCTGGTTTAAAGATACTTTACCAACAGCACCAATTGAAAAAATAGCAATTGCACGGCTTGATGGTGATATGTACGAATCCACAATGGATGGTCTCGTGAACTTATATGATAAAGTTTCTAAAGGTGGCTATATAATTATCGATGACTACGGGCTACCGCCATGCGCTGAGGCTGTGACAGACTTTAGAAACCAACGAAATTTAAAAGCCCCTATTACTAAAATTGATGTATTTGGCGTTTATTGGAGAAAAGAATAAAAAAGATTTAATCTATAGGAGATTTCATTTTCACTCATCCTTCTCTCACTTCTAATCCAATTAAGTATTCTTTTTCGGAATCTCCTTACATATAACAATTGTTTTCCTGTGTTCTCTCACTACAAATTAAAAATTTTATTAATAGATTTACTGCATCTTCTCATACAAGAAAGGGGTATACTCATGAGTGAACTTAACAAAGAAATGACTTTACTCCCCCCTCCTGAACTCGTCCAATATGTAGGTGGCGACTTCAAAAAAGTTGGAAAAGAGTTCCTAAAGCATTTTATTCAAATTGGCGCTTTAAAACCAAATGAAAAAGTATTAGATGTAGGCTGCGGCGTCGGCCGAATGGCTGTACCATTATTGAATTACTTACATGATGATGGAGCGTATTATGGATTTGATTTGTTTAAAGATGGAATTACTTGGTGTCAAAATAACATTTCAACTATGCGTAATAATTTTCACTTTGAACATGTTGACATATACAATCAATTCTATAATCCAGAAGGAAAAGAAGATGCCTCTCAATATCGTTTTCCCTATGAAGACGGGACATTCGATTTTATCTTTTTAACTTCTGTATTTACGCATCTTCTACCAGAAGAATTAGAACATTACGTATCTGAAATTGTACGTGTATTAAAAAAAGACGGGAGATGTTTCATTACATTCTTTCTTATAAATCCTGAATCGGCCTATTATTTAAATGCAGGACAAAGTACATTAGGTTTTTATCATCGAATCGAAAATTGCTACGTTGTAAATAAAGATATTCCGAATTTCGCAGTTGCTTATCCTGAGACAGATATTTGCAATCTATTGAATAAGTACGGCCTAGAAATAATCAATAAGCCGCATTACGGTTTATGGTGCGGCAGACATGAATATACAAGTTACCAAGATATTGTTCTTACAAAAAAAAGCTTCTGAAAGGAAGTTATGTATGATGAATGAAAAAAATCCACCTCTCGTTTCCATCCTTATTCCCACTTATAATCGGCCTCATTATTTCAAAATTGCTCTAGAAAGTGCATTGGCACAAACTTATTCTAATATTGAAATCATCATCGGAGATGATAGTACAAATGATGAAACAGCAACTTTAATACGTGAACAATACTTACCAAATTATAAAAATATAACATACATTCGAAATATCCCTACTCTAGGACAATTTCACAATGACCTTATGCTCATAGAAAAATCAAATGGTGAGTATATAAATTTTTTAATGGACGATGACGTGTTTTATAAGCATAAAATACAAAAAATGATGGCCTATTTTGAGCAAGATCCCAATAAAAACCTTGCTCTTGTTACTTCTTATCGAGTACGTATTGATGATCATGGAAATCTAATAGGTGATTCCCATCCAACACAAAGGTTATATAGTGAAGATACCCCATTAAACGGGATATTTTTAGGTAATTGGATGTTAAAGGGCGGACACAACATTATCGGTGAGCCTACAACTACTTTGTTCCGAAAGGAATTGCTCACTGAACCTTTTGGCACCCTTAAAGAGCGACAATATTCTTGTAGTGTTGATATGGCCTCATGGATTTCTTTACTTTCTAAAGGAAATGCAATATACATTTCTGAGCCTTTAAGTCAATTTCGCTACCATGCTGGACAACAAATACACAATAAGCTCCTTCAAGGTTGTGAAGATTTCACACACCTTGTTATAACAGCAAAAGAATATGGCTTTTTACAAAATACTACGGACTATAGAGCAGCTCTACTTAGTGCTTACCAATGGTGTAAAAGTTCCTTAAAATACTATCTTCATCAACTAGATATTTTTCCTGACGCACATGTACGTCTTTCCCATTGTTTGGATATAATTATTAAAGAGTTAAACAATTAAACTACTCTGCAAAATCAAAAGTGTATGGACTATATGTGAATTATTTGTATAGTTCATACATTCTTTCTCATACTATAAAGTGAAACTTTAATCAGCTCTCACCAATCGGGCTTTTACGGGCAGTTGATCCCCCACCGAACTTCCTCGCTTTCGCTGAATTTTGAGGTGGGGGTCTTACTGCCCATTAATGCGGGATAAAATCCATTACTATAAAGAGCAGTAGAAAGGAATACCTACATTGAAAGATCCAAATTCTCAATATCAAATAGACTACGTATTACTATTTATTTTATTTGCCATTGGGATTGTTAGTTGTTGTGCTATTGCAAGTGCGCAAGCCTCTTTACCGCCATTTTTACAAAACGTCAATTTTGTACTAAAACAAATCCAATGGTATTTCATTGGATTTATAGCCATTGGTGTTATTATGATTATCGATTTCGACCGTTATCAAAAAATCGCTTGGTATTTGTACAGCTTTGCAATGGTACTACTTATTGGACTAGAACTTCAAGTACCAGGTGCCGTTACAATTAAAGGCGCTACAGCTTGGTACAGGCTCCCAGGCATCGGAAATTTTCAGCCTTCTGAAATTATGAAATTATTTTTAATTATCGTCATTGGACGAATTATAGCAAACCATAATGAGAAATATTTTCTCCAAACAATACATGACGATTTTTTACTACTTGGAAAAATATTTGCAACAAGTTTGCCACCACTACTACTGATCGCAAAGGAACCAGATTTAGGAAATACAATGGTCATTTCAGCGATGCTTGCAGCAATGATACTAGTTTCTGGCATACGATGGCGTTTTATTTTCGGATTAGTTTCAGCTACTTTCGTGGCTGGATCTACATTAATATATATTTTTTTTACTCACACAGATTTCTTTAAAGCACATATTTTAAAAGAATATCAATTAAATCGCTTCTACGGATGGTTAGCACCTTACAAATATGATGCACAAGGATATCAATTAAGACAAGCATTCTTAGCGACTGGATCCGGAGAAATGCAAGGAAAAGGGTGGGAAAATGGACAAGTATATTTTCCAGAACCACATACAGATTTTATTTTCACTAATGTCGCTGAACAATTTGGATTTCTAGGCGCAAGTGTCATTATTTCTCTTTTTTTCTTACTCATTTTTCGAATGATTCATATTGCTTTAGAAAGTAATGACCCTTTTGGTAGTTACATTTGCGCTGGTACAATCGGAATGTTTACTTTCCAAGTATTCCAAAATATCGGGATGACAATCGGATTACTTCCCATTACAGGGATAACATTACCTCTTATGAGCTACGGAGGAAGTTCACTGCTTACATACATGATTGCGATTGGGTTCATTTTAAATGTTCGCTCAAGAACGAAAATCTTTATGTTTAAATGAACAACACAAAAACGCTATATTTTTATCTCTATCCTTTTTTAGATATACTAATGAAAAATACGATGGAGGTTTAAATATGAAATATGACATTATAGGAGATATTCATGGATGTTTCCAAGAGTTTCAAAATTTAACAGAGAAGCTAGGATATAACTGGAGTAGCGGTCTACCGGTTCACCCTGACCAACGCAAACTTGCATTCGTTGGCGATATTACAGACCGTGGTCCTCATTCATTACGTATGATTGAAATTGTATGGGAACTTGTCATACATAAAAAAGAAGCTTATTACGCTCCTGGAAATCACTGTAATAAACTATATCGATTTTTCCTTGGGCGTAATGTAACAGTCGCTCACGGACTTGAAACAACTGTTGCTGAATATGAGGCACTTCCTTCTCATAAGCAAAACATTATAAAAGAAAAGTTTATCACTCTTTATGAACAATCACCACTCTACCACATACTAGACGAAAAAAGAGTAATCGTATGTCACGCTGGGATTCGGCAAGATTACATAGGAAGACGAGATAAAAAAGTACAAACCTTTGTATTATATGGCGATATTACAGGAGAAAAGCATGCCGATGGCTCACCGGTCCGTCGCGATTGGGCGCAAGAATACAAGGGACAAGCTTGGATTGTATATGGACATACACCAGTAAAAGAACCTCGATTCGTCAATCAGACAGTCAATATTGATACTGGTGCTGTATTTGGTGGCAAATTAACCGGATTACGTTATCCTGAAATGGAGACTATCTCTGTCCCTTCTTCTTTACCTTTTGTCGCTGAGAAATTCCGTCCAATTTCATAACTACCTTACTTAGCATTATTTAGGCAGATTTCATATGAAACTAGGTAAAGTAATTAAAAAAAGATGCAATAAAGTGCATCTTTTTTTAATTACACTACATATAATGTCGCAGGAGGTGACAGAATGAAGAAAAAATCTTCTAAACAAAAAAGAAAATTTCCCCCTTTATATCTGCCCATGTACGGAATTAACAACTGGTGTAGTATTCGGGCTGCAGCGATAGAAGAACTGGAAGAACAAGAGTCATCAAAAAAAAGCAAAGTAAAACCAACATATGTCTCTTTAGAAAATGCTGTGATGAGCCGCATAATCGATCGCAGAAAAATAAAGATGCAACAAAAAAATAAACAGCTTTCAAATCAAGATGAACAGATACTACATTCTAACCAAACAGAAGAAAAGACGGAAGAAAATATTTCTGTAGCAATGAATAAAAAAGTGGAACCAGAAATTCCAGCTGCTATTATAAACAAAGTAAAAAAATAAAAGAAGCATTAGCTTCATCGAATGATATACAAATTGAAAAACCACTCATAATTGAGACACCTACACCTGAAAATACAAAAGTTAAAAGGGGCGGCCGATATGCATATGCAGAGGGGCTTCACTCTCATGCGGAGGGCATGGCAGCACATGCGGAAGGCTTATTAACACACGCAAAAGGTTCTTTCTCTCATGCAGAAGGATCAAACTCAAAAGCAACTGGACATAGTTCGCATAGTGAGGGAAGTGAAACGACAGCAGGCGGGGCTTATTCTCATGCGGAGGGTAAACAGACAATTGCTTTAGGCGAAGCAGCACACGCAGAAGGAAACGCAACTATTGCTAACGGATCCTCTTCTCATGCGGAAGGTCATCATACATCAACAGCTCATTTTGCAGGTAGCCATATTATGGGGCGCTTCGGCACTGCAGAAGAAGCTTATTCTTGGTTTATTGCAAATGGTGTAAGCGACACCGACCATAATATCGGGGCTAAATGGCTTGCTCATAATGGAGAAATGTACATTGAGGGCGCGTCTTACAATGCAAGCGGAACGGATTTTGCACAAATGTTTGAAACCGAAGGTTATAAACCTATTGATGTCGGTTATTTCGTTACATTTAGTAACGAAGAAAAAATTCGGATAGCTACTTCACGCGATTCGTTCATTTTAGGAATATCTAGTGCAACCCCTGCCCTTATAGGAAATAGCGGGGCTTTAAGTTGGCAAAAACGTTATAAAACAGATAACTTTGGAAAACGCCAATATGTATGGACGGAAGCCGAAGAAATACAACCTCTTTTAAATACAGAATGGGATCCAACTTGCAAATATGTAGCAAGAAAAGATCGCGCCGAGTGGCTTCCTGTCGGATTAATTGGACAAATGTTAGTACATGATGACGGCACTTGCGAAGCACATGGATATTGTCGTCCAAATGACAATGGCATTGCTACAAAAGCCGAAAGTGGATTTTTCGTTATAAAGCGTACGGGTGAAAACCAAATTTTAATATTATTCCGCTAAGAAAAAAGGGAACAAAATTCTTTATAATATAAGAATTTTGTTCCCTTTTTAAGTATGCCGCAACACTTCTTGCATATCGCTTGGAAGCTTTATAGTGAAAGACATCTCTTTCTCTAAAATAGGATGATAAAACGTCAAAGATTTACTATGAAGTGCTTGCCGTTTCATTTCATCCCTTCTCCCTCCATATAAGCTATCACCAAGTAACGGATGTCCTATATGAGCCATATGCACACGAATTTGATGCGTTCTTCCTGTCTCAAGCTCAAGCGCTACATGTGTCTTATGATATGTACTATCAATTACCTTAAAATGAGTAACTGCCCTTTGTCCATCCTCACAAACCGTTCGCTCAATAATGCTATCAGATTTTCGACCAATTGGTGCATCAATCATTCCTTCTCGTTCTACAATCCTTCCGTGAACAATTGCTTCATACGTTCGTTTCACAGCTTTTTGTTGATGCTGCTTCGATAAAAGATGATGCACGAAACGATTTTTTGCAATAAGCATAAGCCCCGAAGTATCACGATCTAAACGTGTTACGATGTGCACTGTACTTGCAAGGTGCTGCTTATCATAATGAGATAAAAGCGCATTTGCAACACTCCTTGTCGGATGTTCTCTAGACGGAATCGTTGACATGTTCGCCTCTTTATTAATGATAAGAACCGCGTCATCTTCATATACAATGCTTAAAGGGATATCTTCTGCCATCATCCCTTCACTTCTTTCCTCAACTGGAAAAAAGACACGTAATTCTTCACCAGCACGCAACTGATGACGAACACTCGCATGTTGACCATTTACTTCAATTGCCCCGCCGTGAAACTTTATATCCGTTAAAGCGGCTTTAGAAACGCCTTTCGTTTTCAAAAATTCCCTAACTAAAGTTCCCTCTTCAGCCGGCCCTATATCCCATTTCAATGTAAATCTGTTCAAATATATAACCCTTTCTATTTATCTGCAACAAACGAGTCACGAACTCGTTTCCAGAACGGGAATGGACGGAAACGAACAAATCGTACTTTCTCGTTTGCGACGCGATACTGGATTGATTTCACATCTTGATGAACCATCGTTAAATGATCCACTGTAATTTGTAAGTTCATTCCTGCAGCTGGCTTTAACACACATGTATGATGCTTCGGCAATACGAGCGGCGATCCTACAGTACGAAATACACGATTGTTAATGGACGCCATTTCTGCAATTTGTATCGCTTCAATAGATGGGTGAATAATCGCTCCGCCAAGCGCTTTATTATACGCGGTACTTCCTGAAGGAGTAGAGATACAAAGGCCGTCTCCGCGGAATGTTTCAAAATATTCTCCGCGTATTTCTACTTCTGTTACTAATGTACCTTCTTCACTTTTTACAGTCGCCTCATTCATCGCTAAATACTGTGACTCTTTACTTCCATTCACATAGCGAATAATAACTTCTAAAAGCGGATATTCCACCACTTGGAATGGTGTTTTTGCAATTGCAATTACTAATTTCTCTACTTCTGTCGGTAACCAATCTGCATAGAAACCTAGATGTCCTGTATGTACACCAACAAATGCCGTTTCAGCCAATCGATCATAATAACGATGAAATGCATATAAAAGCGTTCCATCTCCCCCAACAGAAATTACAATATCGGGTTCCTTTTCATCCATTATAAATCCGAAATCTAGCAAGTATTCTTTCATCGTGCTTGCCAGTGCATCTGATGATTGATCTCCCTTTGACATAATTGTAAATTTCATCGCACAACACCCTTTAGTTTATGATTCGGAATCTTTCGTTTCTTGCTTTCTTGAAAAAGCTTTCTGCGCTTCTTGAATTTCAAGACGGATAGAAGACATTTCTTCATCTAATAAAAATGCTGCTTCTGCTGCGCGTTGCAAGCGTATTTTAATATCTTCAGGAAAACGTCCACTATATTTATAATTTAAAGAATGCTCAATTGTTGCCCAAAAATTCATTGCTAGCGTGCGTATTTGGATTTCTACCAATACTTTTTGTTCACCCTGAATCGTTTGGACTGGGTAACTAATGACAACGTGATAAGAACGATAACCGCTATCTTTCTTCTGCGTGACATAATCACGTTCTTCCACGATTTCAAAGTCATTTCGTTTTCGAAGATATTCTACAACAGGCTTAATCTCATCAACAAATTGACACATCATTCGAAGGCCCGCGATATCTTGCATATCTTCTCTCAGCCGGTTCAGCGGTACATTTCTCTTCTCCGCTTTATCAATAATACTTGGAACCGACTTTACCCTTCCTGTTACAAACTCAATTGGAGAATGCTCTGTTAACATTGTAAATTGAGTACGCATTCCTTTTAGTTTCACTTTCAGCTCTGCCACCGCTTGGTGGTAAGGTGCTAAAAATTCTTCCCAATTTCGATTCATTTCAACCACCACCAAAATCAATCCATTTGCTTATAGAAATACTTTTTCTACAGCAGTTACTAGTTCTTCTCCGTAATTTGCATTACCTTCAATATTTTCAACTAAATATTCTACTTCTTCTTTTAATCCTTCTAATTCCATTTCAATTTCATTCACACGAACGAACATAACCACATCGTTATTCATCGCTTCATGCATTGCTTCCCAGCATGTGTGCGGAATACTTACATAAATGAAAGATGATTCGTTTTCTAAGATATATAAAAATGATAAATTGTCTGAGTCTACAAGTACATGATTACGTGCACTTAACTCCTTTACCTCTATTTCACTATTTTCCGCACAAAAAATAAGAGCATTCTCTCTCTTTTCTACGCTCTTAACTTGGATTTTATTTTGCATGCTCTAACTCCTCCATCTCAACTTCCTGTCTTACTTAACAGTATTATTGTATCATAACATGGACGCAAACAAATAAAACATTGAACCAAATTTATGAAAAAGCGATAATGTGTAAAGAATTATTTTTCAAAAGGAGATTATACAATGACACAAGAAATTGAAATTGAATTCAAAAATATCGTTACAAAAGAAGAATTCGATACATTATGTAAATCGTTTTCTATTGAAGCATTTACAAAACAAGTGAATCACTACTTTGAAACACCTGACTTCTCGTTAAAAGAAGCTGGCTCTGCACTTCGTATTCGTCATAAAGGAGAAACTTATACGTTAACGTTGAAACAACCTGCAGAAATCGGTTTATTAGAAACGCATCAAGTCGTAACAGAAGACGAAGCAAAAATGATGATGGAAACAAACACAATCATTCAAGGAGCAGTAGTAGATCAATTACACAAATTACAAATTCCTGTTTCTGCTTTAACATATATGGGTAGTTTAACAACAGAAAGAGCAGAAACATTATTTAAAGGCGGAACGCTTGTCTTTGATCATAGTTTCTATTACAATCACGATGATTATGAAATTGAATTTGAAGTGCAAGATGAAGAAACAGGAAAAGCTGCATTTATTGATTTATTAACGCAACATAACATACCTGTTCGCCATACAAATAACAAAGTAAAACGCTTTTTCCTTGCCAAACAAAACAAAGCACGCTAAAGTGAAAATTCCACTAGTGAATATGTTTCACTAGTGGATACATCTCACTAAAAAAGGTTACACCCGTAGAATAAGCAAAGAATCTTTGAGAAGTCTGTTTATTTGCCCTCTCGAACATTCCATTGCTACAATAGATATACATTTCATGGAAAAAGGAGTTTATAAAGGATGAGCAAGCAACCGATGACACCATTTGAAGCAATTGGCGGTGAACAATGCATTGCAATATTAGTAGATACATTTTATTCCTATGTCAGTAAACACCCTGACTTATCTCCCATCTTCCCGGAAGATTTAACAGAAACCGCTAGGAAGCAGAAGCAATTTTTAACACAATATTTAGGTGGTCCTAATTTGTACACTGAAGAACATGGGCATCCTATGTTAAGAGCACGCCATCTCCCGTTTGAGATTACCCCAAAACGAGCAGAGGCTTGGCTATCATGTATGGAGCAAGCAATGGATGATACTGGAGTGCATGGTCATATAAGAGAGTTTGTTTTTGAACGTTTAGCATTAACCGCTCAGCATATGGTTAATACTCCAAACGAAACAGGTGAAGTGTAATGGATAAGCAGGAAGCAAAGCATATAAATATGCCATCTCCTTCCGCATGCGAGCATAAGTCTGTAGAAGCATATTTATTTATTGATCCACTTTGTAAAGATTGCTGGGAAATTGAGCCTTTTATTATTAAACTATGGCTTGAATACGGGAAATACTTCTCTATTCGTCATATCGTAACAGGAAAAGTGGATGGAACGAACGCTTCCTCACACAAATGGAATAAACCTGCTAATATTCGATTTGTGTGGGAAAAGACAACCAGTTTACAAGGTTTTTCATGTGATGGAAAGGTACATATGCAAGAAGCATCGTCAACACCATATTTAGTTTCGATGGCAATTAAGGCAGCGGAGTTGCAAGGCCGAAAAGCAGGTTCGAAGTTTTTGCGAAAACTCCAAGAATACATTTTCCTTGAAAATGTATCAAACCCTGATTGCGAACTATTACTTGCATGTGCGAGAGATAGCAATATTGATGTAGAAGAATTTAAAAAAGATCTACATTCTGCTAGTGCAAAAAAAGCTTTCCAATGTGACTTGAAATTCACGAATGAAATGCATATTACAGAAATACCTTCCCTCGTCTTTTTTCATGCGAACTCAGATGAAGAAGGTATTAAAATCGCTGGAAATTATTCCTACGATGTATACGTACAATTATTGAAAGAACTTGTAAAATGTGAAATTGAGCCAGAACCATTACCACCTTTAGAAGTGCTACTAGAAGCAACACAATTTATATCTTCAAAAGAAGTAGCATTTATTTATGACTGTCCGCAACAAGAAATTGAACGCGAACTAAAAAAATTACAACTGAAACGAAAAGTACAAATGATAGAAGTAAAATGCGAACGTTATTGGAAATGGATAGCAAAAGAAAAAGACCTGGTGTAAACACCAGGTCTTTTTCTTTACGGCTTATAAAAATATTAAAGGGGATGGGAGAAATTTTCACGTTCAAACAAAGGGGTATATGTTTGTATGTGAATTCGTTCACGCTTATTATATTACAAGATTCGACGTCAGATGACAACCCCTTTTGTCGAATTTCACACTTTTGTCACATTCTAAACGTTTTCATTTTTGAATAAGCTATAAAAAAGGTCATTTAGGGGGTTTATTTATGAAAAAATCTTATATTGCTCTTCTCTTTCTAGCTGTCATCGTTTCTTTTTTCTTGTACATCCTCTCTCTACTACAAGCTTTTCCTAAAATTATTGCCTTACCTCTTTTATTCGGAATCATCGTTATCACACTCTCTTATTTCAATTATAAAAAACGATTCAAAGGGTTTTAATTTCAAAAATCAGCCGTAAAGCTATCCTTTCAGTTAGAAAAAACAAAGGAATCCACCTTTCTCTTCAACAAATATCGACATTAAATCTATTCAACAAAAAAGACGAGGATACAATCCCTCGTCTTTTTTCATTACTTTTCTTCAAATAATAATGCTTCTAATTCATTTAATTTCTCTTCAAATACTTGTAGCGCCTCTTTTACTGGTTCAGGAGATGCCATATCTACTCCTGCTTTTTTCAGCACTTCAATTGGATAATCAGAGCTTCCTGCTTTTAAGAACTCGTTAATATAACGTTCTACTGCTGGTTGTCCTTCTTCTAAAATCTGTTTAGATAGAGCTGTCGCTGCACTAAATCCTGTTGCGTATTGATATACGTAATAGTTGTAGTAGAAGTGTGGAATACGAGACCATTCTAAACCAATCTCTTCGTCGATTACTAAAGCGTCACCGAAATATTTCTTATTTAAATCGTAGTAAATTTCCGTTAGCATGTCTGGCGTAACAGCATGTCCTTCTTGTACTTTCTTATGAATAATATGTTCAAACTCTGCAAACATCGTTTGACGGAATACAGTACCACGGAACCCTTCTAAATAATGATTTAATAAATATAGACGCTCTTTCTTATCTTCTGTCGTTTTTAATAAATAATCATTTAGAAGCGCTTCATTACAAGTAGATGCCACTTCTGCTACGAAGATGGAATAATCACCATATACGTGCGGTTGTGTTTTTCTTGTATAGTAACTATGCACCGAATGACCAAACTCATGAGCAAGTGTAAATAAATTATTTACATTATCATGCCAGTTCATTAAAATATACGGATTTGTTCCATATGCACCAGATGAATATGCACCGCTTCGTTTTCCTTTATTCTCATACACATCTACCCAGCGATTTTCATATGCCTCTTTCAAAATATCAACATATTCATCACCAAGTACGTTTAAAGATTTTAATAAAAGGTCTTGCGCTTCTTCGTATTTCACATTCATTTTCACTTCTGGTACAAGTGGTGTATATAAATCATACATATGAAGCTCATCAAGTCCTAGTGCACGCTTACGAATATCGATGTAACGGTGTAATAAATGTAAGTTGTCATTTACTGTTTCAACGAGTTGATCGTATACTGCTTCCGGAATATTATTATTGCTCAGTGCAGCTTGGCGAGCAGAATCATATTTACGAACACGCGCATTGAAATTATTACGTTTTACTGCTCCGCTTAACGTACTTGCGAATGTGTTTTTAAATTTTCCGTACGTTTCATATACAGCTTTAAATGCATCTTTGCGAACACGAGGATCATCACTTTCTAAAAACTGAATGTAACGGCCATGTGTAATTTCTATTTCTTCTCCGTCTTCCCCTTTAATAGATGGGAATTTTAAATCCGCGTTATTCAACATACCGAATGTATTGCTTGATGAACTCATTACTTCAGATGCTTCCGCTAATAAAGCTTCCTCAGCTTCTGATAAGACGTGCGGGCGTTGACGTGTAATTTCTTCTAATGCATGTTCATATACACTTAAATCTCTATTTTCCTTCAAGAATGTTTGCAGTGTATCTTCTGAAATCGATAAAATTTCAGGCACAATATACGCTGTGCTACTAGATACTTGTGAATATAAATTTGTTGCGCGATCATTTAATGCTTGATATACAGAGTTTGTTGTATCTTGATCGTAACGCATATGAGCATATGTATATAACTTACCTAATCGCATTGAAATTTCATCTTCATATTGCAATGCCTCAAGTAAATTGTCCGCAGAGTCACCAAGTTTCCCTTTAAATTCAGTTAACTTCGGCAATAGCTCTTTAATAGCTTGGAATTCTTTTTCCCATTCTGCGTCCGTTTGGAAGATATCTTCTAAGCGCCACGTACTTGCTTCTTCAATCTCGTTGCGATCTGGTAATGCTTTCGCTTTGTTTTGTTCAGACATTCTTTAAGCCCTCCTTTAAATATCTCTACTTAAGTACAATTCGTTTTTTTCTTATGTAATTCCTTCACAATCATTCTTTATTATATCCCCTTTTCCTGCTCTCATGTTAAAATTTGCCTCAAATAAAGATAGCGCATGTATTAAGCAAATCTCATCATGTTTCATAATTTCCTCCTCTGTTTTTAACACCACGACATCCCTTATTTTCCGGTACGTATAAGTTCCCGCTTTACGCAAAACACCTATATAGCATAAAAATGTCATATATTCAGTAACTGCCACTTTCCATATGTGCTTTGAAAAGTACGGAAGTATCCGCCTTTTCGTATACCTTTTTGCATAACTACACACGTATTGAAGAGAAATACACTCTCCCACTGCAAGCTCCCCTATACACTTCATATAGAGGAAAGCTTGCCATATAAATGGGTTTGTTTGTAAAGCAAATGCAGAAGGGAGTGGAACACCAATTTCAGAAGGAAAGCTTGCTGGAGTACATTTAAATTGATATAAGAGGCGTAATAATGACTTATAATTATAATTCCAAATCGGCAGGGCATTTTTGCGGAAGTAGTTCTTTCTCTTCTCCCACTCTTCACCCAATCTTTCTTTCTCGAAAGGAACGGGAGAAAAAAGCATTTCAAAAGTAGTCGTATCAGTTGGTAAATATATAGTATGTGAGAAAAAAACATTTGTAGAAAAGGGAGTGACAAATGCACATTTCATAAATGATTTTTGTTTCGGACAGAAGAAAATAAGAAGTGGCTGAGGATAAGATTGTAAGGAGAAAGCCATAAGTGAGGAAAATTTCATCCAATATGCAGATTGCTTTTTCAATTGATTTCCACCAACGATCCAAATGACCTGTATACCAGCTTGCCAATACGAATATGTTCTTTTGTACAACTGTTCTATAGCGAGGTTTGCACATTGGTATTCAATTGCAATTTTTCTGCCCGCCCTCTCTACAAAAACATCTGGTCGTTGCTTAATTTCTGGAAGGTAGTACTCTATATCCACCTGAAAGTTTTGACGCTTGAACCATCTATATAACAATTCTTTACCGTGCATATGATACGTTGATTCCGCTTCATAAAAGGCAAGACATGAATCCACTTTTTTATGAGCAAAATGCCAACTTTTTTGTTTCCCTAATTTCATTTGCACTTCCTTTCCACAAGCTACACAAAAGAATCGTTCTTGTTGACGCATACGGCGCAAAAGCTTTTCATTACAATTATAGAGTAAATGAATTTTCTCTCCGTTTTCTCTTTTAGCGATAAATATCGTAATCACACCCTTTCAGCTCCTTATATTCTACAATTTGTTACAAATTCCTTTTAAAAAAGAGATGTCCCAATTTCGGACATCTCTTTTTATAATAAAGGTGATAATAAGCGGTATGTTGATTCAACAATTCGTCTATGAAGACGTCTTTTATGAAAATGATCAACATGAATTTCACTTGATTCTTCTAAATCATCTTTAAAGTCTTGAACAAGTTTTCGAATGCTATCTGTATCATATAAAAAGGCATTTACTTCAAAATTCAAATGAAAACTTCTCATATCCATATTAGCTGTCCCAATTGAAGCTAAATCAGAATCGACGATGACAACTTTACTATGAAGAAAACCTTTTTCATATTCATATATCTTTACACCTGCATCTAAAAGCTCTGGGAAGTACGATCTCGATGCGTAAAAGACAGTCCGCTTATCCGGTTTACTCGGCATTAATAAACGAACATCAATACCAGCAAGTGCAGCAACCTTTAATGCGGATAAAATATCATCATCCGGAATAAAATACGGCGTTGCAATCCAAATAGATTTTCGAGCAGAAGCGATCATTGCAAAATATAAATGCTTAATCGTTTCCCACTTATTATCGGGGCCACCTGCAACTAGCTGCACTCCTCCCCAATGATCACCCTCAACTGCTTTTGCTTGTAAATATTCAGGGGCTAGCACAGCCTCACCAGTCATATAAAACCAATCTTGAAGGAAAATAAGCTGCAAACTTTGTACAGCTTCACCACGCAAATATAAATGTGTGTCTCGCCAAAAGCCGAAGTACTTATCCTTCCCTAAATATTCATCACCAATATTTAATCCACCTACAAAGCCTTCATTTCCATCAATAATAACGATTTTTCGATGATTTCGATAATTAATTTTATCGTTTAAAATCGGAAAGCGTACAGGGAAGAACGGAATCATTTCGACTCCTGCATCGTTTAATTCTTCAATATACGATTTTGATAATTTAAAACTTCCAACCGCATCATACAAAAAACGAACGACTACGCCCTCTTTCGATTTTTGTATTAAAATATCTTTAATTTCTGTTCCTAACTTATCATCACGCACAATGTAATATTCCATATGAATGTGATGTTTCGCTCGTTTTAACCCATTTAAAATAGCCCGAAACGTTTCATCTCCATTTGTTAATGTCCTCGTTTCAGTTTGAAATGAAATATTTAAAGCACCTAATCGATCCGCTAAACGAAATAACAGCTCTTGATGCTTATGATTGCGTAAAATCCGTTCTTCGTAATCTTCATGCCCCTTATATTGTAAAAACGCTTGTTCATCAAGTAACGCCTTCTTTTGGAACATTCTTTTTCTCCGAAAATTTTGTCCGAATAATAAATAAGCGAAGAATCCAAATACCGGAAAAATTCCTAAAACAATTAACCATGTAAGTGTTTTAGATGGATGTCGATTTTCTAAGAAAATAACGCAACCAATTAAAAACGCAGATACTGTAAATAAAATACTGATAATACCTAAAATCGAAACATCTTTTATCCCAATCACATCTGAATAAAATGCTACATCAATAAACATACGTAACGAAACAAATAATGCGAACAATAGCAGTATAAAGAAAATCAGCTTTAACGTATTTTTCATCTCTTACCTCCTAACTAAGAAAGCTTTCCTATTCTTCATATAAAAAGCCGATTTCATACTACAGAAATCGGCCTACGTTTTAGCAGGAAAATTATTGCGAATCGTTTCAAGAGCATGCTCTTTCACAATTTGTTTTCCATACTCACTTACACGATGAATTGTTAAAGTTGATTCTTCCCCATATTCTAAAATAATACTTAAAATACGATCGATTTCTTCTTCATCATGTAGCACTTCATCGAATTCCACATATACATAATAGCGGTTCTCAAATGAATACAGCTCATCTTTTATATCTTCAAAGATAAGACGATGACTTAATGAAATGACATCTTCAAAATCATTAAACTTAATTAAAAAGCCAAACGTACCATCTTCATTAAAGTTTGTTCCTGTTTGTTCTTCTACCTCTTCGACTAATTCTTGTTGGAATAATGATTCGATGCCTTCATCTAGAGGAATATCTATAATTTTGTCTACCCCTATCGGTAGTTCCAGCTTTTGCCCGTCTTTTGAAAGCTCTGCTTTCGTGACAAGTACTTCAATCCCTTTATCGACTGCTTGCACTTGAATCCATAACGGTCCATCAATAAAGAAATCGTCATGATCACGAGCTTCGTCCATCATCTCCCAAAAGAGCTCTTCACTTCGTTCGCGATCATACCAAATCTCTTCACGATTAAATCCTCTATCCTCTATATCAATGTACGTAATAAAAAATTTCATCGTATGATCATTAATTCTTTCAATATCCAAAATACAACTCTCCCTTCCTGCTTAGAATTGTTATGAAGGGATTCCCCACTCATATGACAAATCAATAGATTCTTGTACTCTCATTTTATGATAAGATTCTCCAGAATGGAAATAAAATCGATTTATTTTACAAAAATAGTTATATGCCTATCTTTACTCGATCAACTACGTAAATATATTATTATAGCGATTTCTTACTTACAAAAAATTTGGACATACATTTCCACATTCCCCCGTACACTGTAATAAAGTGAAACTTCTATTAGAAGAGATTATTTAACAACAACTTTCTTCATCACATACATATAGTTCGCTTATTAAAACATCATAAATGGAGGCAGACGAATGGACTTAGAGTTTTTAACATCCGTACTAATGATTGTCGGTATCGATGTTGTATTAGGTGGTGACAATGCAATCGTCATCGCACTAGCTAGCCGAAATTTACCTGAATCGAAACGAAATAAGGCTATTTTGATCGGTACTCTTTTAGCGATTGTACTAAGAATTGTCCTTACTATACTAGCTGTCTATTTACTCGACATTCCATTTCTACAATTGATTGGCGGGGTTTTACTTACATTAATTGCAGTCAATTTATTAACCGATAATAGCAACGATCTTTCTTCTATTCAAGGAAAAACAACTTTATTTCAAGCTGTGCGGACAATTGTTTTCGCGGATCTCGTTATGGGGTTTGATAATGTTATTGCCATTGCAGGTGCAGCTCACGGGAGATTTTTACTCGTCATAATCGGCTTACTCATTTCTATCCCGATTATTATTTGGGGCAGCAAACTTATTTTAATACTTATGGAGCGATTTCCATTCCTCATTTATTGCGGTGCAGCAATTCTTGCCTATACTGCAGGAAAAATGGTTACACATGAAGACAGACTTGCAACCTTTTTTCATAACAATCCAAGTTTCACTGCAAGCATTCCTTATTTGTTCATTTTCACTATTTTATGCATCGGCTTTATTGTACAACAAGTTCGATTACGCAATGTGAAACATTAAAAAAAACCTTCTACTATATAATAGGTAGAAGGTTTTCATATTATTATAATTAATTTACAAGACGTTGTGCTTCACGTAATTGGAACGTTCTTACTGTACGTGGTAAGAAACGACGAATTTCGTCTTCGTTGTAACCAACTTGAAGGCGTTTCTCGTCAATCATAATTGGACGACGTAAAATCCCTGGATAGTCACGAATCATCTTATATAAATCTTGAAGTGGTAAAGACTCTAAGTTTACATTCAATTCTTGGAAAACTTTCGAACGAGTAGAAATAATCTCATCCGTTCCGCTTTCTGTCATACGTAAAATCTCTTTAATTTCCTCAATCGTTAATGGATCTGAGAAAATATTACGTTCTGTATAGGGAATATGATTTTCCTCTAGCCATAATTTCGCCTTTCTACAAGACGTACAGCTTGGAGAACTATATAATGTTACCATACAAAGCTCACTCTCCTTAAAGAGTACAAATTCTGTACTAAATACAGTTTTAATTTCTAACTTCAGCAATTTTTCGTGATAACTTGTCTTATTGAAAAGTACAAAAATCACATTTCATGTAAGCAACAACTTATAATAAACAACAATTACTTTTAATAAGTAACTTCTATAATCATTATACAATAGATTTTGCAAGAAATATACAGTAAATTTCCTGCTAGTTGAGAAAACTCTCCCGTGTATTTCACTGCTATGTAACATGATTACGCTCATTTCAGCTGTACTTTAACAATAACTTTCAACCCTTTTACTACTCACTTCCCATAGATTTTTCATATAATATATAGTTATTTATCTATAATCTTCCCTATGAAAAAGAGAACGTTTTCTTACTTTTTCTTGATAAATCAATTAAGAAATGTAAGACTATACAAATGAGAATAAAAAGGAACATTTGTTCTTATTTTAACAAATATCCTCCCTCCTGTCTACATGATTTCTAAAGTAAATTAAATATTTTTCTGACATTTCTTTCTTTTTCATTTTTTATCTCATACAATAAACATACAGACAGGCAAAGGGGGAGTTTTCAAATGATTGCTTTTTTTATTGATTTTATTACGGTTGCTGCCCTCATCATCGGAATAACAGCATTGATTGGTGTCATTACAAATAGCATCGGCGAAAAGCTCTTTGGTGGAAAAGAAAAAATGAAGTTTGTTAACAAAAGTTTGGATGTACAATCTGGCTGGAACCAAGTTGGCGGAAAAGGCATTTATAAGAAACGAACGTATTAAAAAAAGCAGGTGACCACCTGCTTTTTTTCTTATTTCTCTACTGACGCCCATTTAAAGCTTAAATCGCCGCCATATTTATGGTTATACATATTTTTAATTGAATCTCTTTGTAAATATGCTCTACCACGTTGATATACTGGAACGATCGCAGCATCATCAAGTAACATTTTTTCTGCTTCTAATAAGTTCTTCCAACGAGCATTTACATCGCTTCCATCTTTTTTCGCCTTCATAATGATTTCATCGTATTTTGGATTAGAGTACTTCATCTTATTTTGTGACCCATCTGTTACAAACATATCAAGATATGTAATTGGATCTGGGAAGTCCGCACTCCATCCAGAGAATGACATGACATAATCGCCCGCATCTTCTAATTTTAGTTTTTGTGCGAATGGTTGTTGTTTAATTTTTACTGTTAAACCTGGTAAATTCTTTTCTAATTCACCTTTTAAATATTCACCAGTTTTCTTTGATAACTCTACATCTTCATTTAATAATTCTAATTCGATTTCATTTTTACCAAGTTCTTTTTTACCAGCTTCCCAATATTTCTTCGCTTCTTTCACGTTTGGTTTTACAATATCCCCGTTTACAGCACGGAAATCTTTTTTATCTGGTCCTTTAATGAAGTTATCAGGAATTAATCCTGTCGCTGGCTTAGAACCGTTATTTAATAATGTATCCACGAATGGCTTACGGTCAAAAGCAAGTGAAATTGCTTTACGAATATTTTTATTTGCTAAAGCTGGATCTTTTTGATTTAAACGAAGGAAGAATACAGATGTATCTTCTACTGTTTGGAAATCTGGTTTTCCTTTATATTTATCAATAAACTCCGCTAATAACGACGCTCGATCAATTGCATTTGTTTCATATAAGTTAATTGGCGTAGATGTATCTTTTACAATATTAAAGTTTACTTCTTCAATCTTCACTTCTTTATTGTCCCAATATGACGCGCTCTTTGTCATTTTAAAGCTACGTTCATGTTGCCAATCACTTAATGTAAATGGCCCGTTATAAAGCGTTGTATTCGCTTCCAAACCAAACTTCGTACCTTGCTCTTTCACAAACTTTTCATTCACAGGATAGAAGATTGGATATACCATTAAATCTACAAGGTATGGAATTGAATTATCTAATTCCACTTCTAATGTATAATCATCAATCGCCTTTACCCCTAATTGATCCGGACTCATCTCTTTTTTATTAATTTTCTCTGCATTTTTTATATCATACATAATGTACGCTGATTTCGCAGCTGTATCTGGGTTAATCGCTCTTTGCCATGCATATACGAAATCTTTTGCCGTCACAGGCTCACCATTTGACCATTTTGCGTCTTCACGTAATTTAAATGTATATTTTTTACCATCTTCTGATTTTTTGAATTCCTTCGCTACACCAGGAACTAGCTTATCATCTTTTCCTAAACTGTATAAGCCTTCCATCGTATTAGTCATTACTCTTGAAGAAACTGCATCAGCTGATAACGCTGGATCCATCGTTGGAATTTCTTGTGTTTCAATTAAGTTAATAACTTGCTTCGCGCCGCTTTTTCCGCTATCCCCTTTAGCGTTTGCTTGCGATTCATCTTTTTGATAGCTACATGCCCCTAACATCATGCTCATCGCTACTGTTGATGCTACAAAAACTGGTATCTTTTTTTCATACTTCCACCCTCCAAAAAAATGTTAACCCTTTCATTTTCAAACAAAAAGAAATATATATATGTTCTAATAATTCATATTATACACACAAATATATTTTTTGTATATTTATATTTCTATTTCATTAAAATTTTTCGTTAAAAAATATACCTTTGTAAACGTTTCATATTGCTGATTATTCATACTAAAGTGTTAAAAATAATATTTTTTATATTTTTCTAAATTATCAGAGAAAAATGAATTTTATATCTCATAATACTTTATGTATAATTATCCTTTTGTTTTTATCATAAAATAGCACTCTCTTCATAATAAAAATATGTAGGCTAAAATGAGTGCAAAGGTTAAGAAAGTATGTTACGATACATTTTGCTAAAAATAGATATCGGTAAAGAGGGGACGGACATGGCAGCAATTCAGGCAAAAAACGGGCCTACTGAGAAATTAAGTTTATTCTTATTAACATGGCCTATTTTTCTAGAAGTTTTTCTTTTTATGTTAATGGGGATCGCTGATACTTTCATGTTAAGTGCATTATCAGACGATGCTGTATCTGGGGTTGGTGCAGCGAATCAATATCTTCATATTGCGATTTTGGTATTAGAAGTCATCGGGAACGGCGCTGCTATCGTTGTATCTCAATACCTCGGTTCCAAACGCTTTATGGAAGCATCTAAAATATCAGCATTAGCCGTCACATTAAATTTAATAGTTGGGCTCGTTATAAGCGCTGGTTTTCTTTTATTTTCGAAACATATGATGCTCGCAATGAACTTACAAGGCGATGTACTAACGTATGCGCAAAACTACTTATCTATCGTCGGAGGAGCCATCTTCCTACAAGCTATTATTAACTCATTAGCCGCAATTATCCGTGTACACGGTTTTACAAAGCAAGCGATGTTTATTTCACTCGGAATGAATATGATTCATATCGCTGGAAACTACGTACTCATTTTCGGGAAATTTGGTTTCCCTGAGCTCGGTGTACAAGGGGCTGCAATTTCTTCCGCTATCAGTCGATTGATCGCACTTATTGTTTTCTTCTGGTTACTATACCGCGTTATGGAATATCGTGTGAAATTACAATATTACTTCACTTTATCCAAAGAATACATTGGGAAAATTTTAAAAATTGGCATTCCATCTGCATTTGAACAAGTGATGTATCAAGCTTGTCAAATCGTCTTCCTTTATTACGCAACGTACTTAGGAACGGAATCATTAGCTGCTAGACAATACGCTACTAACATTTCCATGTTCACTTATTTATTTGCAATTGCAATTGGTATGGGAACAGCCATTATTATTGGCCGCCTCGTTGGTGGTGGCGAAAAAGATGAAGCATACGAACGCTTATGGAAAAGTGTAAAATGGGCAATTGGTGTAACTTTATGTATGGTCGCTCTCGTTATTACATTCCGTACACAATTAATGGGACTGTTTACAGATAATCCGCACATTATCGGGTTAGGCGCAAGTGTTCTTTTACTAAGTGTACTACTTGAAACGGGACGTACGATGAACATCGTCATCATTAATTCGCTTCGTGCAGCTGGTGATGCAAAATATCCTGTTTTAATCGGTGCATTCTCTATGGTGTTAATGAGTTTACCACTAGGTTACTTTTTCGCCTTTCATTTAGATATGGGGCTCGTTGGTATTTGGCTAGCAATCGCCATCGACGAATGGACACGTGCCATTATTATGTTCTTCCGCTGGAAAAGTAGAGCATGGGAGCGTTATGCGCTTGTTAAACCTGAAGAACAAGAGGAGAATGTTTCTGTTCAAGTTCAGTAATTTTGCATATGGATATCACTAATGATACATGAGATTTATATCGGCGATTCTTTAAATATATCGACTGACCGACAAATGTATACAATTCTTTTATATAGTAGAAAAAGAGCCATCCTTCCATAACAGAAGAATGGCTCTTTTTCTTATTGATAAATCTCTTTATATTTCTTGTACTCCGCTTCCGAACATAGTACGAAATGTCCTGGGCGAATTTCACGCATTGTTGGTGCTTCACTACCATAATTATGCTGTGATGGATCATATACGATACGTTTACGATTGCGCTCATAATCTGGATCTGGAAGTGGAATCGCTGATAATAGTGATTTCGTATATGGATGAATTGGATTCGCATATAATTCATCACTTGTTGTTAACTCAACGATTTGGCCACGGTACATTACACCAATACGGTCACTAATGTATTTTACCATTGATAAATCATGGGCGATGAATAAGTATGTTAAACCTTTTTCTTTTTGTAACTTTTTCAGTAAGTTTACAACTTGCGCCTGAATCGATACGTCAAGTGCTGAGATCGGCTCATCGGCAATGATAAATTCTGGGTCTACAGCAAGCGCTCGAGCGATACCGATACGCTGACGTTGTCCACCTGAGAATTCGTGTGGGAAACGGTTTGCGTGCTCTTTATTTAAACCAACTGTGTTTAATAGTTCATGAACACGGTCCATGCGCTCTTTTTTACTTTTCGCTAGTCCGTGAATATCGATACCTTCTGCAATAATATCCCCTACTGTCATACGAGGGTTTAATGATGCATATGGATCTTGGAAAATCATTTGCATTTTACGGTTGAATTTCTTCAGCTCTGCGCGTGATTTTTTACCATGTACATTTTCACCATCGAATAACACTTCACCAGCAGTTGCATCATATAAACGAATAATCGTTCTTCCAGTTGTCGATTTACCACAACCTGATTCTCCTACAAGACCAAATGTTTCTCCGCGGTAAATATCAAATGAAATATCATTAACCGCTTTGACAACACCACCACTCACGTCGAAGTGCTGCTTTACATTTTTTACTTCAATTAATTTCTCACGTTGTTTAGTCATGTTGTTCACCTGCTTTCATTTGAAGAATGCGTTTTTCAACGACTGCCGGCGGTTTTACTTCTGGAGCTTGCTCGTGAAGTAACCAAGTTGCCGCATAGTGCGTATCACTTACTTTAAATAAAGGTGGGTCCATTTCAAAATCAATTTTCAGTGCCTGTGGGTTACGTGGTGCAAAAGCATCTCCCTTTGGCGGCTTCAATAAATCTGGAGGTGTTCCAGGGATTGCATATAACTCTTCTTCTGAACCATCTAAACTTGGCATAGATGCGATTAAACCCCAAGTATATGGATGTTTCGGATTGTAGAAAATTTCATCTACAGTTCCAATTTCAACAACTTTACCAGCGTACATAACTGCCACTCGGTCCGCAACGTTTGCTACTACACCTAAGTCATGCGTAATGAAAATGATTGCTGCTTCTGTTTTTTGCTGAATGTCTTTCATAAGTTCTAAAATTTGCGCCTGAATCGTAACGTCTAGCGCTGTTGTCGGCTCATCGGCAATTAATAATTTCGGGTTACAAGCTAACGCCATCGCAATAACTACACGCTGTCTCATACCACCTGAGAATTGGTGAGGATATTGTTTTAAACGAGCTTCTGGATTTGGAATACCTACAAGGTCAATTAACTCTAAAGCAACTTTACGTGCATCTGCTTTACTCATCCCTTGGTGTTTAATTAGACCTTCCATAATTTGATTTCCAATTGTCATCGTTGGGTTTAATGATGTCATTGGATCTTGGAAAATCATCGCAATATCTTTACCGCGTACTTGCTGCATTTCTTTTTCTGTTAATTTTGTTAAGTCACGACCTTCAAATACGATTTCACCATTTTTAATGCGTCCAGGAGGATTCGGAATTAATCCCATTAACGCTTTAGAAGTAACTGATTTCCCTGAACCAGATTCTCCTACAATCGCCAATGTTTCTCCTTTTTTCAAATCAAAAGTAACGCCGCGTACAGCTTGTACTTCACCTGCATGTGTATCAAAGGAGACTTGTAAATCTTTTACCTCTAACAATGTTTTCATCTTTGCCTCTCCCCTCTTTTACTTACGCATTTTTGGATCTAACGCGTCGCGTAATCCGTCTGCCATTAAGTTAAACGCTAAAATTAATATACTGATGACAACCGCAGGGATGAACATCATATGCGGATACGTTTGAATAGATTTATAACCATCATTTACAAGAGAACCTAGTGACGCAAATGGTGGCTGAATTCCTAAACCGATGAAACTTAAGAACGCTTCACCAAACACCGCTGATGGAATTGTAAACATCGTCATTACGATAATAGGTCCCATTACGTTTGGAATTAAATGTTTCACAATTAATTGTGTATTTGTTGCACCTAATGTACGAGATGCTAATACATATTCTTGGTTTTTTAACTTTAAGATTTGTCCACGAACAATACGCGACATCCCTATCCAACCTGTAATCGCCATCGCAAGTGTAATTGACCAAATACCAGATCCCATAATGATTACCATTAAAATAACGATGATTAAGTATGGAATACCGTTAATAATCTCCATAATACGTTGCATAATGTTATCTACTCTACCGCCGTAGAATGCTGAAATACCTCCGTATGCAACCCCAATTACTAAGTCAATTGCTGCCGCTAAAAGAGCGATATATAATGATACGCGTGTACCTTCCCATGTTCTTGTCCATAAGTCACGGCCAAGGTCATCTGTACCAAACCAGAAGTACTCTTTAATATCACGTTTTTCATATTGGTCAACACCATATTGATCTGTACCGTCAAATGGTAACCAATGAACATTTTCAATAACTGGAATTTTTGGTGGTAATTTCGCACGACCTAAATCTTGCTCTTTATACGAGTGTTTACTTACCATCGGTCCAAAAATCGCTAATAGCGCAATGATAACTAACAATACAAGGCCAAGCATCGCACCTTTATGTTGGAATAAACGTCTTCTTACATCTTGCCAAAACGTTAAGCTTGGACGGGCAATGACTTCATTATCAACATTATTTTGATTGGCTTGTTGAAATAAATCTGGAGATAATTTTTGTACATCTTTCATCATTTTTTCCCTCCCGCTAAACGAATACGAGGATCAATAATTCCGTATAAAATATCGACAATGAAAATAACTAAAATGAAGATCGCACTATAGAAAATCGTAGTTCCCATAATAACTGTATAGTCATTTAAAGTAATCGATTTAACGAATTGTTCCCCAAGTCCTGGTACAGCATAAATTTGCTCGATAACAAGTGTTCCTGTAATTAATGCCGCAACCATTGGTCCTAAAATTGTTACAACTGGAATTAACGCGTTACGAAGTGCATGTTTGACAATGATAACGCCTTGGCTAATTCCTTTCGCTTTCGCTGTTAAAATGTAATCGGCTTGCATAACTTCAATTAATTCTGCACGAGAGAAACGTGCGATTGTCGCGATAACTCCCATCGATAATGCAATTGTAGGCATTACAGTAAACTCTGGTCCTTTCCAGAATGCTACTGGGAACCAGCCTAGTTTTACCCCTACGAAATATTGCAGTAATGCGGCGAATACGAATGATGGTACCGACATTCCGAGTACCGAAATAACTGTTGCACTATAATCTACCCACGTATTATTACGAAGTGCGGCAACAATACCTAAAATTAAACCGATAAATGTTCCTAATATAATCGCTTGTAAACCTAATTGGGCTGATGGTCCAATACGATCCACAATCATGTCTGTTACTGGGCGGTTATCATATTGGAATGATACCCCTAAATCACCTTTTGCTAAGTTACCTAAGTAACGTGCATATTGAACTGGTACCGGATCATTCAATCCGTATTTTTCAAGAATGATTTCTTTTTGTGCCGGTGATAGCTTCTCCTGGTTTTTAAGCGGAGAACCCGGAAGTAATTTCATCAAAAAGAAAGTCATTGTAGTAATTAAAAATAATGTCAAAGCCATGTACACGAAACGTTTTAATACATAACGTCCCATAGTCAAGCACCTCCCCGTTTTTCTCAAAAGCAATAAGATAGTTTAAAATATTCTTACTTTTATTTTTTTAAAATAAGAGCATATGCCCATCATAGGCATATACCCTTGTAAACGATGGAAAAAAAAGATTATTTTTGTTCAACAGATGCCCATTTGTAAGTTAATTTACCACCATAGTTAATTGGGATAATATCTTTTACGGCACCTTTTACTACATACGCTGAACCTTTTTGGAAGATTGGAGTGATAACTGCATCCTCTTTAATTAACATCTTCTCTACTTCTAGAAGGTTGTCCCAGCGAGCTTGTAAATCTTTTGTATCTGTTTTAGCTTTTAGGATTAACTCATCATATTTCTGATTAGAATACCCTGTTTTATTTTGAGAACCATTCGTAACAAACATATCTAAATATGAGATTGGATCTGGGAAATCTGGTCCCCAAATACCAAACGCAATATCATATTGCTGAGAATCTTCTAATTTATTTTTTTGTTGCGAATGGTTGCTGTTTAATTTTAATTGATAAACCTGGTAAGTTCTTTTCCATCTCACCTTTTAAGAATTCCCCAACTTTTTTAGCATCTTCATTATCAAAGTTTAAGAATTCTAGTTCGATTTTATCAGTTCCAAGCTCTTTCTTCGCTGTTTCCCAAAGCTTTTTTGCTTCTTTTGGATTTGTTTCAACTAGCTTTCCATTTTCAGCTCGGAAATCTTTTTTATTTGGACCTTCAGCGAAATCTTTTCCAACAAATCCGTAAGCTCCAATTGCGCCGTTATTTAAAATAACTTTTGCAATGTTATCACGGTCAAAGGACATTGAAATTGCTTTTCTTAAGTTTTTATTACTTAAGTACTGATTACTTTGATTAAATCTTAAGTAAGCAACCCCTGCCTCTTTTCTTGTTTGGAACTCTGGGCTTTTTCTAAACTTATCAACAAATTCAGACGTTAAAGCCGCTCGATCAATCGCGTTTGTCTCATATAAATTTACATCAGTTGCTGTATTTTTTACAATATTAAAGTTGATTTCTTCGATTTTAACCGTTTTATTATCCCAATATGAAGGATTCTTCTTGAATTGGAAACTTTGTTCATGTTTCCAATCACTCATAACGAATGGACCGTTATATAATGTTGTATTTGCCTCTAAACCAAATTTGTCACCTTGTGCTTTTACAAAGTTTTCATTTAGTGGGTAAAATACTGGATAAACTGTTAAATCGATAAAGTAAGGAACGGGATTGTCTAATTCTACTTCTAGTGTATAATCATCAATCGCTTTTACACCTAATTGGTCAGCAGGTAATTCTTTTTTATGAATTTTCTCTGCATTTTTAATATCGAACATAATGTATGAATACGTTGCTTTTGTATCTGGATTTACTGCTCTTTTCCATGAATACACAAAGTCTTTAGCTGTTACAGGTTCCCCATTCGACCATTTCGCATCTCTTCTTAATTTAAATATGTATTTCTTCCCATCATCTAGCTTTTCGACATCTTCTGCAACTCCAGGCATTCTCTTTTGATCTTTGCCAATACGATATAAACCTTCCATCGTATTATTTAATGCTGTAGAAGATGAAGAATCCGATGCTAATGATGCATCCATTGACGGAATTTCAGATAACTCTGTTAAATTAAGAATCTGTTTTCCGTTACTACTACTCGTAGCGTTCTCTTTCCCTTTTGCTTTTGCGTCATCTTTTTGGTAGCTACACGCGCTAAGCAACATACTTGCAGTTAAAGTTGATGCAAGTAATAACGGTATCTTTTTCTTCATGTTGTGTTGCCTCCCCTAATTGCACTTCCTGTACCCTCACTTGTTAAAAAGTAGAATTGAAAGAATAATCTCCAAGTTTCTACAATTTTCATTATACATATAATATAACAATTGTGAATATAGTTTTTTGTTTTTTGTTAAAATTTTTAATAAAATATTTATATTTTTAATTTTTCGTAAAGGGATACATTAACATTGCTACCATCATCTTAAAATCAGACCTTTAATTGCGTATAATTTTCAAAAAATTAATCCTAGTACTTATTATAGCTTTTATAGTATAATAATTCTAGTAATATTTTGACGGAGGGGAATATTTTGAATAAAGTTTTTTTCATACTTGTATACTAATTTTTATAGCGATGATTGCTTCTAGTATTGGTGCATTCCTCATTTCATCTCAATTTTTGTTGAACTTTGTCAACATTTTGTTTTATATTGCACTGTTTTTTATTCTTATCGGCGGTTTTTTATACATATTTCAAAATGGTTTTTTCAATGTAACCATTTACGCATTCCAAAGAGTATTTGGTACGAACAAAAAGATTGACTCTTTAATTGAAGAAGTCGAGGAACCTACAGATAAGAAAGAACGTATTTATAAAACATATTCATTCAAATGGACATATCCAATTTGTATTACAGGTATCTTCCTTGGGTTGTTCTCGACCCTCATTAGCTTTACTATTTTGATGTAGTTTGCAAACACTATCCCATATGATATAATAATCAGCAAAACATTTTGTTATAAAACTTTAGTTCTTTCATATTAAAAGAGCTCAAGTAACAATAAATAAATTTATATGTATGCGATGATAAAGAAGAGTACATATTGAGGCAATTTCAGAGAGCTTGTGGTTGGTGTGAACAAGTAATTGTACAGTATGGAATGGGCTTTTGAGCACCAAACCGAACCGAAAGTAGTAGGCTTTGGCGTTATATCCTAACGTTATTATGGATTAGAGAGATTTCACAGTAGTGAAATAATTAGGGTGGTACCGCGGTCCATTCGTCCCTATAGTTTTTGGGATGAATGGGCTTTTTTGTTTGCCTTCTCTTCCCCCCATCACGCATTCAATTTTAGGAGGAATTACTTATGTCAGTTATCTTTTCTGGTATTCAGCCAAGTGGAACGATTACACTTGGAAACTATTTAGGCGCCATGAAGCAGTTTACAGAGCTTCAAAATGAACACGACTGTTATTTCTGTATTGTAAACCAACATGCGATTACAGTACCTCAAGATCCCGTCGGACTTCGTAAAAACATCCGCAGTCTTGCTGCACTTTATGTAGCATGCGGCATCGATCCTGAAAAAGCTACTTTATTTGTACAATCAGAAGTACCAGCACACGCTCAATTAGGATGGATCATGCAATCTGTTGCTTACGTTGGAGAATTAGAACGTATGACGCAATATAAAGATAAAGCTTCGGGTAGAGATTCAGTTCCAGCTGGATTACTTACGTATCCACCATTAATGGCTGCTGATATTTTACTTTACAACACTGAAATCGTACCAGTTGGTGATGACCAAAAGCAACATATGGAATTAACACGCGACCTAGCAGAGCGTTTCAACAAACGCTTCCGTGAAGTGTTCACAATTCCTGAAATTCGTATTCCAAAAGTAGGCGCTCGCGTTATGTCATTAACAGAACCTACGAAGAAAATGAGTAAATCTGATCCGAATCCAAAATCAATGATCAGTATGCTTGATGAACCAAAAACAATTGAAAAGAAAATTAAGAGTGCTGTTACTGACTCTGAAGGTATTGTGAAATTTGATAAAGAAAATAAACCTGGTATCTCTAACTTATTAACAATCTACTCTTCATTCTCTAGAAAAACAGTTGAAGAAATTGAAGCAATGTACGAGGGAAAAGGATACGGCGACTTCAAAGGCGACCTAGCGCAAGTAGTCGTAGAAGCAATTCGTCCAATCCAAGACAAATATAACGAACTAATCAACTCACCAGAACTAGACGAAATTCTAGACAAAGGTGCAGAAAAAGCAAACCGCGTTGCATTCAAACAACTACGCAAAGTAGAAAACGCAATGGGACTAAGCAGAAAACGTAGGTAACATATAAAGCGGAGGCGACTGCTTAGCCCTGACGGCTAAGGTTCTTTCCCACAGAAGGTGCTTTTTACCTTCTCGTGGGGAAGGTTCTTAGACGCGAAGGGCTAGGAGCCGGAGCTGGATTTCTACATAAAGCGGAAGCAGCTCGTTTAGAATGTGAGGGGGATGGAGCTCCTGACGCAGAGGCGCTTTTTGCCTCGCAGGAAGGCGCGAAGCCACCGAACATTCTTGCCGCTGGAGCTGGATTACTACAAAATTAAAAAACCGCCAATTGGCGGTTTTTTAATTTACCTTTTGCTCATTTTCCATTTCCCATAACTTTTCAAAAAAATGGCTGTCCTTTTACGAGACGCTCGCATAATTGTTCATGCTTATCAGACCAGCCTGTTTTCGCTTCATCATACAGCTTAACCCAAATATCTTCAAATTCCATATGTTGAACCATTCCATATGCTGATGGATCCCACTCTGTGAACCAATAGCGAATTTCTGCTGTATTTTTCGTTGTATGTAATTGATCTAACGCCATAAATAATAATTGTTTTAGCTGTCTTTCTTTACGAGTCAAGCCATTCATAATGAAAGGCGATGGTGATAAAATGTGATGTTCTTTTTCTGTTTCTTCTACTTGGAACTCATACTTTTCTGCTTGTACGTTTTCTACCATCTCATATACCATCTGTTCTTGGCGTGGTATAAGTCTGCTTTTGCGAATTGGTACATTGTAGCCAATTGTGTCAATCGCAATAATTCCTTTTCCATCTGTAACAACAAAGCAATACTCTTGCTGCAAACGTTCATGATTTTTACGAATATAAGCCTTATGATGTACGTCTTCCAGCATTTTTTGCGGAAGCTCTAACAATTCGTTCTCGATGTAATGATATAATGTGGCATCTACTTTTAATAATGGCACTTGATCTAATAGCTCAATCGTATCATCTTTCCGCCATTCGTAAAAATGACAAACGTTATACCCATTTTCTTCACCTTCAAACCAATTTACCCATACATCATGTAGATATAACATTCACTACCCCTCACTTCACTACTGTTTGTACCAATCATTATGTTCATTTTTGCTTAACTTTATTCCACTTTAGGAAATATATTCTAATTATTATTTTTTCTTCTATTAATATTAAAAAAACAGGAAATAGAAATCCTGTTTTTTTATATATGAAATGTACTTGCTTTATTCAATATTTCTTTTGCATCTATAGATAATAAAGAAAGTGTATCTTCTTCTTCCAAAGTTACACAATCTTTGACAATATGAAATCCAAGCGCATAGCCAAGCATCTTCGGATAAGAGTGAAAGCCATTTAATAAGATGTCATGTTCCCTTGTTCCTCGTTTTATACTTATTCTTTCATGTACAATATTTTTCCAATAATAAATAGCCTCTTCCTTTGAAAGATACGCCGTCCACGGTGCATTGTTTTTTTCTGTATACCTTTCTGTTACTGCTTGTTCAGCTAGCCCTTCCATAATCATCGTATCAAGTAATGTATATTCTGTTTCTTTCGTCTCAATTTGATGTAACCTGCATATGTGATGATATTCATGCGCTAATAACACTTTTAATTCTTCTACCGAATTCCGTCCACATACGAATAAGAAAATAACATGACGCATAGATAATCCAGCCCTACCGTTATACTCTTCTTGTACAGTTCGATTATAGGAATCTGATAATAAAATAAAGACAGGGACATCTGGACCTTTTAACCAGTTTTTCAGTTTATCATACTCCAGGCTCAATTCTTTCCAAATTTCCTTTTCCTCTAATTCTTTAATTTCCTTTTCTCCGCGCATGATCGGGCGATACATCCCTTTTGAAATTAAAAAGCGATACAACCTTTCTTTTGGCAACGGAATATACTTCGTAAATTTCTCACAAAGTTTTTCTGGCCGCCCATAATATAAATGTAGCCATTCAGCTGTTTCAACAATCCCCATCTTTATCCCTCCTTTTTCTTATGTATATGCTACAGGAGAAAAAGGCGTAAAAATAAATAAGGAGTTTTTTCGTC
>NZ_JH414710.1:393928-439908 GCF_000238655.1 Bacillus sp. 7_6_55CFAA_CT2 | reverse complement strand
CCTTATTTTATCTATTATTTATACGATTTAAATACTAATACTGCGTTATGACCACCGAATCCTAATGAATTACTTAACACTGCGTTTACTTCTTGATGTCTCGCATTATTCGGTACATAATCTAAATCACACTCTGGATCTGGTGTTTCATAGTTAATTGTTGGAGGAATTACTCCGTCTGTAATTGATTTAATAGAGAAGATCGCTTCAACAGCACCAGCTGCTCCTAATAAGTGACCTGTCATTGATTTCGTTGAACTGATCGCTACTTTATACGCGTGCTCACCGAACGTTTCCTTAATTGCCATCGTTTCATACTTTTCATTCGCATCCGTACTTGTACCATGCGCATTAATGTAATCAATATCTTCTGGCTGTAGGCCTGCATCAGCTAAAGCTTGACGCATTGCACGCACGCCGCCTTCACCGCCAGGAGCCGGCATTGTAATATGGAATGCATCACCAGTTGCACCGTAACCAGCAATTTCCGCGTAAATGTGAGCACCACGAGCTAATGCGTGCTCTAATTCTTCAAGAATTAAAATACCTGAACCTTCACCCATTACGAAACCACTACGGTTTTTATCGAATGGACGACAAGCTGTTGCTGGATCTTCATTAAATGTTAATGCTTTCGCTGAGCTAAATCCTGCGAATGCCATACTTGTTAACGGCGCCTCTGCCCCGCCCGTAATCATTGCATCAGCATCACCGCGCTGAATCGCTTTAAATGCATCACCAATTGAGTTTGCACCAGATGCACAAGCCGTTACAGAACAAGTGTTAATTCCTTTTGCTCCTGTTGCGATCGATACTTGACCTGCTGCCATATCTGGAATCATCATCGGTACGAAGAATGGGCTCACGCGGCGCGGGCCTTTCTCAGTAAAAATCTTAAATTGTTCTTCGTATGTTTCCATACCACCAATACCAGAACCAATCCACACACCAATTCGCGGTCCGTTTTCTTCTGTAATTTCAAGCTTTGCATCTGCAACTGCCATTTTCGCTGCTGCTACTGCATATTGTGTAAAGCGATCCATACGGCGCGCTTCTTTTTTATCAATATATTTCTCGACTTCAAAGTCGTTAATTTCTGCTGCTACTTTTGCTGGAAATAGTTCCGGATCAATTCTTGTAAGTCGTCCGATTCCAGATACACCCTTTTTAATGTTTTCCCACGCTGTTTCAACATCTGTACCGACCGGTGTAACAGCTCCTAGTCCTGTAATTACGACCCTCTTTTTTTCCATACAAAATACACTCCTTTTTTTCTCTCAGTCCTTATTTACCCCAACGAAGAGCGACTGCTCCCCATGTTAATCCGCCGCCAAAACCAACAAGTATAATTAAATCACCATCTTGAATACGTCCGTTTTGCAATTCCTCTACCATTGCAATCGGAATTGAAGAAGCCGATGTATTACCAAACTTTTCAATTGTCATACTCATTTTTTCTTGTGGCAAATTTAATCTCTCTCTTGCAGATTCCATAATACGAATATTCGCTTGATGCGGTACTAAGAAATCCACATCCTCTTTTGTAAGACCAGCCTTATCCAGCACGCGAAGACAAGATTCACCAAGTTGACGAACGGCAAATTTAAAGACTTCTCTGCCATTCATCATAACATACTCATCTTGATATAGATGCTTACCGCCGCTTCCGTCTGCTCCTAATTCGAAAGATAGAACGCCTCTTCCTTCTGAAACTGCTCCCATTACGATAGCACCGGCTCCGTCTCCAAATAATACCGCTGTATTTCGATCATTCCAGTCTACAATTTTAGATAGCTTATCACTACCAACTACTAATACGTTTTTATAAGTCCCCGTTTGAATAAATTGCTGCGCTGTAATCATTCCGTACATAAAACCAGCGCATGCTGCACCTACATCCATTGCAGCTGCATGTTTCGCTCCAATCGCTTCTTGAATGACACAAGCTACTGCTGGAAACGCACGATCTGGTGTTACTGTCGCCACTAAAATAAGATCGATATCTTCTCCGCTAACCCCTGCATCTTCAAGTGCTTTTTTTGCAGCCTCTACGGCCATATATGAAGTATCTATTGTATCATCGGCAATGCGTCTTTCTGCAATTCCCGTTCTCGTACGAATCCATTCATCGGATGTATCCATTATTTTTTCTAAATCGTGATTTGTGACTACTTTTTCTGGCACATATCTTCCGATCCCTAAAATGCCCACGTTCACATCGCAGCCCTCCGTTTTATATCAATTATTATGACTTGGTACTAATTTTAAAACATAAATGTATTTTTGTCTAGAATATATTTCGCATAAAACAGAAAGCTAACGCATTATCCACTTTATTTTTCATTAAAAGAAACAGAAACATACCTCTCAAATATAAAAAGACTCAAACCGCTTCTGTTCACGGTTCGAGCCTCTCTTCCATCTAAAAAGATGCTTTTTATTCTTTATCTGCTTTCCCGAGCTCATAAGCCTCGTTCATAACTTTCATTAACAACTCTAACACCGGCTGTGCCTTCTCCATATCAAGTGCAATTCCATTATCATCTAAAATTGCCTTTGCTTCCGGTAAATGCTTCATTGCGATTTGTAAAAACTGCATGCTTTTTTCGTTCATATTATACTCTTCCTCTCCATTAAAACTTTCACATACAATAGTGTAACACGCGTACTACCCTTCGTATAACTCTTTATATTTTTTCATGTGTGCCAGTTGCTTATTTAAACCGTATTCTAACGGAGTATTTCTTTTTATCGAAATTACTTCGATAGCCTCATCTCTTACTTCGCTATTATTTTTATTTACTTTATCATCCGCGCGTAAAAGATTCATACCTTTTTCCCATAATGACTGTTTACCACTAAGTAAATTGTATATACCAAGATGCGCCCCGTTCGTTCCATGTTCCCATAAGTATTCACATACATCTTCAACGTAAAGTAAATCATTCCCCTTTTCCTCAATCGTACAACGGCACTCTTTTTCAACTAATTCTGATAAAATAAGCTGATGAAACATCATAAAGGACGGTTGCCACGGTCCATATAATGTTGGAACTCGAAATACACTATATTGTAAATTCCCTTTTTTCAATCCTTCTTCTACTTTCAAAAATAGGCGCTTATTTTCGGATTCATCTGTACTTCCTACTTCAATAGAAGAAATTAAATTTAACTTCACTTTTTGTTCTTCACACATTCTTATAATTCGCTTTAAATATTGTAATATGACTCTTTCATTCCGAAATCCACTTTGCTGATTTGGCTCATATAAGCAAAAGTAAACAGTATCGAATCTCTCTTCCTCAACCGATCTCCATCCATCTTCATCTCTTATCGAATAATACGTAAATAACGCATTTCGCCCAATTAATAATAACTTCTCTTCATTAATTTTGGTCATACTATCGAATTCATCAAAATCAAGACCATAGACTTCCACTTCTTCTGCAATCATTTTATTTACAAGGTGATAACCTACAAACGTAAGTGCACCTATTATCAGCACGCGTTCCATACCACCAACCCTTTCCCTCTGAAACAAATAGCTCCTCATTTATGTATATGGGAGCTTCATAATTCTTCTTCATATTTTTTAAAGAAATCGGTCGTTTGCCTAACCATTTTATATTTCACATCTTGCAGATGGAACAAGACAGAAGTATCACATTGATTTAGTTGCCTCATTTTCTCATATCTACGCAACTGCTGTTTTCTTCCTCTTTTTTCTTGTGTTGATACGAAAATTTTGACAGGTACACAAGATGGAAGAAGCGTAAATGATTTCTTATTTATTTTTAATTCTAATTCTTCTTCTTTGGAATCATACGCCAAACTTAATTCCTTCACCAGTCTCTTGTAAAAAAACTTATGCTCTTTCTCAAACTCCACATATTCTGGTAAATCTAAACACGGATTTAACATAATGACAGAGCGTATACACTCAGGATATTTGTTCATCATTTCAAGTGCTACAAGTGCTCCCATACCATCTGCCATAATGTGCATTTTCGCATTCAATGTCTCTTTTCTCAACACAACGTCATATAAACGTTTTGCTAGACGAACAGATTGGTCGTTTCCCCAATGTCTTCCGTATAAATTAGAAGAAAAGACAGTGTAGCCTTGCTCAATAAGGCCATGTAAAAAATAAGATCTACCCGCATGCTGTGTCCATAAACTTGTACCATTCTCAATAAAGTAGTTGTAATCACCAAGAAGCATTACAGAAAATCCATTTGGCTTCTCCGGTAAATAAATGACACATGGTTCTTTTTCTAAGTAAAAAAAACGTTCCGTAATACTCATTTTTCCCCCGCCTTATTTTCTAAACATATAAAACCACTCTTTTATAATGTATGAACGGAATGCAAATTTGCGTTGAAAAATCTACAAATATTTTTCTATATTCTTTTTTCAATTGTGTTACAATAAGGACAGATTGAACGAATAGAGGTGTAAAATATGCGTTTCATTTGGGCATTAATTTGGTCGTTCTTACTTGTACATATGATGAGCTATGTAATCGGCTCTATGACTGGCGGTACATACGACTTTAACCAAGCGTCTATTTTCTCAGTTGTTCTTGCTGTGTTAGTACTCGCAATTTCAGCTGCAATTCCAAACGAGCCAGTAGAACAACACTAAAAAAAGAGTCCGGATTTTATCCGAACTCTTTTTTTATTTTTATTTCACATGAACGACTAATTCGTTATTTTCTACATCAACAACTACGTGACTATTGTCAGTAATTGTTCCTGCAATTAATTCTCGTGCTAATTTCGTTTCCACTTGACGTTGTACGTATCGTTTTAATGGACGAGCTCCGTACATTGGGTCGAAACCAGCTTCCACAACAAATTCTTTTGCTGCATCTGTTAATTCTACTGTAATGTGACGGTCAGCTAGACGACCTTGTAGTTCTTTTACAATTTTATCAACAATGCTTTTAATTTCATTCGTTGTAAGAGGTTTGAATAAAATAATTTCATCAACACGGTTTAAAAATTCAGGGCGGAAATGTCCTCTTAATTGTCCCATTACAAGGTCTCTTGATTCCTCTTTAATCGAACCATCTTCTTCTAATCCATCTAGTAAATGAGCAGATCCGATATTTGAAGTCATAATAATAACTGTATTTTTAAAGTCCACTGTACGACCTTGCGAATCTGTAATGCGCCCATCATCTAACATTTGTAATAAAATGTTGAATACTTCTGGATGTGCTTTTTCAATTTCATCTAATAAAACAACGGAATATGGTTTACGTCTTACCGCTTCAGTTAATTGACCACCTTCCTCATATCCTACATATCCAGGAGGTGCACCAATTAAGCGTGACACTGCGTGTTTCTCCATATACTCAGACATGTCAATGCGAATCATTTGCTCTTCACTATCGAATAAAGACTGGGCTAGCGTTTTTGCAAGTTCTGTTTTACCAACACCTGTTGGTCCTAAGAAGATGAAAGAACCAATCGGGCGGTTCGGATCTTTAATACCAGCGCGAGCACGAAGAACTGCGTCTGACACTAAGCTTACTGCTTCCTCTTGTCCGATGACACGCTCTGATAAGATTTGCTCTAAGCGTAATAATTTCTCGCGTTCACCTTCCACGAGTTTCGCAACAGGAATACCAGTCCAGCGTGAAACAATATCTGCAATTTCTTCTTCACTTACTTCCTCACGTAATAAACGATTTTCTTGTTTATTATGCGCGCCCATTTCTTCCGCTTCTTTTAACTCTTTTTCAATTGCTGGAATTTTTCCGTGACGAAGTTCGGCTGCTTTATTTAAATCGTAATTACCTTCTGCTTCTTCTAATTCACGACGCAGACGTTCTAAATGTTCACGTAAGTCACGAACTTTGTGAATTTCTTCTTTTTCTTTCTCCCATTTCGCTCTCATACCACTTGCAACTTCTTTTAAATCCGATAATTCACGTTGCAATGTTTTTAGACGCTCTTGGCTACCACGATCCGTTTCTTTTCCAAGAGCCGCTTCTTCAATTTCCAGCTGCATAATGCGGCGCGTTACTTCATCTAATTCTGTTGGCATAGAATCGATTTCTGTACGAATTGTTGCACACGCTTCATCAACAAGGTCAATTGCTTTATCAGGTAAGAATCGATCTGAAATATATCGATCTGATAAAACTGACGCTGCTACAATCGCACGGTCATGAATATTTACACCGTGATAAATTTCAAAGCGTTCTTTTAATCCACGTAAAATTGAAATTGTATCTTCAACAGTTGGTTCTTCTGCTAATACTTGTTGGAAACGTCTTTCTAGCGCTGGATCTTTCTCAATATATTTGCGATATTCATCGAGCGTCGTCGCCCCGATACAATGCAGTTCACCACGCGCAAGCATCGGTTTTAACATATTTCCTGCATCCATGGCTCCTTCTGTTTTACCAGCTCCAACTATTGTATGAAGTTCATCAATGAATAATAAAATGCGTCCTTCACTCTTTTTAATTTCATTTAATACAGCTTGCAGACGCTCTTCGAACTCACCACGGAATTTCGCACCTGCTACGAGTGCACTCATATCTAACGCAAAAATCGTTCTATCTTTCAATCCTTCAGGTACATCCTTTTTCACAATACGCTGTGCTAATCCTTCAACGATTGCTGTTTTACCAACACCTGGCTCCCCAATTAAAACCGGATTGTTTTTCGTTTTACGTGAAAGAATACGGATTACACGTCGTATTTCACTATCACGGCCGATTACAGGATCGATTTTCCCTGCTCTCACTTCCGCCACTAAATCACGGCCATATTTTTCTAACGCTTCATAAGTTGCTTCTGGATTTTGACTCGTCACTCTTTGATTCCCCCGAACTGTCATTAAAGACTGTAATAAGTTATCTTTCGTAATATGCAATCTTGTAAATAATTGATTTATATCGCCTTTTTCTTCAGAAAAAGCAAGCAATACATGTTCTACTGAAATGTAATCATCCTGCAGTTTTTCTGCTTCTTTCCCTGCTCTTACAAGCAGTTGTTGCAGAGCGCTCGTTACATACAATTTTCCAACTTCTGCACCGCTCCCCGTTACAGAAGGTTTCTTTTTAATTAAACTTTCTGCACCTTGCTTTAATGCTTCTATATCAACATTCATTTTTTGAAATATACGTACTGCTAATCCATCTTGCTCTTCTAATAATGCAAGTAATAGATGAACAGTATCCACCTCTTGGTGATGATGAGATACCGCTAAAGATTGGGCACTCATAATCGCCTCTTGTGTTTTTGTTGTCATTTGATTTAAGTCCATCTTTACAGCCCTCCAAAAGTTTGACTTTCTTTGACCTTTGATTTGATTATACGCCAACTGACTTTTTTATACAATAATTTTGCCTATGTATTTTCAAACTTATTATTTGAAAAAGAAAAAGAGAGCATTCATTATACTGCTAAAAAATACGGTAAATGAAATTACAATGTATAACGACAAAAAAGCCGCAATAATGATTGCGGCTTCTGTTACGGTTTTCTTTTATATGTCCACTGGCGGTTATGATTCGTGTTATCCGGAAACTTTTCACCGGCAGTTAATTTCACCATTTGCGGATCTTTCACCATACTTCCCGTTTCACCAATTTCTACGTAAATGCCATCATTCGGCGCTTTTTGTCCAGAACGAAACCTGCGATTTTGTCCCATCTTCATTCTCCTTCCATGACGTCTTGCCTCATTAGTATATCCATTTTAAAAGAAAGCTTTTCTGTCATGTTTAGGAAACAGTACTACATCTCATTCTTGTACATATATATGAATGACACAAGCGTAAGCAGGGATTTCTTTCCTACTTGTAGAAAAAAAAGAAACCAACCTACTCTAGGCTAGTTTCAAAGGAGAGTCAAACATATACGAGAAGATTACATGTTCATTATATGCCTCATCACACGAGCAATGTAACCCTTTTCACAATTTGTACATAATGAAAGAAACATTGTTTGAACTTTCTAAAAAGATGTTGACTTTTCTTAATTTCCAACGATAAATAGTAGACACCACAGCACTTTGAGACGTAAGATGGATATATAGTGAAATTTCCATCTATGGTGATTCCACCGAGTCTAACCTCTTATTTCTGCATATTAAAAACGGAAATACAGATAGATACAAAAAAATTATTATAAGAGGTGAAATTATGAACAAACAACATTTAATCGCATTAGACTTAGACGGCACTTTATTAACAGACAACAAAATAATTTCCACTCGAACGAAACATACAATTGCAAAAGCAAAGGAACAGGGACATATTGTTGTTATTTCAACAGGACGTCCATTCCGTGCTAGTTACGATTACTATAAAGAACTTGATCTTAACACACCTATCGTAAACTTTAACGGCGCTTACGTACATCATCCTCTTGATTCAAACTGGGGAACACATCACTCTCCTCTTGAGCTAGCAACAGCGCAAGAAATTGTCCGAGCTTGCTTTGATTTTGGCGTAAAAAATATATACGCGGAAGTAATGGACGATGTGTATGTTCGTGAAATTGATGAAGATAAAAAACATATTTTCGAATTCGGCTCTCCTAAGATTTTTACCGGAGACTTATTAAATATTTTAAACGATCATCCAACTTGCTTATTAATTGACGCACATGACGAGCATTCTACTGCAATTCGTCAACATTTAACGGATATGCATGCGGAAGTAATCGACCATAGAAAATGGGGCGCACCTTGGCCGATTATTGAAATTGTGAAAAGCGGATTAAATAAAGCAGTTGGATTACAAAAAATTTCTAGTCATTACAACATTCCACAAGAGCGAATTATCGCTTTCGGTGATGAAGATAATGATTTTGAAATGATTGAATTTGCTGGTCACGGCATCGCAATGGGAAATGCCATCCCTGAATTAAAATCACTCGCAAACCATACGACGTTAACGAACGAAGAAGATGGTATTGCTTTATATTTAGAAGAGGTTCTTGGGTTGTAATCTAAAAATTCCCTACTTATAGTTTCCTGCCAAATGTCCATACTATAAGTAGACGCATGAGACATTGCGTCGATTGTTTTCAGCTAAATAAAGGGGGTTTTTCGAATGGGTAAAAAGAACAAATCAAAACGTTTTATCCAACAAGGAGCCGATGCTGTTATGAAGCATGATGCAAGATTCCCGTACAGAGGTACATTAGCTGAGGCAGAAAAAGCAAGAAGTAACTCTTCTTTTGGAGGGGTTTAAATGGGGAACTTACTATTCCAACAAGCTAGAGATGCTGTTGAAAATGCCGTATCTTGTTCAAGCGGTACTGAGCAACAAGATCTCGTGTATAGAGCAAAAAATGCTTTGCAATCCGCTTACGCAAACTCTTCAACTGCTGAAAAAGTTCAGCTCCGTGAAATGCAAGAGCAATTGCAAAACATCACGAATTTACATTAAAAAAGAGGACCAACTTTGGTCCTCTTTAATCTTTCCGAAACAATCCGAACACCCCAACTGTTTGCAGTATATTTGTAAATGCACCTGGGTCCACTTGTTTAATAATCCTCTCTAATTCGTATAACTCGTAACGGGTAATAACCATCATTAACATTTCTTTATTTTCATTCGTATAAGCACCTGTTGCTGGTATCGTTGTAATCCCTCTTACTAATCGCGAGTGAATCGCCTTTCTTACGTCTGCCCCATTCTTCGTAACAATTAATGCTGTAATCTTTACATGACGAGTATGAATTGCATCAATAATTCTCGTTGATACATATAAAGTCACTAGCGTATACAACGCTTTTTCCCATCCATATACATAGCCAGCAGCGATAATGATAATTGCATTAAAAAAGAAAAAGTATGTACCGACAGGCTTATCTTTTATTTTTGATAAAATCATGGCGATAATATCTAATCCACCTGTAGAAGCACCCCACTTTAAAGCAATCCCTACTCCAATTGCCGAAATAATCCCGCCAAAAATCGCATTTAATATGATATCATTCGAAACCGCTCTAACAGGGATGATCTCTAGAAACAAAGTCATAAATATAACACAAAGAAAACTGAAAAAGGTGAAGGCCTTTCCAACCTTTTTCCACGCTAAAATAACGACAGGAATATTAAATAAGCTAAACAATACTCCCGTAGATATGTGAATCGATAAAAAATCACCTAATATTTGTGATAATAATTGAGACAATCCAGCAAAGCCGCTCGCATACACTTTTGCTGGCGTTAAAAATAAATTCATCCCAATCGCGTTTAATAAACCTGCGATGATTACAACGATTAACTTCTTTATAAGTTCAGTATAATTCAACTTCAAATCCATTTCGAATCCACCTTTACCCTTCATAAATGCACCGCTATACATAGTCTTTACGAAAAAGGAAATGATAAACGTACAACGTTTAGAAATGGAGTTGATACATATGCCACATACGAGTGATAACGACAAAAAAGCACGCGATAATAACGCAAAACGCACACAAAAAAATGAGCAAGAGCAAAAAAATAATTCAGCAAGGTAAACGTGCATACTCTAAAAAGACCGATCACCTTTGATTCCATCGTACATCAACAATTATGTTGATGTACTTTTTTACATTTTAAAGGAAAAAAACATTAAAAATTCACTTCATGTTCACTTCTATATTCTACAATAGCGATAACATATTCGGATGAGGTGTTGGCATGAGAGGGAAACATATTTTCATTATTACTGCACTAATAAGTATATTGATGCTATCTGCTTGCGAACAAAAAAATGGCTCAGCTACAGTCGCTACAGCAACAGACTCGACCATTACAAAGGATAACTTCGAAAAACAATTGAAAGATCGTTACGGAAAAGACATGCTATACGAAATGATGGCACAAGACGTCATCACAAAAAAATATAAAGTACCTGATGAAGAGGTAAATAAAGAAGTAGAAAAAGTAAAAAAACAATATGGAGATCAATTCAAAAAAGTATTAGAAAATAATGGTTTAAAAGATGAAGAGGATTTTAAAAATCAAATTAAGTTCAAACTTGCTATGAATGAAGCGATTAAGAAAAGCATTACAGAGAAAGACGTAAAAGACCACTATAAGCCAGAAATTAAAGCGAGTCACATTTTAGTAAGTGACGAAAATGAAGCGAAAGAAATAAAGAGTAAACTAGATGCTGGTGCTTCATTTGAAGAATTAGCAAAACAAGAATCACAAGATCTACTATCAAAAGATAAAGGCGGAGACCTTGGATACTTCAATTCAGGTACAATGGCTCCTGAATTCGAAACGGCTGCCTACAAACTAAATGTTGGACAAATTAGCAATCCCGTAAAATCATCAAACGGTTATCACGTTATTAAATTAACTGATAAAAAAGATTTAAAACCTTACGATGAAGTAAAAAACTCTATTCGCAAAAACTTAGAGGAAGAACGTACTGCTGATCCTGTATTCAGCAAAAAATTGTTACAAGAGGAATTAAAAAAGGCAAATATTAAAATAAATGATAGTGATTTGAAAGATACATTTACTCTTGTTTCTCCGCAAGGAAATTAAAAAAAGCACACCCTTATCTTTTTAGATAAGGGTGTGCTTTTTAATCTTTCATCTTATTTCTTAAAGTAAGTCCAACCTTCTTCTTGGTAAACCTTTTCTTCTTTCATCAACTTACCAAGTGCGCGCTTAAATGCAGCTTTACTCATGTTAAAGCGTTCTTTAATATCTTCTGGATGGCTCTTATCCCAAAACGGCATTGCTCCGCCTCGTTCTTCCATATATGCATAAATTACTGCAGCATCATCTTCCATTCCTTCTTCTTTACGAGGAAGAAGTGAAATGTTAATTGTACCGTCATCTTTTACGTCAATAATACGGCCCGTTACACGCTGACCGATGCGGACTTGTTCTTTTCTTTCTGTATGGTGTAGGAAAGCACGGAAATGCTCATCCGTTAGTATGAATGAACCAACTTGAAGTGAACGATATACACGTCCGTTTACGTTTTTATTACGCATAGATGGCGTTGCATCTACGATAATTTCTTGCATATCACTGTCTCTTGCCGGAAGAGCAATTAAACGATCACGATTCGTTAATTTTAACGTACAATATAATTCGTCGCCTACTTCTGGCCATACCGGCATATAAATCGGGAACTCATCAGCTGGAATTAGTATATCTTTTGACACACCAATATCAACAAACACACCTAAACTAGGAATAACTTCTACAACCTTTACCCAGTTCCAATCATAAGTTGTAATAATTGGTTCCTTCATTGTTGCTGAAATACGATTTTGGTGATCAAGGTATAAGAATACATCAATCGTATCGCCTTCTTCAATTTCTCCAGCCACTTCGTTTTTATGTAGGAAAATTTCTTCATTTTCATTCCCAACCATATATCCGATTTCCGTTTCGCGTAAAACAGTTACCTGTTCAATCGATCCTATTTGCAAATACATATTTTTTAATTCCCTTCTATATATATAAAATTATCTTTTTTATCATTCCAAACAAAAGTTAATTATAACATGATTTTTCCTATATTTGTCCAACTGCCCAAAATTCACTATAATAAAATGAGGTTACATGAATATAAGTACGAAAACACTTAAGTCTAGACTCGTTTTCAGCTATACTTTAGTATGTACAGTACATAAAAAGATTAGAAATTTATTTGGAGGTGCTAACTATGGCAAAAGATAGTTCTTTTGACATCGTTTCGAAAGTAGAATTACCTGAAGTAACAAACGCAATTAATATCGCATTAAAAGAAATCCAAAACCGATATGACTTTAAAGGAAGTAAAAGTGATATTAAATTAGAAAAAGAAGTACTTGTTTTAACTTCTGATGACGAGTTTAAATTAGAGCAAGTAAAAGACGTTCTTATCTCTAAACTTGTAAAACGTAACGTTCCAATTAAGAACTTAGATTACGGAAAAGTTGAAGCTGCAACTGGCAACACTGTTCGCCAACGCGCAACACTTCAACAAGGTATCGATAAAGATAACGCGAAAAAAATTAACAACATCATTAAAGAAATGAAATTAAAAGTAAAAACACAAGTACAAGATGATCAAGTACGTGTTACAGCAAAAAGCCGTGATGACTTACAAGCAGTAATCGCAGCTGTTCGTAGCGCTGATTTACCAATCGACGTACAGTTCATTAACTACCGCTAAAAAGAAAACTCCTCTTAATTAGAGGAGTTTTCTTTTTTGTCTTGTAGAGACAATATTACGAGAACAAACTATAGAAAAAGGTATATGCGGTGAAAATCGCTAAGTGAACAGGGTCTAACCATACGCATACTTTACAAGTGACCGTATGATTAAACTAGGCCTTATTGTAGAATTTGTTTTATACATGTATTTAGCAGACCTTATTGAAAATAAGAAAAAGACACCTCAAGACGTTTCCCCCTTCGATTTGAATTACTTTTCTTAGTAACTACACCCTAGACCAAAGTCATCTTAAAAATTGCTATAACTCATAATTCCTCTCCTCGCCAAAACGTAACAATTTATGAGTATAAGAATATTTTCCAACCTTTAATGTAATGTAAAATTAATACGTATTTTAAAAAATGTTAATTAAAAAAGAGTTAGAAGTGGTTATTTGAAGAAATTAATATTATGGTTTTTATTGGCCACATTCTCCCTAAATACTGTAGGATGTTCTAATAATACGAATACACTAACGGATAAGTCTAACTGTATCAACAAAGCTTGGTACAAAAAAATATGTCATGTAATCATTTAAAAAACATTAAATAGTTAATGATAAAGGTCATAAAAAAAGACACCTCAAAGTGCCTTCCTCCGACTTGAACCATCTTAATTTCAATCATATTTGGATGGAGTTAAAAAGAAGCATAAATTTTTAATAAAGATGCAACTATTGTTTATTTCAAAGGCCTTTCTCTATCCGTATGGACACAAAAACAGGTTAGGAAGAAGGCTTTTTCTCCCTAACCTGAAATCCCCCTCTCATTAGAGAAGTTTTCATTTTCGTATCGTTTCTCTTAAGAAATTTCATATCAACAGAATAACACTATTGCCCACCGAACAAACTTACAAATACAATAAGAAGACATGAACATAGAACGAGCAACTTCTCATCTACGTTTCCTTTTAACCGCAATTAAAAACGCAATAAATAATACATTTACACCAACGATTAAGGAGATAAATAACCAATTCACACCTGTTTCTCCGTTAACTTTATACACGTTTGATTCTTCACGCTTTAAAACGAGATAAAATTTTCCGTTTTCCTCTCTTATAATTTCATCCTGCAACAATCCTCTTAACTCTTGTTTTTCACCAATTGCACTTGCAGGTAAGGAGACTTTTTGTGTTTCTTTCGTATTATTAATTGCTACTAAAGTTACTTCATCTTTATATTTTCGTTTTAGTATGCTCATCCCGCTCTTATCATACAGAAGCTCAAACGTACCGCGTCGTAAAGACGGTCTCGCCTGCCTAAGTTCACCTAGTTTTGCTATGTGTTGCATAAACTTTTCGTCTGACTTAAAATCCATTAATCGTCTATTATCGGGTACACTTCCTCCATCTAATGCAATTTCAGTTCCGTAATAAAAATTCGGAATTCCAGGTGATGTTAACAAATAAGTAAGCGCCAGTTTTAAACGTGATGGCGGATAATACATATGTTCTTTTGCAATACGCGCATATCTTTTTGTTTCTTGATTATCTAAGAACGTAACAAATTCTCCTTCTTTTTTACTCACATCGTATAACGATTTCACCGATACATCTGCTTTAGAAAACGACTCTACTATTTTTTCGTTTGTATTCGCTATCCTCCTTTGTCATAATACGAAAATCTTTCTTTATCACTTGCATATCTTTTTGCGCGTTATCCCAAAAGGAACGCGGCTTTTTTTCACTATGTATAACATAACTTCCGTCTAAATCAACTTCTTTTATCCACCATTTCATTGCGTTAATTACCTGTTGTTCGTTTTCTCCAAGCGGAAATTGAAATACAACTTTCATCCCTTTTGCATGAACTTCTTTTACAAGTTCTTTCACATCATTGTCTGTCCCGAAATGTTCATTTACCTTTTTAAAATTTCGCACATCTAATCCATCGTACTTTCCACTTTCAAAAAGTGGTGAAAGCATAACGGTAGTAAAACCCATTTCTTTTATGTAATCCAACCTTTTTATAATTCCTCTTATATCCCCTCCTTGATACCCTTCTAAATTACCAACTTCTAACTGTTTGTCATTTTTCGGTTCTCCATTATTGAAGCGATCAATCATAATGGAGTATATAACTTCATCTCGCCACTCTCTTTTTTCGTCTGCAAAAGTATGTATTGGTACAAACAAAACAATAGCTAAGCAAAAACAAATGAATAGTTTCCTAGTCCGTATTTTTCCCACACGCATCCCCCAAGTTTTTTAATTGTAAGAATATTATACCAATTATCCGAATGAAACGCATATGTCGATTTTAATCCTCACAAAATAATTCATGTTAGGTTTCATGACATCATTCATATAATTTTCTGAATTTTTAGTTGATTTTTAGTTTAATTTCGAATATGATATGAAACATAACAAATAGATGTTATTTTTTCTAACATTACAGGAGGAGAGATCATGGATATGGGAGATACAGTTTTTATGTTTGTAACGACAGTAATGGTCATGTTGATGACACCAGGATTGGCACTTTTTTATGGAGGTATGGTTCGCAGCAAAAATGTACTCAGCACAACGATGCATAGTTATAGCGCAATGGCTATCGTTTCGATTCAATGGATTGTTATCGGCTATTCTTTATCATTCGGACCAGATTGGCACGGGCTTATCGGTACACTTGATTGGTTCGGTCTAAACGGAGTTACCTACGCACCAAATCCAGACTACTCCTCTACTATTCCTCACAATTTATTCATGATGTTTCAACTCATGTTCGCCATTTTAACTCCAGCTTTAATTTCAGGTGCATTTGCTGAAAGAATGCGATTTTCTGCCTTTCTTATTTTTATCCTTCTATGGACAACGATCGTTTACAATCCTGTCGCTCATTGGGTATGGGGCGTCGGCGGGTGGCTAAGGGAACTTGGTGCACTAGACTTCGCTGGCGGAAACGTCGTTCACATCACTTCTGGAGTTGCCGGTCTTGTATTAGCTATTTTCCTTGGAAAACGAAAAAACATAAATGGTTCTTCTCCTCACCATTTGCCATTTACAATGTTAGGAGCAGGTTTATTATGGTTTGGCTGGTTCGGTTTTAACGTCGGCAGCGCATTATCCTTAAACGACGTAGCGTTAACTGCATTTATTAATACAAATATAGCCGCCGCTGCCGCCGCTCTAACTTGGATGCTTTCTGAATGGTTCTTCCAATCAAAACCAACCGCAATGGGAGCTGCTTGCGGAGTTGTTTCTGGTCTAGTCGCTATTACACCAGCTTGCGGGTTCGTTACACCTTTCTCCGCCCTTCTTATCGGAGCAATTGGTGGCATATTATGCTTTGGCGCCGTTTTCTTCTTAAAAACAAAATTTGGGTATGACGATACACTTGATGCCTTTGGATGCCACGGCATCGGAGGAACTTGGGGCGGTATTGCAACAGGACTATTTGCAACTACTACCGTAAACGGGGATGGTGCGAACGGATTGTTTTACGGAAACGCCGCGTTACTGTTTAAACAACTTATAGCGATTGGCGCAACATATGCATTCACAATCATCATGACGTATGCCATTATTAAAGCGATCAACTTCTTCCTCCCTGTTCGAGTAGATGAACATGAAGAACACATGGGTCTTGATATTTCAATGCATGGTGAGAAGGCTTATGAACATGCAGAGCGAGCAAACTAAAAAAGAGATGCAATCTATCGATAGTAGATTGCATCTCTTTTTAATATACTGTCAGGAATATATCGACGTTCCGACACAGGATACCTATTTACCAACAAATTCCAACATGAAGAAGAAGAAAAATACCCCGGCATAAATTTACACACAAAAAAGACGACCGAAGCCCGGTCGTCTTTTCCTATTTATTTCGGAGCATTTCCTACATATTGCGTAATATCAACATTTAATGCCTGCGCTAAACGCATACCGTATTCTTGATCTGCACGGAAGAAGTTACAAACAGCTAATAATTTTGTGCGTTCATTTACGTCTTTTAGATCATTTGTTAAGTTTGCAATTAAGTTATCTTGCTCTTCTTTAGAGAATGAACGGTAACGCTCACCTGCTTGTTTGAAGTCATTTGGTTTCTCAATTTTTTCACGAGATACATAGCCTTCTACTTTCATAGTTGAATCGCGGTAAGCTTTGTCTTCAACTGGATTCTCTGCATGACGACTCGGTTCGTAGTTGATTGTAGATGGGTTTTGATTCACTTGCATCGCACCATCACGTTGTTGATTCTGAACAGCTGCGTATGGGCAGTTTACAGGAATTTGTAAGTAATTTGCACCAAGACGATAACGCTGTGTATCTGGGTAAGAGAATAAACGACCTTGTAATAATTTATCTTCCGATGGCTCAATACCATTTACAGTTGCACTTGGAGAGAACGCTACTTGCTCTACTTCTGCAAAGAAGTTTTTCGGATTACGATTTAACGTCATTGTCCCTACTTCCATTAATGGGAAGCGATCTTCTGGCCATACTTTCGTTGGATCTAGTGGATCAAAGTCTAAAGAGTCCATTTCATCTAATTGCATAACTTGTACGTGTAAATCCCATTTTGGGTAATTTCCTTTCTCGATTGCATCGAACAAGTCACGAGTTGCATGATTGAAGTCTTTCCCTTGTACTTCTTGCACTTCTTTCGCATTTAAGTTACGTACACCTTGCTGTGGTTTCCAGTGGTATTTAATATAAACAATTTTACCTTCTTCATTAATCCATTTAAATGAATGGACGCCGAAACCTTCCATTTCACGATAGCTTGCTGGTGTACCGTAATCAGAAAATACCCATGTCATCATATGTGTAGATTCTGGACTTAACGTCATGAAATCCCAATAACGATCCGGCGTTTGAATATTCGTATCAGGTGCTGGTTTTAAGGAATGTACCATATCAGGGAATTTAATTGCATCACGAATGAAGAAAACTGGTAAATGATTACCTACGATATCGTAGTTTCCTTCTTCTGTATAAAATTTAACAGCAAACCCACGTGGGTCACGTGCTGTTTCAGGAGAACCTTGACCATGAATAACCGTTGAAAAACGAACAAATACAGGCGTTTCAGTTCCTTCATTTTGTAAAAATGCTGCTTTCGTATATTGCTTCATACTATTTTTCGTTACGAATACACCGTGAGCACCTGCACCACGTGCATGCACAACACGCTCCGGAATACGTTCACGATCAAAGTGCGCAAGTTTTTCTACTAAATGATAGTCTTCTAATAATACTGGTCCACGACGACCAGCTGTACGAGAATTTTGGTTGTCTCCAACTGGAGCACCTTGGTTTGTTGTTAAGCGATTATTTGGATTCATCTAGGGGGATCCTCCTCTTTCTTTCGTAGTAATCATTATTTATTTAAAATTATTATAAATTAATTATTATTCAAAACTAAATCTTTGTCAACTATTTCCTTCACTTTTTTGGAAACAATTTCAGCCAAACAGTCGATAAATGCAGATTGTGCATTCGGCATATTTGGTCTGAAATATTTGGCATTTAATTCATCCGTTACAACTTTACATTCATAATCGTTGTCATATAAAACTTCTAAATGCTCCGCTACAAAACCAACTGGGCAATATACGAAAGATTCGTACCCATGCTCTTCATATAAATCTTTCGTTAAATCTTGCACATCTGGACCAATCCACGGATCTGGAGTATTCCCAGCACTTTGCCAACCGATTGTATAGTTTTGAATATTTGCAGCTTCTGCAATTAAATCTGCCGTATGCTTTAGTTGTTCTACATATGGGTCTCCTGTTGCAATAATTTTTTCTGGCAAACTATGCGCTGAAAAAATTACGACTGCTTTCTCTTTATTATCAATTTCTGTAAACGTCTCTTTTATTTGGTCTGCCCAATACGAAATAAATTTCGGTTCATCATACCATTGTTCAATTGGTTCAATAACAGGACCACCAATTTCTTGCGAAAGACGAATAGCACGGTCATTATACGCTTTAATGCTAAATGTAGAGTAATGTGGCGCTAATACGATACTAATCGCTTGCTCAATCCCATCACGCTTCATTTCTTCTACCGCATCTTCTATAAATGGTGCAATATGTTTTAAACCTAAGTAACAAGTAAATTCATACTCTGTAAATATGTTATTCATTGAATCTGTTAATTTATGCGCCTGTTCTTTCGTAATTTTTGCAAGCGGCGAAATTCCACCAATCGCTTTATAGCGCTCGATTAAATCTTGGAGTGCCTCTTTGGAAGGTTTACGACCGTGGCGAATATGTGTGTAGTACGCTTCTACATCATCTAATGATTCTGGCGTTCCATACGCCATTACGAGTAAACCTATTTTTTCTTTGTCATCTATATAACACCTCAATTTTATAAATGAGAATCTTTTTCAAGAACGTTTGTTTCCAATTATAACAAACAATAATAAGTACGTAAAGATAATTATTCTAAATAAGTATTTTTTCTAATATGATTTTAAATTTCATTTGACAATTTCTTTAATAAAAAGCGACTTACATAAAAGTAAGTCGCTTTTCCCTTATTCCCTAATATTTACCCCATACTCTTTAAACCAAACGTGAATTTGTGCTAAATGAGCTAAAAGTTGAGGACCTGTCATTAATTGCCCGAACCAAGGTGATTGAAATGCACTGCCGCCAGACTGAATCAATCCGCTCAACTGCTCTTTATCAAATAGTTCGTGTAAAATTGAACCTTTATCTGTTAATAAATCTTGTAGCCATACTGTGACTGCTTTCGTATAGTGCGGATTATGCGTTTTCGGATAAGGACTCTTCTTTCTATATAAGATGTCATGTGGAAGCACATCTTCTAACGCTTTACGTAATAGACCTTTTTCGCGGTTTTTATACATTTTCATTTCCCAAGGAATATTCCACGCATATTCGACAAGACGATGATCCGCAAATGGAACACGTACTTCTAAGCTTGCCCCCATACTCATGCGGTCTTTTCTGTCTAATAATGTTGTCATAAACCATACCATATTTAAATAAAATAATTGGCGTCTTTTTGCTTCTAGCGGACTTTCTCCCTCTAAAATAGGAACTTCTTGAATCGACTCTTCATAGCGCCTTTGTACATATTGTTGTAAATTTAATTTATTTCTCCATTCTTTTTTTAGAAGTTGTTCACGCGCTTCTGTAGAGCGCATCCACGGAAATGCACTCGATTGTAGATCATCTTCTCTATAAAACCACGGATATCCACCAAATATTTCATCTGCACATTCTCCAGATAAGCCGACGACAAAATCTTGTTTAATTTCGCGGCAAAACCATAATAATGACGAATCGATATCTGCCATACCAGGCAAATCACGAACGAGTACCGCCTCCGTTAAATACTCTGCTAGTTTTTCATTCGAAATGACGCAACGATGATGGGTTGTTTGAAACGTCTCTGTCATCAAATTAATAAACGGAGCATCTGAATTTGGCTGAAACGCATTCGCTTTAAAGTATTTGTCATTATCTTCGTAATCAATTGAATACGTGTGTAATTGTCCTTTTCCTGATCTCTCGTATTCTTTCGCCGCAATAGCTGTAATAGCGCTCGAATCTACACCACCTGATAAAAAGGTACATAGTGGTACATCAGAAACAAGCTGTCTTGTAATGGCATCTTGTAGTAAAAAGCGCGTTTTCTCTACTGTTTCTTCAAAAGAGTCTTCATGTTTTTTACTTTCTACATTCCAATATCTCCATATACACAAACCGTTCTTTGAAAATGTCATCGCATGACCTGGACGTAATTCTTTTATACCAGCATAAATACCGTGGCCAGGCGTTCTTGACGGTCCGAGTCCGAATATTTCTGATAACCCTTCTAATGTTACTTCCGCCTTCACATCTGGATGCGACAATATCGCTTTTAACTCCGAACCAAATAGTAAGCGTCCGCTATCATATTTATAAAAAAGTGGCTTTACACCTAATCGATCTCTCGCAATAAATACTTGTTCTTTCTGTTCGTCCCATACTGCAAACGCATATATACCGTTTAAATGATCGACACATTCTTCTTTCCATTCAATATAAGAAGCTAATAATACTTCTGTATCAGAATGACCTTTGAACGTATACCCTCTTCTTAATAATTCCTTTCGAATGTCTTCTGTGTTATAAAGTTCACCGTTATAGCAAATGGCGTAATTCGTTTCATCTTTTAAACAAGTCATCGGCTGTTTACCGCCCTCAGGGTCTACAACGATTAACCGTTTATGCCCAAATGCGACATTTCCTTTAATCCAAACTTTATTATCATCCGGCCCCCGCTTCGCTAACGTCTCAGCCATCTTCGTAACGACATCTCTTTCTCCTTCTAATGAGCGTTTATAATCCACCCATCCTGTAATCCCGCACATATAAATCATCCTTCCATCTTATTTCTTTTCTTGAACGTGCAGTAATCCCCACCCTAAGAGTGCGGATCAAAAAATGAAAAACTTGACGATAACCTACTATCCACATATGGAATAGCATTCTCACTCAGTAAAACGTGTTTTATTGTATGCCCACCTATGTCTAGATGTGTCTAGTTATAAAGAACGCACGAACTGTCTATAACAGGAATAACTACTTTTCATAAAGGAGAAATCGTATATGATACAACGTAAACATATTTTATATAACCAGCCCCGTGCTCATACAGTCGGTAATGTAGAATATATAAACAATGAATGGGTATTCTTTGATGATGAAAATGATGAAGCGTTTCTATTAGAAGATATTGCCGAAGATGGGTTTGAAATTTTGTATAATAACAATTGGTTACCAGCCCGTTTCTATGAACAAGATGTATTACAAATCGCCAACGAGCAACACCATTTGCAAAATGGTGAAATGGTACGTATTCGAAAAAAGTTACTTCTTAGCTATAATGAATGGCTCGAGGAATTACCTGACTCTGTCTTCACATTATTAACTGAATCATTGCAATCACTTCACTACTCTTTATATGATTGCATGTATTGTCATAATTATTTATCTTTCTTACCGAAAGAGGAGTCACACGAAGGAGTAAATATTCTTTTGTTTGATAACGAAGAAATGATCTGTACACTGCAACACCATTTCGTCCGTCACACTACGTCAAATAAAAATATGTTCCGTTTTACGAAAGTAAATGGAGAAGAGTTGCATATCGATGCGACATAAAAAATAAAAACCACCTTATCTCCCAAGTCTTTGAGATTATAAGGTGGTTTTATTTTTATTTGAATACGTACCAGCCAAGTGGCAATTTCAGTCCTAAGTATAATACTGCTACTAGCGCAACAATAAATAAGCCCCAAACCGCCCCTGTTGGTTTGTTTTTGCTCATTTTTACAAGAACCATTTCCATTCCGCCGATAACTAAAATACCAGCTAACATTTTCAGGCCGTACCACATGTGCATGCTACCTGTTGCTGTCTTCACAATACTCATGTACAACATGAAGCCTGTCACAATAATGATGATATACATTAGGCGAAGCCCCATATGTACACCTTTACCTTTTCTTCCTGCTGAATAAAGTGAATACGCAACGAAGAATAAAATTAAACCTAACGCCCATGCTGTAATATGCATATGTACCATCGTATCCCTTACCTCCTCTTTTCACACTTTTTCACTCTATATGATAACATGTTCATTTATTTTCAGGAAATGTTTCGCTTTTTTACATTTAAATGATATAATATTTAGAGTATTTACAAACTTCTTGTAATAACAAAAGGGGGAACAATCATGATTCAAACTAAGGATATTATCGAACTTACAGACACATATGGAGCAAATAACTATCACCCACTTCCAATCGTTATTTCTAAAGCAGAAGGTGTTTGGGTAGAAGATCCTGAAGGAAACCGCTATATGGACTTATTAAGTGCATATTCTGCAGTAAACCAAGGTCATCGTCACCCAAAAATTATTAACGCTTTAATTGACCAAGCAAATCGTGTTACGTTAACTTCTCGTGCTTTCCATAGCGATCAATTAGGTCCTTGGTACGAAAAAGTTGCGAAACTAACTAATAAAGAAATGGTACTTCCAATGAATACAGGTGCTGAAGCTGTTGAAACTGCAATTAAAACAGTTCGTCGCTGGGCTTATGATGTGAAGAAAGTAGAAGCAAACCGCGCTGAAATCATCGTTTGTGAAGATAACTTCCACGGACGTACAATGGGTTCTGTTTCTATGTCTTCAAACGAAGAGTACAAGCGTGGATTCGGTCCAATGCTTCCTGGCATCGTTGTAATTCCTTACGGTGATTTAGAAGCATTAAAAGCCGCAATTACACCAAATACAGCAGCATTCATTTTAGAGCCAATTCAAGGTGAAGCAGGAATTAACATCCCGCCAGCTGGTTACTTAAAAGAAGCTTTTGAAGTATGTAAAAAAGAAAACGTTTTATTCGTAGCAGATGAAATCCAAACAGGCTTAGGCCGTACTGGTAAAGTATTTGCTTGTGACTGGGACGATGTAACTCCTGACATGTACATACTTGGTAAAGCACTTGGTGGCGGCGTGTTCCCGATCTCTTGTGTTGCAGCAAACCGCGATATTTTAGGTGTATTTGAGCCAGGTTCTCACGGTTCTACATTCGGTGGTAACCCACTTGCATGTGCTGTTTCTATCGCAGCTCTTGAAGTGTTAGAAGAAGAAAAATTAACAGAGCGTTCTCTTCAATTAGGAGAAAAATTAGTTGGGCAATTAAAAGAGATTGACAACCCAATGATCACTGAAGTTCGCGGTAAAGGTTTATTCATCGGTATCGAATTAAACGAGCCAGCTCGTCCTTACTGTGAACAACTAAAAGCAGCTGGTCTACTATGTAAAGAAACACATGAAAACGTAATTCGTATCGCACCACCTCTAGTAATCTCTGAAGAAGATTTAGAGTGGGCATTCCAAAAAATTAAAGCTGTATTATCGTAATGATAGAGAGGTTGTCCGACATGTTGGGACAACCTCTTTCTTTTTATATTCATTTATATTAAGATGAAATTTTAATTTTCTGTATTTTAAAATCGTAAAGGAGGTGCGATATGCTATTAAGATATGGTAAACATATTAACTATTTAGCTACATCTTTTATTTTAGTTACATTCTTTGGCTTCCTACTTTCCACAACATGGCTTACTCACTACTCAACTCCTACTACATTCACACTACTGAAAGCATCATTTTGGACTGCTGTTATTCTTACTATCATTGGTTTTGGACGAGAAAAAAGCGCACTTACGGTTATACTATTTGGCATTTGCACACTTGCATTCATTGGTCTTTACACTTTTTCCGTTATTGATTACCTCTATAACCCAAGGCCATAAAAAAGAGCTATCTTTTAACAAGATAGCTCTTTTCTTCACTTCACTACATTTCGCAAAGTACCAATTCCTTCTACTGTAATAACCACTTCATCACCAGCATGTAAAAACTTCGGTGGTGTGAAACCTTTTCCGACACCAGCCGGGGTTCCTGTTGCGATAATATCGCCTGGTTCTAAAGTCATTCCTTTACTTATCGTTGAAATAATTTCTTCTATTGAAAAAATCATTTTATTTGTGTTGGAAGTTTGCCTTACTTCTCCATTTACTACCGTTTCAATGTGTAATGCATTCGGCGCATTAACCACCGATTTATGAATTAAATACGGTCCCATCGGACAAAATGTATCGAAGCTTTTCCCAAGGAAAAACTGTTTATGTTTTCTTTGAATGTCTCGAGCTGTTACATCATTGATAATCGTATAACCAAAAACATGCTCAAGCGCTTTTTCTTTTTTAATTTGTTTCCCTCGCTTACCAATAACGATAGCTAATTCTCCTTCGTAATCTAGTTCGTCCGTTGCATGAGGGTGACCATTAATTTGCTCATTTATGCCAATAACTGTTGTTGGTGCTTTCGTAAAGATCATTATATTTTCTGGAATAGACTCTACTCCACCCATTTCTACCGCATGCTCACGATAGTTTTTTCCAACGCACAAAATATTCTTTCTTGGCCTTGGAATCGGTGCTAATATTTTCACCTCTGTTAACGGATAATACGCCGCTTCCCCGTTTTCTTTTGCCCAATTTACAATTTCACATACTTTCTCAAAGCATTCAGTCCCTCTTTCAATACACTCTAACATTGTAATAGGGATTGTAACCTTTTCCCCTTTTTGTCTTTGCGCTTCTCTTAAGTGTAATACCTTTTCTTCTTCTTCATCCACAATACCTACAAATACCTTTTCTTCTTTCTTCGCCGTTACAAAACGCAATATTTCCACTCTCCATCCTAAAACTCATGCCCTTTAATTGTATTCGCATCCTTAAGAAAAAAACCTTCTCATGCACGCTAATTTTTACAATATTCTTCTCATACCCTATTCGTTACCCTTTATCATTTGGCATAAAATGTAGAAATTTTACTTTTTTTAGCGAATGCATTTCTTTTTTATGAAGTTTTTGTATAATATGTACTACATATATACTAAAAATTTCATTTAGAGATGGAGCCGATTTCAATGTTTGAGCAAGCGATTGAAAAAAAACGTGAAAAAATGATTTATTTTGCTGAACGCTATGGAATGACTTCTCAAAAAACAGTGGATTGTAGCCAAGAACTGGACAGGCTCTTAAATGTAATTTGTCATGTACATACGGATTTACACCCTAATCAAACATTCAAAACACACACGCAATAATGCGTGTGTTTCTTTTATTTCAAAAAAATACACATTTTATTGGAAACGCCCATACAATAGTAGAAAAGAAAATTTTAAAAACGAAGGGTGTTTTGTATGCCAGCTATGGTCGGACATATTCGTATCGTCAATATTGGATCAAGTGGTATTTTTCATATTGGAGATGTATTTGCGATTAGGCCTATTAGTTACTCACGTGCTTTCGCCGGGGCCGGCTCTTTTAATGTTGGAGATAACGTTTCTGTCTACAATTATCAAAGTGCAACGACTGTCAACGATTCAGATGTCGTCGATCAAGCGATAATTGGTTCAACTTAAAGGGGGCGATTGTATTGAATTTTTACGTAAACCAAAGCATCATCATTAACAGCATTAAAATTGATAGCATTACAACCTCTTCTGTGTTCCAAATTGGTACTGCCGGAAGTATTAAAGCCCTATCTAAATTTTCAAATACGGGCGGATTTACGGAGCCGCTTCGCCCATTACAAGCGAAAGGACAAATTATTTCTATCAAACCATCAACTAGTTCTTCTTAAGACATCCTTGTCATAAATATATAGCAGGAATATTTTTACCCTCCCTATTGAAAAGGAGGTTTCACAAATGAATCAAGATATATATACTTACTTACACCAACTTCAACAAGCTCTTCAAACACAACAAGCAGCCATCCTGAATTTAGAAGATCAAGTGCGCCAACTCCAAGAAGAGCTTAACGAATTAAAAAATCGCCCCTCCTCTTCTGTAGGAAAAGTGGAATACAAATTCGATCAATTAAAAGTCGAAAATTTAAATGGTACTTTAAATATTGGTTTAAACCCATTTTCAGCAAAAGGACAACAAATTGAAGACCTTCAAGTGGATACAGAAACATTGAAGGTAAACCCTGAAACCGAAACAAACCCAGACTTTTATCAAGGTATCCTCCAAGAAATGCATCGATACTTAGATGAAGAAGCATATAATCGTATTCTCCATTTTGAACAAGAAGAGCGAACACCGCTTGATGAAATGTATCGACAAATGATGGTGGATGACATAAAAAAACAGATGGAGCATCGACTCCCTTATTATTTATCACAAGCGCAATCATATGAAGGTATTTCAACAGATCCAGATTATTTACGAGATATCATTATTCAGGCAATGAAACAAGATATTGACAAAGCCTTTCTCTCCTTTATTCAGCACATACCGGGAAATTTCCGAAAGGAGTAAGTATGTATGAACCTTAACGTTGTAAACCGTGAGTTAAAAGTCGGACAGATTAAAATGAACGGTGTATCGTCGTCCGCACTCTTTTTAATTGGAGATGCAAATCTCCTCATTCTATCTTCTATTCTCGATACACCATTTGAAACAGTTACAGAGGGTCCATTTGTACCATTAGTAACAGATGTCCCTCCTACTCCAGGTTAAGGAGACTGAGAAATTATGTTGCATCATGTGTCTATTGTCCAAAATGTTTCTATTATTTCTTTAGGGATTGCTGCTGTATTTCAAGTTGGAGATGCAAACCAAATGGAATTAAAAAGTAGAGCTATTGCCGTCCACCGTGAAATTCCTTTTTATATACGGGGAGAAGGTCGCTTTGATGCTTTTGAAATCTTTACAGATGAACACATTACAATTCCAAAACGAACGACAGATGTAAAATTAAACATTGTAAATGAATGCCCTTTTATTGAAGTTAATAACGTTGAATTACGCACACTTTTAAATTCTGGTTGCTTTCAAATTGGAAATGTTGATTATGGTTTTAATAACTCTCGTATTATACAAATCCGCCAATATATTACGGATGAACCTTCCGCACAATAATTCATATAGTAATTAAAAAGCTTAGTAAAGTAGGTGGATGGTATGCCTTCGGTTGTAGGAAATCTCGTCGTGCAAAACAGTAACGGCTCTTTCAACTTAGGAGATTTTTATAACGTATCTCCGAAAGAAAACACGAAAGCCTATAACGGATCTGGAGCTTCCAATGTTGGGTTTGTCGTGAATACGTTTAACGGTGTTAGTGCAACGAATACATTTGATTCTGATGTGGCAGATCAAGATCAGATTGGAACAGCGTAAAAAAAGTAGGAGAATATCTCCTACTTTTTTCTTTTATCTAATTCAAAATTATTAAAATAAAATTTTAATAAGCAAGAGCTTTACTGTCCACAAATAGTGGTATAAACAAGTAAGTAGTGAAGAGGCACTATTTCATTTTATTTAAATGATAACCCGCTCTCCTCCAAAGCCTTCCTAAGCTTCGGCAAAGACGCAGGCCCCATACCATGCAGTTTTGAAATTTCTTTTTCACTATATTTTGAGAGTTCTTCTACAGTTTGAATTCCATGGTGTTCTAATGCCCTTCTTGCTGGCGCTGAAAGAAGAGAGAGAAAACCTTCTTTTGGTTTTCTCTCTTTCTCACAGGTTGGGCAAGTTGGACAATCGCTACTTTTATAGTACTCGTGTCCCTGTTCACAAGTTCTTAACGTTTTTTCCGTTACCATTTTCAAGCCCCTCTATTCTTCAATATTTACAACGTGATTCCCATCAAAGAAATATAAACATTTCTCTTTCACAGGATGTTGTAAGCTTTTCTCCAGTGCTTTTGCATATAACGAAAGCTGCACTTTATATCGATCTTCTAAAATTGGTTTCGCTTGTTCGAATCCGCCTGGGAATTTCCCTTCAATCGTATCTGTTTTGAAGTCGATTAACGTAATGCCATCTTCCTCTTCAATCATGCAGTCGATAACCCCTTGGACAAGGATCGATTCCCCGCTATTCCCTTTCCAATCTTGATATGCTTCTTCTGCTGCAAGCATCATCGTAAATGGTACTTCACGCTCAACACTTTTCGCCGCTAATACCCTTTTGCCTAAGTCACTGTCAAAGAATGAAATTACTTTTTCAATCGCTATTTCTTCCGCCTGCTCGAATGTTAATAATTCCTTATTTACCATTCCAGCAATTTGCTCTTGAAGAACTTCAACCGTAATCGGCTTCTTCAAATCAACATGCTGCATAACGGCATGGACTGCTGTTCCGCGCTCTGCGTACGTTAACCCTTTTTTCTCCATAAAGCGCGGACGTGTTTTAATTGGTGCACGTAGTTTTTTAATAAAGGCGTTATCGCTACCTTCTTCAGATTGATAATTTCTCTTTATTTCTGTAACAGATTGCTTCGCACGATGAGATGTCGCATCCTCATATCCGTACTTCCACATTAATCTGTCGTACACTTCTTCTTTCCGTTCACTTTGTAATGGCACAGCCTTTTTCTCACGAAGCGCTTCTAATAATTCTTGTTTCTCTTCTTGAACTGGCTCTGGTGCAAGTAGCGTATTACCATCCACAACTTCTACTTTCCAGCTCGTGTCATACCCGTAAATTTCATCCGGAATGCTTCCTTGTCCTAATTCAAGAAGCATTTCACTATCACGGTGTCTATATAATGAAGGTGCAATCCAGTCTAAATAACAAGACGCCCCGGCACGTATATGATCTGGTAATAACCATTCACTATGTTCCCTCGCATCGAGCCATTTTTCCATTTCCTTATTTGCATCCTTAACTGTTCCAATTAAAATTAACTTCTCTTTCGCACGCGTCAATGCTACGTATAGTACGCGCATTTCTTCCGCAATTAATTCCATTTTCATTTTACGCTTAATCGCAAGCTGTGATAATGTTGTATATTTAATTCGTTTACGCGGATCGATAAATTGCGAACCGAAACCGAAATCTTTATGCAATAAGAAACGTTTCATTAAGTCTTGTGTATTAAAACGACGACCGAGTCCAGCTACAAATACAACTGGGAACTCTAGCCCTTTACTTTTATGAATCGTCATAATGCGAACAACGTCTTCTTGTTCACCGAGGGCCCTCGCCGTACCCATATCATCACCGCGTTCTAAAATACGTTCAATAAAACGTAAGAAGCGGAATAATCCTCTAAATGATGTTGCCTCATATTGTCTTGCACGGTCATATAGTACGCGTAAGTTTGCCTGTCTTTGCTTTCCAGCTGGTAAACCGCCAACAAAGTCGTAATAACCTGTCTCACCGTACACTTTCCAAATTAAATCAGAAAGTGATTGTTGGCGCGCGAATTCACGCCATCCTTGCAGTAAGTTATAAAACCACTCTAATTTATCATGAAGTTCTTGCTCCTCTTCAAGTGGTGCCCCTTTTAAGAATGAGCTCATTACTTCATAAAATGACCCTTTCTTTCCGTGAGCACGAAGCGTCGCAAGTTCTTCGTCATTTAATCCAACGATCGGTGAACGAAGTACTGCTGCAAGCGGGATATCTTGCATCGGATTATCAATAACGCGGAATACGTTCATCATAATATTTACTTCTGTCGCTTCAAAGTAACCAGTCGCAAGGTCTGCATATACTGGAATTCCTTGTAGTTTTAACTCTTCCATAATTTGCGGTGCCCACGGCATGGAGCGAAGTAAAATAACGAAGTCGCGGTATTGTACTGGGCGCATACTATCATTTTTACGGTCATACACTTCATAACCTGAATCAACCATCACTTTAATGCGCTGCGCCATAAGACGAGCTTCAAGCTGTGCTTTTTCGACTTCTGCACCTTCTTCTCCGTCTATTACTTCTTCTTCCGTTTGCTGAATGCACAGTAGTTCTGCCGCTACATCTTCACCTTCTGGATAGGTAGCACCTAACTTTAATTCAGCGTCTGCATCGTAGTCGATTTCTCCGACTTCTTCACCCATAATTTGTTTGAAGATAAAGTTCGTACCTGCTAGTACTTCATGACGACTACGGAAGTTTTTCGCTAAGTCGATCTTCATTCCACCGCCCAATCCTTCTTGTGTGAAGCGTTTATATTTTCCTAGGAATAGTCCTGGTTCGGCTAGTCGGAAACGATAAATCGACTGCTTTACGTCACCAACCATGAACAAGTTTCCTTCACTCTCAGAATCTTTCGTTACGAATTTAATAATCGATTCTTGTACGAAATTCGTATCTTGATATTCATCGACTAATACTTCAGCAAATTTATTACGATATTGAAGCGCCACTGCTGACGGATTCATTTCACCATTTTCACTTTGTTCACTTAAAATTTGTAAACAGAAATGCTCTAAATCTGTGAAATCGACCATTCCTTTATCTCGCTTCATCGCTTGGAAACGCTCTGTAAATACTTTTACAAGTTGAACAAGCTTTTCTAATACTGGGTGCATATCTTGAAAATCTCGTAAGAAACTTTCAGGTTTTCGGCTAAATAACTCTTCTTGTAATTTCTTCACTTCATCTTTCGCTTTATTACGAAGAGAGTCTACTTGTTTTACAACATCTTCATTGTAATCACTTTTCTTAATACGCTTTAACGTTTGCCACGATACGTTTTGCATCGCTTCATACAAACTTGTCCACGACTCATGAGCAGCTGATGATAGCGTTCCAAGTAAAGCTACATCTGCTTGCAGGGTTTCAATGCGAGGCGCTGGACCGTCAGGAAGCATTGCGAGTTCAGTTGCCTTACGAATATGCTGTTCCGCTGTTTCAAGCTGGAATTTCACATCTTCTAATAAATAAGAAGCATATACTAAATCTTCAATTGTCTTTCCTTCTACGTCATATGCTTCTACTAATTTATCAAGCCATTTTTCCGGATTTGGATGCGCTCTTGACTCTGTATGAAGCGCTAAAATCATACGTTGTAAGTCATCATCACTACGGTCACTCGTATAACGATCAACAAGTTCAAAGAAGATTGTATTATCTTCGATTCCGTACTCTTCTTCTAATATGTCATCTAGCACTTCTTCTTTTAACAATTCATTTTCTGTTTGATTCGCAATACGGAAACGAGGATCAACATCAAGCATGTAGTAATATCCTCTAATTACTTGTAAACAGAATGAGTGAATTGTTGAAATGGAAGCTTTATTTAATAGGCTCAGCTGCTTTCTTACGTGTTGAGAGCCTGGTTCATCAATTAATACCTTTTCTAACGCTTCCCCGATTCGGTTTTTCATCTCTTGCGCCGCTGCATTCGTAAATGTTACAACGAGCAGGCGGTCGACATCGACTGGATTCTCTTCATTAATAATCTTTTTAATAATACGTTCAACTAATACTGCTGTTTTACCTGATCCAGCTGCAGCCGCAACTAAAATATCACGTCCGTTCGCTACAACAGCTTTCCACTGGTCATCTGTCCATTGACTACCTTCTGGTTTTTCAGGCCAATTTTCTATCATTCTCCGCCAACCTCCTCTCTTATTTTCTCCATCGCTTCGCTATCTTTCATATCTTTTAACGATCGGAACTGATTATCTTCAAGTGACTCATCAAATTGACAAACAGATTTGAAGTTACAGAACGTACATGCTGCTTTATTTCCCATTTTATAAGGAGCAATATCGATAACACCTTCTGTAATATCTTTTCCAATATTTTCAAACGTATGGTGTACATATTTTTGCAGTACGTTAAACTCTTGCTCACTTGCAATACTTGAACGCGCACTAAAGCTACCGTCTTTTTTCAGGCCAGCAGAAATAATATCTGAACTTCCTGTTGAAAGTTTGTTATCCATTAAACGAACAACGTCAGCATCTCCTAATACGAGTCCTTTCATTTTAAATTTCTTTAAAATTTCTTTTTCAATTTCAGCTTCAGATGCGTCACCTTTCATCTCAACGATTGGGTTATGAATATGGAAATACAATACACCAGCTGGTGATGCTGCGTGACCTTTTTTCATCCACGTCTGCGCATTCGAAGTAACAACATCTAAATACGTTAACATTTGAAGTGCTAATCCGTAATACACTTCCGTTAAATCTAACGCTTTTGAACTTGATTTATAATCAATAATACGTAGGAACGTCCCGTTTTCATCTTCTGCCTTATCAACACGGTCAATACGGCCGACAACTTCCATCTTCACACCATTTGGTAATGAGAATTCCATCGGCGGAAGTGAGCCTGTACCACCCATACCGAACGGCACTTCTAAATCAACTGGTACGAATCCGCTTGACTTCGCATGTTCACGAAGAATGATTGACGTACGGAAAATGATTTGTTGTAGTTTTTGTTTTAAATAGAAATGACGGTTTGAACTTAATAAAATTTGTCGTTGTAATAACGGTGCGATTTCTTCTATTACTAAAACAGAAAGATGCTCACACTCTTTTATGGATAAATCCGCCCAAGTACGGTTTTCACGCAATAACTTGTCCGCAATTTTCTTTAATGCCGCATGGAATAATTCGCCGATATCCGGCGCATCAAGCTTGAAAATATCACGCTCTCTAAGCGATAAACCGTGCTGCGCAAAATGAGCGTATGCACAACGGTTAAATAGTTCCATACGAGAGACGCTTCCTTTAATTATATCTCCGTATAAATCTCTACTTACTGCTGTACTTAGTTTCTTCGCACGATTTCGATAGAATAAACTTGATAAGACGCGGCTACTTTTTTGTTTCCATTCATCTGAAGTTACGTAGAAATTATATACGTCCCACCAAAAGTCTAAATTCCCTTCGAATCCGTATCGCTTCCACGTTTGTAGTTGCTGCATAACGTAAGATAACGTTACTTCTGGCGTTGCTACGTATGAAATTTGTTCTGAACGTGATAAATCGTTTACGTCATTCGTAATAAATGAATCTTTCACATTAGGGAACATTCTTTTTATTTTCTTAATAAAGCTAGACGCAAGTAACGTCTTTCCTTCTTCATCTGCAAGCGGGCATGAAATATATAACTTCTCAGATGCTCTCGTTACCATTTGATACATAACGAACTGTTCTTCTAACAAAGTTTGTCTCGTCGTTGGCGCTAATTCAATCCCTGCTGCACCAAGAACTTCTCTTTCTTCATCAGAAAGCATACCTTCGTCCATAGGTGCTGCTGGAATAACACCCTCATTTACACCTATAATAAACGTTGCTTTCACGTCAGATAACCTGGAGTGATCAATATTAGCAATTAACACTTGGTCTAATGACGGCGGAATGTTAGCAAATTGAAGTGCCTCAAGACCTGTCGACATAACGTCCGTAAACATAGAAAGAGACATTTTCTCTTCACCAAGCATCTCTACAAACGTATCAAGAAGGCTCATTACTTCTTCCCATACTTGTTCATGATCTGTCGCAAATAAGAAATCTCCACTTTCTTCTGCACGTATACGTAATTCTTCTAGTTTTTTCGGAACATCCAGCTCTTCTAGAAATAAGTAAACTGCTTCACACATTTGCATAACTGTTCCTGCACGCTTTAACCTTTTTTGCATGCGAATAACAGGTGTTCTTACAACGTCACGTAACCTATTTATTTTCTCTTCCATTTCACGTTCACTGTCTGTAATCATCCCGTTCGTATCATCAAGAGAACGATAACGGCGATACATCCATGGATCCTCTGAAGTCCACCTCTTTCCTTGTACACCGTACGCTAAACAGTAATTTTCAAATTCATCCATTTCTTCACGCATCGTTTCTTTTCTTACGTCTAATGGATATAAAAGCTCTGTTTTCACGCAGCGGAACACCGCATCATAACGCCAATTCCCACTAATAATCTCGAGTGCAGAACGAATACATTCTACTAATGGGTGGTGTGACATCGGGCGCTTTTCATCGATGAAGTGCGGGATATTGTAATCTGTAAATAACGTGCGCATCACATCGTAATAACTTTCCCCATTACGAAGAAGCACTGCAATATCTCGGTAACGATATTTTTCATTCGCAACAAGTTTACGAATTTCACGAGCAACACCTTCTACCTCCGCTCGTAAATTCGCAGCTGTGCTAATCGTTACACTCGCTTCACCGTTAAATTTTTCATTCGGACGCGCTTCATAATGAGCTTCTAAATGCGCTAATGCGGGAGAATGAAAACGCGGCTGTTCCATAAGTGGAATTGTTTTTTCAATTTCTATTTTCTCTTCACGCGCTACTTGTTTTATTTTTTCATACGTTAACGTCGTTTCATAAAATAAATCGAGTTCATTTACTGGCTGTGCTAACGTTTTTTCATCTATCGTTAACGTAATCGTAACTCTCGCTCCGCAAATCATAAGCTGTCTTACAATCTCTAACTCTTGCGGGGAGAATGAATGAAATCCATCTATATAAATTTCCGCACCATTTACATATTCAGACTGCGGAAGCTTTTCCACTAGCAATTGCAGGTAGTCTTCTGAATCTAAATATTTTCCAATTAAAGCACGTTCAAAATCATCGTATAATAGCTGTAAATCATACACTTTATTCGCTAGTAACTTTTGTTCGGCACTGCTACTATGCGCATCCAATTGTTGCCACATTTCATATACGTTAGATGGCGTTACATTGTAACGTTTAAACTCTGCAATCATACTGCCAAGATGTTCAAAGAAACCGTTTTGCTCCGCTGCTTTTTGGAACACCGATAATCCATCTTTACGAGACTCTACAATTTTACGGAGTAACATATGTACACCCGCTTCATCAATATGAAGACGACTCGCTCCGCCAACTTCTTGTAGTACCTTCCACGCTAATCGTGAAAAACTAAAAACTTGTGCCCGAATAGAACCTCTTACATCCTCACTTCCAATTAACGCCTGCTGCGTCTGGAATGTCATCTGTTCTGGCACAAGATATAATATTGTTTTCCCTCTCGGGCGTTGTTTTAACTCTTCTTGCACTTCGCGTAAACAAAGTGTACTTTTTCCACTTCCCGCTCTACCAATTACAAATCGAAGTGACATGTAACCCCACCTTTCACTTACATAACGAACGTTAGTTTGCTACTATAATTGTATTATAGTACACGAAAAAAGACAAACTGAGTTGTTTGTCTTTTCTATACTTCTACTTCATTATATCAACCTTTTGAAAAATTCGTTTGCACCTCTTGAATTGGCCAATATCGCAAATCAACTTTACCGACAACTGTATCAGCTTTTACAAAGCCAAAGTGTCTACTATCCCAGCTCCCGAGCCGGTTATCACCTACTACAAAAATAAACCCGGGTGGCACCAGCTTTTCTTTCGTTAACTCTTCTAATGTAAAGTCGCCTGTTAGTTGCCTTCCATTTATCTCTTTCTTATACTTCTCTAAATACGGCTCATCAATAAATTGACCGTTTATATATAACTTATCCTGCTTATATTCAATATGATCTCCAGGTAAACCGATAACCCGCTTTACATAGTCCTCTTTTTTATTCGCATGAAATACCACAACGTCAAATCTGTTCAAGTCCCCAACTTGATAACTCACCTTATTTACAACTAGCATATTGCCATCTTGCAATGTCGGCATCATTGACTTCCCCTCTACAACATACGTTGAAAAGAAAAACGTTCGAAAAAATACAGCTAATAATACACCAATTAAAATTGTTCGTATCCACTCTATGCCTTCTTTTTTCAAAGTTTTCTTCATCTGCTTCTCCCCTTATCCTTTAATACTGAAGCTTTCCTTTACAAAGAAGACTATTCTTAATGTAGTTCTAACTTTACTTCGATTTTCTTACCGACATACCATAAAATAAAAATACCAATCCCTACAATAACTGATTTCACTGGATTATGAATAAATGACATTAAATCATGACCGATATACGTTAAAATAAAAATCATCACAAGTTTTCCGAATGCTAACGCTAGACCAAACTGTTTTACACTAATTCGGGATAAACCAGCGACAACATTTATTAGCGCTGACGGTGTAAACGGAAAACAAAATATAACAAAAATCGGTGCGAATCCTTTCCTTTCAATCCACCCCATTGCTTTTCGTACTCTCTCATGCTTATTTACAAACGAAAAGAAACGACTGCGACCAAAATGGCGGATGATGAAAAAGACAAGTAATGCACCCATTACTGATCCAAGCCATGAATAAAGAAAACCGAGCCAAAAGCCAAATGCAACAGCATTCGCCAGTACAAATACAATAAGCGGTAATACCGGAATCAACGCCTCTATCATCGGTAAACCAATACCAAGAAGTGGTCCGAACGCTTTATAACTCTCAACAATATGATCCATATTTTCTGGTGAAAAATACTCTTTGATTGTCTGAAAATCCATTCTACACTTTACCCCTTTACTCTAAATACTATCCCTACTGTATCATTGCTTATATGAAAGAGGAAATGGTAGATACGACATACGGAGATGTATTTATTAAAGTTTCCATATCTTTCATAAGAATTCCTTCATTATTTAGCTATGATAATCTATCAATATTCGACAGGACGTGTCGTTCATTTTGTTATTTAGATTGTTTTTCGGTTTTTATCGGTAAATGAAATTATACTGGTGATTTTCTAAATATATCGCCTTATCTACAAAGACTGACTGACAAACAAAAAAAGAATGGGGATTCCCCCATCCTTTCACACTTCGCCTTCCTTCACAAAATACACCTTCTCATAAGCGGGTCTTAATGTTGATTCCTCTTTTTTATCGACCTCTTTAAAACAAGGATTCCCTTGTTTTTTCCTACGATCTTCATATTCAGTACGTAATTTCGCTGTACGATTTTGTTGATTTTCAAAACTAGTTTTTGATATTTCTAATTTCACAGCAAAGCCATTTATAAATCTAATAATAAGATTTCCATCTTCTAATTCTTTATTACTTTCAATATAAAAATGAGACAACCAAGCGCACTCTTTTCTAGAGTAAGAATAGGTAGGGAAAAAATAAAGTTGATCTGCTGGACTAATCGCAATCGGTGCTTTATGTGTAATATGAGTTAACTCTTTCGTTCCTTCTTTTCTGCCTAAGAAACTAGAGCCATGCTTGCGGCAACTTCTTTCTATAATATCTAGAGGTTTTTGAAATACGAAAAAAGAATCATTCATTTCAACGACTCGCGTAACAATTTTCTTTTCACTTAGAATAACAGGAAGTAAGGCCATCGTATTTTTCGTTACAACATAATTTTCGACATAGCGTTCCACTTTACTTTCCATACTCCATTATCTCCTTTTTTCCATTTATATTAGCAGCTGCATATATAATTTTAGCATCTATGAAAAGGAAATAGCTTACAAGTTCCGCTTTTTTACAATTTTTTATCATTTATCAAACATTTGTTAAACAATAAAATCAAAATATATAAATTAATTAATTTTAAAGTTATAAAAACAGCATTTATACTACCTATAAATATTTATTATCCATTCCTCATTTCACATCATTACAACAACTAACTTTGCTATAATTAAAATGTAAATCCAATATATGGAGGGCCACTATGGAAGAAAAAGAGATCCAACCATCGATTCAAATGAAAAATAGTAGCGTCATTATCGTGAAAAACTCAGCTAGTATTATATTCGGTTTATTTTTCATTCTGCTATTCTTTGCCAAACCGTTTCGTAAATCAAAATGTCCAGAATGTAAAAAACGTGAGAAGAAAAAATCAGGGCAAGAACAATAAAAGGCCTTCCTTTATGGAATGCCTTTTTACATTTGTAGTATCATTTTATTTATTCTTCTTCACCCTAAAAAACGACTATATTTTCTTCCAAGGTTCTCTACATCTTTTTTGATTTGTAATATGATCCTTATATAAAACATGAGAAAGAGTATTTGTACTTGTTACCCGCTTTTAATTTTTATTAAAAAATTAAAATTTGTACATCTTTATCCATCACTAACAATTCGTTAATTAGTTAACTTTGCAATATAAGTTTTGTATATAATGTCATTCAAAAACACAATATATATAAGTAGCTATTTATAATTACATTGCTTTTTATCGAATTCTAAAAAGGAGTTGTATACTATGGATAAAGAAAATCCATTAAATCAGCAGGTTAATAGCATTCCCTCAGATGCTCTGAATACCCCTAGTAAGGAACAAGAACAACTGTTAGAAACATCATCTCAAAACGTACAAAATTCCAACAACAACGCTAACAAAAAAGATGTTACTCAAGGTCTATCTGGAAAAGATTTCCCCATTTCAACAGAGAATACAAATTTATAGTTATTTACTATCATACGCAGCAAATGCTCTTGCTGAACTAATTCTTCTACAGAAACTAATACGCATTCCAGATATTTTTTTACCAGTTGTAACATCGAAAAAGAGATTTAGATATAAAAACAGGCTCTAAAAAAACTTTCTCCACAACAAAAAAAGGATGGCATTAGCCATCCTTTTTTCCATCATCAACTATAAAATTATAGTTTGATTACGTTTTTAGCTTGAGGTCCACGGTTACCGTCTTCGATTTCGAAGCTAACTTTTTGACCTTCTTCTAAAGATTTGAAACCGTCAGTTTCGATTGCTGAGAAGTGTACGAATACGTCGTTTTCGCCTGGAACTTCGATGAAACCGAAACCTTTTTCGTTGTTAAACCATTTTACTTGTCCTGTTACTGCCATAATTATTTCCTCCTAAGAAAATACAAATTTTAAATTTTTTAGTCTTCCTGTCTAAAAAAAGAATCCACACATTATCAAATACGAAACATAAACTAGTTCTCACATACTTTTTCTCGTTCGTTTTCAGCACTTGATAACATATGGATTGCTTAATTTAACTATTCAACTGACATCATCATAGCACATTAAAATAAAATGTACAATCTTTTTCGAAAATAGAATTTCTAATTTTTAGTATTTCTTATAAAATATAATTATCTCTATTCTAAATAAGGAGGAGTTTATGACCAATAAAATTCCTAAAAAAACATTAAAAAGAATTGAAGAGGATATTGAAAATAATAATCTTGGAAAAGCAAGAGATAGGTTGCATGGCCTCATCTTTACATACCCAAATGAATTACATCTTCGAAAACAACTCGGAGATATTTATTATAAATTACAATATCCAGAAATGGCTGGACGTTACTGGTATCTAGAAGAGCATAAAACAGATATTATGCATGAATCATGTTTATCATTTGAAAAATCAATGGGAAATAGTCCTCATCATATTGCACGTGCTTTAAAGTTTAAAGGCGATTCTAACCATATAAAAGGTTTGTATAAAGATCAACCTTTATCTTCAGTGCAGAAGAAAGTAGCAGAGGAGTTAATTTATGAGTATAAAGAAACATGGAAAGATAAGCTAGTTCCTTTTGGCTGTCTAGCATTGCTTGCTTCCCTTCTCTTTTCTGCCGTTGTTGGTCTATTCACTATTTGGAATTGGATTTTTTAATCACAGGGGGAATTTTCACATGTCAAACTACGCTAAAGAAGAAAGGCTAACAGGGGGAAACGTCTCAAGCGTATATCGTTCTGAAAATACTGTTCGGCGAGAGTTAAAGCCAGGCAGTGAAAAGATTCATAAGCTATTGCAACATTTAGAAAACAAAGGATTTCATTATGCTCCAAAGTTTTTAGGTGTAGATGAAAAGGATAGAGAGATTTTATCCTTTATTGAAGGAGAAGCTGGCAATTATCCTTTAAAAGAATATATGCGATCTAATGATGTATTAAAAAAAATAGCAAAGATGCTCCGCCTTTACCATGATGCTGTAAGTGATTTTCCGTTATTAGCTGATTGGAAACCGATGGATCATACTCCAAATAACATTGAGGTTTTATGTCACAATGATTTTGCCATATATAACATTATTTTTAATAATGAGAAGCCAGTAGGGATTATTGATTTCGATGTTGCTGCTCCTGGTCCAAGACTATGGGATATCGCTTATACACTCTATACTTGTGTGCCTTTAAGTAGAGTGTATTATACTGAATCCGGTGAAGCCGTTCATTATGACTCATCGCAACATGCAGATCGTATTAAAGAGAGAGTGAATTTGTTCGTTCAGTCCTATGATAAAAATATGGATGAAGATTACTTAGGAATGGTGTTGCTTCGATTAGAAGGGTTATGTACATATATGAAACGAAAAGCTCAAGAAGGCGACTTGAATTTCCAAAGAATGATCGATGAAGGACATCTAGAGCATTATGAGAAAGATATGAAGTTTATTCGTGATCATAGGGCTGAGTGGAGTTGATTTAGTAATAAAGAAAAGTTAGTATCGTTTTTTGCCGACAACTCAATCTCTCTTTTCGAATCGTTTAGAAAATAACAAGGGGCACCTTTCAAAAAGGTGCCCCTTCCTTTTATTTCGTAAACTGTGCTTCTTCCGTAGATCCTTTTAACGCTGTCGTTGATGAAGTTCCGCCTGTAATCACTTGTGCCACTTCATCAAAGTAACCTGTTCCTACTTCGCGTTGATGACGTGTTGCAGAGTAGCCATGTTTTTCAGCTGCGAATTCTGCTTGTTGTAGTTCAGAGTATGCTGCCATGCCGCGCTCTTTATAGCCACGTGCTAGTTCAAACATACCGTAATTTAATGAATGGAATCCAGCAAGTGTTACGAATTGGAACTTGTAACCGTAAGATGCGATTTCCTTTTGGAAGCTTGCAATTGTTTTTTCATCTAGTTTTTGTTTCCAGTTGAATGAAGGTGAGCAGTTATATGCAAGTAGCTTCCCTGGATGCTCCTTATGAATTGCGTCCGCAAATCGTTTTGCATCTTCTAAATTTGGTTCTGACGTTTCACACCAAACGAGGTCTGCGTACGGTGCATACGCTAAACCGCGCGCAATTGCTTGATCAAGACCTGCATTCGTACGGTAAAACCCTTCTGGTGTTCTTTCTCCTGTAATAAATGCTTTATCAACAGGATCAATATCGCTCGTAATTAAATCAGCTGCATCCGCATCTGTTCTTGCAACGATAATTGTCGGCACTCCCATTACATCTGCTGCAAGGCGTGCAGAAATTAAATTGCGTACTGCTGTTTGCGTTGGTAGTAGTACTTTTCCGCCTAAATGGCCACATTTTTTCTCTGAAGATAATTGATCTTCAAAATGCACACCTGATGCACCTGCTTCAATCATACCTTTCATCAGTTCGAATACATTTAATTGCCCACCAAATCCAGCTTCTGCATCTGCTACAATCGGTACGAAATAGTCTGTATCATCGCTTCCTTCCATATGCTGAATTTGATCCGCACGTTGAAGCGTTTGATTAATTCGTTTTACTACAGCAGGTACGCTGTTCGCTGGATATAAACTTTGGTCTGGATACATATGCCCAGAAAGGTTTGCATCAGCTGCTACTTGCCAACCACTTAAGTAAATCGCTTTTAACCCAGCTTTTACTTGTTGCATCGCTTGGTTTCCTGTTAATGCGCCAAGTGCGTTAATATAGTCTTCTGTATGAAGCGATGTCCAAAGCTTCTCAGCACCACGACGCGCTAACGTATGTTCAATATCAATTGACCCGCGCAGGCGAATTACATCTTCTGCCGAATATGGACGTGTGATCCCTTTCCAACGCTCATCTAATTCCCAGCTTTCTTGTAACTTCTCGATTCTTTCGTTTTTCATTTGTTCCATCCCCTTTTCATTTTTTATAAAATTTCATAACCCGGTAATGTTAAAAATGGTACGAATTCATCATTTCGAACGAGATTTGTAAACAACGTTGTCGCCTCTTGGAATCTCCCTTTCTTAAAGGCTTCCTTACCAATCTCTCTTTCTATTTTTGCTAATTCTTCTTCTTTTAATTCTTCCATTAATTCAAGCGTAATATTACGACCATCATTTAGTTTTCCACCTTCATGACGAATCCATTGCCATACTTGTGCTCTTGAAATTTCAGCTGTTGCCGCATCTTCCATTAAGTTATAAATGGGTGCTGCTCCCCGTCCGCTTAACCAAGATGCAATATATTGAATACCTACGCTAATATTCATGCGAAGGCCCTCTTCTGTAATCGTTCCCACCGGTACCTCTAGTAAATCGTTTTCTGTTACACATATTTCTTCACGTTTTCTAAAAATTTGATTTGGTGTTTTCATAATGTGATTAAACACTTCCATTGCAACCGGTACAAGTCCAGGGTGGGCAACCCAAGTCCCGTCATGACCGTCTAAAGCTTCGCGTTCCTTATCAGCACGCACTTTTTCAAAAGCTGCTTCATTTGCTTCTGGATTATTTTTAATCGGAATTTGTGCCGCCATTCCTCCAATTGCTGGTGCATTACGGCGGTGACATGTTTGAATTACTTTCAAAGAATACGAACGCATAAATGGCGCCGTCATCGTGACTTGTGCTCTATCTGGTAGTAAGAATTTATTATGATTACGGAAACTCTTTAAAAAGCTAAAAATATAATCCCATCTTCCGCAGTTTAAGCCAGCAGAATGATCTTTTAGCTCATACAAAATTTCATCCATTTCAAACGAAGCGTGAATCGTTTCCAGTAACACAGTTGCTTTAATCGTTCCATTTGGAATGCCGATATATTTTTGAGCAAATACGAATACATCATTCCATAATCTCGCTTCTAAATAACTTTCCATTTTCGGTAAGTAAAAGTATGGGCCGCTCCCTTTTGCTAAAAGAGCTTTCGCATTATGGAAAAAGTACAAGCCGAAGTCTACTAAGCTACCCGACATATTTTTCCCATCAACTTGCATATGCTTTTCCTCTAAATGCCATCCTCTTGGACGTACAATGAGTACAGCTGTTTTCTCATTTAATCTATATTCTTTCCCTTTATCATTTTCATGTGAAATCGTTCCCTTTACTGCATCTCGTAAATTGATTTGGCCTTCCACTGCATTTTCCCAAGTTGGTGAATTCGAATCTTCAAAATCTGCCATAAAAAGATGCGCTCCTGAATTTAAAGCGTTAATGACCATCTTTCTATCTACCGGTCCAGTAATCTCTACACGGCGATCCTCTAAGTCTTTTGGCAGCTTGGCAATTGTCCAATCCGCTTCACGTATGTGTTTTGTTTCTTCTAGAAACTTCGGAAACTCCCCTGCATCAATTCTCTTTTGTTTTTCTACACGTTTTTGTAAAAGTTCTATGCGGCGCTCATTAAAATTCTCATGTAGTTCCTTCAAAAAACTAAGCACCTCAGGTGTCAATATTTCGCTGTACGCTGGTAACATTTCTCCAACGAGTGTAACCCGTGAAGTTTGCGTCGACATATTAGCATCCCCTTCTTAAACTGTTTTATAACAGATTTGATTTCATGTTTTATATTATATAACAAATCTTCAGAAAAGGAAGTTTTTTTTGAAAATTCATTTCGTTTTTTTTCAAAACGCCATTCTTTCGCGCTTTATTTCATACAAAAAAGGCCGCTGTTATACAACAACGACCTTTTTGTATTATTTTTGAATTTCACTTTGACTAGTTAAACTTTATTACTGCCCTTGTTCCATATCATGCAATATTGCTCTATGTAAAAACTGTGCGTATTGTTCTCTCGTTACCTTCATAGACGGACCGAATTTACCTTCTCCGATTCCCATTGTAATACCATTTGTTTGTACTGCACTAATTGCATTCGTTGCCCATGAATTTGCTGAAACATCATTAAAGTTATGAGATCCCTTTGCCTGTAGGTCAAAAGCATTCGTAAGAACTTGTGCCATTTCCGCACGCGTTAACGTCGCCTTCGGTCTAAAGTTTCCATTCTCGTCTCCCTGGAAAATTCCGATTTCCGTTAGAGCCAATATCTCCTCGATAAAGCTTGTTGAATTTTCATCGATATCTCCATATGGGTTTTCATATTCATCTTGTTCTTCCATATCAAACACACGGTAAATTAAAGCTGCAACTTGCTCACGTGTTACATTATCCCCAAAACCGAATATTCCATCGCCATATCCCAAAATTATTTCTTGTTCCGCTAATTCATGAATTGCCTCATATGCCCAATGTCCTTTTGGTACATCTTTAAATACAATTGTATTTGCTTTTTGCAACGGTGCACTTTCCGCTTTTACACTATTACTCTCTGCTGAGAATAACACCCCACCCATAATTGTTAATGCTGTAGCTGTTTTTAATAATTTTTTTGCTCATCAAATTATCTCCCCAATATGTATATGTTTTTTTAAAAATATACAGAATAAATGGTATAGTGACAATATATTTTCCGACACATTTCGTGACGGTTTTGTGAATCATATTACACATCATGTCTTTTTCATCGGGTTGATTATAAAGCTTGTTTATAACCATAAAAATACATAAATACGAATAATAATTCTTTTTTAAACAAACAAAAAAGCACAAATTTTTCTATTTGTGCTTTCATATTTCACTCTACTTCCAATCCTCTTTCAAATGATAATTAATAATCGCATTATTAATAAACTGAGCATATTGCTCTCTAGGTACAGGGCGATTTAATTCATACATGCCATTCCCAGTTCCTCTCACAACATTATTAGATTGTAACGCACTAATTGCATCTTCTGCCCAGTGACCTTTTGGAATATCTTTAAATGTATGTTTTTGTTTCGTTTCAAAATTAAATGCTCGTTTTAAAATGACAGCCATTTCCGCTCTAGAGATTGGTGCTTTCGGCCTAAAATCCCCTTGGCCATCCCCTGTAAAAACACCACGTTTTGTTAACGCTAAAATTTCCTTTTTAAAAGTGGTTGTACTATCAGAAACATCTTTATATGGATTCGCTACTGGCCCTTCTTCTTTTATCTCAAGTGTTCTGTAAATAGTCCCAGCTACTTGTTCACGTGTTATAAGATCGCCAACACCATACTTCCCGTTTCCATACCCTAATATAATTTTATGATACGCTAAATCCATAATAGCATCATATGCCCAAAATCCGTATGGAACATCTTCAAACACAATCATTTTTGGATACTCTTCCGCTTTTACAGGTGTCACATTCGCCCCTGCAAATATACCTCCTGCCATTGTCGCAATCATCATTACACCCAATATTTTTTTCTTCATTATCCTCTCTCCCTATTTCATTCAAATAAAATGAACTTCATTGTTTCAGGAGTACTATTTTTTTGTGAATGTAAGATAAAATGCAAATCTTCTAGAAGAAATATTTCCACTACCTTTCTGCTTTATACCCCCTTCTTTCTTTTTCAAAAAGGAAGTTGTCACATCTAAGGTGTTATATACTAAAACATTCTACAATCTCTTTATAAACTCCTTTTCACTTTATAACTTCCCTTTATTGGCACCTAAAGGAGATGCCTAATGGAGATTACTATATTCATGGTTTATATTTCAGAGGTAGCATTTTCCGCTGAATTTTGAGGTGGGGGTCTTACTGCCCAGCAAATAACGGGATAAAAAA